>JAQWDK010000017.1 GCA_028705495.1 Eubacteriales bacterium
TGATTGTTTTTGCGCGTTCTTCTGGGTTTTGATGCTGAAGAAGAAAAGAATTATCTGAGCGAATATTGCAAAAAGAAAAAGGGCAAGCGCATAATTGTTCGTTATATTATAACAGAACTTCATTATGCTCCCGATTCCGATATTAATCCAATCGAACATCTAATTTCTCCTATGATTTTATTGAACCTACTTTTTCCGAAACTTAAAAAGCGGTTTTTCGGGGACGGGGTCTTGTCCGCCCTTTGAATATGGGTTACATCTGATTATTCTTGCAGTAGACAGCGCAAGCCCGACAATAACACCGTGTTTTTCAATTGCTTCAAGCGCGTACTGGGAACAGGTCGGTGTAAATCTACAAGTCGGCGGTTTCATCGGTGAGATAAAACGCCGATATAGCTTTATCGGAAACATAAAAAGTCTTTTCAAAGAGATCGCCTCTTTTCAAAGCTTACCGCCGTCAGAAGGCGGAGAAGAAACGGTTTTAGCTGTATCATCCGGACCGGTGAGCAGACCTGTTTTTGAAAACATTTGCTCAAGTTCCTTAACCAGCTCACTGGATTTTTTGCCGACACAGCCCTGTCTTGCTACAATTATAATAGTACAACCGCGCCGGAGCCTCGGATACAACTCCCTATATGCCGCGCGGATGATTCGTCTGAGACGGTTGCGTACGACCGCTCCGCCTCTATCTTTGGAAACGGTTATGCCGTATCGAATATCTCTGAAACCCTTACCATTCAAAACATAAACCGCCAACGACTTTGACACTGCGCGGCTTCCCTTTGAATACGCACGAGTGAATAGGCGGTTTTCCGTAACGGTTTTGAGTTTCTTACTTTTGTTTTTTTCGTTTATCCGATTCTTAAAATTTCGAGAAGGCCGGGCAGAACCTTTCGGATTGTTGTTCATCTGGTTAATAAGTGAGTCTGAATCTGCCTTTAGCGCGTCTTCTCTTGAGGACTTTTCTGCCATTAGCTGTCGCCATTCTCTTTCTGAAGCCGTGCTCCATCTTTCTGTGGCGTTTTTTGGGTTGATATGTTCTAAGCACCTTGTGCACCTCCCGTCGGTTGGTTAAATGGATAAGCTGCGCGCAAAACCGGGCGCGCAGTAAAGCAATATATATTATATCTTGAACCGCAAGCTTTGTCAAGGGATTTATGCGAAATTTCAGCAAACTGGAGCTATGGTGAAAGCAGCAAAGTTTTTAGGTTAATAAATTAGTATTAACTAGAGAAAAACGCAACAAGTACTTGAATTATAGGTGAATATTCGTTATAATTAATAATAGTATTAACGGAAAATTTAAAATTAATTCGAAAGGACCTTAGATTGAAAGATATATCTTTCAATCCCGAAGTTTATTTCTTTCGTGCCAAAAGCAAGGCACGAATCGCAAAGGGCTTGAATGAAATAAACTTCAAAAAATAGAAAGGTATGGTCAATTATGAAAAAACTGTTATCAGTTCTACTTGCCATAATTATTTTTGTATCGCTTGCTGCAGGGTGCGAAACCGGGGAAAGAGAAACAGAGTCCGATGCGTCCGCTACCGTATCCGAGGCTGAAAAGCAGCTTGTACCCCATCTTGGTGACAGAGACCTTGAAGATTTTACTCTAACCTTCTTTACTTTTGGTGTTGAAGGGGATACTGATCCGTACGAAGTAGAACAATTTAACACTGACGAACAGGATAGCGAGCCTGTTAACGAAGCATTTTACAACAGAAACAGAAAAATAGAAGAAAAATTTAACTGTAATATTGAAGTTATGCTTGGCGGAGCTTGGCTTGAATTCCCGGGTGTTGTCCGCCAGCTCATTAATTCCGGAGACACAAGCTTCAATATGTTATCTGAAACCCTTATCAACACAGCCCTCTACTCTCAAGAAAAGCTGCTTACAAACTTTATCGGTATGCCGAATTCCAACCTCAGCTTGGAATCCGAATGGTGGGACGGAGGACTAATCGAGCAGTGTTCTATCAACAATAGGCTTGATTTTATCACCGGAGACATAACTGTAACAGATAATGAAGCTACAAATGTCATTCTGTTCAATAAGGATATGGTAAATAAAAATAATATTGAGGACCTATATACACTCGTAGAAGACAAAAAGTGGACAATCGACAAAATGTACGAGCTTGCCAAATCTGTTGTTGAAGACGATGGCGATTCGTTGATGACGGTAACGGGTAACGACATCTGGGGTAATATAGGGACAGCGCAAACTGTTATGTCTTTTGTCAACGGATTCGGATTAACAACAACAATAAAAGATACCGAAGATATTCCTCAGATTATTGTTAAAGGTCAGGACTATATAACTGCATACCAAAAAGTCTATTCATATCTCTGCGACCAATCTGTTACGGCGATGGACAGATATTTCTATGAATGGAACGACACGAATATTCAGCTGGTGTCGAAAATGTTTCCAGAGGGCAAATCTCTGTTTACCTCAAATTATACCGTTGGCGGAGTTAACGGTGAAGATCTTAGAAATAGCGAAGTAAATTATGGAATTCTTCCTTACCCTATGTTGAACGCAGAACAAGCAGATTATTATTCACCGGTTTGGGTGTATAGTAACGGTTTTATATCAATGCCAAACACTGTCTCGCCAGATGATTATGATGAAATAACCTTTATCCTCGAAGCGATGAGCTATCTCGGAAAAGAGATGGTACTTGACGAATATTACACAAGAACCCTTAAGCGCAAAAGGCTAAACGATGAAGAATCCCGTGCAATGCTTGATATAGTTTTCAAAAACCGCACCTATGACCTTTCGGTAATCTACAGCTGGGGCGATATCTATTATGAAAACACTTACAATGTATTAGCAAAAGTCGATACAATAGTTTCAAGACTTGATGCTATTTATGATAAGATGGAAGCCGCAAGGCAAAGCACAATCGAGAATTTTTCGTAACAACTTAGTCAGAATACATAAATAACGAGTCTGCGCCGTATAAAACTTCTTATACGGCGCGATTTTTATGCTAAAAGGCACTATTGCAAAAGTGTGTAGACTGGTGTATAATAATAGAATGAATATAATCGGGCATGGTGTGCCTTTTGATGTTAAATTCTATGTATATCCCGATCTGAAAGGAAGAAAAATTTATGGAAACAAAGAAGATAAACAATGGTGTGTTTGGCGAAAAGAAGCCTTGTGTGCTGACAATAGTTATGGATGGTGTCGGACTTGCAAGCGCAAACGAAGGTAATGCCGTAACACTTGCTAAAACCCCTAACTTGGACAAGCTTATAGCAACCTATCCTATGGTTTCACTGCAAGCTCACGGTATGGCGGTAGGCCTTCCCTCAGACGATGATATGGGTAACTCCGAGGTCGGACACAATGCTCTTGGCGCAGGTCAAGTTTTTGCTCAAGGCGCGAAGCTTGTTTCCTCGGCGATTGAAAGCGGTAGAATGTTTGAAGGCAACAGCTGGAAAGAGCTTACCGGAAATGCCAAAGCAAACAATTCCACTCTTCATTTTATCGGACTTTTTTCGGACGGAAATGTCCACTCACATATAGACCACCTAAAAGCAATGATTGTCAAAGCGAAAAATGACGGTGTTACTAAAGTCAGAGTCCACATCCTCCTCGACGGTAGAGATGTCGGCGAAACAAGCGCGCTCGACTATGTTCTTCCCTTTGAGCAGTTTTTATCAGAACTGAGAAGCGACAATTTTGATGTAAAAATCGCTTCCGGCGGCGGTAGAATGTGTATTACCATGGACAGATATGAAGCTAACTGGAACATGGTCAAAGAAGGCTGGCAGACCCATGTACTCGGTGAGAGCAGAAAGTTCAGCAGCGCAGAAGAAGCAATAAGCACATTAAGAGAAGAAACAAAAGCAATTGACCAGGACCTTTCACCCTTTGTTATAGCGGAAAATGGTGAACCTGTAGGTAGAATTTTTGATGGCGACAGCGTTATTTTCTTCAACTTCAGAGGCGACAGAGCGATAGAAATTTCAAAAGCATTCGAGGACGTAGACTTTACCCATTTCGACAGAGTGAGAGTTCCCAAAGTCGTCTATGCTGGAATGCTTGAATACGACGGCGACGCTCATATCCCTTCAAGATATCTTGTTAATCCTCCTGAAATCTCAAACACCTTCGGTGAATACCTTGCAAAAGCAGGCGAGAAGCAGTATGCGATATCCGAAACTCAGAAGTACGGCCATGTCACCTACTTCTGGAACGGAAACCGTAGCGGTAAATTCTCGGAAGACCTTGAAGATTACTACGAAGTTCCTTCCGATGTTGTTCCCTTTGAACAGCGTCCGTGGATGAAATGCGCTGAAATAACAGATAAACTTATCGAAGCGTTAAAGAGCGGGAAATACAGTTTCTTGAGAGTAAACTTCCCGAACGGAGATATGGTCGGACATACAGGTGTTATTCGTGCAGCTGTTATTTCGATGGAAGCCCTTGATCTTTGTCTTGGCAGAATTCTAAAGGCTGTTGATGAAGTCGGCGCTATTGCGATCGTCACCGCAGACCACGGAAACGCTGATGAAATGTATGAAACCGACAAAAAAACCGGCGCAGTCAAGACCGACAAGAACGGTAAGCCGAAAGCGAAAACTGCTCATACACTCAACCCCGTGCCCTGTATTTTCTATGATAACTTCTATTCCGATGAATACAATGTTGTTACTGACGGTAAGTACGGACTGGCGAATATCGCTGCAACGATTACAACACTTATGGGATACGAGCCCCTTAAGGTTTGGGAAAAGAGCATCGTTACCTTAAAGTAAAACGTAGGAAGGTTAAATAAATGCTGCTGACGCTTATATATTCGAGTAATCCGCTGAGGATGATACCGCTTCTTTTGATGGGGTTCATCTGCTTCTTGTTTTCGATTTCAGTCCATGAATCTGCTCACGCTTTGTCAGCGTATAAGCTCGGTGATCCGACAGCGAGAAGTCTTGGCAGAATTTCTCTCAATCCTATGAAGCATATCGACCCAATAGGACTTGTCCTCTGGCTGTTTCTCGGATTTGGTTGGGCAAAGCCGGTGCCGATAGCATCGAGATACTTCAAAAAACCGAAAAGAGACTTAAACATCGTTTCTCTTGCCGGCCCGCTATCTAATTTTGCAATTGCACTTGTGATACTTTTAATAGGCGGAGTGTTCAGTATATTCGATATAAATATATTTGGAATATATTTATTTTCGTACAGCGGATTTGTGACAGCAACAACTGTTTCAGGACTTGTTATACAGCTCCTGCAATACGGTTTATGGTATATGGTTTTTATCAATGTCACTCTCGGCGTCTTTAACCTGCTTCCGATACCGCCACTTGACGGATCTAAACTGCTTTTATCGTTACTTCCGAATCACATCGCACAGTATGTTTACCGTTACGAAAGATATATCCAAATCGCACTGTTTGTTCTTGTCATAAGTGGAGGTGCGCGGGGAATCGTTTCTACGCTCTCGGGCTGGGTGCTGAATGCATTCATCTGGCTTGTTAATCTGATTTTCCTGCCTTTCTAATATGACCGAAATCAGAATTGAAATCGAAAAATACGAAGGTCCACTCGACCTCCTGTTAACTTTAATTACAAAAAACAAAATTGATATCTTTGATATACCGATTGCGGTAGTCGCAGAACAGTACAACGATTATCTTGACGAGCTTCATAAAGACAATATGGAAGTCGCCGCTGACTTTGTCAGGATGGCAGCGGAGCTTATGCTGATAAAGTCGAAGATGCTCCTTCCAAAAAAAGAAGATGAAGAAGACCCGAGACAGCCTCTTGTGGACGCGCTTCTCGAATACCGCAGAGCAAAGGAAACATCGGAGTTTCTAAAGGATAGAGCGGAGACTTATTTTGACCGCTTTGTCAGGCAACCGGAAATCCTCGACCTTCCTTATCTGAAACCTCACGAAAAGGAACTGCTTTCCGAAGCGTTTGCGAGAATATACCAGCGGTTAAAAGCAAAACCTGAAGAGACGAACGAAGTCTTTGAAACGATTAAACAAAACAGGGAATACACAGTCGAAGAAAAATCCGACTGGCTCTTAGCAAAACTTTCGGCTGCCAGAGCAGCAGATTTTGATACGCTATTTTCCGAACTCGGCTCAGTCGGCGAACTCTGCGCAACATTCCTTGCTTTGCTAACTCTTGTTGCAGCGGGAAGAGTTGGAATAATGAAGAACGGCAGTTCCGCTCTGCTGGTCTTGAACGAAAATGTATCTGACACTAATATTGAATTCGAAGAATAGAGCTTGACTTTTAGCTTCATAATAGTTTGTTAGTTCCGAAAGGATTTAGTTTGAACAATCTTGAAACTCTTATAGAAGAACAACATGATGAAAGCGGACTCGATACGCTTTCGGCTTCCCTTGAAGCTGTTTTGTTCGCCTGCGGCTCGCCGGTAAGCACCGAAAGACTTTGCGAGGTGTTGAATATAAGTGCGGCAGAGCTCGATGCTGCAAGAAGGATGCTTGAGGTAAAGTATAGACAAGCAAACAGTGGTATCGCCCTTGTCTTTATTGACGGCGCATTGCAGCTATGTACAAAGCGCGAATATGCTACACAAGTTAAATCTGCGCTTGAGCTAAAGAAGCTTCCACCGTTGTCAAAAGCAGCTCTTGAGGTTCTTGCAATAATTGCATATAATCAGCCTGTCACAAGGGTATTTATCGAACAGGTAAGAGGTATCGAATCATCACAAATTGTTTCCTCACTTTGTGATAAGGGATTAGTGAAAGAAGACGGGATTCTCGATGCGCCTGGCAGACCGCTCCTTTTTTCTACAACGGACGCATTTCTGCGCTGCTTTGGATTATCTTCACTTTCAGATCTTCCATACAGTAAACTTGACGATGTGTCATCCGAAAAAGATAGTGATGCTGTAGATCAGCTGTCTCTTGAAACGGAGTAATAGCTATGACTTTTCTTTATATTCTACTCGCTCTTATTATAATCTTCGCACTCCTTCTCATAATAAGAATTGGTGTCGCGGTATCTTATAAGGATAAGCTGACAGTAGATATCAAAGTAGGATTTATTCGTTATAGAATCGTTGGCAAAGAAAAAGTCAAACTGCGTGAGAAAAAAGGTAAAACCATAAAAAAGACAAGAACGAAAAAGAAAAAATCGCCTCAAGAGAAAAGCGATGAAAAAAAGCACTCCCTTTCGGATATAATAAAGCTGTTGAAGGATGTCATCAGACCATTAACGGAAAGATTTATCAGATATTTAAGAATCGATAAATACAATATAAATCTAAAAGTTGCTACCGGAGATGCGGCGACAACTGCGATTCTTTTCGGCGCTGCATCAGGTGCTTTGCATTCACTTACAGCGATACTAAAAACGCTAAAACCGAGAAAAAAGAAGGGTGTATATACGGCTGAAGTTGTTCCCGATTTTTTAGGTGAGGATTCATCAGTGGAAGCATCGATAACAATGTCGATTCTCGTTTGGCAGGCGATGGTCTGCGCAATATCAGGCGGTTCAGGATTTTTGAAGTACTATGGAGAAAAAGCAAAGAAAGCCCAAAACATAAAGACGACAAATGAAAGGACGGACAGTCATGAACGAAACACCGATTAAACAGATGATTGAAGCAGCCCTCAGTAATATCAAAAATGTTGCGGATGCCAACACCGTTATCGGCAACCCGATTGTCGTGAATGAAAACATCACGGTTATTCCATTTTCGAAGGTGTCGGTTGGATTTGCTTCCGGCGGCAGCGATCTCGGAAAAAGAGACGAAAAAAACCAAGCTAATTTTGCTGGAGGTAACGGCGCAGGCCTAACAGTCGTTCCGATGGGATTTATTATCGCAGCGTTCGGCGATGTCAGAGTTATTGATCTGAAGTCCCCGTCAAGCTATAATGCCCCTGCTGATCCGGTTAATAAGACAATCGACGCGGTAAACGGTTTAGTTGATAAAATGCCAGACCTTGTTGAAAAACTCAAAGCGATGTTCCCATCGAAAAAGAAAGAACAGAAAGTCTCGGACGACTTTGACGACGATATCTTAAGCTAAAACAATCATATTATCCCCTCGGTTTCTATATTATTATGGTAGAATATCTTGGGGGGATAAGACCTTGATTAATACAGAGCAAGTGATCTTTGATGAGAAAAAATATAAGAAAAGGGTTGTCCGTGCATTGGTTGCGGTGTTTCTTTGCGCCGTACTTCTCACGCTTTCATTTCTGCCCCTTTTTACACCAGACACTTTTCCTGTAGGTGCGATAGATACAAATAGCGAAAATAAGAGTTATAAGCTCGATTTTTCGCTTGCTACCCTTATGCCCGTTGAAACAGGAGCAACATCATCAATTCTCATAGATGCAAAATCCTTGCAGGTTCTCGCTTACGGCAACTCAGATGCAAGAAGCCCTATGGCAAGCACAACTAAAATTATGACAGCACTGCTCACCCTTGAGCTTATGCCACTAAGTTCAAAGTTTGTCATACCAAAGGAAGCGGTCGGAATAGAGGGCTCATCCATCTACCTTTCCGAAGGTGAAACGCTGACGATAGAGGAGCTACTCTATGGACTGCTTCTCGAATCGGGTAATGATTCTGCAGTCGCTCTCGCAATTGCAGCTGCCGGAAGTGTTGATATGTTTGTTGCGCTGATGAACGCGAAAGCAAGAGAGTTAGGAATGACAAAAACTCGCTTTGCAAACCCGAATGGTCTGCCTGACGCAGACCACTATACTACTGCTGCAGACCTTGCACTGCTCTCAGCGGTGGCAATGAGGAATGAGACTTTCGCGAAGATCGTTGCTACAAAAAAGAAAACCATCCCCTACAAAAATGTCGAAAATGGCAGATACCTTGTCAACCACAATAAACTGCTTATGTCGTATGATGAGATTATCGGAGTTAAAACAGGTTACACGAAAGCATCTGGAAGATGCTTGGTGACAGCATATAAAAACGGTGACCAAATCCTAATTGCGGTCACATTAAACTGCCCCGGAGACTGGAGCGCTCACAAAAATATGCACGGCTGGGGAGTTTCAAACTATGCCGGTACTGAACTTATTAGGACTAATGGGGTGACAAGAAGCGTAAATGTCGTCGGTGGCGAATCAAACACTGTTTTATGCAGAAACACAGAGCCCGCATATGTCTGCCTGCCCGTCGGAGAAGAAGTGCGCGAGGTAATTTCAGTGCCTGATTTTGTTTACGCACCTGTTTCAAAGGGAGAAGCAGTTGGATATATTACATATTACAGCGGAGATGAAAAGGTGCTTGTGATGCCGCTACACGCTGATTCGGATGTAAAATCAAAAAAGATTGATTTCTGGAAAAAAATAATAAGAGGAACCGGTTGAAAACGGTTCAGGTAAATCGTATAATGGAAGAAAGAATACAAAAATACCTTGCCGAAGCAGGTGTCGCATCCCGCAGAGAAGCGGAAGCGGCGGTTTTGGAAGGTGTTGTTAAAATAAACGGACGAACTGCCACTATTGGGCAGAAAGTCGGGCCCGATGATGCTGTGGAATACCGCGGAAGGCTTATTGATTATCGCCAGCGCAAGGTTTACTATATGATAAACAAACCCACAGGATATGTCACGACGATGAGGGATTCACACGCGGAAAAATGCGTTGCAGACCTTCTTGGCGAAATACAAACTCGTGTCTACCCTGTCGGAAGGCTTGACAGAGGTTCCGAAGGGCTGCTCATTTTGACTAACGATGGGGAGCTTGCCCTTAGGCTGACTCACCCGAGGTATCATGTCGAAAAAACGTATCTTGTTAAGGTAAAAGGCGCTGTAACCTCATATATGGTCAATAAATTGACCTCTATCACAAGCCTTGACGGTGAGAAGATACAACCGGTTAAAGTTCTCACTTTAAGCGTATCGGATAAAAGCTCAACTCTGAAGTTTTTCCTCAAAGAAGGCAAGAACCGCCAAATCAGGAGAATGTGCAGTGTCGCAGGCTTAGAAATATCGGAACTAAAGCGTGTTGCGGTTGGTGAAGTGAAAATCGGCACTCTAAGACCCGGAGAAATCAGGAAACTGACGAGCGATGAAATAAATTACCTAAAAAAGCAGGTCGGTCTTGATGCTTAAAATAACACCGGTTTTTGAAATAGATGAAAAAGAACGCCTTTGCTCACTTTGCGAAGCGGAAGCTGAAGTTGAAGCACTGACATACGCGATTTTATCGGATGAAAGTGAGATCGGAGTATGCCAATTCAAGTTTACCAAAGATGGCGGAGCGATTTTACTCTTGAGAAACACAAAAGGCTCCGACGACGAAGATGCTCTCGTTATCGCAGGCAGAGCCGCACTTGATTTCATCGAAAGAAACTCAGGTAATAGCGCGTATTACCACGATAAAATGACTGCCACAGTTGCGAAAAAGCTCGGATTTAAGGACGGAAAGTTAGATCTTGAAGGCTATTTCGGACAATGTTGTAATAAATAAAATTTCTCAAAAGGAAAAACCTATGCTGACAAGCAAACAAAGAGCCTATTTGCGCTCACTCGCATCAAACCTTGAAACAATAATCCAAATCGGTAAAAACGGCATAAACGACAATCTCACTATTACGGTTGCCGACGCACTTGCCGCGCACGAACTCATTAAAGCTCGCGTGCTCGAGACATCTCCCTTATCCTCCAGAGAAGCGGCGGAAGAGCTTGCTGCATCGACAGGAGCTGAAGTAGCACAGGTTATCGGAACTCGATTTGTTCTTTACAAGAAGGCGAAAGAGCCAAAAATCGAACTACCTAAATGAAAAACATCAAATCTGATATAATTGGGCTTTTCGGTGGTACATTTAACCCACCCCATTTAGGTCATGTAAAGGCAGCAAAGGCGTACCGCGAGCAGGTATGCGGTGACGGTTTGATTGTTATGCCAAGCCATAGACCGCCGCATAAACTGATTGAGGATGGGAGTCCGACCGCAAAACAAAGGCTTGAGCTTTGCTTTCTTGCGTTCGGAGAGATTGGCGAGATTTCAGATTATGAAATAAACAGAGACAGCGTTTCCTACACCTACAACACCGTAAAACATCTTGAAAAAATCTTTCCAAACAAGAAAATATCGCTTTATATCGGTACTGATATGCTGTTTTATTTTGAGAAATGGTATAATTTCGAATACCTGCTCGAAAATGCTACTCTTGCAGTCGCATCCCGAACAGGTGAAGTAGATAACAGCTTTATCCAGGAATGTGATAGATTAAGAAAAAAGTACGGTGCGAACATTATTCTCCTTGAGCTTGAGCCTGAGATTATCTCATCAACGGAAATTAGAGAATTAATAAAAAACGGAGGGAAAGCAGAGAATTTTCTGCCTGCCGCCGTTTATGATTATATAAAAAAGAACGGGCTTTATAGCCCAGAGCCGAAAGGTTAACTGCGGATGTATAATATCAAAGCCATGCTTGAGGCAGTGCCTGTGAAAAGGTTAGCTCATACAATGGGTGTGAGGGACACTTCACTGCGACTGGCGAAAAGACACTTTCCATTTCTTGAAAACGACGAAGTCGAAGCCGCTGCAATTCTTCACGATATAACAAAATATCTGACTCGTGAAGAACACCTGCGACTATGTGAGGACTGGAATATAACCCTAAATGATGACGAAAAACGCTCAACTCGTGTACTGCACCAGATAACCGGAGCGGAGAGCGCAAAGCGCAGTTTTGGCGTTTCCGACGCTGTTTTTTCTGCGATTAGATGTCATACAACGGGTAAAGCGAATATGTCACCCCTTGAGCTGCTCTTGATGTTTGCAGATTATATAGAGCCTAACAGGCATTATGAGGGCTGTGAGGAGATACGGGATTATTACGAAGTTCTGTTTGCTGCCGGCGATTCTTATTCACTTGAAAAAGCTGTGATAAAAGCGCTGGGAATGACCATCAATGAGGTGGTTGAGCGAGGAGAATTTATGAACCCCGATATTATAAATGCAAGAAATTCGCTAATTTTGAAAACAAATGCAAATAAGGAAAGGTCATTATTATAATGGATAACAACGAAAACAAATACAACGAAACAAATAACCGGTTTGAAGAACACGAAAAGGAAGTGGCTGCATCACGCAAAGAAGCAGTTGAGACATCCAAACGAGCTGCAAAAATCCTTGATGACAAGAAGGCAGTCGATGTCAATATCTTAAAACTGTCCGACCAAACAGTTATCGCTGACTGCTTTGTTATCGCGACAGGTACTTCTTCAACTCATATAAAAGCACTTGCGGACGAGGTTGAATTCCAACTCCAAGAACAGTTAAATGTAAAACCCGACCATATTGAGGGCTTCGGAAATGCAAGCTGGATTCTCCTTGACTATGGAACGGTTATAATTCATATTTTCACCAAAGAATCGCGTGACTTTTATAACCTCGAACGACTATGGAGCGATGCGGAAAAGGTAGACTTTGACATCGAAAATAGTAATACACAATCTATGTGACACACCTTTAGTGTGTTAATCACAGAAAAAGAAAAGAGGTTATTTTATAATGAGATACGATTTTAAACAGATAGAGGAAAAGTGGCAGAATAAATGGGAAAGCGAAAAAGCTTTTGAGGTTAAAATAGATAAGAGTAAGCCGAAGTATTATGCTCTTGTCGAATTCCCGTACCCCTCGGGCGCAGGTCTCCATGTCGGTCACCCGCGTTCATATACCGCTGTCGATATAATAGCAAGAAAACGCCGTATGCAAGGGTATAATGTTCTTTTCCCGATGGGATGGGATGCATTCGGACTTCCGACCGAAAACTATGCTATCAAGCATAAGATACACCCGCGCATTGTAACAAAACAGAATATAGCGAGATTTACCTCCCAGCTCAAGGCTCTCGGACTTTCCTTTGACTGGTCAAGGGAAATCGATACAACCGACCCGTCCTATTACAAATGGACTCAGTGGATTTTCCTTCAGCTCTACAAGCACGGACTCGCTTACAAAAAAGAGATGGCTGTCAACTGGTGCACATCCTGCAAAGTCGTTCTCGCAAATGAGGAAGTTGTCAACGGAAGCTGTGAGAGATGTCACAGCGAAGTCGTCCGCAAGGTTAAAAGTCAATGGATGCTGAAAATAACAGAATACGCTGACAGACTTATTGACGACCTTGAAACTGTAGATTATATCGAGAGAGTTAAGCTTGCAGAGATAAACTGGATAGGTCGTTCTTATGGCGCTGAAGTTGATTTTGCAACAAGCGCAGGCGACAAGCTCAGAGTTTACACAACAAGACCTGATACGCTTTTCGGTTCAACATATATGGTTATTTCACCCGAACATCCGTTTATCGAAGAGTGGAAAGAAAAACTCAATAACTATAATGATATAATTTCCTATCGTGAAGAAGCGGCAAAAAAGAGCGAATTTGAACGCACAGAGCTCGCAAAAGATAAAACAGGCGTAAAACTTGATGGTGTCAGTGCGGTAAACCCCGTAACAGGAAAAGAAATACCGATTTTTGTTTCGGACTATGTTCTCATAACCTATGGTACTGGTGCTATTATGGCAGTTCCCGCTCACGACACACGCGACTATGAATTTGCGAAAAAGTTCGATCTTCCTATTGTTGAAGTCGTTTCCGGCGGTGATATAACAAACGAAGCCTATACAGATATAGAAAACGGTACAATGGTCAACTCCGATTTTCTTAACGGGCTTTCAGTTAATGATGCAAAGAAAAAGATAACCGAATATCTTGAAGAAAAAGGACTTGGTACACCTAAAACAAATTACAAGCTCCGCGACTGGGTTTTCTCCCGTCAGCGTTACTGGGGTGAACCTGTTCCGCTTGTCAACTGCGATAAGTGCGGATGGGTACCGATTCCCGAATCTGAACTTCCGCTGATGCTCCCCGATGTTGAATCTTATGAACCGACGGATACAGGTGAATCTCCGCTGGCTAATATGGCAGAATGGGTCAACACCACCTGCCCGTGCTGCGGAGGATCTGCAAAGCGCGAAACCGACATAATGCCGCAGTGGGCAGGTTCATCCTGGTACTTCCTCCGCTACTGCGACCCGCACAATGATAAAGAGCTCGCATCAAAAGAAGCTCTTGACTATTGGATGCCGGTCGACTGGTACAACGGCGGTATGGAGCACGCAACACTTCACATGCTTTATTCGAGGTTTTGGTCAAAATTCCTCTACGATATAAATGTTATCAACTATTCGGAGCCCTATCTGAAACGCACATCCCAGGGTATGATCCTCGGTGAGGATAGCGAGAAGATGTCGAAATCAAGAGGTAATGTTGTTAACCCCGATGATATAATTGACGAATACGGTTCAGACACGCTCAGACTTTATGAGATGTTCATAGGTGACTTTGAAAAAACTGCAACATGGTCATCCCAGAGTATCAAGGGTGCAAAAAGGTTTCTTGAGCGTTTTGCAGGGCTTTCGGATATGCTGCTTGAAAAGACGTCTCCAGAGATTGAAAAAGCCTTCCACCGTACACTCAAAAAAGTGACGGGTGACATTGAGGAGATGAAGTTCAATACCGCAATCGCTGCAATGATGGCACTCACAAATGATATTTATGCTGAAGGTGGGCTTGATAGGGAATATCTCGGTTTCTTCACGAGGATGCTCGCACCGTTCGCACCCCATATCTGCGAGGAAATGTGGGAGAAACTCGGCTTTGAAGGCTTTGTTTCCCATGCAAAATACCCGGAGTATATCGAGGAGCTGACAAAGGTTTCCGAGGTTGACATCGCAGTCCAAGTTAACGGCAAACTCAAGGGTGTCGTCAAGATGGCAACTGGAAGCAGCGAAGAAGAGGTTTATGCTGAAGCGGAGCGTAGCGGTAAGCTTGCTGTGGCTGAAGGCAAAACAATTGTCAAAAGAATCTATATACAGGATAAAATAATCAATATAGTCGTAAAATAGTCTTACCCTTATCCTCTATAAAAAGGAGGAATTGCAATGAAAGAAAAATTTACTATAGAAGGAATGACCTGCGCCGCTTGTGCGTCTAAGGTCGAAAAGGCCGTTGCAAAGGTTGAAGGCGTCGAAAATGTAGGCGTAAACCTTATTGCTGGAACAATGACTGTTTCTTATGGTGGCAGTGCGGATGAAAACGCAATAATGACCGCTGTCAAAAAGATAGGTTATGGTGCAAGACCAGCTGCAACCTCAGCAGAGAGCCAAAAATCCGCTGATGTTTTACAAAACGAAAACAAAAACGAGATGAAGTCAAGGCTTACTATCTCGGTCGTGTTTCTTATCGTTTTGATGTATGTTGCGATGGGGCATATGATTTCTCTGCCGATGCCGCCGTTTTTGACGGGTGAGGCAAATATGCTCACAAACGCACTAATCCAGTTTCTGCTGACAATTCCGATTGTCGCAGTAAACACAGACTATTTCAAGCGCGGGTTTAAGCTCCTTTTCAAGGGCAGTCCCAATATGGACACCTTGATTGCACTCGGTTCAGGCGCGGCTCTCGTCTATGGTGTGTTCGCACTCCTTATGATGAGCTCAGCGTATGGTTCAGGCGATCACGAGACGGCACACAGATATGCAGCAGACCTTTACTTTGAGTCAGCTGCAACAATCCTAACTCTGATCACAGTCGGTAAATATATCGAAGCTCGCTCGAAGAGCAAGACTGCAGATGCGCTTACAAAGCTTGTAGGGCTCGCTCCAAAAACAGCTAGTGTAATCAGAGAGGGCAAAGAGATGACAATAGGTGCGGAAGAACTTGTTGTCGGCGACAAAGTTATTGTGCTGCCCGGGCAGAGCATACCTGCGGACGGAGTTATAATCGAAGGCAATGCAGCTATCGATCAAAGCGCGATAACAGGCGAAAGTGTTCCAGTGGATAAGTCCCCTGGTGATAAGGTCATTGCGGCAACTGTCAACAAGAACGGATATATAAAATTCACCGCCGAAAAGGTTGGTGGAGACACAACAATATCCGAAATAATTAGACTTATGGACGAAGCAGCCTCCTCAAAAGCACCAATTGCAAGGCTCGCGGATAAAATTAGCGGTATTTTTGTACCGATAGTTGTAGCAATAGCGGTAATATCGGCTGTTGTTTGGCTTTTCTTAGGAGAAACCTTTGAATTTGCCCTTTATACTGCAATTGCAGTGCTTGTAATTAGCTGTCCCTGCGCTCTCGGACTTGCAACGCCAGTTGCGATTATGGTCGGAACAGGAAGGGCGGCTGCAAACGGTATTCTTGTAAAAAGCGCAGCAGCTCTCGAAAAGCTCCACATGGCTGACAGGGTTGTGCTTGATAAGACGGGAACGATAACTGTCGGTTCACCTTCTGTTTCCGATGTTTTGGCAGCGGAGGGCGGCGAGGATGAGCTGATAGCATATGCAGCATCCCTTGAAAAGCAGTCGGGTCATCCGCTTGCGGAGGCTGTGAGCGCTTATGCAGACAATAAAAATTTTGTACTCTATCCAGTCACCGAGTTTTCAGAAATTCCGGGACGCGGAGTTAGGGGCAAAATATCCGAATCTACGATCCTTGGTGGTAATGCTGCTTTTATGAAGGAGAACGGTGTTGATATATCTGCAATCGCAGATGATTCCGCAAAGCTGACCGCTCAGGGTAAAACACCGCTGTACTTCGCTAAGGACGAGAAATTAATCGGTGCAATTTTCGCATCTGATACTATAAAACCCGATGCGGAAGAATCTATCGCTGAGCTTAAGAAAATGGGTATCGGCGTAGTTATGCTGACTGGGGATAACAAAGCGGCAGCTGAGTATGTCCGTTCAAGCCTTAATATAGACGAAGCGGTCGCAGAGGTTCTTCCTCAGGACAAGGAAAGGCATATCAGGGAGCTTATCGAGCAGAAGCATACTGTTGTCATGGTTGGCGACGGCATAAACGACGCTCCAAGCCTTGCAAGGGCTGATGTAGGCATTGCAATTGGTGCAGGCACAGATATCGCCATTGAAGCGGCTGATATTGTAGTTATGAAAAGCAGACTTGCGGATGTTGTGACAGCGATTAAGCTTTCAAAAGCTGTTATACGAAATGTTAAGGAAAACCTATTTTGGGCGTTTATTTACAATGTTATCGGAATACCACTCGCCGCTGGAGTTTTTATAAATTCCTTTGGCTTGCAGCTCAGTCCGATGTACGCTGCGGCAGCAATGAGCCTTAGTTCACTATTTGTCGTCGGTAACGCTTCAAGATTATACGGATTTAAACCGTATAAACCGAAAATGAACAATGGAAACGGAGGTACCGTTATGAAAAAGATACTGAAAGTAGAAGGAATGACCTGTAACCATTGCAAGATGTCAGTTGAAAAAGCGCTTAACGCAATCGAAGGCGTTACTGCAACTGTTGACCTCGCAAAGAAACAGGCGGATCTTACGATAACAGGCAATGTCGACGAGAAGAAAATCGTAGACACTGTTAACGATCTTGGATATGAAGCGAGTTTCTGATAAGCATAAAAAAGAGGGGCTGTTTCGACAGCCCCTCTTTTTTATGCTATTCTTTTACTGCATCAAGCAGCGCTTTTAGCGCATGGGATGAAGCGAGGAATCTAATATCTCCACGGCTTCTTGTTCTCGTTCCAAGTGACAGCTTCTGAACATTACAGCTACCGTCTTTTCCAGCGACTGCAATAAATACTGTGCCGACGGGCTTTTCCGCAGTGCCACCGTCGGGGCCTGCAATACCCGTTACAGAGACTGCAAAATCAGCCGCTGAAACTTTCAGCGCACCTAATGCCATCTCCCTTGCTGTTTCCTTAGATACTGCACCAAAAAGCTCAAGAGTGAGTGGTGAAACTCCGAGGAGCTTTATTTTCGCGCTGTTAGCATAGCAGCAAAGCGCCATATCGAGAACAGCTGATGCTCCCGGAACTGAAGTGATTCGCTCGGAAATTAAACCTCCGGTGCAGCTTTCTGCTGTGGTTATTTTGACAGCCTTCTCCGTACAGAGCTTTACAAGGGCGTCTTCAAGACCGTTTACATCCACACCGTAACAGTATTCACCTGTTAAATTGAGTAGTTTTTCAACCATTATGTCAACCGATTTTTTTGCATTTTCAAGTTTGTCGGACGAAGCGGTGACTCTTAGCTTCGCTTCGTAATTGTCGACATAGGGCGCGACTGTCGGATTAACGGACACCTTCATAATATCGGACAGCATAGCTTCAAGAGCTGATTCACCGATGCCGAAATACCGCAGATAGCGGGAATACAGAACTCTGTCGGTAAGCTTCATAAGGTATGGCATAACCTTGTTTTCAACCATCGGAACAAGCTCACGGGGCGGACCTGGGAGCATTATTATTGTTTTACCGTTTTGTGTTACACAAACACCAGGAGCAGTGCCGAAGTCGTTTTCGAAAAAGAATGAGTTTTCTGTGCGCATTACCTGCCCAATATTGTTGTCGGTCATAGGTCTACCGATTTTATCAAAATAAGATTGCAGCTTTTGTAGTGCGACTTCATCGATAAAAGAGGTCAGTCCAAGCTCGCTGTAAACGATGTTTTTAGTTATATCATCATAAGTAGGCCCAAGACCGCCGGTCATAAAGACAATATCGGAGCGTTCAAGGGATTGTTTTACAGTTTGGCGAAGCCGATTTTCGTTGTCGCCGACAACTGTGTGATAGTAGATATTTATACCGAGAGGTGCGACACTCCTTGCAATAAAAGCTGAATGGGTGTTTAATACATCACCTAAAAGGAGTTCTGTTCCAATGCAGATAATTTCACCGTTCAAATTAAAGACCTCTTTTTCAGTTTATAAATACACTTTTAGTCTGAGATAGCGCGTTTTCAATTAGAGCATCGACATCAAGCTTTGCTTCTTCTCTAAGGGCTTGTTCGATTGTGGGACGGATATTCGGATGACGCGGAGTAAACACTGTGCAGCAGTCTTCGTATGGCAGTGAAGAGGTTTCAAATGTATCGATTTGCCTTGCAATGGTTACGATTTCTTCCTTATCAAGCCCAATACAAGGACGGAACACAGGTATACCTGCAACACTGTCCGTTACAACGAGGGACGGCATCGTCTGGCTTGCCACCTGTCCAAGGCTTTCGCCGGTTACAAGTGCTGCTGCACCGCAGCGCTCAGCGACTCTTTCGGCAAGTCTCATCATAAATCGCCTAAGCAGGATTGTTGTCATCTCCGGGTGACAATCTGAAAAAATCTTCTCTTGTATCTCCGTCACGGGTACGGAGAACAACCTTATACTACCGCAGTAAAGCGAGAGCTTTTCAGCAAGCTGTTTTACCTTATCAAAGGCAAGATCGCTTGTGTAGGGCGGACTTTCGAAATAGACACAGTCGAGACTGACGCCCCTTTTCGCCACAAGATGACCGGCAACGGGTGAATCGATACCTCCTGACAACAACAGAAGCGCTTTACCGTTTGTGCCGTTAGGCATTCCGCCTGCACCCTTTTCACCACCGGAATGGATGAAAGCGCTTTTATCCCGAACCTCTATAAATACCGTTGAGTCGGGGTTGCGAACATCAACAGTCAATTCGGGGAAGACCTCAAGCACGGCTCCACCTGCGAGAGTGCAAATCTCAGGAGATGTCAGCGGAAACTTTTTATCGCTGCGCCTTGCTTCACATTTGAAGCTTTTTGCACTTCCGATTAGAGAACGGGCATTTATTTTTATTATATTCAGTATTGAATCCATGTCTTTTTCGGTTTCGTAGGCTGTACAGACAGAAACAATACCATAAACCTTTTTCATCAGCTTAGCTGCTGCATTAATATCAGCACCGTCCCTCGCTCTAACACAAAGCGTTGACTGGGCATATTCGAGCTCGAAAGAACCTCCTTCAGCATCAGTCAGCTTTTTTAGCTGTTGTTTAACACGGGAGAGCAGTTTATTGTTAAAAAACTTCCTGTTTAGACCTTTTAAAACTAATTCTCCGTATTTAAGGAGCAGTATTTTCTCCATTTATTTTATGATTATCCTTTCAGTTATTTTCCTAAGTCCTGCGCAGAGCTTGTCTATATCATCTTTTGTGCTGGAAGGTGAAAGTGACACTCTGATTGTTCCATCTGCTCTTGTGCGCTCAAGCCCGTATGCGGTGAGAACACGATTTTCACGCTTTTTTGAGGAGCAGGCTGAACCTGCGGAAACACAAATTCCGATCGAGGACAAATAATTTGTCGCAACCTCACTCTTGACACCGATAAGGCTCAGACTAATTATATATGGCGATGAGTTTTTCGGAAGATTAGGTTCAATACCGTCAATTTTAGTAACAGCAGATAAAAGATAACTCTTCAGCTCACTTATCCGCTCGTCTCTTCCGCTGTCAGCCGTCCTCTCTTTGACTGCAGCAGCAAAAGCGGCAATAGCTGGCATTGCCTCGGTGCCTGGGTTCAGTGAGCGTTCCTGACCTCCACCCTCAACAATTGTCGAAATGCGAGTTGTTTTACTTAAATACAGCCCTCCGCAACCCTTGACACCACCGATTTTGTGAGCCGATACGCTCATCATATCACAGTATCGCAGAGGGTTCGATTCTTTCAAAAAACCTTGTATATTATCACAGTGGAGCATTGCACCGCTGGGTGTTGAGTCGAGTATTGAGCGAACTTTCGCAATATCATAAACCGCTCCGGTTTCGTTGTTTACATGCATGACGGTGACGAGTGAGGTAGGCGACATAAGAGCGTTCTCAAGCGCTTCGTAGTCGGGTAAACCATCCTTTGTCGTGACCCTGATTACCTCAAAGCCCTCGCTCTCAAGCCTTTTGAGAGGTAGTTCAACCGATGGATGCTCACTGTCGGTTGAAATAATTCGCTTTGTGCGGCGTATATGCCGATACGCTGTGCCGAGAATTGCGGCATTGTTGGCAAAGGTTCCGCTCGGGGTAAAATAAAACTCATCTTTTTCACATCCGACAACCGAAGATAGAGTTTTTCTCGAATCTTCAAGGAGTTCTGCCGCAGCTCTTCCTGCAGTATGAGCAGACGACGGATTGCCATAACAACGCGCAGCATTTACCATCGCCTCGATAGCGGCTTCGTATGGTTTTTCTGTTGCCGCGTTGTCAAGGTAGGTTATTTTTTCAGTCATGCTTGTATTTCTCCGGTATTTGATGTTAAAATTATAATCCGAAAAGCTATAAATGTCAATCATAGTCGAACACTGGACTATTTTACCCGTTTTTTGTACTTATAAAGAGAAATTTCCACAGCGAAACAAATCATTATGATAAAAAAGTAACAAATATATGTTTGATAAATGCAAAAACAATCTTTACAAAACCCTTCTTTGGTTGTATAATATATAATATCGATAACTTTGGGCAGTTTTTAAGCTTTTATATAAAAAATAAACATCATCACAACCACCTAATTTAATCACAACTCATACAAGAGAGCCGATTTTATGGTCGCAAATAATGTGCTGATGTTGATATCGCATTTATTGCGGTGCTAAAAGATAATAAAACACCGAAACAACACCGGCTCCTGCCAAAAAAGCGGGTGCCCGGTCGCATGAGAATCTCTTTGGCAGCGAACGGTAAACGAAAAGAGTATGCTTTGATGAATCTATATGGGTTACTGTAATCGCATGATATGTTGCTGCTTTGGTGATAATGTCCCGCGCAGATATTTTATAATATTTGCTATACGGGCTATGCGGTCTATTTCCGGACGTTGACTCCCTAAGTATCGAAATACTTAACAGGAGGAAGAACGCCATATGGAGAACTGGTACTGGTATTTAATTGTGGGAATCGCTTCTCTTGCGATTGGCACTTTTATTGGCCATTTGCTCAGAAAAAGCATCGCTGAAAAGAAGATTAAATCAGCGGAAGCAGAAGCCGATAAAATTGTAGCAGAAGCAAAACAATTGGCAGAAGTCAAGAAAAAAGAATCTGTCATTGAAGCTAAAGAAGAGATTCACAAATACAAAAATGAAACTGAACGCGAATTAAAAGAACGCAGAAACGAAGTTCAAAGGCTCGAAAGAAGAGCAATCCAAAAAGAAGAAAACCTTGATAAAAAGCTTGACAGCATCGATAAGAAAGAAGAGGTCCTCAATAATAAAATTAAGGACTATAACGATGCGAAAGCTTCCATTGAGGAGATCAAAAACGAACAAATACGGACTTTACAAACAATTTCCGGAATGACAGCTGAAGACGCGAAAAAATATCTCATAGATCAAGTTGAGGGTGAAGCGCGTCACGAGATGGCTGTGAAGCTCAATGAAATAGAAAACGAGCTTCGCGAAACAGCAAACGATAAGGCGAAGAATATAATCTCTCTCGCTATCCAAAGATGCGCTGCCGACAGCGTCGCAGAAGCGACTGTTTCAGTCGTAGACCTTCCAAACGATGAAATGAAGGGCAGGATAATAGGACGAGAGGGAAGAAATATAAGAGCGATCGAAACGCTGACAGGTGTTGACCTTGTAATCGACGATACACCCGAAGCGATAACGATTTCTTGCTTTGACCCGATAAGGCGCGAGGTAGCCCGCCTTGCACTTGAAAAGCTCATTTCAGACGGCAGAATCCATCCTTCCCGCATTGAGGAAATGGTTGAAAAAAGCCGTAAAGAAGTAGAACAAATTATCAAAAAAGAAGGCGAACAAGCACTTCTTGACACAGGAATTCACGGTCTCAACCATGAGCTTGTTAAAATACTTGGAAGACTGCGCTACCGCACGAGCTATGGTCAGAATGTCCTTAAGCATTCGATTGAAGTTTCTCATATAGCGGGTATGATAGCATACGAACTCGGAGTTGACGCAAATCTCGCAAAGAGAGCAGGACTCCTCCACGATATAGGTAAAGCAGTGGACCACGAAATCGAAGGTTCCCATGTCCAGATTGGTGTAAACCTTGCGAAGAAGTACAAGGAAAACAAAGAAATTATACATGCGATTGAAGCCCATCACGGCGACGTTGAACCGCACTCTGTCATAGCTATGATAGTGCAGGCATCTGATGCTATTTCAGCTGCTCGCCCCGGTGCAAGGCGTGAGAATCTTGAAAGCTATATCAAGAGACTTCAGAAACTTGAAGAAATCTCAACTTCCTTTGCGGGTGTCGAAAGAGCATTTGCGATACAAGCAGGCAGAGAGATTCGCATCATGGTAAAACCTGAGGATATCAACGATGAAAGCATGGCTTTTGTCGCACGCGATATCGCTAAGAAGATTGAGGAAGAGCTTGAATACCCAGGTCAGATCAAAGTCAACCTCATTCGTGAAACAAGAGTGTACGATTACGCTAAGTAAAGCTTTTCGGCGAGCGCGGCAAGGGTAATTCCTGAGCCGCGACCGCCGAAATGTGATGTATAAGATTGAAAGATAAATCCTTCAATCCGGCGAAGAAAAAGGAATGGTCATAACTATGAAAATCCTCGCTTTGGGTGATGTTTCGGGCAGCTGCGGAGTTGTAGCTGTTGAAAAGGTACTCAGAAAGCTGAAGTTAGAAAAAAACGCAGATTTTGTCATCGTTAATGGCGAAAATTCGTCGGAGCGAGGCGGGATGGAAAGAAGCTCTGTAAAGCGGTTGTTTGAAGCAGGAGCTGATGTTGTAACGGGAGGAAACCATTCGCTTAGAAATAAAGATATTTATTCGATGCTTGAAGAAAACCCGATGCTTCTTAGACCGCTCAACTACGGTGATTCATGTCGCGGCGCGGGATATGTAATTGCACACACAAGCTACGGGCGTGTCTTAATTATGAATGTGATCGGTCAGATATTTATGGACCCCGCAGATTCACCTTTTACAGCGGTGGACAGGCTTTTGAACGGCTTGAAAGATAGATACGATTTTGCGATTGCCGACTTTCACGGTGAAGCAACAAGCGAAAAAGCGGCTTTTGCAAGGCATTATGACGGCAGGATTCATATTGTTTTCGGAACACATACCCATGTTCAAACATCGGATGCAAGGATATTCAAAGATGGAACGGGTTTTATAACCGATATCGGGATGTGCGGAGCTGATGATTCGATTCTTGGAGTCAGAAGTGAAGCTGTTATTGGTAGGATGGTTTCAAGAACACCGGAACGGTTTTTAAATGCTGACGGAGATGCCCGTGTTGACGGAGCGGTCTTTACGCTGGACCCTTCGACTAAAAGAGTTGTAAATGCCGAGAGTTTCTCGGTTTATACAGATAGATAAAAAATTCGAAAGGCAAAAAGAATGAAATTTTTAAGTTTACCACTTGAAGCTACTGCTGGTACAGGTGGTATGGACTGGATCACCATCGCCATAATGATTGGCATGTTCGTTCTGCTCTACTTTTTCATGCTCAGACCTCAAAAGAAAAGAGAAAAAGAAGTTGCCGAGATGAGAAAGAGCATAATGGTCGGCGACCATATCACAACAAACGGTGGTATAGTAGGGATTGTGCTCAAGGAGACCGAAAATAGTCTTTTTATTCTTTCTGGTACCCAGAAGCTTGAAGTTATGCGCTGGGCTGTTCGCTCAATCGACAAAAAGGTTGACGAAACTGAGGAAGAGGAAGATTGAAAGATAAATCTTTCAATCCCCGAACTATAAAGAGATGGTTATAACGATAAAATAAAGGAATTATAACAGGAGGATCAGCAATGGATCAATTAGTTCAACTGTTTGAAAACGTCAAGAACATTGACGCAAAGAGCGTTGTAATGATCGTCATCGGCGCCCTGCTCATCTATCTAGCGATTAAGCATGACATGGAACCCTCACTCCTTTTACCGATGGGATTCGGTGCAATTCTCGTTAACCTTCCGCTTTCCGGTGCAATAAACCAAGAGGGTGGAGAGATCGGTATTCTTAATGTTCTTTATGATGCGGGCATCGGCAATGAATTATTCCCGCTGCTCTTGTTTATCGGTATCGGTGCAATGATCGACTTCGGTCCACTTCTTTCGAATCCGAAGCTGCTCATGTTCGGTGCCGCCGCACAGTTCGGTATTTTCTTTACATTCGCTCTTGCTTCACTGCTCGGCTTTACCCCTCAAGATGCCGCGTCAGTTTCAGCTATTGCGACAGCAGACGGTCCTACATCCATATTTATCTCACAGTATTATAATTCAAAATACATGGGTGCGATATTGGTAGCAGCCTACTCATATATGGCTCTTGTTCCAATTATTCAGCCTCCGGTCATAAAAATGATGACCACAAAGCAGGAAAGACTTATCAAGATGCCCTATGAGGGTAAAGAAGTTTCAAAAACAGTTAGAATTCTTTTCCCGATAATTATAACGATTATAGCCGGAATCTTTGCTCGTCGCTCAGTGGCGCTCATCGGTTTCTTGATGTTTGGCAACCTTATCAGAGAATGCGGTGTTCTTGATTCACTTTCTGAAACAGCTCAGAAGGTTCTCGCAAACCTTATTACAATATTCCTCGGACTTACGATTTCTGTACGAATGGTCGCTGCGGACTTCCTTACCTGGGAAACACTGCTTATCCTCGGTCTCGGACTTATCGGCTTTGTGTTTGATACAATTGGCGGAATCCTTTTAGCGAAGTTAATCAACCTGTTCTCGAAGAAGAAGGTTAATCCAATGATTGGCGCTGCGGGCATATCAGCCTTCCCGATGTCCTCGAGAGTTGTTCATAAGATGGGATTAAAAGAAGATCCGCACAACTTCCTTCTTATGCACGCCGCAGGAGTTAATGTCAGCGGACAGATTGCTTCTGTTATTGCAGGTGGACTTATAATAACACTCGTTGCAAGATAAAAGTTAAGGATTATACAGCCGCTATACGGCAGAATGGAGATTGATATGTTCAATATATCCGTCGAGAATTTTATAAATTCGCTTCCGGTTGTAGGAATAGGTATGCTTGGCATATTTATAGTAATCGGGTTAATGTGCGTGTTAACAATTCTGTTCAAGAAACTATTTAAGGCTTGAAGATTTTTACACTTAAAATAGATAAAAATAAAAGAAACGAACCTGAGTTCGTTTCTTTTATTTGTTTAAAATAACACTAAGGTATTTTCTTAAGCTTCTGCGCTTGCGTCTTCGCTAACTTCTACGCTAACTTCGGTGCTTACTTCATTGCTAACTTCATTGCTTTCGGTTGCGCTTGTAGCTGTACTAACTGTAGAAACGGTCTTACTTGTAGTGTTGGAAGTGTTTTTATTGTCTTCACAAGCAACAAGAGCGACGCTCATAAGTAGTACAAGCATAAATGCTAGAACTTTTTTCATCTTAAACTTACTCCTTCGATAGTTTTACGACACAGTATTTGTGAAATTCAAGTTAAAATCACATAATACGGTTGTAGCCAATTATATCATAATGTAAAATATATGTATATGTTAAAAATGTTAAATTTATTTTAGCGCATTTTGGTGTATGATGTTTATAATGACGAAAATATATCATAAAATATGGAATAAAATCCAATAATAACAATAAAAACAGTAATCATCATTGAATATAACAAATAGTTAACAATTAAAAAATCTAATTATGGTATAATATCTTCAAGAAAACAATTCGGACACGCCGACTGACGCTATAATTTTCACCGAGGTAAACGCATGTCTATTATACAGTGGTTGGGTAAGATAAATGAATTATTCGAAACAAAGAGAACTTATCTACAACGAAATAAAAAAATCGGTATCCCATCCGTCTGCTTCTGAGATTTATAGCCATCTGAAGTCTGAAAACCCCTCGCTTAGCCTTGGTACGGTCTATAGAAATCTCAAGTTGCTATCGGAGGATAAGAGAATTACAAAACTCAGCTCACCAAACAAGCCTGACAGATTCGATGGTCGCACGGTAGAGCATTACCATTACTATTGCACACAGTGCAGCGGGGTATTCGATGCTGATGATATTTCGCCGGATGAAATCAAAAAAATAATTCCTAAACAAAAACACCAGATAATCAGTTATGAGCTGAGTATCTACTGTATATGCGAGAACTGTTTAACTAATGAAACGAGTTGCTAAAAGCCTCTAATCTAAATCAGAGATGAGCGCATAAAAATAAAAAAAGAAAGATAAGGAGAAAGCTATGAAAGATTTAAAAGGCACAAGAACAGAGAAAAACCTTTGGGATGCTTTTGCAGGCGAATCAAAAGCACGCAACAAGTATACTTACTACGCTTCAAAAGCAAAGAAAGAGGGCTATGAACAAATTGCTGCTCTCTTTACAGAAACAGCGAACAACGAGAAGGAACACGCAAAAATCTGGTTTAAACTACTCCAAGAAGGCGGAGAAGTCGCTGACACAGCCACTAACCTCAAGGACGCTGCTGCTGGTGAACATTATGAGTGGACAGATATGTATGCAAACTTTGCTAAAGTAGCTCACGAGGAAGGTTTCTCAAAGATCGCGTATCTGTTTGAGGAAGTTGCAAAGATTGAAAAGGCACATGAGGAAAGATATCTCAAGCTGCTTGAAAATGTTGAAGGCGGTTTGGTTTTCAGCAAGGACGGCGACGCAATCTGGCAGTGCATAAACTGCGGACATATTGTTGTAGGCAAGCAAGCACCGAAGATCTGTCCTGTTTGCGCACACCCACAGTCTTATTTCCAGGTCGAAGCAAAAAATTATTAAATTTTAAAATGAGTTTGCTCCGCTTCGATTCTGTTGAAGTGGAGTAAACTTATTTCTAGTATAAATAATGCTTGAAGGGCATAATATTAACACGAACAATTAAGAAAAAATATATGAACCGTCAATAGGAAAGAGGGGTGGAAATGGGCAGGAATTTCATAAATTGTGTTATATATTTATCTTTTTGTGGCATACTCAGCAATGTTATCGGTGAAATGCTGCCTCGCACGAAATTTAATAGCGAAAAACAGCCATATGCACCGCGAAAATGGGAAAACGGCGGAGAATACTACGAGAGATTCAATATCCGGCAGTGGAAGGATAAGCTTCCGGATATGAGTAAAATAAAAAGAAAAATGACACCGAAAAGATTGAAGGGTAAAGTGAACCGATATTCGCTGGAGAGATTGGTTCAAGAAACCTGCGTCGCTGAAAGGGTACACAGGGCGCTAATCACAGTCGGATTCGGCTGTTTATGGATCTATCCTGACGGTGGTATGTTTGTTGCTATTATATGGAGCATAGGACAGTTGCCTTATATTATGATACAAAGGTATAATAGACCTCGTTTGAAAAGAGTTGCCCAAAGACTGGGATCAAACGATATTGTATCGAATAAAACAACAAGTATACAAGTAAGCAGGAAAAATATCGATTAGATTGAAAAGATACCCCGAACTTCAAAAAATGAAGTGCGGGGATTTTTGCTTTTGATTAGATTTCGTATACTTCGGGTTTTAGCACACCGATATACGGCAAATTTCTGTAGTCCTCAGCGTAGTCAAGTCCGTATCCGACAACAAACTCGTCCGGTATCACAAAGCCACGGTATTTAAGCTGAACTTCGGATTTACGGCGTGAGGGCTTGTCCAGCAGTGTGCAGACCGCGATACTTTTGGGATTCCTCGCTCGGAGAACATCCACAAGATAGCTCAGCGTAACACCGCTGTCAAGGATATCTTCGATTATCAGCACATCCTTACCGTCGATTGGTTCTCTAAGGTCCATAAGTATTCTGACTTGACCGGATGTTTTTGTAGATGCTCCATAAGATGAAACACACATAAAGTCGATTTTAGTATTTATATTCATCGCACGCATTAAGTCAGACATAAAGACCATGGAGCCCTTGAGCACACCGACCATAAGAAGATCGCTTTTTTCATAATCAATGCTGATCTGCTTTGCAATTTCACTGATTTTATCTTTTATTTGTTCCTCAGATATAAGTATCGAGGCGATATTACTCTCTAAATTCATCTTTTGCGTTCCCTTTCAGATTTCGTTATACTAAAAATAATAGCATAAATCGGCTATAAAGGCAAGAGAAATGAGAGCATTATTTAGTCCGGAAAATAATGTTAATCCCAAATGAGATCACTGCGTTTATTAGAATAATATTAATCAAGAGAGACACAAAATATTTAAAATATATGGAAAAATATCGGTATAAATGATATAATATCTTTAAGAGAAGGACACGTCAAAATCCACGTCTATGATATAATATTTATGGTGAAGAATAATAAAAATTAATGGAGTAAATATTTTGAAAAATAATAATGATGTTGTACTCATACCTCTAAAGGGTATGGAAGACTTTGCGAATATGATAAAGAACTACATGATTGAAATAGCGCCGAACCTCGAATGCCGGATTATATCTGTGGAGATACCAAGGTTCGCAACAGGTGATGCAAAAGCTGTACTGCAAAATTCGGTACGAGGCAAGGATGTCTTTGTACTTGTGGATGTCGGATTCTACGATTGTGAATTTAGACTATTTGACAAACAAAGTTATATGTCCCCCGACGACCATTTTCAAGATTTAGTACGCGCGATTTCTGCAATTGGCGGTAAGGCGGCAAGGGTGAATGTTGTGTCACCACTTCTTTATGCTGCTCGTCAGGATAGACGATTTGCAAGGGAATCACTCGACTGCGCTGTTGCACTGCAGCATCTTGAAAGTATCGGTGTTGCGAATGTCATGGCATTTGATGTCCACGATGACAGGGTGATGAACGCTACTCCTTTTATGGGATTCGACAAACTAATGCCTACTTATCAGATGATAAAGGCTCTTCGCAAAAACTTCCCGGATATTATTTACGACGAAAATCATCTGGCAGTCGTAAGCCCGGACTTCGGAGGTATCAGCCGAAACTATATTTATGCAAATGAGCTAAACATAGATATGGGTGTGTTTTATAAGAGAAGAAGCACCTCAAAATTTAAAGATGGAAAATATGATGTTGAGGTACATAAATATATAGGACCTGAGCTTGACGGACTTGACGTTCTTATTGCTGACGATATAATTGCATCAGGTGATACAATTCTCGACACAGCTAAGAAAGTTAAGGAGTACGGCGCAAAAAGGGTATTCCTTGCGGTTACCTTTGGTTTCTTTACAAACGGTCTTGATGGGTTCTCGGAAGCCTATAAAAACGGTATTATTGACGCTGTGCTGATTACTAATGCAACATACAGACGACCGGAGCTATTAGCCTGTGAGTGGTATAAAGAAGTTGACATAATAAAATACACAGCATATTATATCTACTGCGTTACAACGGGTGAATCCATAGCAGCGATAATTGATTCACATCAAAGAATACAGAGTCTTTTTGAAGGTAATTAGGGATGAAAATTATAAACAGCCGGAAAAAGGTTTACATAATCATTTACATTGCTATTTTAACTCTGACCTTATTTTCTTCATGCGAAAAGCAAGATGATATATCACAGGATATATCAGAAGCATCAGCTGAGGAAAGTGTTGTTGTCGTAAAATACCTCGATATTATAAGCCGCGGCTGTTCCTACACAGTTAATTCTCCACCAGCTGACAATTATCCTGACAACGACAACAGCGAGCTAACTGATGGGCTATATTCGTCAAGCGGAAGCTTTAATGATAGTGCATTTGCAGGCTGGTTAAACAAGCCTCCAATTGTGACGGTTGATTTAGGTAGCGCTTATGACGAACTTATACTTTTTGAAGCAGGTTACCTCAGTACAGATGAAGCAGGAATTCTACCACCTTCATCAATTTCTGTTGAGGTTTCATTAGATGGGCAGAATTGGGATGATCTTGGTAAAGCCACTCTTCCAGCCTATATTTTTCAAACAGCGCAAAAAGCGAAACTGAAGCTATCATCCCCAGTTGCCGGTAGGTATGTAAGGTTCACATACGAAGGGGAGGGTCATTGGATATTCCTCGATGAAGTCAGCGTTTCTGCGAATCTAGTAAGTGATGGAACTTCGTTTTCGACGGTTACACTTAGAAAAGAAGATAACCCAAACTTGCCGATTGATTTTAACTTTACAATAAATAATGCTTCACGATCAATAAAAAGCGATATACCATATATTTTCCCAAAAGACACAGAGCTATTTTTTACACTAACCCATAACGGAGATGCAGTTAAAAATGGCGATACAATTCTTTCAGAAAGTGAAGGGTTTATTTATTCACGCTCTAATAAGCTGACTATTATCAGTAAAGACGGTTATGAAAAAAATTATAAAGTCGATTTAGGAGCGGAAAACTATGGATTGCCCATCGTTAACATTACCACCAGTGGTGGCGCTAATGTAAGCGAAACCACTGAATATACAGTGGGCAGCGTAACGGTTCTTTCACCCGATGGGAACAATCTATATGATATCCCTATGCAAATACGCGTCAGAGGCAACTCAACAAGAGGACACCCCAAAAAAGCATACCGTTTGAAACTTGATGAAAGCGAAAATGTGCTTAGAATGGGGAGCGCTAAAAACTGGGTACTTCTCGCAAACCATTCCGATAAATCACTCCTCAGAAACATCACAGCGTTCAAGCTTGCAAGGATGTTTGACGACCTTGAGTTTACACCAGATGCTGAACCATGTGAAGTGTACCTTAACGGTCAGTACATAGGGCTTTACACAATCGGCGACCATATTCAAGCGCATGAAAACCGCGTTGCCATTGAAACAGACAACGCGGAGGTGGATACGGGTTATTTTCTTGAATGTGATGTTAGATCAGCGGAGGAAAACCGTCCATACTTCGATGTTTCCGGCATGTTGTTTTCTCTTTTAAGCCCCGAAGTCGCTACAAGCGAACAAGTATCATACATAAACGAATATATCAGAAATATAGATGATCTTCTTAGAAAACGCGATGAGAGCGTCTGGGAATACCTTGACATGAACAGCTGCGTCGATTGGCTTCTTGCAAAAGAAATTTGCGGAGCTACAGGTATGGGTTTTGACGCATACATGTACAAGGATAAAGGCGAAAAGCTTAAATTCGGACCTGTTTGGGACTACGACCTCGCATTCGGCAACGCTGATTTCGGAGAAGCTGACAGGTACGACAGGTTTTACTTAGGTGGTCAGTGGATGATATTATGGCTTGAGTATGATTCCTTCAGGGAAGAGTTCTTCAAAGAATGGGAAAAGGCAAAATCAGAATATATTCCAAAGCTGATTGAAGGCCTTTGGGAGGATTATGAACAGCTGTCAGATGCTGCAAACCACAATTTTCGTAGATGGAATATCCTAAGCACCTATGTTTGGCCAAACCCTGAGCTTGTTATGAATGCTAACACATTCAAGAAGCAGGTCGAGCATGTCGAATGGTATATCACAAATCACACCGAATGGATGGACGGGGAATATAAGAGAAAATACGGCTACGGTAGCTGATTATCTAAGCTGATACGAATAAAGCTTCTTATACATACCGTTTTCATTCACAAGCAGTTCTTCGTGCGAACCTTTTTCGATGATGCCGTCACTTGTGATAACAACAATTTCATCAGCGTTTCTAACGGTTGAGAGCCTGTGAGCGACTACAATAACAGTTCTGCCTTCAGAAAGCCTTTCGAGTGCCGCTTGTATCTGCATTTCGGTAGTGTTGTCAAGCGCGCTCGTCGCTTCGTCGAGAATAAGAATGTTCGGATTTTTCAAGAAAACCCTCGCGATTGATACCCTCTGTTTTTGCCCGCCTGAAAGTTTTACACCTCGTTCGCCGACGCTTGTGTCATAGCCTTTAGGCAAGGACATGATAAAGTCGTGTATATTGGCGTTCTTTGCTGCTTCAATAATTCTATCATCGCTTGCGTCGATATCGCCGTAAGCGATGTTTTCTTTTATCGTTCCGTTGAACAAGAACACATCCTGAGAAACAACACCGATATTTTTGCGCAGCGAATGGCGAGTCAGTTTTGTTATATCGAGACCATCTATCATAATCTTACCGTACTGTATTTCATAAAATCTCGGGATTAGGTTACAAATTGTGGTCTTACCGCCGCCTGATGGACCGACAAGTGCTACGGTCTTACCGGCAGGTATTGTCATTGAAAGGTTGCTGATGACTTCATTTTTGCTTCCGCCTTCTTCCGCCGAACTGTAGCTGAATGTAACATTATCAAACACAATTTCCGCTTTCGGTTCGACCAGCTCGATCGCATTGTCCGCTTCTTGTTCTGGTTCTATTGCCATCATCTCGAGAAATCTCTTAAATCCGGTCATACCTTCCTGGAGTTGTTCGAATAGGGCGACAAACCTATTTATCGGGGTCAAGAAAATATGGATATAAAGCAGAAATGCGGCGAATTCTCCGATGTCGATCTTACCGTTAAAGAAGAACAAACCGCCGGACAGCAAAACTACAAGGTAGAGAATATCAGTGAAAAACACCATTCCGGAGTGGAAAATACCCATCTGGCGGTAAGCTGCGGAACGGAACACTTTAAAGAGCCCATTTTCTTTATCAAACTTTGCATTTTCATGATTCTCTGCGGTATAAGCACGGGAGACGCGTATTCCCGAAATTGCAGTCTCAATCTCTGCGTTTACTTCAGAAATTTGTTCACGGCTTTTTCTGAAAGCGCTGCTCATTCCTCTTCTCATCTTTATTGCAAAGAAAATAATCAGTGGAATGACTGCGAAGATAATAAGCGTTAACTGGAGATTTATTGAGCTGAGTATGATAAATGATCCGATTAAAAGGATTATCGAAATGAAGAGGTCTTCCGGAGCATGATGAGCAAGCTCGGACACCTCGAAAAGGTCATTTATCAGCCTTGAAGTGATAACTCCGGTCTTCGTTTCGTCAAAGTATGCGAAGGGGGTCTTTTGCAGATGTCTGAATAAATCCCGCCTCATATCTGCTTGCATGCGTACGCCGACTATATGACCATAGTAGGTGACAATATAATTTAGGAACAGTTTGACAACATAAATCAGAAAAAGAGCACCGGACCAAATAATAAGCATCCTCAAGTTGCGATCCGGGACATAGTCGTTTATAATCAGCTTTGCTATATTAGGATAAAACAAATCGCAGAGTGCGATCAAAAGCGCGCAAAATAAGTCTAAGAAAAACAGCTTCTTATGCGGCTTGTAATAACTTATAAATTTTCGAAACATCGGTTCCTCCTGTTTTCTGTTATTATAATTATTTTATCATAAAGCACATTTTTAATCAACTACAACCAAAAAGCACCATCGGTAAATTTATACCGGCGGTGCCTTTTGGTTAAGGGAATATAAGGGTTATGTGTTGTTAGTGAAATTTTATGCTGCGGGGGTTGGGTCTTCAGCTTCTATGATTTTGTTTTCTTCAAGCTTTTTGCCGAGAATTTCCGGGAGCTGCATTCCTGCGAGTGAGAAAACTTCACCAAGTGGAGGTACGGATTTCATCAAATTGGAGATGAAATTAGATGTTGAACTTCCACCTTCAGAACCTGAACCACCATCCCAAACAGTGATCTTATCGATCTTTATGTTCTTGATAGCGTCAACTTGAACACGCATTAGGTCTTCGAGCTTGTCGCCAATCATCAGCATAAGAGCGTCCTTGGGATCGCCGCCTGCGGATTTAACAATTTCGCTGAAACCGGCTGCCTGTTTGCGGAGTATCTCTTCGATACCTCTCGCTTCAGCTTCCATTTTTGCGAATATAGCGTCTGCATCACCTTTTGCTCTGCGGCGAATCTGTTCTGCTTCAGCTTCAGCTTGTAGCTCGAGTTGGCGCTTCTTGATTTCAGCCTGAACGATGACGTCCGCTTCAAGGGTTGCTTTTTCTCTTGCAAAACGGGCAGCTTCAGCTGATTGCTCTGCTGCATAAGATTCTTCGAGGGCTTTTGCAGCTTGTATTTTCTCTGCTGCAGTAGCAAGTTTGAGCGCTTCAGCTTCTTTTTCGCGAAGAGCTGCGTTAGACATAGCTATTGCAATTTGAGCTTCGTTTTCGCCGCGTATTGCGTTTGAGTTCGCTTTTGATACTTCAATACGCTGTTCCATTTCTGCGTTTGCCTGACCGATTGAACCGTCACGTGACTTTTCGGCGACGCTCTTCTTCGCATCGTTGACTGCTTTAGCGGCAGCTTCTTTACCGAGAGATACTATGTAACCGGATTCGTCGCTTATGTCGGTTACGTTTACGTTGATAAGTCTGAGACCGATTTTTTTAAGTTCTGTCTCGACGTTGCGGCTTATAGCTTCTTGGAACTTATCGCGATCGGTGTTGATTTCTTCGATGTCCATTGTCGCAATGATTAGACGAAGCTGACCGAAAATTATGTCCTTAGCAAGCTCTTGGATTTGCGAAAGTTTTAAGCCAAGCATTCTTTCAGCCGCGTTCTGCATTATACCCGGTTCGGTAGATATACCGACGGTGAATGTTGAAGGTACATCAATACGGATATTCTGGCGGGAAAGAGCATTTCTAAGATCAACGAAAATTGACATAGGGGTTAGATCAAGGAACTGATAGGCCTGGAAAACAGGCCAAATAAAGGTAGCACCGCCGTGTATACATTTTGAGCTTCTCGATGTGCCGTCTTTATTGGGTTTTACTCTACCGTAGACGACAAGTATTTTGTCGGAAGAACATTTCTTGTACCTCGACAGTAGCGAAACAAGAACCGTGAATGCTATCAGAACAAGAACCACGATAATAAACAGTGAATCTGGCATTAGTAACCTCCTAAAGTAATTTTATTTTATTTTTTTGTTCATGTGCTCAAGGTAGAGCTCTGTGGTCTCAGCACTCCGTTTTTCTGCCCCATTGTTTGATGAATTAAGGCGCATAAAATAGAGAAGAGCGTTCCAAATTAGATAAATTATCAACGTACAAAGCGGAATCACCCAATAAGTATAAGGTGTAATCATATTATATCCGCCTATATCCGTTAAATAGACTTCTGAGGGCAATGTGTCGGGCCCGATTATTCCTGTGATGTAACAGAAAAAAGCACCGAGGTTTGCTGCTGGGGTTTTCATTGCTCCCGATCTCATAACGGCAAAGGCAGCGAGTAGGACAAAGAAACCAGAGGGTATTATTTGTTCAAGTAGTAACGCTTTTTTACTAACAACACCTCTGAACATATAAGCGCGCTTCTCCTCGATTAGTTTTGATATATAAAGCAGACAAGCGGTTGTCACAACCATATAACTCAAAAACTGAAGAGGAAATGCTACAAGATAGGCAAAACTGAATCCACCATCTTGTGACGGAACTATCGCAGGTAATGCAAATCTTATAAATGTTGCAAGAAATTCGCCTGCTATATCAACAAAGAATAAGACTGCAGCGTAGGCGAACAGGTACCTGAAATCAAAATCCAGAACCTTTTTTGTCGGGGGAGTGATCAAAATTGTCTCCGATCGTATTTTGAGATTTTTGCGTGAGCAGTCACGCTTATTTTCTTTTTACTACCAGTGTATTATTTCCGGAAAGTCCTATAACTACGACTTCCTCACCGAAGCGGATTGGTGTTTCTTCGTCGGTCACTGCATCGATTTCCGTATATCTGCCTTGGAGGATTGTGTTTATCTTACCTTTCTCACTCCTTGCCGGAGGAACAGTTATGTAGACTGTTGCAGGAAGTCCGAGAGCATTTTTGTAGTCGAGAGAACCGTCGCTTTGCAGTCTCATAAGGCCTTTGATAAGGTATGCAACTGCTATCATCGTTAAGAATCCGGCTATAAAAGCGATAGTAACCGACAAGAGAACGTTTCCACCTGAATTTTTTGAAACGAGGATTCCGGTCCAACCGAAAACCGCAAAGAAGGAAACAATACCTCTAAGAGAGAAGATATGTAAGCCATCGACATCGCCGATATCGAAACCGCCGTCCACATCCCCATCAAGGTCTACATCAGCATCAACATCACCGCCACCAATGCCAAATAGAAGCAGTACAAGCTGAATTAGAAGTACGAGGGTTGAAGCAAATGCAATGTACGCAAAGAATCGTTCGAGTTGTATTAATGCGTCCCACCAAGCAACCATATTGACCTCCTAAATTAATTTAAATATAGTTCCACAGCCATCAGCTCAGCTTTTTTACAAAGCAGGGATGACATATGTGCAGTAGATATGACGGACAAAGTTTTCTTAAGTCTCTTTTTAGAACTTGGATATTTTTCTTTAAAGTTTGACAGTAGCTCGTTAAGTGCTGCTTCAAGGAGCTTCTGGTCAATAAAACCGGGAGAAGCGCCAAGGCGATTAATCTCCACAAGGAGGTTGACATAATAATTGTAGAGCTGGCTGTCTTTAATCAAATCATCGCTGTCGTCCGACAAAACTCCGTTAATGTAAGATAACATACCCGTAATGGTATCGATGCGAAGGGTGTCCTTTAACATATTGATTATGACTATACGGCAAAACTGGTCTTCTGTATATCGTTTGTTTACAGGTGAAGAAAGAAATCCACGTTTAACCCAGTTCTGGATTACATGGTTTTCTAAATTCGTAAGCTGTGACACCTGTGAGAGAACCAGCCCGCCAGTGGCGAAAATGTTGTTTAGTATTTGTGACGCAACATCGGGTCTATCGAGCTTTGTTTGTATGGTCGTTCCCGGGAGAACATCCACCATCAACATCTCCTCCTTTCACAGTAAGATAATTGTATCACGGGTTCACGTGATTGTCAATAAGGTTTATAAATATTTTTTTAATTTTTTCCAAAGCTGTTGTGCTTGTAAGAACCAAAAGATTTTGGTATACTAGTCGTGCATTCACCATAACCTAATCTATTACCACCAATCAGCACGACCATCAAAATCTTCGATTTTGTGAAGGTAAGGTATAGTAGTCGTGCATATACATCATTAATTATACGAGGTTGCTAGCGTGAAATTTAGCTCAGATAAAGTTCAACTACGAAGCGTTCACGCCCCTAAATTCAATTAATTGAATTTCATGATTTTTTTGATCGGCCGCTTCGCGGTAGAATGGAGATTATAATGAAAATAACAGTGCTTGATCGTAACACTATAACGAACGGCGATATTTCGCTCGCCGAGCTTGAAACGCTTGGGGAAGTGAGTTTTTACGACCTTTTATCCGGCGAAGAAATTGTTAAAGTTGCGAAGGATGCAGATGCGATACTCTGCAATAAAGCTAATATCGATTCATTTGTTGTAAATAATTGCCTAAATCTAAAATATGTAGGACTGTTTGCGACTGGTTATAACAATATAGACCTTGAGGCTTGCTCGGTAAGGAACATCGTTGTCGCCAATGCTCCCGGTTATTCTACAAACTCCGTAGCACAGAATGTTTTTTCATTCATTCTCGAACTTTCCGGAAAGCTCAGTCAGTATAATGCTTCGGTTCATGATGGCGACTGGATAAAAAGTAAACAATTCTCCTACTTTCCGTTCCCAATACAAGAGATTTACGGTAAAACGCTCGGCATTTATGGTTTCGGCACAATCGGCAAAGCTGTGGCAAAGATAGCCGATGCATTCGGAATGAAGGTAATAATATCAACAAGGACAAAACCGAAAGACTCACCCTATCTTGTTGTAGACAAAGAACAACTTTTCGCTGAATCTGACTTTTTAACACTCCATTGTCCTCTAACCCCCGAAACAAGGGAGCTGGTGAACAAAGATACACTATCGCTGATGAAGCCTACGGCATATCTTATAAACACTTCAAGAGGTGGTGTTATAAACGAATCGGAGCTTGCGGCAGCACTAAACGGTGGGAAAATCGCAGGTGCGGGACTTGATGTGCTGACGCTTGAACCGATGAAGGAAGGCAATCCACTCTTGACTGCGAAAAATTGCCTAATAACACCGCATATTGCATGGGCATCTTTTGAAGCCCGCAAAAGGCTTATAACACTTGTCGCAGATAATTTCAGAGCATTTATTAGCGGTAAATCGAAGAATGTTGTTAATTAGAGCATAAAAAATACGGCGCGGATAATCCGCGCCGTATAATTTTTTAGTAGTTATCCGCGAACCTTTTTCACAACAACTGCGCCGGCGAGAAGTGCGATGACAGCGATTACTACTGCGTAACTGCTATTATCGGAAGTCTGGGGTGCTTTTGAAGTTTCGGACTTGGATGTATCTGTGCTCTCATCAGAGGGCTCAGCATTATCAGCATTGTAGTTCTGTGCTACTTCGAGAGCTGTAAGAGCGCGGTCGTAGAAGCGCAGAGATTTGTATTCTGTGTTATGGCTCTTAAGAGGATCGTCGTGACCAAAGTAAAGGTCCTGAGCGTTGAGAGCGCCTGTGGGAGCTGTTTTTACGATTTCAACACCGTCAGAGTAGATTATACAGTCTCCGCCAACTTTGAAGGTGATTGCGATTGTTGTGTTCTTGAGATCTTCAAGTCCGAGAGCGGCTACGGGGCGGGGATTCTCACCATCAGCTCTAACATTTTTGAGGACAAAATTATCGTTGCCTACATGGCGGAAAACAGAAATCGCATCGTTTGTGCTGTTGAGGAAGGTGTTCCAGCTTGTACCGACTGATTCGATATCGCCGAACTGGATTTCAACGGTCCACTCGTCAGCTTTGATAACATCGAGAAAAGCGGAGGGAAGGTTAACTTTGATGGAATGGTTCAAATATGCACCATTTGCGAATTTGCTGTTTGCGTCAACGGTAACATCGATGTCATTTCCTTTACCGGAAAGGTCAGTCCAAGTTGTGCCGCTAAATGTACTACCGGAGAATCGACCGACAAGACCGCTTGTAACATAACCTGTCTGAGCGCTGACTGTCGCTGTGATTGCGAACATCATTGCTAAGCATAGAATAATTGCGAATACTTTTTTCATATTAATAGCCCTTTCGTTAAGTAGTATGTATGTTTTTTTATACTGCCCTGATTTTACACCAGTTACGGTAAATTGTCAATGCATATTTACAGAAAATAAACAATTTCTACCCCAATTTGGCTTTAATTGATTTTCGTTAGAAAAAGATTAAATCAAGGGTTGCATTAATTGAATTAATAGGTTAAAATCAACCCGTAAGAAAAAATCAGGTAAACAGTACCTGATAAATGCTACCGTAGAAAGGGCAAATTACAATGAATCGAAATTATTACGACTGCGATCCATTACCCGAAGTCGTAACGGCGACTTACTGGAGTGAGGATGTGGCTGATTATGGGGTTTACCAGAACCTCATCGCGGGATTTCCTCAGAAGATAGAGGCTGAATTCCCGATTCCTGATTCGCATCAGACGGAGTACTTCAACACACCTGTCAGTTTTCCAAGACTAACAGACGGCATTAAAGGCGGACTTGATTATCTTGATCCTGCATGGCACCATGCGCTCGGTGGACTTGCGAGAACGATCTATTATGATTTGATACATACCTCCGAGATAACGGGATTTACTGTCGGTTTCCTTAACTCACCCAGTCTTTGGATACATCCTCCGAAAAGCATGCGATTCGAAGCATCTGAGGACGGGAAGGAATGGGAGATATTATCAAGGAAGAGCATTGAGTACGACCGTGGTACAAATGCGAGAGTTCAAGTTGATGTGACCTTTGACAAGCCGAGAAAAGCAAGGTTTGTCAGACTTTATTTTCCTATCGGACCTCATCTTTATATCGACGAGATTGAGGTTTTCGGAACCAAAAAGATTAGCGAAAACGCAATTTCTATCGTTCCTTCGCCAAGCGAAGTTAAGGTTTTCCCGAATAAATTTGCTTCACCCGATGAACTTGACGGTATAAATAATATCGTACTCACCTATACATGCGCTTATCCGGAAACGCGCCGTGGAAGGCACAGCGTTGAAGACCTTCTTCCTTTTGTAGGTTATTATAACAAAGAAGGAAAGCTCACAGACACCTTCTTTGACAGCTACCTCTTCCTGCCTTGCACAAGCCGCGCCCCCTCTGGAGCTGCAATGCAAGCTGGAAACCTGATTTTCTCCGACTGGCAGTACTATATCGACGATCAGTATGCTGAAGGCACCAATATACCTGGACTTGAGAAAACAGTTGAAATTGTCGGCAACGAGCTTGGCATAAAAGATTTACAGGTTAATGTTTTCCTATCTATTCTCCGTCCTATGACTGGGCAGCGTGATTTCGGTGACATCGACGGAAGCGGCGTAAGTCTTGACTTTGCTAACCCCGAACACAGAAAAAAGGCTGTTAAATGGGAAATTGACGAACAACTCAGACGCTTTAACGAATCAGGTTTTAAGCATCTCAAGCTTTGGGGCTTCTACTGGTATGAGGAGAGTATCGACGGCGACGACGAAGTCGAGATGGAGCTTCTCAGGTACACTAACGAATATGTTCGCTCTCTCGGCTATAAGAGCATCTGGATTCCATACTATCAGGCGCAGGGCTTCAATAGATGGTCAGAATTCGGATTCGATACCGCTTGTCTGCAGCCGAACTATATGTTCAACAAGGATGCAAAGGAAAGCAGAGTCTACGAATGTGCAGAACTGGCAAAAATGCTTGGTATGTGCGTTGAGATGGAAATCGATGGCCGCTCTATAACTCAACCCGAATGGCGCGCAAGGTATATCGCATACCTTAGAGGTGGTGTAAAGACGGGTTATATGAAAGACGGGATAAAGATGTATTACCAGGATGGTTCTCCAGGTGTGTTCTATAACTGCTTTGTTTCTCAAGACCCCCTTGTCAGAGCAGTTTACGACAACACATATCTATTCTCCAAAAACCGTCTGACAGAAGAAATAATCGATAAAACAATGGTGTAACGACTTTAATAAACCAACATTTTGGTTTATTAAAGTCGTCTCGAAAAAACAGTTTTCTCAAGGTAAACCTTGAGAAAACTGTTTTTTTATTGTGTTTCACTTAATATTATTTCTTAGATATAAAGTCATAGAAATCAAGAGCGGTTGTGTATGAATTTAGCAATTTGGGTGCAGTTACACCATCGTTATCATCGGTTATGATTGTGACAATATCAGTTTCAAGGTCAACTATGAGTTTGTATTCGTATTCACCGGTCACGCCTTCATTATAAACGATAGTATAATTTGGTTCCTCGGCACCTGTCGCATTTCCGAGAGAATAAGTGACATTCAACAGATCAAATAAAAAATCTTCATTTTTTTCAAAAACGGTTTTTTGCAGTTTTACCCTCTCGCCGTTCTCATAGCTGTAGATTTTAGCGACCTCTTTACCGCTTGAGCAGGAAGTGAATGCTATCAAAGCTAAAACTATTATAAAAGCAAAACAAAGGGATGTGGTTATCACTCTCGAGTTGCGGAACTGTTTTAATCGTTTTTTATTTATTATATTTTGTGATGTGCGGTGATTCATTGACGACCTCTTTCGTATTGATTGAAGCGGTTAATTTTTGTTGTAAACGCTTTCACGGGATAACTTGTTCCAGTCCACGAAAAGTACGGTTTCGCTGCGTCTGTTTCTCATAGCTACTTCACGCTGAGTCAGATATCCGTTTTCGAGGAGCCCTTTTATAGCCGATTGCAGCTCACCTTCGGACACATTAGGTTTTGTCGAAGCTATTTGTGAAACCTTGCTTATAGTTATTAGTTTACCCGGAGATGACTTTTCAAATTCGACAATGCTGTCAAGTACAAGTTT
>JAQWDK010000018.1 GCA_028705495.1 Eubacteriales bacterium
GCTCTTTGTGTTATACTTTTCATAGAAGCTTGCCCTTTCTGTGAATGGTTCGTTGGCACTTACCATTTTACCACAGTTCGGGCTTGGCTTCTTCTTTTTTTAGACCATATCATTATACACTATACAACCACAAAGCACATAAAAACGTTCTCGTGTGAATATTATTGACAGTGGTCATTGTGTCTATTCTGAATTTTCGGCTTTGAGTAACATAAACAAGTTTGGGAAATATAATGTTAACAGATGTAAAAGCTTTTAAATTGTATCTTCGATTATTGACATAACCCGTCCGTCAGTTTATAATAATGATAATTGTAAACTCTTAAGTGGACTTATCACGCTGCGTTTAAACGATTCTTCGCCCATACAAGGGCTATATTTATATACATATGTTAGGATGAATCTGATGGAAAAAATAATTGTCTCCGGTGGCAACAGCCTCATCGGCGAAATAGAAATCAGCGGAATGAAAAATTCCGCTGTCGGCGTTCTTTTCGCAACCATTCTCGTAGAGGGTAAATGTATTATAGAAAATCTTCCTCCGATCGATGATGTCTACACAACTGTTTCCATTTTAAAAGCAATGGGAGCAGTCATTGTCTGGAATGGAAAAAATTCGTTGGAAATTGATACAACCAATATCATACCTTGCTCATCCCCTGATGAGTACGCCTCAAAAATGCGTGCCTCTTATTATGTTCTGGGTGCTGAACTTGGCAGATTTGGTCGGTCATATACCGCAAAACCCGGGGGATGCAATATCGGTCAAAGACTTATAGACCGGCATGTTAAGGGGTTTGAGGCTCTTGGCGCTATCGTAACTGAGAACAGTGCTAATATTAATGCGGTTGCACCCGGTGGGCTTGTTGGAACCAATATATTCATGGATGATATCTCTGTCGGAGCTACCATAAATATAATGCTCGCCGCAGTCAAAGCTAAAGGAAACACCACGATTGACAACGCTGCAAGAGAGCCCCATGTCGTCGACGTTGCAAACTTCCTCAACGCTTGCGGTGCGGAAATTTCCGGCGCTGGTACAGATATGATAAAAATAAAAGGTGTTGATAACCTTACAGGTGTAACTTATGCTATTGTTCCGGACATGATAGAAGCGGGAACATATATGATAGCAGGCGCACTAAAAGTCGGCAACCGAATAAAGGTTACAAATGTTATACCAAAACATCTTGAATCTATAAGTGCAAAACTGATTGAAATGGGTATAAATGTAGAAGAAGGTGACGACTATGTCACCGTTTCCCGCACAGGCCCTCTAAAACCTATAAATGTAAAGACACTGCCCTATCCTTCTTTCCCGACAGATATGAACTCACAAATTTGTATACTTCTTGCATTAGCGGATGGAACAAGTAGAATCATTGAAGGTGTCTGGGATGGCAGATTTAAATATACCGAAGAGCTTATACGTATGGGTGCCGATATTAAAGTAAACGGGCGTACCGCTATTGTAACCGGTGTTCCGAAGCTTTACGGAGCAAGAGTGAGAGCTTGCGACTTGCGTGCAGGGGCAGCGCTTGTACTTGCAGCTGCTGCAGCTGAAGGTGTCAGCGAAATTGACGATATTCATCATATAAAGCGTGGATATGATAAAATGGAGAAAAAACTCTGCGCTGTCGGTGTAGACATTAAGGTTGTTGATATACCTGATCTATATGAACTTCACGGAGTTGAAAGCGAAAGCTATTGCGACAGAAAAGTTCAGAAGTAATATTTATTTTAACATTCGGCGGCGGGCGATGTACCGCCGTTATCTGTTTTACATTTTTTTGAATTGGCGGTGTAATTTAATTCTTGACTAAATTTATATTAAAAAAGGTTGTTCCATCAGGTAACTATGGAGACAATGAAGCTCGTGAAAAAGTCGGTGTTTTTGCCGGTATCGTCGGTATAATCGTAAATTTTGTGCTTTTTGCAGCTAAATTCACAGTCGGAAGCTTATTTGGATTTGTGTCTATAACCGCCGATGCCTTCAACAACCTCAGCGATTGCGGCAGCTCGGTCATTTCAATTGTAAGTTCCCGAATGTCTTCGAAATCCCCCGACAAAGAGCATCCTTTTGGGCATCAGAGGATTGAATACATCGCATCTCTTGGTATTAGCTTTATAATACTTTTTCTTGGTGTCAGTCTTTTTTATTCTTCGGTGCTCAGAGTTATGAACCCGGAGAAATCGGTAGGAGGAATTGTAGTAATTGCTGTTCTCACCTTATCATCACTCATGAAGCTTTGGCTTTACTTTTTTAATAAAAAAGCAGCTGCACTAATATCTTCTACTGTTATTAAAGCTGTTTCCCTTGACAGCCTATCGGATGCTGCAGCAACATTCGGAGTTCTGATTTCTGTACTTCTCAGTCCTGTTATCGGCTTTGATCTTGACGGTATAGCCGGTATGCTTGTTGCGGCTCTTATCTTGAAAGAAGGTATAGGAATCATACGCGAAACCTTCAATCATATTATCGGAAGCCCTCCTGACAAAGACTTGATTGAAGGCTTGACTTCATATATCGCTGACAGCGAAGAAGTTTTAAACACTCATGACCTGATTGTTCACTCCTATGGTCCTAACAGGATTTTTGCCTCCGTTCATGCCGAGATGCCCGGAACAATGAGTCTTCGCGACGCGCACGAAATAGCCGACCGTATTGAACGTGCGGTTAGTGAGAAATTCGGTGTCAGTCTCACCGTTCATATGGACCCGTCGTCGGCCGAAACTTCAAGCCAAAACTACTATTTTGATATTTGCCGTGATGAAGTTGCAGCAGTTTATGAAAGCCTTTCAATACATGGCTTTAGGTACGAAGAAGCAAAAAATGAAGATGAAGCGAACAGGATTTACTTCGATGTTACAAAACCCTATTCCTCACCTCTAAGTACAGATGAAATTTATAAAACTTTGTTTGAGCGTATATCTAACCGATTCCCGGAATTCGCTATTTATATAGCTGTAGACGAGGTATTTACTTGATTTATTCATCCAGATTTAATATTTGCAGTTTGTTTTTCTAAATTTAAGTATGGTTTGTAAATAGCAACATTTAATTCACAATAATTCAATTTTTAACTTTACAACACAGTTTTTTAATGGTATACTTATCCCGTAACAACGAACCAATTAAAATTTGTTATTGGAGGTATTAAAATGAAAAAGACAATTTCCATCGCAATTGCGCTCATGCTTGTTTTATCATGTGCGTTAGTAGCGACAGCTACACTCGAAACAAAAGGCGACGTAACCTACTGGGTTCCGTGGGTAATCGACGGTAAGGAAGTAACACAAGGTCAAGTAACGACATCTGATTTAGGTATCGCAAAAGACCATTCTTCAAACTGGGAAATCAAAGCCCAAGACACTCAGCCCAAAATCACTGAATCCTATATGTCTCCCGCAACAGTATGGACAGTTGATACAACCAAGGAATTCATCCTTGCATTCGATGTTGACGGCGGCAGCAAAGTTCAAATCGGGTTCCTTCACACAATCGGCCAGGCAAGCAAAGATGCTGGACTCGCAACCGTTGAAGCTGATGGCTCCGATCTTGCTGACTTTGTAAAGGTTGAAGCTTCTGTTGATGGTACAACCTGGACAGACCTTTCTGCAACCTTTACAGCTGAAACTGCTACAGACAGAACTGCAGTTCTCTACAGCGGTATGACAGGTTATGCTGACCCTCTCTACACAAATAATGGTGACGGAACACAAGCTTATAATGAATTCTATTTCATTGCTGAAGCTACAGTTCCGGAAAATGCTACACTCGTAAGATTTGTTTATGCTGCGAGACAGCGCTCTAACACTTGGGACCCTTGCATTCGCGACGCAGCTTTCACAAAAGCAGTAGTCGAGGAATCTGAACCGGCTACTGAATCAGAACCCGAGACACCTCCGACAGGCGATATGACTTATATCTATGTTATAGCAGCTGTTACACTTCTTGGTGCTTCGCTCCTCGTTCTGAAAAAAGTAAAAGCATAAGTTCTATCCCTTTCAAAACGCCGTCTGGGTAATTCCCAGACGGCGTTTTTATACATACATAAAAATAAACCCCTCGCGCTTAGCGAGAGGTTTACAGAGAGGTTTATAGAGCTATCTTAGGTCAGTAATATTAGTTTCTAACTTTTTTAGCAACTACAACGCCTGCAAGAGCGATAACAGCAACAATAACGAATACGACTGATGTGTCTCCTGTATCAGGTGTTTTGGGTTTTGAAGTTTCTTCAGTGGATTCAGCAGCCTCTGATTCGGCAACGCTTTCTTCTTCTGATTCTTCTACTGTGCCGTCATCGTGGAAGAGTTCCCATGTAGCGCCTGTGAGTATCTCAACCTTTGCGGATTCAAGTTCGAGATCTGCAACTGTAACTCCGGAAATCTTAACAAAGTCACCGACAACCGCGGAAGTCTGTACATTAGCGAAAAGTTCAGTCTTTGTACCGTTTATCGCAAGAATAAAACCGTCTTCAGGAATTTCAACATCGCTCTTTGCGCCATCAGGTCTTCCAGTTGTAAAATCAGTAGATATTACTTTGTAATAACCGTCAGCTGCTGGTTCACAAACAAGGATTCCAAAGTAGTTGTAATCTTTACCGCCTGCAACATCAAGAAAATATTCGCTGGCTGTAGCGATAGTCGATAAAGTTCCTTCGTCTGTTACTGCTCTTGTAAGTATTGTAACCTCGTCGTTTAAGTACTGGTTAGCAGAATCGAATGTGCCTGTTTGGTATGATGTTCCTTCCGGCTTGGCAAATACTGCAACTGCACCTATGCAGACAAGGATTGCGGCAAGAGCGATTGCTAAGATCTGTTTTGTGTTTTTCATAATTCTTCCCTTTCATATTTTTATATATAAATTATTGCGCTTATTTTGATTATACACCATTTTTTACATAAGTCAATATGTAAAAAAATATTTCTGAGAAGAAAAATGTATGTAATATTGTTAATTTTGAGTAAAGACTGCATCGGTAATCGGTGCAAGCAACTCTCCGCTTATCGTTTCTATAAGACCGTTATCGCAAGCTTTCGCAATACTCGCGTCAAAAGGCATCGCTGCAGTGGCTTTAATGCCGTGCTCGTCAGCTAATTTACCAACATGGCTTTCACCGAAAATATCTATTCTCTTACCGCAACCTGGGCAAACGGCATAACTCATGTTTTCGACAAGACCGAGTATTGGGATATTCATCATCTCCGCCATTTTAACAGCTTTTGATACGATCATCGAAACAAGCTCTTGAGGTGTCGTTACAATAACCACCCCATCAACCGGAATAGATTGGAACACCGTCAGTGGGACATCCCCTGTTCCCGGAGGCATATCTATAAACATATAGTCCACATCGCCCCAGACTACATCAGTCCAAAATTGTTTAACAACCCCCGCAATCATCGGCCCTCTCCAAATGGCAGGGTCGCTATCGCTTTTCAGCAGTAGATTAAGAGACATAACTCTAATCCCGCTTTTAGTTACAACAGGATAAATACCCTGTTCGTTGCCCTTAGCTCTTTCTTCTACACCGAATGCTTTTGGAATCGACGGACCTGTTATATCAGCATCAAGTATCGCTGTTTTGTAACCTTTTCTTGCTGACTCAGAGGCGAGCATTGAAGCGACAAGAGACTTTCCCACGCCGCCCTTACCACTTACAACAGCAATAACTTTTTTAACATTACTAAAATCATTGGTCTTTTCAATAAAATTCTTCTTTTCGCTTCTTGATGCACATTCTTCTCCGCATTTTGAGCAGTCATGTCCACAGTTTTCCGACATTTTAATGTCTCTCCCTTCGTTTATACGTTAAATCTAAATAATACTACGTCCCCGTCTCGTATTACATATTCTTTGCCTTCGCTCCTAATAAGTCCAGCAGCAGCAGCTGCTGTTGTCGAACCTTTGGCTATCAGGTCATCAAAGGAAACGACTTCAGCTCTTATAAATCCGCGTTCAAAGTCGCTGTGGATTTTACCTGCAGCCTGTGGTGCTTTCGTTCCTTTTTCGATCGTCCATGCTCTGACTTCCTTAGGCCCTGCCGTAAGGTAGCTTATAAGACCAAGCAGCTTGTATGACGCTGTTACTAGCTTTTCAAGTCCCGATTCGGTCAGCCCCATCTCTTCGAGGAACATCATCTGTTCGCTTTCGTCAAGCTGAGAAATTTGTGCTTCAAGCTCTGCGCAGACGGCGATAATCCCAGCACCTTCAGCATCCGCTCTCTGTTTCAGCGCTTGAAACAGCGGTTCTTTTTCACGCCCTTCGGTTAGAGATGCTTCCGAAACATTTGCGGCATATATAACCGGTTTTGCACTCAGTAGTCCAATCCCTTTTAAAATCTCGCGTTGCTTTTCATCAAGTTTCAAACTTCTTGCAGGGGTACCATCGTCAAGTGCTTTTAACAGAAACTCAACAAGCTCAGCTTCCTCTGCAACTGTTTTGTCGCCTTTAAGCTGTTTTTGCAGTCTGTCAAGTCTTCTTTGGAGTACCTCAATGTCTGATAGTACAAGTTCCATATCGATAACTTCTACATCCCTTACAGGATCAACTCCGTTATCAACATGAATTATGTCATCATTCTCAAAACAGCGTACAACATGAACTATCGCGTCAACTTCTCTTATATGTGAGAGAAATTTGTTTCCTAGACCTTCTCCCTGCGAAGCTCCTTTTACAAGACCGGCTATATCGACAAATTCAATTGTTGCTGGGGTGTATTTTTCCGGATTGTAGAGCTTTGCAAGCTCATCAAGCCTTTTATCTCTTACCGGCACTATACCGATATTTGGTTCTATTGTACAAAACGGGAAATTTGCAGCTGCTGCTCCCGCCCTTGTCAGTGCATTGAACAGTGTGCTTTTGCCAACATTCGGCAGACCTACGATTCCGAGCTTCATATAATCTTTCTTACCTTCCTGATACATATTAAACATCATAATTATATAACGCTTTTGGCTGAAAATCAAGTCAATCGAATAATACTTGCAAAAAGACATAATCTAATTTATAATATATGAAATAAAACCAAAATGAAAGCGAGCGGAATCCCTTTGAATAAAAAAATAGCCATTATAACTGGTGCTTCTTCCGGTCTCGGTAAAGAATATTTTTTCGCAGTAGCCGACGAGTCTCTTGCTGATGAAATTTGGCTTATAGCAAGACGTGCGGACAAGCTTAAAGCACTCGCGGACGAACGACCTGATGTTAAGGTGAAAATAGTTCCCCTTGATCTTACAAAAGAAGAAGAACTCTCAAGATATGCCCAGCTACTCGAAGAGGAAAACCCAGATATAACTCTACTTGTAAACAATGCAGGCTTCGGACTTCTCGGAAAAGTTGTAGAACTGCCCGAAAAAACTCAAGCTGATATGGTTCGACTTAACTGTGTAGCTGCCACATCTGTTTGTGTTTCGTCGATCAAGTATATGAAAAGCGGTGCTCGCATTATTAATATCAGCTCTATAGCATCTTTTGCAGCGACACCGAGAATGACTGTATACAGTGCGACAAAGTTTTATATAACCGCTTTCACCCGTTCCCTGCGTTATGAGTTGAAGGGCACGGGTATAAATGCACTCGTTGTTTGTCCCGGTCCAATGAACACTGAGTTTTTAGATAAAGCAGGCATAAGCGGTCGTTCAAAGACATTTGATAACCTACCACGCAATAATCCAAAGTCGATTGCTCGCAATTCTCTTAAAAAAGCAGCTTCGGGTAGAGGTGTTTATACCGAAGGTGCGTTCTTCAAGTTCTATCGTTTCCTTGCTAAAGCCCTCCCGATGGAATTTGTAATGAACTTCAGCAAAACTTGATAATGAAAATCTATAAAACGCTGAAGTCAATAAAAAATATTTTTACCGGTGATAAAAGCAATGACCGCTATTCAAGCTTAAGGTTTTCTCATGTCGACACAAAAGGCGAACGAATAGCCGCAATGACATTCGACGATGGTCCTTGTGGTATCATTTGTCCCGAAGGCATGAAACTAACCGATTTTATCCGCGAAACGCTCGAGTCTTACAATTTTAAAGCAACCTTCGACATAATCGGCTCAACCGAAGAAAATTATCCTGATAAACCGGGAAAATTAGGTTCTTTTCGTTGGAGCGGTGTTTGTTACGACCACTATCCGTGTTTTGAAGAAGATAAAATTGGCGGCGCAGTGAACAATCCGGACATTATTCGGCGCTTGATTGATGGTGGTTTTGAACTCGCTAACCACGGATACAGACATATAGCCTGCGGCAAACAAGGCTTTCCATATTACGGCAGAGCTTTTTTCTCCCAATATAATGATGTAATAACAGACTACAAAAGACTCCACGACTATATTTACAAAAACTTTGATTACAATATGGTCGGTGCTAGACCGCCGCACTATGCTGAAACAATAAGTGGTGATAAAACCGTGTTCGATGTTTACCGAGAGCTCGGTTATAACTATTATTTCGCATCTTTTGATCTAGGTGGATGGGAGAAAAACGAAACCAGCGGTAATATGGTTAAAAAACTTAAAAAAGCCCTCGAAGAAAACCCTGATTCTCTTTGTGGTAAAGTTATTTATCAGAAGGACGGTCTGTCGATGTCTGGTGATATGCCAATTTATGAAGCACTACCGCTACAGCTTGATCTCCTCTTCTCTCACGGGTATGAGATAATAACAGTTTCCGAGCTTTTAAAGCGTTTTGCATAAAAAATTGTCAAATATAGTTCGATTTATATTAATTAAACTTGATTTTTATTGTCTTCAGTGTTATGATATCAAAGTGTTACATACTTATTTTAAAAGCATAGTTTAAGTTATAAATATTCTATGCTTCCCAAAACATCATTAAAGGATGGTCAAATTTATGGCAGCAGTCAAAACAAGAGCCGAGAAAAAAAGAAGCTTTTTTTTCGGTGTCGCAATTTGTGTTATTCTCGTTGCAGCAATCGTTATCACATTCATAGCTTTTAATCAGAATCGTTCTTCTTTATTTGTCGATCAGGGCTTTGCAAGGGCTTTCGCTGAAGCAATCGGCAAATCACCCAGCGCTGTAACAGAAGACGATATACTTAGCATTAAAGTTCTCGCTATTACAACCCAGGTCAATCAGCAAACAGGAGTTAAGACAACTTCCCTTGTTGTCGGCGGAGATGACTTTCTGAAGGCGATCGAGGTTGATATAGAAGCTGAGGATTATGACGAAAGTGCGCACTCTGAGCAATATAACTCAGCCCAAAAGACCTCAATCTTTACTCAAACGCTTAAGAAGCTTGACGACATCGCTATTTTTAAGAATCTGTCATATCTCAACCTCAACGAGCAGACTATTCTGAAGAATCTCAATGTTGTTCAAAATCTTGAAAAGCTTGAAACACTTATGATTGGTTCAACTGCAGTAAAGAGTCTGAAAGATATCACCGGACTCACATCTCTGAAAACCCTCGGTGTTCAGTCACTTGGACTCAATGATATATCTGTTCTCTCCCCTCTCAAAAACCTTGAGACCCTCTACCTCTCCTCAAACTCAATTGATGACCTTTCGACGCTTGCGGAGTTCACAAAACTTGAAGTCCTATACTTTGAAGGCAATGAACTTACAAGTGATGAACCTGTAAGTTCAACCGCTGAAAGCGACGAATCTAGCAGTGACGAAGTAGAAAAAGTTCCGGTTTCAATTAAACCTCTTGAGGATCTCACAAATCTTAAGGAGCTACGACTGACTTCAAGTGCTATAACTGATGGCGATGCAATCTCAAAGCTTATAAACCTTAAAAAGCTGTCACTTGCAGATACTGGATTTAACGACCTAACACCATTAAAAGACCTTGTAAATCTTACAACTCTCTATGTCTCAAATAACAAAATAAGCGATATATCAGCACTTTCTGCACTCACCAAAATCACAGAACTTGACATTGGTACAAACGAGATCGAAGATATATCAGTCCTTTCCGGAATGAAGGACCTTGCTACTGTTTACCTTAACAAAAATAAAATTTCCGACCTCACCCCTCTCAAAGACCTAACGAAAATGGCATATCTCTATGCAAGTGAAAACGAGATAACCGATGTTTCGATGCTCACAAACTTTGATGCTACTGTAATAAAAGTTATCTACCTTTCCGGTAACGAAATTACAAACGGCGATGTTCTTAAATCAAAATACACCGGTGCATATGTTGTTTTTGACCCTGTAAGCACAAGCAACACCTCTGATAACTCGTCCGAAACATCTGATGCTGAATCAGACGATAACTCTGTCGATTTATCAACAGATGTATCAGCAGATGAATCTGCAAATGAATCTTCAGAAATTTTGGATGATGAATCCGAAGCGGAATCAGAATAATAATTGATGGACTTTTTGTCAGCCGCTTCGCGGCAGAATGGAGATTAATATGCTTATTGATTACATTCATAAAAACTCAACGATCCTCCTCAGCGGTGATTCGGTAACAGATTGCGGAAGAGCTCGCCCTTATGGCGACCCCCAGACAGGGCTTGGAAATGGCTATCCCTTCTTCCTCCAAAACATCGTCACTGGTACATATCCGGAGCTTCAAATAAAGATTGTGAATGCCGGTATCAGCGGTGAAACAAGCCGCCATGTGGCAGAACGCTGGGATAGAGATTTAGATGCGGTAAAGCCTGATTTTGCAGCGCTTATGATAGGTGCAAATGATGTTTGGCGTCGTTATGACTCGTATATGTACCCCGAAAAGCAGGTTTCCGATAGCGAATACGAAAGCAATATTAGAGCGATTGTCTCATCCGCAGTAAGAAAAACTCAAGGTTTTATGCTTATCTCACCGATTTTTATCGATCTTAACAAGAATGATGAAATGCGTAGAGATATGGATAACCTAAATGCAATTCTAAAGAAGGTTGCATCACAAACAGGTGTTATTTACTGCGATGTACAGTCCGAGATTGATAGACTGCTTTCAAAGCAGCACCCGACGGTGTTCTCACCCGACAGAGTCCATCCCTTCCCTGCCACACATTATGCTATTGCCCGTTGTATACTCAACACAATAGGTTTTAAATTCTAAAGAAAATTTTTACGGCACAGCTAACGCTGTGCCGTTTTTCTATTATTTAATTAGTAAAATGATTGAAACAAATGGCCCATTGTGATATAATTAATAAAAATCTCGAGGTTTGCACGAAAGGAATGGTCTCGAATATGAAAAAACCGGTTGCAATACAGCTCTATTCTGTCCGCACTGATGCGGAAAAAAACTTGTACTCCACGTTGAAGGCTCTGAAAAAAACGGGGTATGACGGCATTGAATTCGCTGGATTTTACGGACACACACCTGAGGAAATTAAAGATATGCTTTCTGACATCGGACTTGTTCCAATTTCAGCCCATGTGTCATATGCAGATTTCATCGCTGATGCTGAAAAGATAGCATCAGATTATGCTGAAGTCGGTGTAAAATACATCGGAATCCCCTATCTCAACCCTGAGAACAGACCCGGTGCTGAAAAATACGACGAAACAGTAGCTAATATGAAGCGTTTCTCAAAAATCCTTCGAGAAAAAGGTATCGGACTACTCTACCATAACCATGAATTTGAATTCGAGAAAATCAATGGTGTTTATAAGCTTGATATTTTATTTTCAGCTTTTAACCACGACGAGCTTCAAACTGAAATCGATCTTTGCTGGACAGCAGTAAGCGGTCAGGACCCTGCGGAGTATCTTGTTAAGTATAGCGGCCGCTCTCCTGTTGTTCACTTCAAAGACTTTTATAAAGAAGGCCACACTGGAGCGAAGCTCTATGACCTTATCGGCATAAAGGACGAAACACCTTCTGAAAAGGCAGTTTTTGAATACCGACCGATTGGAACAGGTATGCAAAACATTCCTTCGCTCCTTGATGCAGTGGAGAAAGCTGGATGTGAGTGGATTATAATTGAACAAGATGAACCGACCGAATCCAAAAATCTGTCCCGAATGGAATGCGCTGAAATTAGCATAACAAATTTGAAAAAGCTGATGGGATAACTTTTATGCTTAAAGAAAACTTATATACAAAAAAGCCACTTACTTTTAATAGTGACGGTAAATTCAGAATAATGCTTTTCTCCGACCTACACGGTGTTCCAAACCATGATCCACGCTTAAAGCGCGGAATCACAGCTATGGTGGAAGCGGAGAAACCTGATCTTGTCTTTTTTAATGGCGACCAGATGTATGGCCTTGAAACACATGAGCAGGTACAAAACTATCTTGAAGATGTAACAGAAGTGCTTGAAAAAAACAACATACCCTGGGCTCATGTGTATGGAAACCATGATTCTGAAGCAGGACTGTCTCGTGATGAGCAGCAAAAGATTTATGAAAGCTTCCCTAACTGTCTCTCAAAGCGGGGCCCGGATGATATTGGCGGTGTAGGTAACTTTTCTCTGCCAATAATGTCCTCGGACAAATGTAAAATCGCTTTTTGTATCTGGGGGCTTGATTCAAGGGAGTATATCGGTGCTTTTGACGATGAATTCTCGATTAAGGCAACCAACGGATATAAAACAGTACTCCCCAAACCGTTCTACAACGGTACATATTACGACCTTATCAGATTTGAGCAGGTTATGTGGTATTATAACAGCTCAAAAGAACTCGAAAAACATAACGGTGCGAAAATACCTGCCCTGATGTTCTTTCATATCGCTTTACCCGAGCACAAGCTAATCCACCTTAACCCAGTCGAAACCGCAATGACTGGAGACTTCAACGAACAGGTATGCTGCGCTGAAACTAATAGCGGTATGTTTACGGCTGTTTTACAGCGTGGAGATGTTAAGGGCATTTATGTAGGACACGACCATAACAACAACTATGAAGGCACTTATGCAGGCGTAAGACTTGGCTTTGACGGTGCTATGGGTTTCAACAGCTACGGTATGGATGGTGAAACAGAGACGGAGCGCTCAAGCTGTCGAGGCTGTCGGATATTTGAAATAAATGAGAGTGATTGCGCTAATTACAAAACCCGTTTTATAAAAGTAAATGATTATATAAATGTAGAAGATCTAAGCTGAAAGGTAACATAAAAATGAAAATAACAAACGGAATTTACCGATACAGCTTTGGAACGCCCGAAAAGCTGACTCCCGAAAAATTCATTAAAGAAGAACCGATTCATACAGTTCTCGAAGCTCTTTCCGACTTTCCCTCTCCTTTTGGAGTTGATGCAGAAAGCATTACATTTGAGTGTAGCGATGACGGTGTTATACTTAGCCTTCCGATGCGTGACGATGAAAACATCTATGGTTTCGGGCTTCAAATGAAGAGCATCAACCACACGACTAAGAAAAAGTATCTCAGAACAAACGCTGACCCGAGGTCTGACACTGGAGACAGTCACGCTCCTGTTCCCTTTTATGTTTCGACTTATGATGGTAAAACCGCTTACGGACTCCTTGTCGAGACAGCGAGATATACCGAATTTTATTGCGGCAGCAGCAGAAGGCTTAACAAAAAGAAAGCGGAAAGCGATAATTCGGCTTTCGAAAATGAAGCAGCAACCGAAACATTTTATATAGGTCAACGCAAGACGGATATGGAAATGATCATCCGTATCCCTGCTATCAAAGGTGTTGACATAATACTGTTCACCGGTGAAGACCCCGACGATGTTTGCCGCAAATACATCCTTTATTCCGGCGGTGGTTGTATGCCTCCTCTATACGGACTCGGTGTTTGGTACAGGATGGATATGTACTTTAATCAGGAGGAAATTCTCCGCAGTGCGAGAAAAATGAAAGAAGACAACATGCCTGTATCCGTCATTGGTCTTGAACCGGGATGGCACACGATGGCATACTCGTGCTCTTTCAAGTTCAACAACAACCGCTACCCTGATCCTGATGCTATGCTCGCAGAAATGGAACAGATGGGTTATAAGATGAATCTTTGGGAACATGCTTTCACACATCCGAGTTCTCCAATTTACAAAAAGCTGCTTCCCTACGCTGGTGATTTTGAGGTTTGGAACGGGCTTGTACCTGATTTTGCGTTACCCGAAGCGAGAGAGATTTTCGGCGACTATCATAAAGAAACGCTCATCGACCGTGGCTTTTCAGGGTTTAAACTTGATGAATGTGACGGCTCAGACCTGACAGGAAGTTGGACCTATCCGAATATGGCAAAGTTCCCGTCGGGGCTGAACGGTGAGCAGATGCACTCGGTTCTCCCTCAGCTTTATCAGAAAACGATAATGGAACAGTACCGCAAAAAAGGAATCCGTACATTTGGTGAAGTCAGAGCTGATTTCAGTTACGCTGCTCCGTACCCGTTTATGCTATATAGCGATCTTTATGGTCACGATGATTTTATACGCGCTATTGCAAGCATGGGCTTCTCGGGACTGCTGTTCTCTCCCGAAATAAGGGAAGCGGCAAGCAAGGATGATCTTTACAGAAGAATCCTCTCGGGTGTATTCTCGGCAAAACTCGAATTCAATATCTTCTATATGAAAAATCCACCTTGGTTCAACCATGTTATTGCAGAAAACAACGAAGGTAAACCTGATCCTGAAGTAGAAGAAATAACAGCAAAATGTCGTGAGCTGCTCAATTACCGTATGGCACTTATCCCCTATTTATACACGGCTTTCTTCGATTACAACACCGAAGGTATTCACCCTTTCCGCTCAGCAAGAGCTGTTTACCCGGAAATCGCAGCGACTGATTCTGTTGAAGGTTGTGTTCTCGGCGATAATATCCTTGTTTTCCCGCTTACTGTGAACCAAAGAAAAGTCAAGACATATCTCCCAGAAGGCTTATGGTATGACTTCTTCTCAGGGGAAGCATTCCAAGGTGGGAAAGTTATCGAGAGAGAGTATGAAACAAATAGAATTCCCGTATTTGTAAGAGCTGGTACGATCATCCCGATGCTCACAAATCCAATGCTTAACCTTAATACCGATATGATGGAGATAACCCCTGTCGCTTTCCTCTTAGAAGACGGTACAGCAGAAGGTACTCTTTACGAGGACGACGGAATCGGTTACGGATTTGAAAAAGGCGAATACAACATCTACTACCTCACCTACTCCGATGGCGCTTTCTCAATTGATAAAGACAGCGGTTATGAAGGTAAAAAAGCAGTATTTGGTTCATGTAAGGTTATAAAAGCTTAATATAAAAAAACTTCGGAGAAAAAATCTCCGAAGTTTTTTTATGTCTCAAGTTCTATTGGATGAATTTCCGCAGGTGGTGCGAATGACTTTTTATCTTTTAGTATGAAGAATATAACGAGTGTAGCAGCGCACATAATCGCACTAACGAACATACCACCGCCCATTCCAATCACCGAAATAGCGAAACCACCGACTATACTTGATAAAATTCTCGGCAAGTATGAAGCTAAACCTTGCATAAAAATCTGTCCCGAACCCTTAAGTTCCGGTTTCACATGTGTGTTTATGTAGGATGCTACAGCATATCTCAGGACTGCAAAGCACGCGCCGGTTAGCAGCGATGTTGCAAATATAATCCATATATTTGAAGCAAATGCAAAAAGCAGACAGCGTACAGTTGACATTAGCACACCCGCTATAAAGATTTTATCAACTCCGTATTTGTTGAAAATTTTGTTAAAGGTCAGGAAAAACGGTATTTCAGGTAGTACCGTTAAAAGCACATTTACCCCCCATACCCATTCAGGCATTTCCATAGTGTTTATAATATGTCCTGGGAAGAAGTTTATGTATAAACCGAAGGTCAACTCTACTACGCTTATGATTGATAGGTATAGCATAAGCCTTTTATCCCGAAATAGCGGTTTTAGCGACAACTTGTGCTTTTTCTGTGCGTGTCCTTTAACCTTCGGCATAAAAGCAACCGATACACACATAGCGATTGCAACTAATGTGTAAGCGAGAAAAAGAATTCTATAATCGTTTTTTATAAAAAGCGTCAAAACTAGTGAAATAAATCCGTAACCAAGAGTGCCGAAAACTCTCAGAGGTCCGTACTTGATATCAGTACCTGCCGTGTATTCGAGAGTGACTGTGTCTATGAGTCCGTTAAATGGAGCCATAAAAAACATCAGACAAAATAGTATGAAAAGCAGATACCAGAAGTTATTTGAAAAACCGATAGCAACATAAAAAATTGCCGATCCGATCACTGTCACCATTAAGATGCTGTTTTTATATGTTGCCTTGTCAGTTAGTAAACCCCATATTATCGGAGAAAAGACTGCGACCAGAGGTCCTACTGCCAATAAAATACCGAGCTGCTGCTCGGCATGAAACTGCGCAATGTACAGCGGTATAAAGGCAAAATAAAGTGCGTTAAGTGAAAATATTAGTCCGTTTGCTGCCGAAAAGGAGAGTTTTGCGCGTAAATTGTTAGATGCGTTATGCTTTTTACTCATCAAGTTCAGTCCTCATAAAAATCGATGCATTTTCTGTTCTGGGTAACCGATTTTATAAATGAAGCAGCTTTCAGATGTTCCGGATGTACTTGATATCCAGCAAGGGCCTTGTCATTCTTTAGGAGGCTATTCAATGCAAGCTCAAAGCTGCTTGATTCTTTGATAGGTGCGATGACGGAAATCTCTAAAAGACCGTCCACGACACCCAAGAGTGCCTCAAGCTCTGCCTTAATTCTTGCGATGTATTCGAGCTTTTTCTCTTCGCCGATATTATCAGCAAAGTTCCACATAACGATATGCCTGACCATTGTTTATTTCTCCTGATTATTGTTATTTATATATTTCCCGGAAAGTCCGTGATTGGATACGCTTTCAATTAATACCTTAACTAATTTGTTCTTAATATCCTTCTCTGAACTAAAACTTACTTCAACAAAGTTTTCGGTACAGCCTGTATATACACTGTTTTTACCGCTTTCAACCAAAACCTCTTGAGTTGTTCCAATTAGCGTACTTAGCGTTTTTTTGCAAAGTTTTTGGCACTCGTTAAGAAGGAATGAATGTCTTTCTTTCTTTTCTGACGCACTTATGAACTCTTCCATTTCAGCAGCTACCGTCCCCGGTCTTGGTGAATACGGAAAAGCATGGACATGAGAAATCGGATATCTTTTGAGAAAATCGATTGTTTCTTCCAGCTCTTGCATTGTTTCCGTTGGGAAAGATGATATTATGTCAACTGAAGTTAGCAGATTAGGTATCGCTTCTAATGCGTTCTCGATGTGTTTTGCAGCAGTTTCTTTTGTATATGGGCGTTTCATAAGAGCTAAAATTCTGTTGTTTGCCGATTGCAGAGATATATGAAGGTGTGGCATAAACTTTTTGTTTTGGGCTGCAGTGAGAAATCTGTCGTCAATAATCCTTGGGTCAAGAGAGCCGAGTCTTATCCTCTCGATTCCATATACATCAGATATTGATTCAATAATTTCTGGTAGCTTGTCGTGCGCTGATATTTCGATACCTGTCAAAGCTATTTCACGGCATCCATTATCAGCAAGTCTCTTCACTTCGTCAACAATATCGTCTTTTTCACGAAGTACAACTTCTCCGCGGAGTTTGGGTATAATGCAGTAAGAGCATTTTCCGTTGCAACCGTCTTCAATCTTGACAAATCCTCTAATCTTACTATCTGGAAAATTACCGATTCCGTAAATTTCTTTTTCAGTTTCTATTGTTTCTCCGAGTAGAGTCAATGCCTTGTTAACAAGCGCGCTTTTTTCTTTTGCGCCACCGACATATCTTACATTTGGTTGAGATGCGGCTAATTCGGGTTTATATTCGGAAAAACAACCGACAACCATTACAACCCTTGCTGATTTCGCCGCGCGCCTTATGGTCTGAGCGCTTTTGCGTTCGCTTTCAGCTGTGACGGCGCAAGTGTTAATTAAGCATATATCGCATTGTTTTCCAAATTCTTTTATTTCAAAGCCCGCTCCCATGAATTCCTCTGTTATAGCTCGTGTTTCGTATTGATTGACACGGCATCCGAGAGTATGAAAAGAGGCAGTTCTTATTTTTGGTTCATTCATCTGATTCATCTAATGCTTTCTTATAGTTTTCGTAATCTGAAATCAAATTTATCGCTTCAAGAAGTGAGTTCGAGCTCATTCCTGACGGTAAGTCTAATTTTTTAGCAAGTTTATCCCTTATCTCAGAGGAATTTTCGCCGCCGCTAAGACCATCACCATAAAAATCTTGTTTTGTTACTTGTTTACCGGAGCTTTGAGCATTTGAGTTCGATGCAAAATCTTCAAGCAGTCTCTTTAGTGAATTTACGGGCATCCCCTCAACGCCGATAAGTCCGTCCTTACCCGGGATCGATTTTCGCTTTTCTTTGCCTTTAATCTGCGGTATATATAGATTTATAAGTTTCACTTGAGGACCGATTAACCCTTTTAGCTCAGAACGGATAAAAAATCCTGCTTTGTCGCTGTCCGTCAAAATTATTATTCCACCCTCAGCAGATAATCTTTTTAGGAGCGCAAGCTTTTCAGCGTTGTTGAATATTGTAAATCCGTCAGTTGTTATAATCGGTGAGGAAATAATGGAGGAGAGCTTTATCTTGTCATATTTACCTTCCACTACTATCGGGTATTTTAGTACAAGTCTTTTATCTTCCATAAGAGCTTATCCTTGCAACAAGGTTTTCAAGAACTGTATATGGGTCCTCCGAGGAGGATTTCAGTTTTATATCAGCGTCAAGACAATGTTTTGCGGCAAGGGGGAGAAATCCGACATCGTTTTTACGCAGAAAATCGAGATTCTTCTTTACCTGCCACTCACTTATTCCACTTCCCTGTGCGATTCTAATTGACGACATTCCTGCATCAGCACCGCTTTTTATTATACTAAGATCGGAAATAAGCTTTGCGAGTGTACCTAAAATCATAACTGGTTCTGTTTTATAAAATTTTAAACTGTCAAAGATTTTAAATGCGTGGGTGTAGTTTCCCTCCGTCATCGCTTTTGTCATATCAAACACACGATAAACGGTATTCGGGCAGCAGACATTGTCGATATCATCTTTAGTTACCGATCTTCCCTTGCAATACATACAGAGCTTGTTGATTTCAGAATACAGTGTGTACATATCACTGCCGCAGTAGTCAATCAAATATCGCAGTTCTGTTTGTTGCACCTTAACTCCAGCACTTGTAAAATGCTTTGCCGCCCATGTTATCAGTCTATCTGTTGTAGGTGTTTCAAAATCCACTATTATACCATTCTTTTTTATAGACTCAATAAAATTCGCCGCACCCTTTTTCTTCCCTCTCGATGAAACTTTTTTAGGATCGAATTCTTCGGATGAGTATTTTATTAAAACGGTACAAAAGTTCGGTACTTCAGCAAGAACTGCGGAATATTCTTCTGCTGTTTTTTCATTCAAATCATCAGGAAACAAACTTTTTATCTCAACAAGTTTTGTTTCGGACATATAGGGGTAACCGTCGATCGCAGCAATAAGCTCAGCGGGAGTGCTTTTTTGTCCGTCGAAAACAATGTTATTAAACTCGGGGAGAGTAGTACATGCTTTTTTTCTGATCTCAGAAGCGTAATAGTCTTTTGTATATTCATCTGAGCCGCAGAGCAGAAATATTCCGTTTATTATGCCTTCCTTCAACTTCTTTTTAAGTGCATCTAAGCTCATCTATTTCACTCCTTTACGCTCTTTATTTTTCCGTCTTTAGTTATTGTCAGCACATAACTGTTGCCATTTATAAGCCAGTCAGCTTCTCTAACATTTATACCACCTTCGGAGAGAGCTTTTTCCATACCTAAACGGTATGTTTCACCATCAAAGGCGAATATCTCGGGTATATCGTATGTGTCGGGCAGTGCATTAAAATCAGGTTTTGCAAAAAATTCATTAGATAACATCATCGCACTGCAATACTGGAACTCTATGTATCGGTTAGGGACATCTTTCATCGCCCCGACATACATAACTGCATTGTCATTAAACTCAGCTACAAGTACGAAGCCACGCCTTGGATTTTCTGATGTAAAGAACCTTAGATGCCCTGCTGACTCACCGAAATTCAGAGAGTGAGATGTTCCGTAAAATGAAACATCAAATCCGTATTCATCACCTAACGCCGAAATAGTATTGGCTTTTTCTACATCATCAGGCTCCGGAAGTGGAACATACACACTCCTAAGAGAACCTTTTGAAGCGAGAATTTTTATATTGGATACTGTTCTTGCTGATAATGAGTCGAAAACACCGGTGGTTACATTTATAATATCATTCTTTGAAAGCTCTGAATAATTGATTTCTCTGCTTGAAAAGTCAAAAAGAATATGAGATGGTCCTGAGGAAACTACAAGATGTGAATATGTGTTGGTATTTATAGCAGTTAAATTGACACTATTTGACATAAAAAGGTGTTTATAAACCGAAACCGACACAAATACCAAAACCGATGTTGCTAATGTGATGAGTGCGACTCGTCTTTGTTTTTTACCGCTCGCTAAAAGAATAAATACAAGAGAGGCAGAAAGGAACACAAGGGGTAAAAACATTGTTCTGCTATTTGTGACAATCAGAGCTGAGTTACCCGATACAAGAGCTGAAGCATCGAAGATAAGTTCACTTATCTTGCCTGCTGTAAACGAAAAGGGTACAGCAAGTGGCGACCAGATGACACCAAAAAGCGCAGAAACAAAAAATAACACCAGCAGAAGGCTGAGCAGAGGTGAAGCTAATAGGTTGAAAATCGGGGAAACCAGAGGCGCTTCTCTAAAGGTTGTGAAAACTACTGGTAGGGTAAAGAGAAAAGCAAATAATGTAACTAAAAGCGGACTTAATAGATACCGAACTGCTAGATTTGCCGTCTTGAACTTTTCACCCCTCATTTTTAGCTTTACGCTGAGCTTTGAAGTGTAATTTAGTGCACAAGCAATACCAGCCACGCTTAAAAACGAAAGCTGAAGACCTATGTCAGCTACTGCAAATGGGTTGAGGATAAGTATAAATAATAATGCAACACTTATCGAGGTGAAAAAGTCGCTGCTCTCAGAAAATAGTATTGCTAAAAGTCCGAAAGCAAGCATAACAAGAGAACGTGTGACGGATGGCACAAACCCCACCATCATCGAATAAAAGAACGCAAAAATAATGCAAATCGGTACTCTTACTTTTAGACCTACACGGCAAATCTTAAGTATAAACAGCAAAGCTCCGGTAACTATTGTCATATGGAACCCTGAAATGGAGAGGAAGTGGATAATGCCGCTACGCCTGAAACTGTAATTGAGCTTCGCGTCCATATCAGATGTTTCGTTAATAATTACAGCTTTTGCAAGACCTTTTGTTTCATTGTCCCAGAATGAGTTAGAGTCAAAAAATTCTGAAATTCTACCCGAAAAATCTTCAAGAACTTTATTTACCCCTTCTGCTTCCCTGCGTTCGATGCTGTCGGGTCTTATTTCAGCATACAGGTCGATTCCTGAAGCCATGGAAGAAGCAGAAACATCGCTGTCGAGAGTAGCATAAAAGCCGATTCTATCATGTTTATCTACCATACCACCAGGAAAGTCCGAAAACATCCCATCATCTAAATAAGCACTCAAAACCGTACCCTTTTTAATATGATCAGAGCTATCAACTTTTATTTTTGCAAAAGTCGTGTTGTAATACTCGTTGTAGTCAACTTCTAAAATTGTACCTGTAAGATATATTTCATCATTTGGGATTGAAGATAAATCAGGGATTGCGATTGCAGAATAAAGAGAAAGGTAAACGATCCCTAAAAGAAATGCTGAAAAAGAAGCCGTCAAAGCAATTAATATATTTTTTAGCTTATCCATCTTTAAGGGGAATTTTAAGATATAAAAAAATACCGACAATACAGCTGTCACGCCCGCAATAATCGCGAGCGTGACTCTAAAAGTCGGAAATGCTATGCCGACGCCTATTGCCGTGGTGAAAATCAGGACAAGCAGTGCAAGTTTTCTCTTAGTGAACAATGCGTCGACTCCCTTTGAAGGTTAATCCTTTGGTACGAAAAGAGGTAATTCCTGAAGGGCAATAACATCATCTCTCTCCGCCGCATCACCTTCGGTTAGAATAGCCATCTTTGCGACAATATTACCCCCGGACTGTGTAACAAGTTTTTCAATAGCACAAAGGCTCTCGCCGGTACTGATAACGTCGTCGACAATGACTACACGCTTGCCTTTTATATAATCCATGTCGGATTTATCGAGATAGAGTGTCTGTGTATGTGCCGTTGTAATGGAATGAAGATGCACAGCAACAGGAGTCTGCATATAAAGTTTTGCGTTCTTGCGTGCGATAATGTAATTTTCAAGATTTAATTGCCTTGCAATTTCATACGCAAGAGGTATCCCCTTTGATTCGGCTGTTATAAGCACATCGAATTCTGGCATTTTCTTGATAAGCTCTGTAGCTGCTGCCTTTGTCAGCTCAACATCTCCGAAAATTACAAATGCTGCGATATATAGATTGTCATTAACTTTGCAAATCGGCAGATCTCTTTTTAATCCTGCAACCTCAATAGGATAATGGTGATAATTATTTGGATCGATTTTGATAGATAACATCAGGTCTGTTCCCCTTTTTCATAAAATGTCAGTTTAAACGAGCTTTTCTTTCATTACTTTACCGCCGAGAATATGAAAATGCAAGTGTTTTACAGTCTGGCTGGCATCTTCTCCGCAGTTTGAAATTATTCGGTAACCATTTACTATACCAGCGAGCTTTGCGATATTAGGTATCGCCTCAAAAATGCGAGCGACATACTCGGAATTGCCAAAGTCAACCTCATCTGCTGAAGCGATGTGAAGCTTAGGTATTACTAACACATGCACAGGAGCGTTAGGTGCAATATCGTAAAAAGCATAAACATGCTCATCCTCGTAAACTTTCTTTGACGGTACTGAACCGGCTATTATTTTGCAGAATAAACAGTCTTGCATATTTGTACACATCCTCTCGTTGATTTTCTTTTATTTTTGTTGTTCGGAGATTATCTTTTCGGCAGCCTTCATCGCTTCTGCAATTTTCGAGGTGTCACCACCGCCACTGCTTGCACTCTCAGGTCTACCGCCACCGCCGCCGCCGACAACTTTTGAAAGCTCTTTGAGTAGCTTTCCGGCGTGTATTCTTGTTTGAACAGCTTCCTTACCGCCTCCGGCGAGGAAGGAAAGTTTATTGTCACTTATCGATGCAAATAGAGCGAAGGATGATGGGTTTTTATCTACCAAGTTATAGATTGTAGCTCTCAGTGCTTCGGAATCAATATTCTCAAATATTGCTCTGACGAACCTTACACCACCGATAATCGGAGCATTTTCAAATTCTTCCTCAACCTTTTCCATCGCAAGTTTTAAGTTTGCGTTTTCAATAGATTTTTTCAGTGATTTGATTTCGTTTGTTAGAGTAAGTGCTCTTGTTGCAACCTCAGAAACATTATTTACTTTCAGGTTTTTTGCAACCATGTGCATCATTTCAATATTTGAATTGAAAAGTTCGTAGAAATTAAATCCAGTTACTGCTTCAATTCTCCTGACACCTGCTGCTACTGATGATTCGGAAACGATTTTGAACAGCCCTGCTTTTGCGGTATTGTCAAGATGCGTACCGCCGCAAAGTTCGGCCGAAAAATCACCCATTTTAATAACTCTAACTACATCGCCGTATTTCTCGCCGAACAGAGCAATTGCTCCTTCACGCTTTGCTTCTTCCGGCGACATAATCAATGTTTTAACTTCCGAACCCTTTAGAATCTGTTCGTTGACTATCCTTTCTACTTTTGCAAGTTCTTCACTTTCAAGTGCTGCAAAATGTGTAAAGTCAAAACGCAGTCTCTTTTCGTCAACATAAGAACCTGATTGTTCAACATGAGTTCCGAGCACCTGCCTTAGAGCACCTTGAAGAAGATGCGCACATGAATGGTTGCGTCTTATAGCATTTCTGCGGTCATTGTCAATGGATGCTTTTACCTTGTCACCAAGGCTAATCACACCGCTTTTAATGCGGCCGAAATGGACTATCTGCCCTTCATTAGTCTTCTTTGTATCGGTCACCTCGAAAACAGCATCGCCTGAGGTAATTGTACCAGTGTCACCTACTTGACCACCGCTTTCAGCATAGAAAGGAGTTTTATTTAAAATTATAATTCCATTTCCACCTGCAAGGGTTCCAGAAGCTTCGCCTTCATCGAGTATAGCAACAACTTCAGATTCGTTTTCGGTTTGAGTATATCCTGTAAACTCAGTTACAATGCTCTTGTCTATTGCCGAAAGGCTGTCATCGCTCCAACCAAAGTCACCTAAAGAGGCTCTTGCGGCTCTCGCACGTTCTTTCTGCTGCTTCATAAGTGATGTAAAACTCTGTTCGTCGATTTCCATCCCCTGTTCGGAGGAAATTTCTCTTGTTAAATCAAGGGGAAAACCAAAGGTATCATGGAGTTTAAATACATCTTCTCCACTAATTTTTGTAACACCTTTAGATTTTGAGTTAATTATAATATCGTTGAGTATTGAAAGACCCGAATCAATCGTTTGATTGAAGCGGTGTTCTTCAACAGAAATGGTTTTCTTGATATAATCACGCTTGTCAGCAAGTTCGGGATATGCTGAAGCGTTTTCTTTTATTACAACATCGCAAAGCTCACTGAGGAAAGGTCCTTCAATACCGAGCAGTTTACCATGTCTTGCAGCGCGTCGAAGGAGTCTGCGTAGGATGTATCCTCTTCCTTCGTTTGAAGGAAGCACGCCGTCTGATATAAGAAAAACTGTGCCTCTTATATGGTCGGTTATTACACGCAGTGAAACGTCCTTAGCAGCTCCGGATGCATCGTATTCTACCCCGGCGATATCACAGACGGCGTTCATGATATTTCTGATTGTATCGACTTCAAAAAGGTTGTTGACTCCTTGCATAACAACGCCGAGTCTTTCAAGTCCCATACCTGTATCGATATTGGGGCGCGCAAGTCTTTCGTAGTTACCGTTTCCGTCGTTGTCAAACTGAGTAAAGACGATGTTCCAGATTTCTATAAATCTATCACAGCCGCATCCGACTCCGCAGTCAGGCTTACCGCAACCGTATTTTTCGCCACGATCAAAGTGTATTTCTGAACACGGGCCGCAGGGGCCGCTGCCGATTTCCCAGAAGTTATCCTCTTTTCCGAGTCTAACAATCCTTTCCTTCGGCACTCCCGTTTTTATCCAGATTTCTTCTGCCCCATCATCTTCAAGATAGACTGACACATAAAGCTTTTCTTCAGGAATCTCAATAACCTTCGTCAAAAATTCCCAAGCCCACGGAATTGCACTTTCTTTGAAATAATCTCCGAATGAAAAGTTTCCAAGCATCTCAAAAAATGTTCCGTGACGCGCTGTTTTACCTACATTTTCAATATCAAGTGTTCTGACACACTTTTGGCAGGTAGTAATTCTCGGTAACGGAGGTTTTCTTTCACCAGTAAAATACTTTTTCAGCGGTGCCATACCTGCATTTATCAGCAAAAGTGAATTGTCGTCGATAGGTACGAGAGGAAAGCTCGGCATGCGAAGATGACCTTTGCTTTCGAAAAATGAGAGATATTTTTCTCTCAGCTCATTAATTCCAAGCTTTTTCATTGTAATGTCCATTCTGCCGCGAAGCGGCCGCATAAAAAGTTATAAAGCAAAAAAGCGAGAAGCGTTTCCGCTTCCCGGCAAAACGCTCAGGTATTATTGTTAATCAGTCGATTTCGCGCCTACCCTCAATCGCTCTTGTAAGAGTGACGGTATCGGTATATTCAAGAGAAGCGCCAACGGGAATTCCGTAAGCAAGTCTTGTTATCTTAACCCCAAGAGGCTTTAGAAGTTTTGAAAGATACATCGCTGTAGCTTCACCTTCTACACTGGGATTTGTCGCGATCATTATCTCGCTAATGTCGTCTATTCTTGTAAGCAGTTCTTTGATTCTAAGTTTATCAGGTCCGATTCCGTCTATCGGTGAAATAACACCATGGAGAACATGATATGTACCTTTAAACTCTTTCGTGTTTTCAATTGCGTTTACTGCTTTTGGGTCTTCTACAACACAAATGACCTTTTCCCTCGTCTCATCGGAGCAAATCGGACAAATGTCGCCAGTACTTAAATTCTGACACACAGGGCAGGTACTGATCCCGTGCTTAGCTTCAAGTATCGCATTGGCGAAATCCTCTGCCTCAGCATCGCTCATAGACAGGACATGATATGCAAGTCTTGTTGCGCTTTTCTGACCGATTGAAGGCAAGGAGCGGAATTTATCGATAAGCCGTTCAAGCGGCAAAGGATTGCTCATCAAAATAGTCCCGGCATCGAAATATTGCCTGTGAGCTTCGACATCTCGCTTTGATTTTCTGTTTCCACTGTTTTTATAGCTTCATTTACGGCTGCAACAAGTATATCCTGAAGATCCTCTACTTCTTCCGGGTCGAGAAGCGCGGGGGATATTTCGATTGCTTTTACTTCTTTCGAACCGAGGATGGAGATTTTAACCATTCCGCCACCAGCTGAAACATTATATTCCTTTGCGTCAAGCTCAGCTTGAAGTGTAGCCATATCTTCTTGCATCTTCTGCGCTTGCTTAATCATCTGATTCATATTACCGGGACCTCCGCCCATTCCTTGCGGCAGTCTGACCTTCATATTTGTGTCTCCCTTCGAGTACAGATTTTAGTATATCTTTAAATCGTCAAGAGACGATTTCTCTTCTACTGCTTCTTTTTTATCGCTGATAGTCACAGTAAATCCTTCACCGCAGAGCTCTTTTAAAGCATCTTCAAGTTTTATAAGTGAAGTTTTCTGCTTTAGCATGTTTGCAACAAAAGGCTCGCAAATTATTGTTAAACCGTTTTCAGTAAACTGAAGGTTGCTAACTTCAGCGAACGCATAAAGTTGCGGCTCCTTTTTTAGCTTTTCTAAAAATTCTTTTATATCGGGCAACCTTTTTCGTTTCGGTTGTTTTGTTTCTGATTTTTTAGGTTCTGCTTCTTCAGTAGCTTGTTCAACAACGTCTTCTTCTTCTTCTTCTGCTGCTGCTTGTTGTTCTATTTTTACTTTTTCAAAAATAATAGGTGTACTGACCTTTGCATTTTCAAGAGCTGATATCCTTGCTGCAAGGGCTGAAGATGAGTTATCAAGAGAAGGGTCGCAAAGTTTTATAACCGCCATCTCTATCTCAAACCTTTTATTTGAAGAGTATCTACCGAGCCTAAAATATGTGTCTTCTAAAACAGCAGAAAAATAAAGTAGTTCTTCTGTTTTGAATGATTTTGATAAATCAGATAGCCTATCGGTTTCTTCATCGGATAAAAATGTACTTATCAAATTTTTATCGCCTGTTCGCGAAAGGACGAGAATATCTCTGACAAGCTTTAAGAGGTCTCCAAGGAATGAATTAAGGTCTTTCGCCGAGAGATGAATCGCTGAAATAATCTTTAGGCAACTGCCGACATTTTTTTCTGCGATATTTTCAAGAAGCGTTATCGCACTGTCTGCACCGGAAACACCGAGCCTGTCCTGCACAAAGGCAAGATCAACAGTTTCGTCTGTCAGTCCGCCAGCACAGCTCTCGAGCATGCTCAGAGCATCCCTCATACCGCCGTCTGCAAGTCTGGCTATTAGCTCTGCTGCTTCTTTTTGTAGATTAATGCCTTCTTCTTTAGCTACGAACTCTATTCTGCTTTTTATAATATCGCTGTCAATTCTTCTAAATTCGAATCTCTGACAACGGGAAAGTATCGTTGATGGAATTTTATTTAATTCAGTTGTAGCAAGGATAAAAGCAACATTCTCCGGTGGTTCTTCAAGCGTTTTAAGCAGCGCATTAAACGCACTTGCTGAAAGCATATGAACCTCGTCTATGATGTAGACACGTTTTTTTAGAGCTGCAGGTGAATAAACTACCTCATCTCTTAAGTCGCGTATATTGTCGACGCTGTTATTACTTGCAGCGTCGATTTCGTTTATGTCTGTTGCTGCTCCGCTGTCAACAAGTATGCAGTTATCGCAGACACCGCATGGATTGCCGTCCTTTAGAGAAAGGCAGTTAACAGCTTTTGCAAGAATTTTTGCCGCTGTCGTTTTACCTGTTCCGCGAGAACCGCAGAATAGATAAGCGTGAGAGGTTTTCTCGGTGCTGCATTGATTTTTCAGCACTGTGACGATATGGTCCTGACCGAGGACATCATCAAAAACCTTCGGTCGCCACTTTCTGTATAATGCTTTATGCAGCTTCTTCACCTCACTGTTCTATGATTGGATACAAAATATGGTCATACAGTCAATTTCGAACATACTGCTACACGCGTTATCGTGTAAGAAACCTCAAGACAGGCTTCCTCGCGGCACATCGGAATTTTCGCTTAATGCTGCTTGGTTCCCCACCTGACATGGTTCGCGAGCTCCGATTGCGCAAGACCCATCTCTCAACGGCTTCCGACACGAGCTGCCGCACAGCAGCAGCCCTCATAATGACATCTCACCCCTGCTACAGCGGTTTGCAGGTACAAGGCACCGCTAACTCCCCGGCTAGTATGACCATATTTCATATCCAATCGAGCATACATGTTATTCTATCACAATCCCATACGAATTTCAAGACCTTTGATGAGGTTATTTACGCCACCATCGAGCGGATGCGAGAAGCGTCCCGCAATAAATCGGAACGCTCCTTTTGTTTTTTAGTTGAGCTTTTCAAGCATATTTTCGATAAATATTCCATAACCCTTAGTCGGGTCGTTTATAAGAACATGGGTAACCGCACCAATAAGTTTACCATTTTGTATTATAGGGCTGCCGCTCATACCCTGAACGATACCACCTGTTTCAGCTAAAAGTCTTTCATCTGTTACTTTTATAAGCATATTTTTTGTATCTGAATCAAGTTTATTAATTTTTACTATCTCAATTTTATATTTCTGTGGTTCACCGTCTCCAAGGGTGCTGTAAATATATGCTTCCCCTGGTTCAACCTCGCTCCTTAGTCCGATTTCAATTGGTTCATGTGTTGATTTAGGCAGTTTGTCATATAGTCCGAAAACTCCGACATGGGTGTTAGCTGTTAGAAAACCTTCTCTTACGCTCGAAAAGCTACCTTTCAACTCACCAGGGTCGTTTATTTGGCCTTTTGTGATTCCTGTTATTGTTACATCGACGATCGCTGCTCTGCCGAGTGGCATCAAAACACCTGTGTCGGTATCGCAAATTCCATGTCCAAGACCAGCAAAGATATTAGTATCTCCGTCAACAAATGTTACCGTTCCGATGCCGGCTGTCGAATCTCTTACCCAAAGTCCAGCTTTATAGGTATTCGTTTCTTGGGAAAGAACTGGCTTTAATTTAAGAGTAATATCAGTTCCTGCTCGATTTATAAGCAAATCTGCACTTTCGCCCTTGCTGTCTTCGATGAGCTTAACGAAAGCATCTGAATTTTCAACTTTTTGGCCGTTGTATTCCTTTATTATATCACCTGCGGAAATTCCGGCTTGCTTTGCTGGAGAAACACTCCCTTCGGTTGTCTTCACATCAGATATACCTATTACGATAAGTCCATCGGTGAAAAACTTTATACCGAAAGCATCTCCTCCTGGAGAAAGCTTCGTCCGGCGGTATGTTTCAAATTTAACTTTCTTTATTGGTATGACCCCGAACAGTTTAGCGGTCGTAGTATCATTAGTTGTATCAGCTGCAATAACAAAGGGATAACTGTCTAACCCCGCTTGAACTGGTTGATCTGAGAAAACCGAAACTGTATTTGGTATAACCGCATTAAGAGATGTTATGATTAAAAGTAATGCTGTCAGCGATGCGAATATAATTTTTTTCATTTTTTCTTCCTTTCATCAGAGAGCTTGTGTGGATAAAAATAGCAAATTTAAAAGAGCAATATATAACCTTCAGCTACAGTTAATTTGCTCTTTTTAAGTTTTATTATGTAGGTAATTAATGTGTTGCAAAAAGCGATTTTTGTTGATTTATCAGGGTTTTTCACCAATTTTGTTATATATTTCTTGATTGATTTGCAAAAAATTCAAAAATTGGTTTGTTGGATTTTCCGTACTTTTCCCATTGATTTTTATTGTATTCAATTAAAATATAAAAACACATCTTATCAGATATAATGACAAAATCAAGAATGTTTCAAATAATAATCTGAATAAACTATTGTTTTTTTCTTTATTTAGTAGTAAAATAGCGTTATAGTATGTAAATTCACAAGGAGGCATTTATGAAAAAAGTTATTGCGATCGGTCTTACTGCGTTATTGGTTGTTTCTTTACTTGTTACAACCCTATTCGTGGGACAAGCTCTCGATCTTTCAGCCCTCGGTACGCTAAACGCTACAACACCCTCAAGCATTAATGATGAACTATCCCTCACAAAGTATGATATTACAGACAAAGATAGTGCTAAGCAATTAGTTTATGCACTTGAGTTCAACCCTAAGACAAGTGATCTTATTCCATTTATGTACCATGTTTGGAACGGTAGCGGTGCTGCAGTCCTGACAGATGGTACCAACGCTGAAACAAAACTCGGTGTCGATGTTGTTGCAGGCGTTAACGCCGACTTTTTCGCAATGGCATCCGGTGCCTACGGTGTTGCTAACAATATGTATGTTTCCAACGGTAAAATCGCAACTGATAGCTGTGGTTCTGGTTCAAATCAACTTGCCTTTGACAGTGCTGGAAACGCATCGGTTGTTTACTCACAGCTCGGTTACAAGATTATCGTCAACGACAGTGAATGGACAATTGTTGATAACAATGTCAGGTCCTCTGCACTTGGTTTCATAAATAAGAGATCCACTACATGGTCAAACAGGATTTATTATTATGATTCAAGCTGCGGAACAAAGACCGACTCCGTTGACCCTGGAATTGAGGTGGTCGTTACCAAACTCAACGGTACTGACCTCGTTGTTAATGGAATTCTTCAGGGTGAAGTTGTTGAAGTTAGAAAAGACTCTAAAAATTCTTCATTTGATCCCGACCAGTTTATACTCTACATAAAAAATGATTCCCCTCTTAAAGCTGATGCTGAAGCTCTTGTTGCCGGAGATAAAATAAACATCGAAGTCAACGAAACTTCTCAAACCTCAAAAACTATAATGGGTAATGCTTTAACGACAATACCTGTTCCGATGCAGATGGTAAAAGACGGAGCAAAGCTTGTTGGAACAACTTCATTCAACGCATACGGCCTTAGCTTAACCGAATCTGCACAAAGAACAATGGTTGGTGTTAAAGCAGATGGCTCCGTCGTTGTAGCTATTTGCGACGGTAGAAATGTAAAGAGCAACGATGTTAAAGGCTTCACACTTGACCAAGCAGCAGAATATATGCTCGCTATGGGTTGTGTTGACGCATTCAACCTTGACGGCGGTGGCTCAACTCAGATGATAAAAGAAAATTCAGAAGGAACTCTTGAAAATGTTTACACAAACGGTAGAACTGTTGCAAACAGCCTTCTTATTGTAAAACGCAAAGCAGTTGCTGAAGAGTTGAAAACATCTCTTCAGACTCTTATTGACAAAGCGGATACAGACTACCCGACTACAATGCCTCAGAGCGTAAACGCTACATATCTTGAAGCCAAGGCTCTCATGGCATCGACAAAAGCTATGCCCGGCGACTTTACAAATATGATCTCCCGTATGGAATCAGTATTTGCAAACGACGGTAATGTTTATGAAAACATTGCCCTCGGAAAACCGTATACAAGGTCTGCGGTACACACCGGTAATTATGCAGACACTGATAACAAGGAACTGACCGACGGTGTTATGGGAAATGTCGGTTATGGGGCAGAATGGGTTGGTTGGTATAAAGGCTCCGCCGCTGAAGTAAAGAATTATGCTACAATTGACCTGGGGAATGTTGAAGAGTTTTCGGCAATAATGGTTCAATTCCTTAGCGATGCTGGCGCTGGTGTTAACCTTCCGGTTAAGTTTGAAATTTTTATTTCTTCCGAAGATATTACAAACCCGCAAAACTTTACAAGTATCAAAATCGACACATCATTAAAAGCTATACTTAACTCCAACCAAGAACCTGGATCCAGTCCCGGCAATCCGCCGTATTACATCAGAGAACTCCAGAACGCATTCTATGAGTTTGACGGAACTATCAGTGCACGCCATGTTAAATTCGAATTAACACAAACTCATACATTTAACTTTATTTCAGAAATCCAAGTACTAAAACCCGAAGCAGTTGTAAAGATGGTTGAAGATGAATCTGAACCAGAAGTATCTGAACCTGAAGTTTCTGAGCCCGTAGTATCTGAACCTGCGGTTTCTGAACCCGAAGTTTCCGAAGAAGTAAGTCAGGAAATTTCAGAAGAAGCTTCATCTGCAGTTTCTGCTGATGTTTCTGTACCTGACACAGGCGATGACACAAACACTGCTGTTCTTGTGATACTTGCGTTCTTAGCGGTAACCTCCGGAGCAGTTATTTACAAGAGAACCAAAACAAGATAAGCCTAATTTAAGCAAAAGCTAATCCCGAAGCGATAAAAACGCTTCGGGATTCTTTTTTATATTACTTTTTCTTTTGAAGATATTTATAGAAATCCGTTTCCTGATAATGTTCTGCCATAAAATTTTTATAATCCTTAACCGGCTTATCAGAAAATGTAACTATTCTGTCAGCTTTCAGATCGATCTTCCCGGTTTTGTATACCGCATTAAAAGCTCTGAAACATTCCGTAAGCGGTGTTACTGTTCCGATTAAAAGTACCGCTATTATTGCAATGCTCGACTTTTTCAAGCAGAGGTATCGTACTTTTCCTTTATGGATATAAATGTTGTCATTAAAATGACGTATTGTAAAAACCATTAAAACAAAAAGTGCTGGAATTGTTGCTCTCATTGCAAAATCCGCTGCTGTACCCATCCTAAATGCTCCAAGGACAAAAAGAGAGATAATCGTAAACCAATAAAGCGGTTTTTTTCGATTCTTATCATAAAGCATTAGGGCCAAAAATGCAAATTCAAGGATGCAGAACAAAATATACCTTATTAAAACATTAATTTCTCCATACTTCATATTACCCATAAAGAAACGGAAGCCTGTTGTTTCAATAGCAACATTACCTTTATAATACAAATAAAAAACAGGTAAGATAACAACTGTTGCTATTAAATTTTGAGGTGAAAAGGCATCTTTTAAAAAGTCCTTGAATCTGTCTTCTCGAATTGAACGAAGCATAAACTGGATTCCCACGCAGAGAAGCAGTAGAAACAGCCCCACCAAAGGGAATGGAGAACAGGCGAGGATTGACAGGCAAAGGAACACAAAGTTCTTTACATCCTTTTCTGCAAGGAACAGAGCTGTTGCAAGCCATGCCGGTGTGGATTGATTGAATACCCAGAACAGCTGTGTTGAATTCGAGCTATACTGATATTCCACCGCCCACCATTCAAGGTGGTTAGGTATGGCGGTCACATCCCAGTTCTTAGTGATTAAAATACCTAAGATGTCCATTCCGCTGAAGAAAATTAGTATAAGATTTGCTAGCAAAACCTTTTTGAATGTTACCGCTTTTGTGCAATAGCAGACAAGAAGAGAAATTAAAAAAAGAAAAATAAAAGACCAGATAAACATCGCGATATTCGCTACAAGCCAAGCAGTTTCCGCTGTTGTAAATAGTGCTGATATCTTACCAAACAGCGCCGGAACAAGCCAGAATCCGATGTAATAAACAAGAGAGGTGTCAGATCTTTCATAAATAACAGGCCAATCCAAATTGATTAGATCTCTGAAAATTGCGTTTCGCCAATGGTGGTCGTTTGACTGATAGAAAAAACCTCCATGCCCTGAAATATAACACCATACAAGCATCAAAACTGCGACGGTTATTATCGATTTCTTATCCATCTCGAAAACTGCATCATATTTTTTTATCGCATGTCGAACGATGAAAAAATACGCAGCGAACAAAGCGAGAACCATTGGAATTGCAATTATTGTTCTAACCCAGCCTAATATAAATAAAACACTTGGCAGAAGTAAAGCAAAGTACGATGCCGCTTGCAGTTTCCATATCTTAATTTTCATCCGTTTCCGACTCACTTTCTTCCTCGGATGTGAAGTTCAACCTTTCCTCTTCAACTACAAGAGGTCGATTCATAACGCGAATATTGATATTTATAATGTATTCGCCCAAAAATCCGATGAAAAACAAAATCAAAGCACCGGTGAAAAACGTACCGATTAAAATTGGAGCAGTACCGGCTGAAAACCTATCCCAATAAATCAGTTTTAATACGAGGTAAACAAGTCCGATTATCATACTTATAACAGAGGCGATAAAACCGCTGATTGTAGCAAGGCGCATAACGGTCTTGGAGTAAGAGGTAATGCCAAGCATACCGACATCATACAGTGTAAACCAGTTGTTGCTTGTTTTACCGTGTAGTCTCTTCTGCTGAGTATAAGGTATTTCTTTTCTATCAAAACCAAGCTCAGCGACGATTCCTCTAAGATAAGGCAGCGGGTCACGAATTTTTCTAAGTACCTTTATAAAGGCTTTATCGTATAACCCGAAACCAGTAAAGTTTTCAATATGATCAATTCGACTGATCTTTTTTATCGTCTTATAGTATATAGAACGGAGCAGGTACATAAGCTTGCTTTCTTTGCTCTTTGTCTTTATACCGATTACGATTTTATAACCGTTTTCCCACTCTTGAATAAATTTGGGTATCATGTCAACCGGATCCTGAAAGTCGGCACACATTAGAATAACGCAGTCTCCCGTCATCTGTGTTAAACCGTGAAAGGGTGAGTTGAACTGCCCGAAGTTTTTGCAGTTGAAAATTGCCTTTATCTTCTTGTTTTCAGCACAAAGCTTTCTTAGAACTGCACGTGTATTATCCTTGGAATGATTGTCGATAAAAACAATTTCATAATCATAATTCGGAAGAGCGGAAAATTCGCGAATTATCGCTTCCGACAGCGGAACAACATTATCCTGTTCGTTATATGTCGGTACTAAAACTGATACCGTTTTCATTTTTCTAGTCCTTTTTTGATTTGTTCAGCCATATATTCAATCTTTCCGTCCGTCATTCCCGGGCAAACACCTACCCAGAATGAATCGTTCATTATCCTATCGGTGTTTTCAAGGTTGCCGACAACCCGATAACCTGAGCATGTGGCTCTCATCTCGTTGAAGCATGGATGTTTGATCAAATTTCCAGCAAACAGCATCCTCGTCTGGACACCGCTCGCTTCTATATAATCAACAACCTTTTTACGGTCTATGCCAGCTTTGAGTGTAATTAAAAATCCGAACCAGCTTGGATTTGAGTTTTCTGTCGCTATGGGTAGAATCAACTTATCTTGTAGTGGTTCAAGTAAACCGCGAAGCTTTTCCCAGTTATATCTTCGTTTTTCAACGAAATCAGGAAGCTTTTTAAGCTGTGCCACACCGATTGCCGCTTGCATATCGGTGACTTTAAGATTATAGCCAAAATGTGAGTATGTATATTTATGGTCATAACCTTTCGGAAGCTCGCCGTACTGACCTGTGAAACGATGTCCGCAGTAGTTGTCCACGCCAGGAGGGCAGACACAGTCTCTTCCCCAGTCGCGTAAGGATTTAATTATTTTATTAAGGAGTGAATTATTTGTATAAACAGCTCCTCCCTCTCCCATTGTTATATGGTGAGGAGGATAGAAGCTCGAAGTTCCAATATCGCCAACAGTTCCCGTATAAACCCATTCACCGTTTATTTCGTACACCGAGCCAAGTGCGTCGCAGTTGTCCTCAATAAGCCAAAGACTGTGTTTATCACAAAATTCTTTAACTTTGCCGAGATCAAAAGGATTGCCTAATGTGTGAGCGACCATGACTGCCTTTGTGCGTTCGCTGAGGGCTTCTTCAAGCATATTGCAGTCAATATTGTATTCAGGTATCGTAACATCGGCAAACACCGGAACTGCACCATATTGAATAATTGGAGCGACCGTAGTGGGAAAGCCCGCTGCGACTGTAATAACTTCATCGCCTCTTTTTACCGCGCGTTCTTTTAGAAGCGGAGAGGTGAGAGCCATAAAAGCGAGCAGATTTGCAGATGAGCCTGAATTTACAGCAGCACAGTGCTTTACATTAAGGAACTTAGCGAAATCTTTCTCGAACTGTTCCGCATATCTTCCAGCTGTAAGCCAGAAATCAAGGGACGAATCAACAAGATTTATCATTTCTTCACTGTCGAAGAACCTCCCAGCATAGGAAATGCGGTCGCCGGGAGTGAATGCTTTTTCATCTTTAAATTTTTCGTTATAGTACTTTTCGGTTAACTCTAATATTTGTTTTCTTATCTCTTCGGGCATTATTTTTGCCTTTCAATTGTTTTTTAGATAGTCTATGATCTGTTTGTCTGTGAGCAAAGAGACATCTCCGCCATTATAATAGCATGTATACCATTCGACCGTCTTTTGTACTGCTTTTTCTATATCCCAGTTCGGTATCCAACCGAGAACCGACTTAGATTTTGAACAATCAAGCTTCAAGAAATTTGCCTCATGTGGGCCGCCATCCGATTTATTTATCCACTCGGTGCCCCTTCCCCAGAAGCGGCAGAACATATCCGTAAGCTGTCCCGTTGTCACACAGCTTTTATCATTGGGTCCAAAGTTATAACTACCAGAATACTCCGATTTATTCTCCCACTGCCTTTGCGTAAGCAATAAGTAGCCTGACAGACACTCAAGTACATGCTGATAAGGTCTTGTGGAGAATGGATTTCTAATAATTATAGGTTCGCCTATTGAAGCATAATAAGCACAATCGGGAATAATTCTATCTTTTGAAAAATCTCCGCCCCCAATGACATTTCCTGATCTTGCAGTTGATATAGCTGTATTTGAATCTTTGAAGAATGAATTCTTATAGCTGTAGGTTACAAGTTCACTACATGATTTACTGTTTGAATACGGGTCATAACCGCAAAGCGGTTCGTTTTCACGGTAACCCCAATGCCATTCTTTGTTCTCATAAACCTTGTCTGTTGTTACATTAAGAAACGACCTGGCAGAGTCGCATTCTCTTAGCGCCTCAAGGATATTTACCGTACCCATTACATTTGTTTCAAACGTGTAGGCAGGGCTTTCATAAGATTTTCTCACAAGGGGCTGGGCTGCCATATGTATTATAATGTCACTCTTCGAATCTTTAACGGATTTTACAAGGTTTTCTCTGTCTCTTATATCACCGATAATAGAAATAATATCTTTACCGAGTTTTAAAAGGTTATAAAGAGATTGTTCCGTCGCTTCAAGTGCGTAACCCGTAATCTCTGCACCGCATGCTAATAAAAGCCTTGATAACCAGGAACCTTTAAAACCGGTATGACCTGTTATAAAAACCTTTTTACCATTATAAAAATCAGGAAAAGGCATCTCGCTTACCAAACCTTCCAAGGAGCTTTACCACTCTGCCACAGTTCCTCAAGGAGCTGCTTGTCCCTTTGCGTGTCCATACACTGCCAGTAACCGTCATGGCGGTATGCAGTAAGCTGTCCGCTTTTAGCCAACATTTCAAACGGCTCTTTTTCAAGCACTGTGTTATCGCCTTCTATGAAGTCGAACACTGACGGTTCAAAAACCATAAACCCGCCGTTAATCCAAGATCCGTCGGTGTCTTGTTTTTCGCGAAAGGAATGAATTTGATCGTCAGCGGAAATATTTATTACTCCAAAACGCTGTGTTACTCTGACAGCAGTGATTGTTGCTTTCCTGCCAGACCTGCTGTGATGGTCGAGCAGTGAAGGGATGTTAACATTGCTTACACCGTCGCCATAGGTGACCATAAAAGTCTCGTCGCCAATATAATCTTTTATTCTTTTTATTCTACCGCCGGTCATCGTATGAAGACCTGTTTCTACGAGTGTTATCTTCCACGGTTCGCAGATGTTGTTATGTACCTCCATAGAGTTGTTTGCAAGGTCAAAAGTAATATCCGACATATGAAGATAATAATCAGCGAAAAATTCTTTTATAACATAGCTCTTATAACCTAAGCAAATTACAAACTCGTTGAAACCATATGAGGAGTAATGTTTCATGATATGCCATAATATCGGATTTTCACCGATCTCAATCATCGGTTTTGGTTTTAGATGCGATTCCTCAGAAATTCTTGTGCCAAGTCCGCCCGCAAGAATTACAACTTTCATTTTAAACTCCAATCTGCCGCAAAGCGGCTGCATACAATATCTTGAAATTTAATTTATTAAATTTAGAAACTTGAACATATCACAGTTGAATTTCATCTGATTTAAATTTCACGCTAATAACAATCCTTTTCTTAGCAAACTAGTTGTCCATTTAGAACAATAATATGATATAATATCTTCAAGATAACTGACACTTGCGTCTATGCGCCAACTGACGCTTGAATTTTTATTGAAGTAAATGCACGTCTTATCATCTATCGGGGGTTCGTATGAAGCTAATCAAATTACTATTTTCATTTATAAAAAAATTGCTGACAAAAAAAGAGTACCGTTTTTTACTGATTGGGGGTCTCAATACCGCTGTCGGCTACGGGAGTTATGCAGTTTTAGTGTTTACGGGCGTTGGATATGACCCTGCTTATACGATTTCAACTATTATTGGTGTTGTACATAGCTTTTTTTGGAATAAGTTCTACACCTTCAAAAATCAGAGTTCTAAATCTATGTCTTTAGCTGAAGCGATAAGGTTTATCATAGTTTATCTCGTCAGTTATCTTATCGGAAAAATATTTATTGCATTTTTAATCGACGACTGCGGAATTAACGAGCTTCTCGCAGGAGCGATAAATTTGATTATTACAACTCTTATAAGCTGGTTCGGCCATAACTATTTCAGCTTTAAAAGCAATAATAAAAAAGAATTGGATAAAGCCGAATAGTCTGCAAAAAATTTAATTCTCTGTAAATACGAGTCCATTATACAACATTTATCAAAGACAATCAATATGCATGTGTAAAAAGTTCCATTCAGCATTTTGTAATTTTTCTTTTGATTGTTTTTTTGTTGTATAGAAAGTTTTACTATGGTATAATATTAATACATATTTTCGTAAACTATAAAGGAGAAACGGGCTTGTTTCCTTAACCAAGAGGAAACATTGCTGTGCATAAGGAATATGTTTATCATGTCGAAACGAATTTTATCTTACCTATGCATTATTCTGTCAATAATTTTATTGTTGACAGCATGTAGTTCAAATTTTGATAGTTCTGAAAACATATCAAAAGCAACCGAATCAAGTAAAACAGAATCAGGAGATGAATCTGAGCCTTTGTCTGAGGTTGAAGTAGAAAAACTACGTGCTAAAATAGACGCGCTTTATAACAAAAACTCACCGAATCGTGATGGTACTGCTAATAATATTGCTGTAGGTGGTGAGTACACCGTCAGTAAGAACGCATCGACTGAATATCCCGATCCTTCACTGAAGAAACTCACTGATGGCAGTTTTGCAAAATCAACTTTTTCCGGTGGTGATAAAACTTCTTGGGTTGGATATAAATCCGTCGGAAGCATTATGGTTATTGAACTCGACCTCGGCAAGCTTTACACAAACATCGGCGACTTAGGAATAAGTTTTTGCAAGGATGTAGGTCCGGGAATCGGACTACCGAGTCATGTTGATATTTCGATTGCTGGCGATGATGGGATTTATACATATCTCGGTACTTCTTACACCCCCTTAAGTTACTCCTCAAGCCTTATTACAAGAGTTCAGCTGATGTTGAAAAACGTTGTATCTGCAAGGAAGATTAAATTCGAAGTAAAAAATACTTCGACAACATGGCTTTTCATCGACGAGTTGATTGTCAATGAATATACTAATGAAACACCTGTTAAGCAAGACTACTATGGTTCATTTGATGTGCCGGAAATCACAGAGCCCGTATTTTGGGATAGTGGTGAGAGTAATTATAAGAATACAATAAATCTCGCCCTTGGCCGTCCTTACCAAATTCGTTCAGGCCTTGAACTTGAAGATGCTCACATGACTCCGAATATGAACACCACTGAAAATGTCGGATTGCTAACCGATGGCAAACTCAGCCCGTCAAAGGCTTACGACAATAGCGCATGGTTTAGATTTACTCGAGGTAATGATCGAGAGGTTGTTATAGACCTTGGTAAAACTAGTGCTATAAAGAGTTTCTCTATTGGTTTCTTACGTGATTCGGGAACAGGAATTGTACTACCAAACCGCCTTCATGTTTTCCTTTCCGAAAACGGTAAGGACTGGCAAATTGTTTCCAAACTTGAAAATCTTACAACAACTAAAAGCAGCGATATAATTTACGCGCAGGACACTCTTGCAAACCCCATACGTGCAAGGTATTTTAAGGCTTATTTCACAGTAGCACCGCATGTCTGGGTTGACGAAATCGTCGTTAATGGAACAAAGGATGTTACTGGAGCTAAGGAGGTAAAAGCTACCGTGAGCGAAGACAAATACCCTAACCGCTACGTTTCACCGGAGGATATCGGCGGTACAAAAGATATTTTCTTATCATACTCAAGTCCTGATGTCAGCCCCATAACAAAAGAAGTTTATCTTCCCCATGTTGGTTATATCGAAAATGGAGAGATAAAAGATACCCTGTTTGATTCATATCTATTTTTACCGTATGTCAAGTTTCTTTATGACGGAAGCACAAAACGTGTGCTGTCAAAAGCGGACTGGCAAAGCTATATCGACAACCAGTTTAAGGCAAACGTTAATATGAATGCTCTTAACGCTGCTGTCGGAGAGGTTAAGGATGAGCTAAACAAGCCTGATTATAAAGTCAGTGTCTTTCTGTCGGTCTTCTTCCCCGTTAAAAGTCAAACATCTTTCGGGATAGTTGACGGTCGTAACCTAAACTTCACTAATATCGAAGACAGAAAAGCAGCATTGAAATGGATGATTGACGAACAAGTAAAGCAGTTCGACGCTAATAAATATTCTAACATCTATCTTCAGGGTTTTTATTGGTTTACAGAGGAAATAGATTATAGTGACCCCCATATTTCCGAGCTGATTAAGTTCACTGCCGATTATGTTCGTTCTTTAGGTTATATCACAACTTGGATACCATACTTCCAGGCAAGCGGTTATACAGACTGGCAAGAACTTGGCTTTGATTTCGCATGTTATCAACCAAACTATGCGTTCAATCATTCGATACCGATTAAACGTATTTACGACGCTGCTGAAGCTGCGAAAAAGCTTGGTATGTGCATTGAACTCGAGGTTGGTTCCGCATCTGCTGCTGATGTTGCAAGATTAAAGGATTACTATTTTGTCGGTTCACAGACAGGATTCATGACTGAAGCGGTTCATATGTACTATCAGGGAGGCGTTCCCGGTGTAATTTATGCTGCATATCAATCTACGGACCCATATATACACTCGCTGTACAAGGATACCTATCTTTTTATAAAAGGAAAATTCGGGTTTGAAATTGTAAATCCAAAGGATATGACCATAGAGGGTAAGAACCGCGCTTCTGGAAAAATAGAAATTCCAAAAAACGATTATGTTTTAGGTCTCTCTGTCACCGAAAGCCCAAAGTATGGAACGGTTAAGCTGAAGTCGGATGGTAATTTTGAATATATCCCTTATAACAATATTACCGGTAAGGATAGCTTCACTATGATTGTCGATTATGGTTTCGCAAAGAGTGATCCTTTTACTGTGAATGTAAACATAACCAACTAAATGCAATGAAAACAGCCCGGACACATTTGCGTCCGGGCTGTTTGTTTTATCGAATTGTTATTCGATAAAATTTTGAGCTATCAGATTATGCGAGACGAACGTTTTTAGCGCGAAGTTTGCGTGAATCTTTAGGATCAGCTTCTGTTTCGTATTCAACCATCTGACCTTCAGCGAGTGTTTTGAAACCATTGCTCTGAATAGCAGAGAAATGAACGAAAACGTCACCTGAACCGTCGCTGTTGGAAAGAAAACCGAATCCTTTGCTCTCATTGAACCATTTGACAGTACCCTTCATTAAAAAGTACCTCCATTGAAAATGTTATTCCGATGTAACATGTAACAAAAAAACCACAGATAATAAGTCGCAATGGAAATTGACTTACAACC
>JAQWDK010000046.1 GCA_028705495.1 Eubacteriales bacterium
TGTATCCATACAATCACTCCATTCCTGGTTGAAAAAGTTGGCATACTTTTTCAACCGTATTACTATTGTGATTGTACAAGTTTTTCAACTGTTATTTTAGGTGATGATCTATTTGACGCTTACGATTTATCTGTAATAAAGATCGTTTATATTAGATGAAGGAGAATCATAATGAAAAAATATAGTTGGTTAATTTTATTTGTACTCATTTTTACTTTAGGCTTATCGGGATGCGGGAAAAAAGCAAACCCAATAGAGTTGCCACCAACAGATAATATTTCATCAATCGAAATTGCCGGCGGTATAAAAGACACAATTATAACGGATAAAGAAATGATTGCATCTTTTATTCAAAAGGTTGTAGAAGCAACACCTACATCTAAGCAATCGGTTCAAGATGTTCCAACTGTATCAGAATATACTAGGGTAGATTTTGTTAGTGACGGAAATATTTCAAGTATTTTTATATATCAAGAAAACTCTAAGTGGTACATTGAGCAACCGTATCACGGCATTTATGAAACTGATGAAATCATATTGAAATTGCTAAAGAACAACTAAGCCAAATCTAATGAGCATAATATGTATCTGTAGTTAAGACGCAGTTATACAGGGGGTGATTTTTTGGATTTTGGAGGATGGTCTTCGTGGCAAGTGTTCACCCTAATTCTTTGTATTGGTACAGTACTTGCTATCGGGAGAAAGCGTCGTAAGCATAAGAAACGAGATAAGTAATTTAATAATTTTGTGCAGTTAGCCAGAACAGATAAAATTTATGTTACAAGAAGTGTTTCATAATGTGAAAAAAGACCAATCAGGAGCTAACACATTGAAGTAACTTTAATAGCCTTATTTATCAAGGTTAATAGTGAAAAGTGTAAGTTAAATAAGAGTATTGTTTGTTAAGTAATTTTGAGGAACAAAACTAAAAATCACAAAAAGCGTGATAATAAAACTAACATGCTTATTCTACATGGAATTCAAATAAGGAGACTTTGTTTCTGCCGGTCTTTTTAGAATAATAAAGAGCTTCATCTGCATTTTTTACTAAAGAATCTATGGTCAGGTTTGGGTCATCAAGAATTGCAACTCCAATACTGATAGTTGCTTTAAGATTACTATACTTCCCGCAGCTGATTACCAACTGCTCAACACTTTCCCTGATTCGTTCAGCTGCTTCCATGGCACTTTTAGCATCGGTATTGGGTAAAATAGCGAGAAACTCCTCTCCGCCGTATCTACCGATGATATCCATTTCTCTCAAGTTACTTTTAATAACTCGGGAAATAGTGCTTAAAACTTCATCTCCGGTATCATGACCATAATTATCATTAAAATATTTGAAATTGTCAATATCAATCATTAGAGCAGATAGGGCATTCATGCATCCATTTCTCTTACTAATATCTATTAATTTCTTTGTAAGCTCAAGTAAGTGTCTTCTATTATTCAAACCTGTCAGTTCTTCTGTTATTGCGTTATGTTGAACTTGTTCGAACAAACGTGAATTTTCAATGGCTATTACTGATTGGCTGGCAAAAGTTGATGCAATTGAGGATTGATGTGTCTTATACATGTCAGGGGTATGGCTTTCAACAATCAACAGTCCTTGTAATTGTCCATGAAATACTAAGGGTACTCCCATCCATGACCTTGTATCACAATCAAAAATCAGCAATTGATAATCAGGATTCTGATTGTGCTTTAAAATGTCACTGACAACAATCGGCTGCTGATTCCCGGTTATTTCTACGATAGCCCGGCGTTGAATATCATTAAGTTCCAGTTCTGTTGAATATAGAGCTTTTATTTTATCGAGTACTGCCACGATTTTAAACTCGGATTTCTCGCTAAGAATGACTACCGCAAAATCAAAGCTGATCAAATTTTCCAGCTTTTCAAGCATGATTTGCAGTACATCGGATAGGATCAATACTGAACTCAAGGCATTACTTAAATCACGCAGATTTTCTGCAAGAATTCGTTCGGTCTTTTCTGATTCAAGTTTTTGACTTGCAGTAATAGCTTCATTTACTGCCTGTTTAAGTGATAATAAAGTATTGGCACGAGCGATCAATACCTTTTGGTCAAAGGGTTTGACAAGAAAATCATTTGCTCCTGCTTCAAAGCCTGCAAGAATATCTTCAGATTGATTTTTTGCAGTCAGTATTATAACAGGAAGGTCTAATAAAGAGTACTTCATTCTAATTCTTTTGCATACTTCATATCCCGACATCTTAGGCATCATAATATCCAACAGGACTAAATCAAATTCTTCTCCATTTTCTATTAATTCCAAGGCATCTATTCCATTTGTAGCTGCAGTTACTACATAATTCTCAATAGATAATTGATTGACAAGCACTTGAAGATTGATAAATTCATCATCAACAACCAATATTTTTTTTTGTCCTACTTCATTACTATGGACATTCTGCGGAGGCATCTGCGGCTGTTCATTTTTAGCAATTGCTGCAAAATTGTGAAGGGGGTAAATATTTACATATTTATCCTTAGTTTTAGATATTTCATCTAATTCACTTGCATCATTGGATTTCTCACAACTAACTTTAAGAGTAAAAGTGAATTTTGATCCTTTGCCAACTTCTGATTCTACCCAGATGTGTCCTCCATGCAATTCAACAAGTTTCTTAGTAAGACTTAGCCCCAGACCGGTTCCTTCATATTCACGTGATATTGACGCATCTGCCTGTTCAAATGATATAAAGATGCGTTCAAGCTTCTCTTCAGGTATACCTATCCCTGTATCAAAAACAGTTATCTCAATAAAGCCATCTTTCTCATTTGCAGAAACGATAATACTTCCCGAATCCGTATATTTTATGGCATTTCCCAGCAGGTTGTACATGATTTGCTCTATTCGGCCTTCATCCCCGTAAGCAAAACTCATATTTTCAGGTATCTCATTTTTTATCTCTATGCTTTTTTGATTAAGTAATGGGATTAGAATAGTAATAACAATCTCAGAAATCTGATAAATATCAACAGGTTTACATTGAAGAACAAGCTCATGGTTTTTCAGCTTGCAATAATCTAATATATCGTTTATTAAATTTGCAAGTCTTTTGCCGCTATGAACCACCATTGATAAATTTTTAATGGTAAATTCTGAAAGATTTCCTGCAGCCCCGTGAATCAAAGATTCAGTAATACCAATTATTCCGTTCAGAGGGGTTCTGAGCTCATGGGAGGTGTTAGCCAGAAACTCGTCCTTAAGCTTATCCAAAACTATAAGTTTTTCAGATATTTCCCTTTGTTTTATTATCTCCAATTCGTTTTTTTTGTTTCTGTAATGAATATAGTACCTGAGTGCTATTATAAGAATAATAAGGGCTCCAAGAACGTACAAGGTACATGCCCACCAAGATATCCAGGGAGGAGTTTCTACAACTACATTAATTTTGATACCATCCACATTCCATACGCCATCGGAATTAGCTCCCTTTATATGTAAGCTGTAGCTGCCACCTGGAAGCTGCTGATAATTGGCAGTTCTTCTGGTTCCGGAATAAACCCAGTCTTTATCATATCCCTCTAATTTATAAGCATATTTATTTTGGGATGGATTCTTATAGTCAATAACAGCCATTTCAAAAAAAATGGAGTTTTCTTTATAAGATACTCTTATTTCTGACTTGTTTAGCACATTAATTTGTGTATTTCCTTTTCTAAACTCAGTAACAATAATATTTGGCATACCATTTTTTAAGGTCATATTTTCTGGGTTAAAAATTGAAATACCTTCATTATTACCTAAAATCATTTTACCTGATTTGGTTTTGTATATAGTTCTTTGAGCGTTGCTAAGTAAACCGGTATGCGTATCGTATTTCACGAATGACTTGTTTTTTATATTAAGACGTATTAATCCAACATTTGAAGTAATCCAAAGGATGCCATTGTTCTCTATAATGCCGGTAATATTATTCGTCGGAAAACCATCATTCAGGAGATAAGTGCTGAAGACTTCTTTTTCTTGATTAAAACTGCATAAGCCGTCATCTGTTGCCAACCAAAATATACCGTCTTGATCCTGGCAAATAGCTCTTACTTGATTACTAGGCAGACTGCCGGGTTTATAAACATTATATTTGTACTGTTTAAACTCATTTTTTGAAGCATCAAATCGAATTAATCCTTTATTATCCAAGCCAATCCATAAAATATGATCTTTGTCTTCAAGTAAGATATCCATTTCTGTGTCGCCAATTGGATTATTGGGCAGGTCTTTATAATCAATCAATTTTAGCTTCTCTTGATCAAGCAAGAATAATCCGTTATAGGTAATCCAGATATTATTTTTACTGTCAATAAAAATACCGTCCCCTTGTATTGTAGGATAGTTTTCCAGATTGTTCGTATACTGATTAAGCTTGTACAATCCATTATTTTTTGAGAGAATCCAGATATTTCCCATACTGTCAGCAGCAACATAGGTACATTGTCCTAAAGGAGTTCCATCAAATTTATCATATGATGTTAATATTTCAGTTTTTTGATCAAACTTAGTAATTCCACCTTCTTCTGTAGTGACCCAGATTTGACCCAGCGCATCTTCTGTAATCGAGTTGATAATATTATTATTTATGACCGATTGGTTCGTCGGGTTATTCCTATAGTTTGCAAATGGACTTTTCTTGTATATATTGATCCCGTCCCGGTAAGTGCCTATCCATAAATTATCGTTAACATCATTAGTTATTACCGTAATAGTGTTACTTGACAAGCTGAAGGGATCAGCTGCGTCATGATGGTAATTTATAAATGCATCTGATTTTGCGTCATATTCATTTAACCCGCCTCCATCAGTTCCAATCCAAATGTTTTTCTGGCTGTCTTCAAACAGGCTGTAACAGAAATCAGAACTTATACTATTCTCATCTTGGGGATTGTTGCGATAATTCTTTATAGCAGTGGAATTAATACCCATTTTATACAGACCGTTGTTTAAAGAAGCAAACCAGATATTATTTTTACTGTCTTCTAAGATATCCAGTATTTCAATGCCTTCAAGAAACCTGCTAAATTTACCTGTTTTTTGATTTAGCTTATTGATCCCATCGCGACCTGAACACCATACTGTATTTGTTTTATCAACAATCACATCGTTTAAATTATTGCTGCTTAAGCTGCCGGAATCATAAGGATTATACCTAAAATGTTTAAATACTCCGGATTTTGTATTTAAACAATCCAAACCTGCAGATTGGGTCGTTATCCAGATATTCCCTTCCTCGTCTTCTGCTAATTGATAAATGCTGTTTTGTGCAATACTATCAGGATCGGATTCATCATGCAGAAAGCGGGTAAATATCTCTGTTTCCGGATCAAATTTATTTAAGCCAATGTTCGTTGCTATCCATATATTACCGGTACTGTCTATAAGAATATTTCTGATAGAATTTGAGGAAATAGAATTAGAATTATTCACATCATATTTGTAGGTTTTAGTATTAATCCCATCATAACTATTAAGCCCTTTATTGGTCGCAATCCACATAATTCCGTTTCTGTCTTTAGCGATGGAAACAATTGTATTGCTTGATATTCCTTCATTTAATGAAAGATGTTCAAATTTAATAATATTTTTATAAGGTTTCTCTGCAAAATCTGCATAAACAGTATTGAATCCCCAAAATAAAATAAGTATTAATAGCATTAAAAAAATAACTTTCCACAGAAATGTTATTTTTTGCATGACAATTTACCTCCATGTTTAAAACGTGATCGAAATTCAGTATAGTCCTTATTAACAATATCGACTTGTAAATTAATAAAATTAATATAATATTAAAATTATACTATAATACGACAAAATTTCGTATTTTCAGTTAAAATATAAAGTATTTTAACTGAAAATATTGATTATGTCGCTTTTAGCTGATAAGAGTTATATATTTATAGTATTAATAATGTTAATAATTTGGAATAAGTAGTATTTACATTAATACGTGAAGGAGGAGATATTTTGAGGTTTTTAAAGAATTTCTTATTTATTATTATTCTTAGCACAATAGTGATTACTCTTGCCGGATGTCGGGATAGTAACAACGAAACACAGACAGAGCATGAAACTGTAAAAAATGATGCAGCCGTTGAAGAAATTGTCAATGGAAATTCAGATGAAAGCAGCATTGAAAATCTGTTTTCAGGCGTAAGGATTGTAACTGAAGACTATAGACCCTTTAATTACAAGGATACAGACGGCATTGTAAAAGGGACAGCAACAGAAAGAATAAATGCAGCTATGGATAAACTTGGTGTGAGGATACCTATTAATGTTTATACCTGGTCTGAAGCATACGATATGGCTATGAATAATGAGAATGTGCTTATATATTCAATGGCACGGACAAAAGAAAGAGAAAAACTATATAAATGGATCTCCAAAGTTGGTACTGTAAATGTGTATATATATTCATTAAAAGACAGAGATGATATAAAAATTGATTCTATTGAAGATGCAAAAAATTATACCATTGGTACAGTCGCTGATGATTTCACTGAGCAGGGTTTGAAAAAAATGGGCTTTAATAAGCAACTGACTTCTTCTTCAAATCAGTCGCAGTCTATTAGACTGTTATTTGAAAAGAAAGTGGATTTATGGATTGCATCAGTGGAAGCACAAGATTTGGATAAAATTTGCAAGGCCGAAGGATATGACTCAACGGAAATTAATAAAACAGCAGTTATAGAAGAATTGAGAACCGAGCTTTGGCTGGGAGCAAATGCTAATACTTCCGATGAAATTATTAATAGGCTGTCAGAAGGCTTTGGCGGGTATAAAAACAATTAATTATCCAGGTTTGTCAATTTGACAATTAAATATCTTGCCTTGAATATCAATTGTAAATATGTTACAATTTGCTCAATGGCATACCATAGACATACCTGATAATTAATTATCTTTTCAGCTCACCTAATTTGTGATAAATGATGGCGAACTATGAATGGAAATCACGAATTTCAATTTGTTGATTTCTGTAAAATAACAATTACGAAAGAGGTGTTATTTATGAGAGGCTGGCAATTTACAACTACACATGAGCCACTTACATTAATCGAAAAAGATGATCCTGTTGCAAAAGAAGGCTATGTTATCCTCGACGTTAAAGCGGCAGGATTATGTCATTCAGATGTAGGCGCATTAGAAGAAGAAAGCTGGTTGGGCCTTATCAAGAAACGGCCATGTATTCTTGGACATGAGTTTGCTGGAGTGATTTGTGAAATAGGTCCTAATGTTAAAGGATTTAAAATTGGAGATAAAGTTGGCGTATGCCCCATGTTCGCTTCCGATGGTACCGGTCCGAGTTATGGACGTGATGGAGGTTATGCTACAAAATCAGCAGTCCCGGCTGAGATGCTGGTTCCTGTTCCGGATGGAGTTAGTTTTGCTCAGGCAGCTGCTGCGACAGATGCAGGTATGACATCTTATCATGCTGTTGTTGGAATAGGCAAAGTTAAAGCAGGCATGAAAGTTGGAATTGTAGGTGTCGGTGGTTTAGGGCAAATAGGTGCTCGCATAGCAGTTCTACAAGGCTGTGAAGTTTATGCTGCTTCAAGGAATCCGGTTGCTCGTGAAAAGGCACTTGCTTTAGGATGTAAAGAAACAGTAGAGACCCCGGATGGATTAGCCAAATATAATTTAGACGTTATTATTGACTTTGCAGGCTCAGGAATAACTACATCCCAATCACTTGAAGCGATAGGATACCGTGGACGTGTAGTTGTTGTGGGTATGGCTAAATTAGAAACGGTCATCAACACTATGACTATAATATTAAAACAGGCCGAGGTAGCCGGAAGCAATGGCGGTTCAGTTCAAGATATTGCTGAATGTTATAAACTTATAGCTGCTGGACAGCTTGACCCTGAAATTATAGAAATAGGTTTTGAAGAAATCGCAGAAGGGTTGGAAAAACTGAAAAAAGGCGGTGTCAAGGGAAGAATGGTGGCAATAATTAAGGATGAAGATCGTTAAGCAGATGACAACCGTATACTAAATTAATACATATGTATCAAGAGCATCTTGAAAGAAGATGCTCTTGTATTTTTGCATTTACTAATAAACAAATGTTACCATATAGGCTGCTAATTGCAAAATAATGATGCAGGCTTATTCCCTGATGGCAGTGAAATTACTGAAATTATAAAAAAACTATATTCAATAAGCAAAAAATTTGTTATTATAATATTGTAGGATTGGGTGGACGGTAGAAGAAATACAAAACAAAAGGCAGAATGTAGCATGGCAGTGAATAGTCTCTCAAAGTCACATTGTTTTTTAATGCATGTGTCAGGTTTATGCGCATAACTCCTACGGGAGTTTTTTCTTTGCCATAATGTTAATAGATATTATCATAATGAATCCATAACTAATATTTTTCAGAAAGGAACTTATCAAAATGCCAATAACAGAATTTCTTGCTCGTAACGCCAAATTGTATGGCGATGAAATCAGCCTTATTGAAATGAATCCCGAGTTGGAGGAAAGACGTGAAGTTACCTGGCGCGAATACGAACTGATTGAACCAAATCCTTCAAATCATTTCAGACGTGAGATTACCTGGCGTGAGTTTGATGACAAGGCCAACCAGTTTGCCAATCTGCTGCTGAACAGAGGGATAAAAAAAGGCGATCAGGTGGCAATTTTATTGATGAATTGCCTGGAATGGCTGCCGATATATTTTGGGATTCTTAAAACCGGAGCAATAGCAGTGCCTTTAAACTTCCGTTATACGGCCGAAGAAATCAAATATTGTCTGGAATTATCAGAAGCTGATGCGCTAATATTCGGACCTGAGTTTATAGGGCGTGTTGAGTCGGTTTTTGATCAGATTGCCAAAGTCAAATTGCGTTTATTTGTCGGTGAGGATTGCCCAACATTTGCCGAATGCTATCGTAACCTTTCAGAAGAATACTCTGCGGAAGCTCCACAGATTAAACTAACCGATGATGATGATGCCGCTATTTACTTTTCCTCGGGGACTACTGGCTTTCCAAAAGCTATCCTTCATAAGCATCGAAGCTTGGTATCGGCATGTGAGACAGAACAAAACCATCATCAACAGACCAGGGAGGACACCTTCCTTTGCATACCGCCGCTGTATCATACGGGTGCAAAGATGCACTGGTTTGGCAGTTTGCTGTCAGCAAGCAAAGCAGTTTTACTGCGTGGTGTCAAACCGCAATGGATTTTGAAAACAGTTTCCGAAGAGAAGGTCACTATAGTGTGGCTGCTGGTTCCATGGGCTCAAGATATCTTGGATGCCATCGAAAGCGGGGATGTGAATCTGAAGAATTACAAGCTTGACCAGTGGCGACTGATGCATATAGGTGCACAACCGGTTCCTCCAAGCTTGATACATAGATGGAAAGAATATTTTCCTCATCATCTCTACGATACGAATTATGGTTTGAGTGAATCCATCGGCCCCGGTTGTGTTCACCTGGGAACTGAAAATATCAATAAAGTTGGGGCAATTGGCAAAGCAGGCTACCACTGGGAAACTAAAATTGCTGACGAATTTGGTCAGCCGGTGACACAGGGGCAGGTTGGAGAACTCCTTGTAACCGGACCCGGTTTAATGCAATGTTACTTCAATGATCCTGAAGCTACTGCCGCGGTACTTAAAAACGGGTGGCTTTATACCGGGGATATGGCTCGTATGGATGAAGATGGATTTATCTTCCTGGTGGATCGCAAGAAGGATGTAATAATAAGCGGTGGTGAAAACATATATCCTGTTCAGATCGAGGATTTTCTGCGAGGCCATAATTCTATTAAAGATGTAGCTGTTATTGGATTACCTGATCATCGTCTTGGTGAGATTGCAGCTGCTATAATAGAGTTAAAACCGAAACACGAATGCACTGAAGAAGAAATGATGACTTTCTGTTCTGCACTCCCCCGGTATAAACGTCCACGAAAAATCATATTTGCCGAAGTGCCTCGAAATCCAACAGGCAAAATTGAAAAACCTAAACTTAGAGAACTATACGCTGGAGGCAGCGTAGTAGAAGTTCAAATAATGAATTAATTCAATAGCAAACCAATTAGATAATAAATAAAGAATGACGGCCTAATATGCTCCTCTTGCAGCAAACAGTATAACTAATAATAACTACTGTTTATTGTAAGGAGGAGCATTATTTGTGTGATTTATTATCTTCATGTATTAATGTGAGAATATTCATATAATTATAAATAATATACCATATGAGATTAATATTATGATATTATAAATATTGTGTAACATTATCTGTTTTAAGTGAGAAAATTTATGCCTTATGTAAAAATGTACGAAAAGGAGCGCGGCTCTATGGAACATGTAATTATGATCGCAAATTTGAATGCTAAGATTGGTAAGATTGATAATGCTTGTGAAAGAATATTAAGAGAAAAACAGGATTTAGTAAATAAAGTAGAAGAACTTGAAAAGGAATTGCAGCATACTCAGGAATGCCTCAAAGCCTCTAAAGAGGAAAATACTAAAGCAGATTTCTACAGTAATCTTACCCATGAAATGAAGACACCCCTAAATGTGATTTTATCTGCATTGCAGCTCTTGGAAGCTAATATCCATAACGTCAGCATCAATGATAATAAAACAAAATTAGTAAAATACATTAGTATAATTAAACAGAATTGCTACCGTCAATTAAGACTTGTTAATAATATGCTTGATATGTCAAAAATTGATGCGGGTTTTTACAAGCCGAATTTAGAGAATTGTAATATTATAAGTGTTGTAGAGAATACT
>JAQWDK010000047.1 GCA_028705495.1 Eubacteriales bacterium
AAAATGGGGGCAGCCCCCGTTTATTGCAAATGTTGCAAACGGAAAAACACATCTCACACATTCATACAACCGTAAACAACGAACCTCGTGAACATTTACTTGGTTTTATGCAATGGGATAGCTTGACGAATAATTTTGAATATAGCAATCTCGGCACTGTAAAATCTTTATCCGATTTAAGTGAAAAGATTGCTGCAGAGTTTATAGACTAGTACTGATAAGAAACAGATTTATTTCTCGACACGAAGAAAACCGCCACTTGCTTATTTGCAAGATGCGGTTTTTGCTTTGTGTTCTGTAATTATGCTTCACTTCCGCGAACGAACCGCAGGTTTTCATGACCCCGATAACGAAGAACAGAACCAATAACCCAAGCCCGATTGCTTGAACTGCGCCGTGAATATCAACGATTACGTTCCATATTGTTCCGCCCTTGAATTGTTCAGGGCTTTGCGTGATTAGCTGCCATATTTCGGCAAGCTTGCTATTCCAAGTGTCAAGGGCGTTCTCAAGGTTATCTGTAACCCAACTCATTTTTGTGACCACCTCGCTTTCTTAAAAAGATAGGGAAGAACTGTGCAACCGAACGCAAGCGTTCGTTGGACAGCCTTCCCGTATATCTCACCCTCACCGCTCCCTGTTGAAGGACTTTTTATCGCGCACAATCCCGTATTTATCGTCAACATAATATCTGCCTACAAAAGGATTGAAAATAGCGGTGCATTTTACATCGCCGTATTGTGCCAGATATTTGTTGTCGCCGATTTTTTCAAGGATGGTTGCCTGTGCAAGCCCGCCGTCAAGAGAATGGATATGGCATTCGCATTTATTAATATAGTTTGAGATGGTTATCAACCTCCTGTAATAAGGCTTAAAATTTCTTTGGCAAAGGTAATAATTATCCCGCCCGCAAGGGTCAGAAATCCGTTAGCTCGCTGTGATGGGTCGTGTGATTTAAGCGACAAGCCAATCTGCACGATTCCAAAACCAAGCAGGATAAGCCCGATGGCGCGAATCAATCCGAAGATAAAATCGCTCAGGTTGTTGACAACGGTAATAGGGTCGTCGGTGGCGGCGAATGCCGTCATACCACAGGTCAGAAGCAGTGTCAACGCCAGCACGACGGCGGCGTAGATACGGAATCTTCTTTTAACGCCTACGCTCAGGGTAGACGGCTTTGTCGTCTTGTGGCTTGGGTTTCTTTCGGGGCTGCCCTTGCGTTTGCAGGGTGCTTTTTTATGTCAATCATGCTGTCGAGCGAAATTGACGAGTGCGTATTCATCGTTCCATATATTGGTTGACTTAATGTTGCAGATAAGATACAATGATAATAACGGTATAAAATAAATGTTAATAAATTGATATACTATAATTTATATAAAAATATGTGACCGATTACTTATTTCAATTGTTATATATATATATAGATAAAAATAGAGGTGAAGTGATGGTATCTTTGTATAATACAAGCTTTGTGTCGGAGCAGGATGATTTCAGCAACAAAGTCAAATTGCACGGAGATATGCTGTATAAAATATGCCTTGTGTATCTGAAGAATACGCAGGATGCTGAGGATGCCGTTCAGGAAACATTCTATAAACTTTTGTGCAATAAAAAACCTTTTAGCGATGCACTGCACGAGATGAGATGGCTTATTACTGTCGCCAAAAATATATGTAAAAATATGCTGACAAAACGAAGACGTATGGCGGATTGCTTTGAAAATCTGGTCGTACCTTTCAATGACCCTTTCGACAACGATATTCTCTCTCGTGTAAATGCCCTGAAAGACAAATACAAGGACGTAATAATACTGTATTACTTTGAGGGTTATAGTGTTGATGAAATCGCCAATTTGCTCAAAATTGGTGTTTCCGCGGTAAAAATGCGATTAAAGCGCGCAAGAAATTTGTTGAAGGTTGAGATAGGAGAAACGGAATGAAACAAGAAGATTTATTTAATCTCGGTAAAAAAATGAAACTCCACGACGCATCTTATGCACGCATTCAAGCGAAAATAAGATCTAAGAAAAAAACAACATCAAATAGACCCAAAGCTTATCTAAAATTAGCTATATCAGCATTATCGTACATTTTTTGTGTTTCATTCATATTGGTTATAATAGCTGGTGTAAGAACCTTAAAAGAGCCACCTTTATCGATTGGCGGTGAGGTTAGTACATCAGAATCTCATTCAAGCATTGTGACTTCTATTTGTACGGATGAAAGTTCTAAAATTGAAAGCAATATTGAAATATCTCAACCTGGTGAATCAGCTGATGAAAGTATAATTGAAGTATCTCAACCTACGGAAGAAAGCCAGCCAGATGTTAGCGAGCCGAATAAAGAACCAACCGATTGGTTTTTCGAAGAATACGGCACAGTCGAAAATTATTTAAAAACAAATCCTATCTATGAGTATCAACATCTTAAAAAGTTCCCAATATATAAACACGAATTATTTACAGATGAACAAAGGATTAATCGTTTACACGAAATCGCAAAGATTTTTGATGTTGAAATAGACGAAGTAAAACACCTAGTTGATTTTGATATCTATGAAGGTAAAAATGAAACTACTACAATTTCTATACCCCAATTCGGCCAGTTTGATGTAGGTTTTTATTTCGGCAAACATACCGGCAAACCTGTTACCGGCAGACCTATTCCCAAAGATTTGATAATTACCGATAATGTACTCATTGATAGTGCAAAATATTATGTAAATCTGTTACGCTCAGTTTTTGATGTCGATATTGAAAAATGCAGATTTGAGCCGGATGCTAAATCATCAGATATCATCTATGTATACAGAGATAAAGGTGATATATTGAGCAAATACCCAATTTACCGATTCCTTTTTAATTCAAACGGTACGTTAAGTAAAGTTTCAAATTACTGGTATAACCCTATCAAATATGGTGAATATGAGATAAAAACATACGAAGAAGCGATAGATTGTATAAATAACAACGAAGCGTGGTCTCCCTTTGTCGGCAACATATTTTATGGATATTATAAAAGTTATAGAATTATCGCATGGGATATTAAATATAGTTTTTATGATAAATATATGCCGAACGAATTTATTATGCCTTATTATGTATTTTATCTTGAGGTTTTCGCTGAAGATAAAAATAGCGAATGTTGGTTTTATTACATTCCAGCAATTAAGAGCGAGTATCTGACAGATGATATGTACAACAAATGGAAAGGACAATAAAAAAGATATTACCGCTAATAGTGCTCATAGCCCTGACGGCTTGATTTATTGCTTCTTGCAATGAAATCGATGATGTATCATACCAAAGCGAATATCATTCAAACGAATTTTAATGCATTCCATCCGATGTGGCATCTTTTTCGTTAGCTCTTTACAGTGGCAAGTACTGCTTCCAATTTCACGCATCTTTCACGGTGCGTGATTTTTTGTTTTCACACACATCGGAGCGTTATCTTTTTTATTGTTTTATATTACAGGTATTGATTCTAAGGAAAAATATTGTTATAATCATTTGTAGAATATAATGGAAATTATTTAATGGAGTTAGCATATGTTTAATATGGCAAAGATAAAAAGAAAAATTACTGTGTGTATTTGTATCGGATTTTTAATATTATTTTCTTTTACTGCGTGGGGAATAACAAAATGGGAAACAGAAGATTTACGCAGTAGCATGTACAATGATTTTATAAATGCTTACCACCTATTGTTTACAGTAAGTTATATGGATGATAATTTCTCAGATCATTCCCAAAGTTATTTAAGCGAACTCAGTACAAAATTGGCACAGAGCGATATATATGCAGCAGCTGTGATTTTAAACGAACATGGTGATATTTTATTAAAGTCAGATGTAAGTAACATTTCTTTTAATGTACGACCTGCAAACGCAGTTGATTTAAAACGGTTTAGAGATTGTATCCGCGATGCGCAGGAAGGTGTTAATAATGAACAATTTCCAAGAGGGAAAATGGGAGGTTCCATCGGTTCATCAGGGCCATATGGTTACACTCAAGGCTGGACTTTGAGTGATAATAACGGGGATATACGTTACTTATTTATCAATGCAAAGTTTTTTGAAGATGAAGCTGCCGTTAAAAGTATGATTCAGCGATATGCGCAGATATTTATATTAATGGGGATTATCTGCTTTTTTCTTTGCTTTATAATTTCGAAGATTGTAGGAAAAGAAATTTCTCGCGAACCAAAAGAGGTTATTGATACCTTGACATCTAACGAGCAATAATGGGTTCTGCTTCTTTTTGTTACCTGTTTACAGAAAACTCGTCGAAGTTTGAAAAAAAGTAAAATAATCAACCGCAAAAAATCGAGTCGATTCCAACACCTATTTTTGATAAGGAGAATGCAGAATGAAGACCAGCAAAAAGTACTACTTGTTTTATTTATTTTCAGTGCTTGTGGTTTTAGCAGCATCTTACTATCCTTTACATATGGGATTCAGAGTTGTCAGCGATATGATTAAAAATGGAACTGTATTCAGTGATAATTATCCTAAATACATTATTCCTTATACTCCCATTAGCATTGCGCTGATAATCGGTGTTATTCTTATGCCGTTACTCTTACGCTTTACAAAGAAATTTGCATTATGGGTCGGATCAGCCTTGTCTGTGGGAGTGTTTTTTGTCGTAGAAATACTTTTTGAACGTCTGGTTGTCATATCGACTAATTTTACGGAAACGGTGAAAACACCACTTGAAAGTTGGCAAATGTTCATGTGCTATATTCCACCGCAAAAATATGAAACCAGAACATGGACAGAAGTAAATGTTCTGATGGGAGAGTACAGTCCCGCTTTCAAAATTCATTTTTATGTGATCTCGGTTGTTCTGATTTTATCTTTCTTAAATTGCTTTTACGGCTTCGCCAAAATGATAAGAAACGAGAATTATAACCGTAAGAAAGCATTGATTCTTCAAACAGTATCTTCCTTAGTATTCCTCGGGCTGTGTATACTTGCATGCTTTACAGCCTTTTTCAGGGGTGGGGAAATTACAGTATCAGCGCTTTCTGCATGGCTTATGTCGGCGTTTTTTGTAGTGTTCGGTATTACGATGGGAATTTATGCGGGTTCGTTTCTACTTGGGAAGCGCAAGAGCATATCTGTTTTGATTCCTGCTGTCGTATCATCTGTTTTCACAACTGTCATGTATATTGGTGAAATGATTCTTTTAAACAATCATCTTTACCGGTTTGGCTCCGGCTTTTTCTTTGATGGCTTAAGCAGTTTAATTCTTGCACCAGTGGATATTGTTGTTATCCTCGCGTCGGGTGTTATATGTGCATTAATTTTGCTGCTACTCAATAGGAAGAAACAATCGGAAAGTGATTTGCAATCTCCTGTAGATTGAGCTTAACGAACAGAAGTCGACTCTTGAAAAAGAATCGACTTCTTATTATTTAAAGGATAATCTAACGACTATTTAGAATGACTAATTCCTGCAAGTAATATTTCAAAATGGCGTAAAGCTTCTTCTTTGAGATTGAAATCCGGGTAACGAATGCACCATTCAAAGGTTAGCCCCCTATATGATACAACAAATTGTTTGGCTATTTCTTCGGCAGAAAAAGACGGTAGAAACGCCTTCTGATTTATCCCATTTGCGATAACGTCATAAACTATTTTGTAAAGCTCTCTGTTATAGTCGATCAAAGCATTAGTCTTATTATCTTTTCCTAATTGTATTCTATACAAAATCCTCATGTTTTCACAGCCGATGATATCAGTAAGCACATCTGCAATCTTTCCAACGAGTGAAAGGACCACATCGTGCGGAACCATATCGGAAGGAAGGGATTCGAGATAGGTTTTGTAATCTGTATCTGCCTTATTTACATAGTCATTAATCAACATAGCGATTAGTACATCTTTGGATTCAAAGTGGACATAAAAACTACCCTTAGCAACACCTGCGTGTTTCACAATATCGTCAACATTAACAGAATCAACGCCGTATTTACTAAAAAGTTGTTCTGCACTGGCGTAAATTTTACTTTTAGTTTGAACAGCTTGTTCTTTTCTGCTAATTTTAATTTTTTGTTGCATTAAAACTCTCCCTTTCTATTGACATACCGCATAAAATAATATAGAATGACTACAGTCATTGAATGCAATCAATGAATTCTTCTATATAATAATGCATTACAGAATTTTTTTCAAGTACAAACATAATATTAGGGGGACAATGTGATGAAAAAACATCTAAGTAAACCAATCAGTCTATTACTTGCAGTGCTCTTTATTTGTTTTAGCCTTGCGTCTTGCACCGGTGAAACGGACAACAGTTTTTCTCATACCGATGACAGCGACATATCGGATAACAAGCCAATAGAAAATGCTAAAAAAGACGACGAACTTATTACAGAAGATGAAAAGTATGGTAGAGTAATTGAAGGTATGCTCGGAGCAGCCGGGACGCAGGTTAGAGAGTATAGTGGTTATTTAGGTTATGGCTATAACGTTCTTACATCCGCTTTCTACAACCATAAAGATATTAAAACCGGACATCCGGTTGTCGATATGGACGCTCTTGCTAAAGTAGGGAGTGTGTATATCAATAGCAAGTCATCATCCTTCGTAGACCATGTAACTTATATATCAACCTCTGCAAAAGAGTATTCCGAACAATTTTCATCAGCCGCAAAAGTAAAAGCTAAGTACAGTTTTGTCGGGAGCTTCGAAGCAAGCTTTAAAATGAGTCATACAACTCAAATGAGTTCCAACCAAAAACTCATAACAACGCAAGCATTGCTTGAGACACAGAATGACTATATTCTTAATGCCAATGCAAAACTCCTTGCAGACTATGCGACAAACGCCTTTAAGACGGATGTTGCTGAGATGACAGCGGAAGAACTCATCGAACTATATGGAACTCATGTTTTAGCCAACATCTCCATGGGAGGAAGATACGACCTCAATTATTTATATACGAGAACCGAAACGAGCTCATCAACCGATATCGAAGCTTCCGCTAAAGCTTCTTATCGTAATGTCAGCGGGGAAGCGAGTGGTAGTGATGCGATTGATAAAACTGAGATAGAAACACACAGCAAGCTACTTGCTAAAAGTTATGGTGGCACGGTTAAAGGTGATCGGACAACAATCCAAGCTGCGAAAGATTCTTTTAAAGAGTGGGCTGAAAGTGTTGAAGACGGCAAAGTAGCTTTTGTAAATGCTTCTGAAGTTATTCCTCTTTGGGAAGTTGTTGCAAAACTTACAGGGGTTGAGAATGCTGCTGAAAAAAGCGCTGCTATCAAGAAACAGTTTTATGATAGAATCGATGAAATTTCTGGCGAATTTAAAGAAACGGTAAATGCTTCGATATACATATCAGATATATATATTGGTTACGGCACAACAGAGTCTGAAGCTAAAAATATGCTTCGTAACAAAGGTGTCACCGAGGGGCATATTCTAAACCTTGACCTTAATGCAAGTGTAGGCGGATATTGGATTTACCTCGGTTATAAGACGACTGATGATAAATCAAAAGCTATAACAGATATAGTAGCAGATTATTACAGCAAATCAAGGTCTTCCGACATAACATATAATGACTTTAAATACAAAATCCTTGCTGTTGACCTTAATAAAGGAGCAAAAGGAAAATACATATATCTTTATTATACAACAAATCCAAAGGCAGGAAAACCGATCACTGCAATTCAGTACCAGCATAACGGCACTTTCCAATTTGAACAGGTTAAAGCAGACGGTTTTACAGGAGTAATCTCTAAATCAGATGGTAAAGTGTTGGATTTAAATAAAGGAGCAGGCGGAGATTATATTTATCTTTGGTTTAAAAGAAGTTAGAAAATTTTAATCTTGCATTCCGACTGCTACCGTAGCCAATATAACGCACTTCGAAACAACGTGGTGCGTTATATTGCTTACACTATAAGAAATAACATAATTCTTGATAAAAAAGCTCAAAAATTACGAAAATATTAGATTTTTGTCAAAAAAGCTATTGACAAGCAGAATTATGTATGATAGTATTAGCACAACAAGATATAAATGTGCACGAACAGGCAAAGCTTCCGAAAGGTAGCGACGCAAAGCTAAAGGGCCTAAAGAGGTAACTCTAAGGTAGCCAGTTGCCGAAAAGTATATACATATTAGACATACGCAAGTATGTTTTTGTTTGTCATCTTTTGGCGACTGGATTTCTATGCTATAGCTATTGGCTATTTTGCAGCGGAAAACGCAGTCGTTTTTGTTTTGTGCAAATATATCTAATACTAATCTCAAATTCAAGTAACGATAAAATTTTTGTTCATAACAAATTCTCTTTAAGAATTCATCACTCAATTTTATCGACTTTCATTATTGAGCTTAGTATAAAATTTAATTTAAACTTCCCGATAATGGTAAACTTATTGAAAAGTAAGGACACAAAGCTATAGGGTCTAATGGTATCCTACCTATGACAGCCTAGCCACCGAACGAAGTACGGGTTTAATTTGGCATCATTGGCAGTAGCAGGGGCTTTTTATGTATAAAAAGCTTATTGTTGACCGTTAATGCTTAAATTACCGTCCGTATTCCATTATAGGGAGTACGGACTTTTTTGTTCCGGGAGAAAAAACATGCTGATTATTATGATTCTTGTTGGGGCGTTATCAGGTTGGCTATGCTTACCACTTTGTAAAAAGCTGATTGATTCAAGAACCGACACGCCGATACAAAAATGGTATATAACGGGGAAGTACGCGCCGATACTTTGGTGTGCACTCGGAGCGGTATCATTCGTATTAGTTGAGCTCCAGGGTATCTCAATCCCGCAAAAAGTAGAATTCATAATTGTAACACTTACATGTCTTTTAATTGGTTCGGTCGATATCGCGGTAAAAAAAATTCCGAACATACTTCTCTTAACACTAATGATCACAAAAGCGTTATTCCTTGCAATAAATTTTTCAAAAGAATCTCTAATTCAAAGCTTTTGGGGTTTTGTTGCAGCGAGTGTTATATTTATACTGCCCTCGCTCCTGAAAATCAAAGTCGGTGCTGGAGACATAAAATTAGCTGCTGTTATCGGTTTGTATCTCGGGATAAACGGTTTTCTGCAAGCGATGCTCATTATGGCAATTACAATTTCGGTATACGGCATATTCTTAACGATAAGGAAACTCGGAAACTTCAAATCCTTGACAGCAATGGGTCCGTATTTAGCACTTGGTTTTATCATTACACTACTTTTCCCGATTATCTAATTTAGCGGTCAAAGTTCTAAAATATATAAATAAAAATCTTGGAGGAAGAAATGAAAAAAATATTCGGTTTCTTAAAGAACGAAGACGGTCAGGGCATGGTTGAATATGGTCTGATTATCGGTCTTATCGCAGTTGTTGTTATTGCAGCTCTTGTAATCCTTGGTCCGAAGATTGCAGACTTGTTTACCGGTGTTGGCGAAAAGCTTGACACAGTATCAAGATAATAAGACTGTATGCAACAGGGGTGCGCAAGCACCCCAATCTGCTATTTACTCCTAGATGATATGGGGAGGATAAAACGATGAAATTTTTTAAAGACGAGAGTGGGCAGGCAGTTGTCGAACTTGCAATAGTCACTCCGATTTTACTTTTGATCCTGTGCGGGATAATCGATTTCGCCTGGATTTTTTCAGCTCAGCTTGCAACCGACAACTGCGCGAGAGAAGGTACAAGATACGCATCAGTCGTAACTTCATATAGCACAGCGGAGTATGATACTGCTCGAAGAGTAAGCAAGGTTGCGGCAGATAGTATAAAAGAAAACATATCGACAAAAGTAACATATTCCACCCCTGAGAATCCCTCCGCAGGGGATGTTACTGTTGAAGTCGTTTCTGAAGTAAAAGCCCTGACTTTTGTCGCAAATACAATTTTCGGCGATACTGTTAAGCTAAAATCAAAACTTACGATGAAAGTCGGCTAGCGTGAATTTACATTTCTTCTTTACGAAGGGTCAATTATTCATGCCTTATTACTTATGTGATGGAGGACAAATATGTGGAAATTTCTAAAAGATGAGTCGGGAGAGAGTGCAGTTGTTGTCGCTCTGTCAATGACTGCTATCTTAGCGATGGCGGCATTAGTGCTCGACATCGGAATGGCATATGTTGAAGCGTCATCTGCTCAAAATGCGGCTGACGCTATTGCGCTATCTGTGGGCAGGTACCTTCCGGTAAGTCAAAACGACGAAACAAAATTAAATCAGATAATTAACGAAGCAAATAAATACGCTGTAAAAAATGGACTTACGAATTTTAAAGCCGAGGATTTGGTTTTTGAAAAAGTATCAAATGGAAAATACAGGTCTTTATCAGTAAAAGTAGAGAAAATTAGTGAAACCCGACTTGTAAAAGTTATCGGTGTTGATGATATAAAAATTACAAAGTCAGCTTCGGTTTCTGCTGTCCCAACAGGTTCAGTTTCAGGTGCGGCGCCGATTGGACTTACCGAAGAGGTTTACGATGCTGCCATAGCGTCAGGGCAAACCGATCACCTGACATTGAAGGTAGGCGGCGGTGAAGGAGTCAATGGATTCTTTGGTCTGATTGTTCTTGACGGCTCCAACGGAAACGCTAATGTGCTTGAAAAATGGCTTAAATACGGTTATGAGG
>JAQWDK010000048.1 GCA_028705495.1 Eubacteriales bacterium
TTCATATACCTTTTCTTCGACATTATCCCATCCTAAGAAGGCAACCTTTGTTATACACTATTAAAAACAGCCCGGCCGGCTAACCGGCCCGGGCCTTTTTTGTTTCAAATTCCGGTAATCAAAAGCTTTTCGCCATCCGAAGAGACATTAATGCTCTTGATTCCCCTGCTGTAATTTTCGATTATTTCTGCAGCAGCAACATCCTCTATATCCGTCTGAATCAGGCGGCGGAGGTTACGCGCTCCGTACTTCTCCGAAAAACCTTTATTTACAAGGTATTTAACCGTGCCCTCGTCATAGGTGAAGCTAATCCCCTTCTCCTCAAGCACTTTTCTAAGATCTCCGAGCATTATCTCGCAGATACCGCCAAAGTTTTCTTTAGTAAGTCTGTTGAATATAACTATCTCATCAACGCGGTTGATAAATTCCGGACGCAAGAAGCCTTCAAGTGCTTTCATAACTCTGTCGTTGTCGCCCTCATGGGAAGACATTGTAAAGCCTGCTGCATTAGTAGAAAGGTTGCTTCCAGCGTTAGTCGTCATGATTATAACGGTGTTTTCGAAATTTACTTGCTTGCCATGTGAGTCGGTTATAAGACCGTCGTCAAGTATCTGGAGAAGAATGTTGAGTACATCGGGATGCGCCTTTTCTATCTCATCAAAAAGCACCACAGAATAAGGTTTACGCCTGATCTTTTCTGTGAGCTGTCCAGCATCGTCATAACCGACATAACCTGGAGGTGAACCGATTATACGCGAAACCGAATGCTTTTCCATGAATTCGGACATATCAAGTCGAATCATAGCTTCAGGGCTGTCGAAGAGGTATTTTGAAAGCACTTTAACAAGCTCTGTCTTACCCACACCTGTCGGTCCAGCAAATATGAAGGAGGACGGCTTTTTCTTGTAGGAAATTCCTGCTCTTGAACGCTTGAGCGATCTCGCTACCTTTTTGACTGCTTCGTCTTGACCGATTATACGGCTCTTGACTGTCTCTTCGAGCTTATCTATTTTAGAGAACTCGTTTTCGGAAATGTTTGTTGCAGGAATACCTGTCCAAACCTCGATAACCTGAGCGAGATCTTCTTCTGTTAAAGCAAGATTATCACGCTGTGCCGACAGTTCATCGAAATGGCGCTTAAGGTTCATCTCGGTTGTTATGTTTTCAGCAATTTTTTTATAGACTTCTTCTGTCTTTTCAAGTATCGCCTCATAGGTTGAACGTTCTTCAGCAATAGCTTTGAGCTTTTCTGCAACAACTTCAATCTCGTTTATTATCGGCGAGTTCATTGAGAGTTTAGCTGATGCTTCATCCATTAAATCGATCGCTTTATCAGGCAGATAGCGGTCGGTGATATATCTTTCAGAAAGGGTTACGATTTTTTTGATAACCGAGTCAGGAATTTTAATGCCGTGGAACTTTTCATAATAGCCCTTTATGCCTTTTAATATCTCAACAGATGTTTCTATTGAGGGTTCGTTTATCATCACAGGTTGGAATCTACGCTCTAATGCGGCATCGTTTTCGATATGCTTGCGGTATTCCACAAGTGTTGTCGCACCTATGAGTTGTATTTCACCTCTTGAGAGTGCGGGTTTTAAGATGTTAGCAGCGTTCATACCACCTTCGGCATCTCCTGCGCCGACAATGCTATGAACCTCGTCGATAACAAGGATTATATTTCCGCTGCGTTTTGTTTCCTCGATAAGCCCCTTCATACGGCTCTCAAACTGACCGCGGAACTGTGTGCCGGCAACCATGGCTGTCATATCTACAAGCATGACTTCTTTGTTTTTAAGCTTATGAGGAACCTCGCCAGACACAATTTTCTGAGCAAGCGCTTCAGCGACGGCTGTCTTACCGACACCTGGTTCGCCTATGAGGCATGGGTTATTCTTTTGTCTGCGGCAAAGAATTTGCATAACTCTTTCGAGCTCTTTTCCTCTGCCGACAATTTTATCAAGCTTTCCCTCCTCCGCTCTTGCGGTGAGGTTAATACAGTAAGTATCGAGCAATTTGCGTTTTTCGCGCTGAGTCGTCTGGCGACGCTCTTCGTTACCACTTCGGGATGACTGTTCACTTTCGGCTGGAACCGGTTGGTTTTGACCGGGGAACAAGCTCTTTATATCGATTGCTGGAGCGCGTGTTTCTTCATCGTTGTTGTCGTCGACGGGTACAATAGAATTTGCTGCGAAATTAGAGACTTCTTCGGACATAGCTTCGAGCTCTTCTTCAGTCAAACCCATCTTATCGAGAAAATCGGAGATCGGCTTAATTCCCATCTCTTTCGCGCACTTTATACAAAGTCCTTCATTAACGGACTTTTCACCTTCGATTCTTGTCATAAAAACTATTGCAGGGCGTTTATTGCATCTGCTACACATTTTGAGCATACGTGGGTATCCGTTTCTCCGGCGAATTTTAGAATGAGTGCTTTTGTTAACCGCCTACGCCGGTTGCGGTTTGTAAAATACTATTATATATGAATAAAATTAATAATTCTATATGATGTTTTTAAATATTAGATATGCAAAACACTTTCAAAATCAAGCGTTTTCTGGGTTAATCTCGGTTTCTTCTTTAATTTTAATACCAAACTTTCCTTTAAATGTCCTGAAGTAATACATCACTACCGCAAAAATAATCGTTGCTGCAAGCAGTGTACCGACTGCAGTATGAATCCACGAGGGCATATCTCTCCAAAAAGCAGAGCTTATTATAAGAAACATAACTACAATGTAGAATATACCTGTAGCCATCTTTCCATACCAGTTCGACACTACCATTGTATTGCGCTTTTTAAAAATTATTAAACCACCGATGAGCATAAAAAATTCCTTCAAGAAGAATATCGCAAAAACCCACCAAGGAAGAATCCCGTCAATCGCAAGGCAAAGTGCTGCTGCGGCCTGCATTAGCTTGTCCGCAAGAGGGTCGAGAAATTTTCCAATATTAGTGACCCAGTTATTTTTTCGGGCAAGGTAACCGTCAACGATATCGGTAACACCCGCCAAAGAATAAATAATAGCGGCCATGATAAGCGATTTTGCTCTATTCTCCCCAGTAAAATAAACCCAGACGAATAAAGGTACCATTAATAGACGAAGGACTGAAAGTATATTTGGTATCTGCTTTTTTTCCAACTTAAGTGGCATAAATGAAGTTACCTTTCAACAGTTTACAAAGACATAGTCATTTCTATTTGAAGAAATTGATAAGTAGATTGGCGTTCCCATAAAAGAAATTAAATGTAAAGGAGTTTCCAATTACGAGGTTCGGGTTGTTTGTTTGGATAACCGGCATAAGTAAAGTGATAATCGCTCCGAAAACATAAGCGCGGAAGAGCCCTAAAAGAACACCGAGAGCTGTTCCAAGGAGTTTATTTGCTTGTTTTAGTACAGGAAGTTTGAACAAATAGTCAAGCAAGAAAATTATTATACGAAGCACAATCATAGTAATTGCAAATAGTGATAAGAACGAAACAATCGATGCAAGCCCTTCCATAATCGGCTCTGCGACATATTCAACCAGCATATCTGCAGCTTTTTCAGTGCCTTGTTCTTTCCATGTTTCGTACTTCGCCTTCATTTCGTCTTCGTTAATACCGGCGATTTTTAATATAAGCCCAAAACCCTCAGGCTTTTCCTCAACAAGTCTTTCTGAGTCGAATTCTTCGCTACCTTTAGGAGCTAAGTTTATAAATTCCTGCTTTACAGTATCTCTGACTCCATCAACAAGAGGAAGTTGCATAATACGGTCGCTCAGTGCTTGCCTGAAAGTGAATGCGACAACAAGGGCTATGAAAAAGCTCAGCGCTGACATTACTGTTTTAATAAATCCGTTTTTATAACCAAACCAAATTGTAATGACGATGATGGCAACTATGACTAAATCTAATGCATATCCCATACGACGGTAGTCCTTTCAAATATCAAGATGTTTGTTTTACAACTATTCGGATTCTGGCTCTTCGGACACTTCTAAAGAGGTCCGAATTCTATTAACTGTCGCGCGTTCGGGAGACAGAGTTATCAAGAAATCACCGTTCAGCACGAGCTTTGAAGGCTCTGTGCCGACCTCTGTAACCGAGTCGCCACCCTCACCGTTTTGAATATCGATAATGTACAGCTTCGTGTATGTCAGAACATAGGCTTTATCTTTATCTGAAACTATTTCGACTATACCCTCATCAAGCCCAACTGAGCGCGCGAGTGTGCCGTCGTTTTTATAGATATCAACACGAGAAGTGCCTCTAACACTACCTACTATATATGTCATTATAGCATAATCATCCGTAAAATAGTAGCTTGATGGAATATTTTCACCGAAAAATATTTCATTTTTTTGGTTAAACGAAGTATCGTACATTCTCAGTGCTTTACTTGTCAAGATCATCAGTGTTCCGTCATAGCAGTATTGCAGTTTTAAAGGCATTTCACCGATAAACTTAAGTTTATTAAGGGGTTCTTCTTGCTCGAGGTCGAATTCGAGCAGCTCACAAAGATAGTCTCCACCAGTCACTGAATTTATGAGCATCGCAACCCTATTTCCCTGCCTGTTTATTGCAAGGGAGACAACATAGCTTTCGCCGAAATAACGCGTAAATATCTGCTGAAACTCTTTGTTGTATACAATAACTGCGGATTTATAGTCGGGAGCGGAGGTAATAACACCAAATGCACCAGCTGCATTATTTGTAAGTCCGATGACGGGGTAATCATAATCAAATGATTTTGTTTCTGAATATGTGTTAAATATCTTTACTGTATTACCACCAATATCATAGGCGTATACATATTTTGAGCTTGTGGCAAGTGCTGTATTATCTGTGCGAAAGCTCGAATGGAAAAGGCGTTTACCGCTGTAATCATATATCGAAAGCCCGGATTTATCCGCAACTGCGATGTTGTTCCTTAAGCCCTTTGCTACGAAGTTGCGATCGAGGTCGAGTGCGATCTGGCCGCCGGCACTTGCTGAATCCGTTGTAAAATCGAAGAACTTTAGCATATATCTAAAATTTTCTATCGTTATTTCACTTCTGTACTGAGTAAAACAAAAAAGAATAAATCCGATCGTAAATGCAGCGAGTATATATTTGAGCACAGAAACCCTGAAGGTTAGCTTGTGATAATACTCTTTGACCGGCTCCATCTCATCGTTGTTACCATGCAAAGCGGGATATGGTCTTTTTTTCATTTGTAATTTCGACCATCCTTTCAATACAAGGTTTAATAATATTAAGCCTCTATGAGAGCGCCCTCAGGATAAAAAACTTCATTTAGATACAACCCGCATGCAGGAGCGGTAAAACCTGCGTTTTTTCTGTCAGAGCTTCTTATTATCTCAGGAATAGTCAGGCTGAGCTTGTCCTCACATGCTTCAATAACGGTTCCTACTATGATTCGAACCATATTATACAAGAATCCGTCGCCGGTTACCGAAATTGTAATAATATCGCCATCTCGCTCAGCGCTGCATTTTAGTATACTGCGTACATTTTCATCACCAATTGCCGTTTTTGCGCCAGAAAGCGCGGTAAAATCATGCTTGCCGATAAATTCGCTGCAAATTGAGTTTAGTTTATCGGTATCGAGAAAACGAAAATGCGAATATTCAAGCCCTACGGTGAATGGGTCTCTAATGCGTGAATTTCTTATTCTGTAAACATATTCTTTAGATAGCGCAGAATATCTTGCATGAAAGTCCGTTTCAGCTAAATAAACACCGGTGATTGCAATGTCATCCGGCAACACATTGTTCATTGCATATGGCAGTCTTTCTACAACTGGGAAAGAGGCTTCTTTGGGTAGATGGCAGAAATATTCCTTTGCGTGAACTCCTGAATCGGTTCTTGAACATCCGGTAATATCGTAACGATAACCGAAGACCTTTTCAACCGCATCTTGAACTACTTGCTGGATTGCCACAGCGTTTTGCTGAACTTGCCAACCAGCGTATGCACAGCCTTTGTAGCTGATTTTTAAAACGATTTTCTTCATATTATATAGAAAAAGCGATAGTAAGTTGGTTCAGTAGCAGAACAACTGCAAAAGCTACAACCATAACAGCAGTGACTATAAAATCAAGCGGATTCGCCTTCATCTCTTTCATCCTTGTCCTGCCTTCTCCGCCCATATAACAGCGGCATTCCATCGCTTGGGCAAGGTCGTCAGCTCGCCTAAACGCTGAAACAAACAGCGGTATTAGTATCGGTATCATCGCTTTAACGCGCCTGATAATGCTGCCGCTTTCAAAGTCAGCACCTCTCGCTTTTTGCGCTGACATTATTTTATCTGTTTCCTCGATTAAAGTTGGGATGAATCTAAGCGCGATTGTCATCATCATCGAGAAATCATGCACAGGAACTTTGAGCTTTTTCAACGGTGAGAACAGTCTTTCCATCGCATCGGTCAACTCAACGGGTGAGGTTGTATAGGAAATTAAGATTGATGTTCCGGTAATCAGACATATAAGTCTGAGTACAAGAAATACTGCTGAGGCAATTCCTTCTGCGTAGATTTTAATAATCCAGAAGTCGACCAGCAACGTCTCTCCGCTTATCCAGAATATATTTATAACAGCCGTAAAAATAATGATAAACACAAGAGGTTTTAAGCCTTTGAGTATCAGCTTTAGAGAAATGCGAGAAAGTAGAATAATACTTGCAGTGAAAAGGAGTACAAACAAGAAAGCGACATCGCTTTTCGCCATGAAAATGAGAACAAGGTAGAAAATAGTCAAAACAAATTTAAATCTCGGATCGGTCCTGTGAATGACCGAATTACCGGGAAAATATTGTCCTAACGTTATTTCACTTAGCATCGGATTCACCTCCGAGAAGTGAATTCATAAGCTGACGAGCTTTATTTATGGTGTAGATATCGGTTCTTTCCACCAGTCCGCGTTTCTTTAGCTCTATGAAGAGTTTTGTGATTTGCGGAACGTCAAGTCCAGCTTCAAATAGCCCTTCAGCGTTTGAGAATATCGTCGCAGCACTTCCCTCCATCATCAGAGAGCCGTCTTTTAGCACATAAATATAGTCGCAGTATTTTGCTATATCTTCCATGCTGTGAGAAACGATAATCATCGTAGAACCTGTTTGTTTTTTATATTCCATAAGTCCGTCAAGTATATTTGTTCTGCCCCGTGGGTCAAGCCCTGCTGCAGGTTCGTCAAGGACAAGCACCTTAGGGTTCATTGCTATTACACCAGCAATCGCTGCACGTCTTTTCTGCCCTCCGGATATTTCAAAAGGTGAGCGTAATAGCACAGAATCGTCAAGACCGCAGAATTTTGCTGCGCTGCGAACTGTTTTATCTAGCTCTTCACCAGTAAATCCCATGTTTTTCGGGCCAAAAGCAATATCTGCATATACTGTTTCTTCAAATAGCTGATACTCGGGGTACTGGAACACGAGTCCTACTTTACCACGAACCCATCTCATGCGTTTAGGGTCCTTCCAGACATCCTCGCTTAAAATGCTAACTTTGCCAGAAAACGGTTTTTGAAGGCCGTTTAGCAGCTTTACAAGAGTTGATTTACCACTCCCGGTATGCCCGATAAGACCGACTACTGAGCCTTCTTCTATTTTTAATGATATATCTTTAAGCGCTGTTTTTTCAAGCGGTGTTCCGCTACCGTAAACAACGGTGACATTCTGTAGCTCAACTGCGTGCATCATTTTTCCCTTTGACATAATTTTCAATTGCATCGGCGGCTTGCATTGTATGCAGAACCCCTCTCGGAAGTTTATATCCATCCTTCTCAAGATGATAAAACAGTTCCGTCACCTGTGGTAGTGCAAGTCCGTAGCCTTGCAGTTCCTCAGGCATGGAAAACACCGAAACCGGGTCGCCATCCATCACGATTTCACCCTTATTCATAACGATAACCCTGTCAGCTTCAACCGCTTCATTCATGTAATGCGTGATTGAAACAACAGTTATACCCAGCTCCTTATTGAGCCTGTCCACAGCCGACATAATTTCTTTGCGCCCGATTGGATCGAGCATTGCTGTCGCTTCATCAAAGAAAACACATTCGGGCTGCATTGCAAGTATTCCTGCAATTGCGACACGTTGTTTTTGACCACCCGAGAGTTTATATGTTGAATGTCTCGAATATTCCGTCATATTTACAGCAAAGAGGCATTCTTCAACTATTTCGCGTATTCTTACAGGTATAATTCCGAGGTTTTCCGGTGCAAAAGCCACGTCTTCCTCGACTACGCTTGCTACAATCTGGTTATCAGGGTTTTGGAATACCATACCACAGCTTTTTCTGATATCGTAAAACTTGCTCTCGTCCGTTGTATCATAGCTGTTTACGACAACCTTACCGCTTGTAGGCAGCAGTATGCCGGAAAGTAGCTTTGCAAGGGTTGATTTACCGCTTCCGTTGTGCCCAAGGATTGCGGTGTGCTTCCCTTTTTCTATAAATAGTTTTGGTATATCAACGACATTATTTGTTCCGTCATATGAAAACTTTAGGTTTTCAGCTTCAATAAAATTCATTTGCAGTTCCGTTCTGAAAAAATATGTTTAATTGAAAGTAACCCTTGCTGCTGCACCGCAAGGCAGTACAAGTCCCGTTTTTTCAACTACCAGTCCGAGCTCATCTGAGCTTACATTACCACCAAAGGGTTTTGCAACTCTGATTTCGACAATGTACGCAGTAGTAGCAGGAGAAAGTCCTGTTGTATAGGAGTTTAGCAGGAAAAATAGTGGCTTTTCGGAGAGCAGCACCGCGCTTTTGGAAACAAGCTCATCCGCCATGTCTTCCATCTTCCAAACTTCACCCGATGAACCTCTGCCATAAGAAGGCGGGTCCATAATTATTGCGTCGTATTTATTTCCGCGCCGTATCTCACGCTCAATAAATTTCAGACAGTCGTCTGTGATATATCTGATTCCATCGTTTGGTAAACCCGAAAGCTCTGCATTTCGTTTTGCTTTTGCGATTATGCCTTTAGATGCGTCTACATGGCAGACAAAGGCTCCCGCTTTTGCTGCTGCAACACTTGCACATCCAGTATAAGCGAAGAGATTTAGGACTTTAGGTTTTCTGCCTTCAGAAACAGCCTTTTTAATTATTGGAACAAACCAGTCCCAGTTAGCTTTCTGTTCGGGGAATACTCCGGTATGCTTAAAGCCCATCAGCGAAACCGCAAACTTCAGATTGTCGCAGGAAATTACCCACTCTTTTGGAGCTTTTGATAAAACCCACTCACCACCGCCTTTTGCCGAGCGGCGGTAAACACCGTCAACACTGTTCCAAACGCTGTCTTTATCTGTGTTCCATATAACCTGAGGGTCGGGGCGTATTAGTCTTACCCCTCCCCAACTCTCAAGCCTCTCTCCGCCCGAAGCGTCGATTAACTTATAATCTTTCCATCCTTCTGCCTTAAACATCGTTTTATCTTTCCAATTAGTGTTGTTTTTTACTCGTCTGTGCTTAGTTCAAGCTGTTCTATGCCTATTCTACAGTCCTGAGGGAAAGGTATATCAAGATGCTGATATGCGCTCTTTGTCGCCATTCTCCCTCTCGGGGTCCTGTTAAGGAAACCAAGCTGTAGCAGGTAAGGTTCATAGACATCCTCGAGTGTCACGGACTCCTCGCCAATAACAGCTGCTAATGTGTCAAGCCCGACAGGGCCACCGCCGAAATGCGTTATAATTGCGCCAAGCATTCTTCTATCGACTGCATCGAGTCCTAATTCGTCAATATCAAGTTTTTGAAGTGCAATCTGAGCGATTTCTTCAGTTATTACACCGTCGCCGAGTACCTGTGCAAAATCACGCACACGCTTTAGGAGTCTATTTGCTATTCTCGGTGTACCTCTCGAACGGCAAGCAATCTCAGCTGCTCCCTCATCGGTTATTTTGGTTTCCAATATATTTGCCGAACGTATAATAATTTGTTTTAGCTCCTCCGGTGTGTACAGCTCAAGTCTGAACATCATCCCGAACCTATCACGAAGAGGTGACGAGAGTTGCCCTGCTCTTGTTGTTGCACCGATAAGTGTAAAATTCGGCAGAGGTATTCTGATACTCCGAGCGGACGGACCTTTTCCCATCATTAAATCAAGGCAGAAGTCTTCCATTGCCGGGTAGAGTATTTCCTCAACTGCGCGCGGTAGCCGATGTATTTCATCGATGAATAATATGTCTCCGCGCTCCAAAGTCGTCAGCAACGCAGCAAGGTCGCCTGCTTTTTCAATCGCAGGACCGCTTGTAATTTTAATATGAACACTGAGCTCCTCCGCTATGATGACTGAAAGTGTTGTTTTACCCAGCCCGGGAGGTCCGTGAAGTAGGACATGGTCAAGGATATCATCACGGCTTTTTGCTGCTTTTATAAAAATCGAAAGGTTTTCTTTGATTTTTTCTTGACCGACATATTCAGAAAGTGTTTTTGGTCTGAGCGAAATTTCGTTGTCGGAATCCTCTTGCAACGCACCCGTACCCGTCAGTCTGCTTTCGAAGTCAAACTCTTCAGCTTCGTTATATGAATTAAGTGGCATCTGAGCTCTCCTTTATTTTGTTCTGACGAGCTTTTTAAGCGCAT
>JAQWDK010000049.1 GCA_028705495.1 Eubacteriales bacterium
TCTTCTTGTTCAGATTGACAAAATTATATGCCTGAACACAGGTTTTTACGGGTGAGCCGCAATTTCACGCACTCCCGGCCTTGCCGTATTCTGCGTTTCACTTGAATACACGGCCTCCGTGCGGTCCGCTGATGCGGACTTTTTAATTCTGACCCTATCAGCCTACGGCAGCTTTCATTTCTGGATGGGATGCACGTTCAAGATTATCACTTAATCTCTCCCGATGCCAATCTTTCCGGAACTGAAATCCTCCAATCCACCCTGTGGCAATCAGACCCTTGAAAGCCATAGGGTGAACACTACCACAAAATCAAAATCAATCCATTCCGGATCTGTGTAACGTTGGATGAGCGACAGGTGTAAGAGTCATCGGGCGCTTTCGTTCGCTTTGCTGTCTTGTCCTGAAAAAAGTTGACTCTGGTTAGTATACTTCTTAATTTAGTTGACTGCCTACTTTAGTCCGTTCAGGGGTTGACTGAGGAGCGTAGCTCTGAAGGAGACCCCTGAACGGGTATTAAAAGTAAACATTTTTCCGTATCATCAATTGATTTCTTTATTGCTGCTCTCGAAAAAATAGACACGAAGAGGCCATTCCCACCCCTATGCAGACATTCTTCCTTACCCATAAGGAGATAAACATCGCAGAGTTCGCGAAGATAATAGGCATAAACTCGACCTTGCTTCATAACTATATCAGAGGATGGAAGAAACCTTCTAAGGAGAGGGAGTCGCAGATTCTGGACGCCATCCATAATCTGGGCGGTATGTATGCAAAAGCGGCTTTTTAGCAGAAACACGAGTTGCCCGTGTAGAATATTGTTTTTTAATGTGGCGAAAAAATTCACACGGGCGGATAGTGTACCAATTTTTTTTTGTAACTTGCACCCGACAACCATATAATGACATCGATGAACTTATGTAACTTATTGAATATCAGAAATATATCTGGGGGGGGGTAATAATCTCTCTTTCTGAATAATACAAGGGCATGCTCCGTCTTCGGGGTGTGCCTTTTTTTGTGCCTGTACTTGAACTATTATCAACACTTAAAAATAAATGCTTATGAAAAATGAAGAAAAGACTTCCTACACTCCTCCTGTAATAGAGACTGTAGAATTAAGAAACGAACAGGGCTTCGCCCAAAGCAATCCTGCTTATGAAGACGGAGGAGAGTTCTCCTGGTAATAACCATTAATCACAATGAAAATGAAAAGTTTAAAAATATTCGGATATGCCGCACCTGCGGCAGTGGCACTGATGCTGACACTTTCAGCCGGCTGCCAGAAAGAAGAGGTTGCTCCTATACAGAACCAAGAACGTGCACCGCTCACGGTGACAGCAACCATCGCATCCACGCCAAGCGCAGTGGATACCAAGACATACCTTAATGCCGCCGACTGGACTGCCTACTGGAAGACGGGAGACAAGATAGGCATCACCGCCAGCCCTGGTGCAGGAGTCCGCGTGGACAACAAGCCTTTTACACTCAGCACCGGTAATGGGGAAAAGACAGCTACATTCACCGAAGACACACAAGACCCTGCTACTACGTGGCCTGACGGTTCAGCCACCTACCTTGCCATCTATCCCTACCAATCCGCAGCCACCATCAGCGGAGACCCCAAGGTCATCAACCTTACCTATCCCCATACTCAATATGCGATGCAGGGAGCAGATGGAAACTTCAGCAGTGGAGTTATGGCAGCAAGGGTTACAGCTACCGGTTCTGCTCCGACAGCCTACTCCTTCATCAACCTCTTCTCCATCATTAAGATATCCCTTACAGGCACAGGCACGCTCGACAAGGTGACATTCAAGGATCTGAGCGGCAAGCCTGTGTCCGGAGCATACACATTAGGTGTAGAATCAGGATTCCCTGAATTCCCGAATACTCCTGCAAATGATGCAGCCAAGTCGATAGAATTATTTCTGAATGTTCCTCTATCAGGAACCGCTCAGGACATCTACTTGGCAGTTCCGGCAAGAACGTATGCCAATGGTTTCGAATATGTATTCTGTTGCGGTTCTCAGAAGATGACCAAGACGATGACCGGCTCCAAAACCCTTGAAGCGGGGAAGTATTACACATATAATTCATCTCTTCCATTCACAAAAGACGCAGTATCCAACCTCAGCAGCGAAGGCACCGCCAACTGCTACATAGTGACGGCGGAAGGAGACTACACGTTTAACGGCACGGTCATCGGGAACGGGCTTCCGGGCTTTCTTCCTGATGTGGCAGATGAGACCAAGAAGTTCCATAAAGCCACAAGTGCTGAAAATGCCACTATCGCACCCGGATCAGCCAAAGTGCTCTGGCAAGATGTCTCAGATCTAATCACAAATGTCAGTGTAACAAGTGGCCAGATCAGCTTCAGTGCTTCAACAAGCAAGGGCAATGCCCTGATAGCCGCCTATGCAAGCAGCGACTGCACAGGCGATATCCTTTGGTCCTGGCACATCTGGTGCACCGACCAGCCGGATAATCAGAATTACGTAAACGCCGCAGACAAAACCTTCACCCTACTCGACCGTAATCTCGGCGCGACCTCCAACTCTTCAACAGGGGGAGTAGCCTCATACGGCTTGTTTTATCAATGGGGCAGAAAAGACCCGTTCTCCAGAAATGATTCACATCTGACTAAAGAAGCCACATCCTCTATAAACGGTACTATCTCGAACACCATTTCACACCCAAATACATACTATACACAAAGTAACAGTCCGTATGATTGGCATTATACCACAAGCGGAACGAATGTAGTTAATAATTACCTTTGGGGCAACCCGGAAGGATATAATACTTCATACACAGCCAGCAAGTCCATTTACGACCCTTGCCCTCCCGGATATATGGTAGCACCGAAAGACACATGGACATACTTCAGTACTTCGACAGGTAATTGGAACGGCTCAGGACGCACCTTTAATACTAACTCCGGCGGCGGCACCACATGGTATCCTGCTGCGGGCTATCGGGACTATGTCAGTGGTTCACTGGGCAATTCAGGCAGCCGCGGCCACTATTGGAGCAGCTCTCCCACCTCTGCTGATGATAGCGCCGGTGACCTCTACTTCAGTGAACGCTACGTGCGCCCACTGGACTACTACAGCCGTGTTTTGGGGTTCTCTGTTCGTTGTCTCTTTTGCGGGGGGAAATAATCCCCCAATACGACCAATTGCCTGTTTATAAGGAGGCCTAAGATTTTATTTTGCAGAGGGTGACTAAAAAAGTCGCCCTCTTTTCGTTATAGCAGATTGGTAAGTTGATTACTTTCGGGTCCGACTTGATTACTTTCTTATGCTACGTAGTTACTTCTTGGAATTGAATAAATCCTCTAATCTTCTCGCTTCTTTCTCCATTTTTTTAGGATTGCTTTTCTTTAGTTTATTCAGATTCAGAAGCTTCCATTGTATTGATGGGTAATTTGCGAACTCTTCGTATGAGGATTCTTTCCATATTGGATGCCCTCGTTCGAAAGAAACCAGAAAACGCTTGTCCTCTTCTGTAATGATGTTATTGATATCCAAGATAAGTTTTCGTCTTGTTACCTCATATTCTTCATAACTAAATTCCAAGTCAGACATCCCGGCGAATTGTTTCTCCATAGCACTTCTCTGGTCAATGAGGATAGGGGCAAATGACTCATAGACAGGTCTGTCACTACCAAGCAAACAGAAAATGAATCCATATTTGGCTTCCTCCAATGGTATGCTCATGTGTCCGATGTCAAACATATCGCGTGGATGTTGGCGTGATAAAGCTGCGGCTATTTTGCCTCCATAAAGCAGTGTGATGGGAACGATTCTCGCCTCAACTTTCATCTCAAACATATCTTGCGCCTTCTCGCATAATTGGAAAATAGTCGGTCCTCCTCCAACGATACCCCTTTTCGTCTGGTTTACTTCGATTTTTACCTGACATCCTTGGTACTCACAAGTCAACTTGCATATATCAAGTCTCGGAATCACTCTCACCCCTTTCAAAAGTTCTGTTATCCTTGAACTGATTCTTGTAAGAGCTTCATTTATGTGATTTAGGCTGGATATCCTATCTTCCAAAGGAATATAGGTGAGGTCTATATCGACAGAGAGTCGTAATAGATTGTTGACGAATAAATTGATGGCCGTGCCACCGTGTACGGCAAAACATTCTTCTTCCATCACTATCGGGAGAATCCTAAGCAACAAACGTACTTTATCTTTATATACACTATTCATAATCAGCTAATTCTTTTGGTATGATTAGATTGTATTTAGCATCTTTCACGCCTCCTTTACCGAAACTTCGAGGACCGCTTCCCAAGGTGATATTTGATAAATCGAGGCGTTTGAACCACGAATGTTTTGACTTCTCGGCCATATATAGAAATAGACGTTTCACTTTAAATGATGAACACTGCTCAAGAAGACTTGTCACTAATTCATCGCGTAAGGTAGTAAGCATCTCCATAAGATAATACACATCCATAAGCTGATAATACTCCGGAGCAAGCAATAAACACTCCATTATGGCAAGTTCAGGAGTTGAGACCTGTAATGAAAGCCCTTCATACTCAACTGTAGTTACTCCTATGCTTCCGTCGAAAACTTTGGTGGAAAATTCCCAAAGAGTTCGCTTCCAATCGTATGAGGACATCCATTTAGGGAGTCTATGGTCAGCCGGAGTGAATATGTGAGAAGAAGGGGTCCCCACGGCTACATAATGGGTATAACCATGAAGTTCTAAGGCGGAAGATGCTCCTATGCGATAACAGCCACCCATCTGTTCCTTATATGATGCCAATGCACCATAAAGCGTAGGAGTTTCGTTACTGAATCTATACACCCCTGTAGCCATACGTACCAGCCAACCTGATTTGACATACTTGCTCTGTTCAGTACGGCTTAGTCCCTTACTCTCTAACCAAGAAGTACTCATCACACCGGATGGAAGAGACAGTTTCATCACATTGTTTATTTTAGTAGCCATATTGTAATAATTATAGTTGCAAATTTGAGTATAAAATAAACTATTTCCAAATTTAAATACTATTAGATTTTTCTTTACAGCTTATCGATAAGGTCAGCTTTCAAGTCAATGTTTATGCTTCTATATAGAGTGCCGACAAGGCTCTGTTGACTGAGGAGCGTAGCTCTGAAGGAGACCCCTGAACGGGTATTAAAAGTAAACATTTTTCCGTATCATCAATTGATTTCTTTATTGCTGCTCTCGAAAAAATAGACACGAAGAGGCCATTCCCACCCCTATGCAGACATTCTTCCTTACCCATAAGGAGATAAACATCGCAGAGTTCGCGAAGATAATAGGCATAAACTCGACCTTGCTTCATAACTATATCAGAGGATGGAAGAAACCTTCTAAGGAGAGGGAGTCGCAGATTCTGGACGCCATCCATAATCTGGGCGGTATGTATGCAAAAGCGGCTTTTTAGCAGAAACACGAGTTGCCCGTGTAGAATATTGTTTTTTAATGTGGCGAAAAAATTCACACGGGCGGATAGTGTACCAATTTTTTTTTGTAACTTGCACCCGACAACCATATAATGACATCGATGAACTTATGTAACTTATTGAATATCAGAAATATATCTGGGGGGGGGTAATAATCTCTCTTTCTGAATAATACAAGGGCATGCTCCGTCTTCGGGGTGTGCCTTTTTTTGTGCCTGTACTTGAACTATTATCAACACTTAAAAATAAATGCTTATGAAAAATGAAGAAAAGACTTCCTACACGCCTCCTGTAATAGAGACTGTAGAATTAAGAAACGAGCAGGGCTTCGCCGCCTCACCGCCAGCTGGCGGCACTTTACCGTTTGAGAATGACGACACAGGTTCTTGGAATATTTAATGCCACGGAGTATAAACAATTAAAACAGAATGATATGAAATTTTATTACAATATCTCCGCGGCATTATTAGCTGTCGCAATGCTCTCCGCCGCTGCATCCTGCAGCAAACAGGAGACTCCGAGCCTCTCTGAGGAACCCTCAGCAGCGCAGACCGTCACCCTCACTGCTTCGATGGAACTCCCGGACTCGGGCACCAAGACTTCTCTGAACTTAGCAGACAACAAAGTTTTATGGAGTACAGGGGACAAGATAAGTGTCTTCTTTTCGGACAATACTGCAAACAATGAGTTCACTCTCAGTAGTGTAGCCGGTACAGAAACAGGATCTTTCACTGGAACGGCCCCTGACCCGGTGCCATCTACCTTCTACGCAGTTTATCCTTACAACAGCGGAACCACCATCAGCGGCTCTACGGTCACTCTCAACTTTCCATACGAACAGAACTATAATTCTGCCGGAGGCTTTAATATAAATACGAATCCGGCTGTAGCATACACCACAAGTGGCGGAAATCTCGAATTCAAGAATCTATGCGGAGTGTTGAAACTCTCACTTACAGGTACGGCCACCATTGATTATATAGACCTTACCGGAGTTGATAATCTCAGCGGCACTGCCACTGTTAGTATGAATTATGGCTCAGAAGGACCGACTGTCACTATGACCGGGACAAACTCTTTCGATAAAAGTTTGGGATTATATATCGATCCTCCTGTCACGCTTGATCCGGTCACTCCCAAAGACTTTTACATAGTAGTGCCTCCCACAGATAAGGGTTTCCGGGTTACAGTCTATGAGGAACTCTCTTTCACTGACGCCCTGACCAAAACCAGCTCTACATCTATCAACCGAAACAAGATTCGCCCTATGCCTCCTATTACATATGTAGCAGATACGCCAATAGATTTAAGTGCTGCGGGAACTGCCAACTGTTATATTCCAAGTACCGGTGCAGGCATATACATATTTAAAGCTAATGTTATGGGTAACGGCACTGCAGGAATTATTTCCGGTGGAAACTTCCCGACCTCAGATGCAGCCATCTCACCTGTATCAGCCTCACTTCTCTGGGAGGATGTCCCCGGTCTAATCTCTGCTGTGGAATTAGTCACTGAAGGGTCAGAGAAATATGTTTCTTTCATCGCTTCAAAGTCGATTCTCAAAGGGAATGCAGTGATAGCCGTATATGAAGGTCCATCTGCCACCGGTCCTGTCCTCTGGTCTTGGCACATCTGGTGCACCGACCAGCCTACTGACCAGGCATATAAGAACGCCGCAGACAAAACCTTCACCCTACTCGACCGTAACCTCGGCGCGACCTCCAACTCTTCAGCAGGGGGTGAATCCTCCTACGGACTGCATTATCAATGGGGCAGAAAAGACCCGTTCCAGAGGACTCCGATTAATTTAGCGGCTGAAAATAAAACGGATGCCGCCACTAATGGAAACATAAACTACTCCATTGCTCACCCCAATGTGTTTATTATCGCCTCATCAGATTGGCTTTCTGCAAAGAACGATTACCTCTGGGGCAATCCGCAAGGATATAATACTACATACACAGCCAGCAAGTCCATCTACGACCCTTGCCCTCCGGGATATATGGTGGCACCGAGAGACACTTGGACCAGATTCGACAATGGAGGAAATTTTACTCCAAATGCCAAAGGCAGTTTTAGTAACGGTTATAACTTCTTTCTTCAGGGAACATCCGGCAGTACCACATGGTATCCTGCTGCGGGCTGGCGGGGCTGCCTTGACGGTTCACTGTACAATTCAGGCCCTTACGGCGATTGGAGCAGCTCCCCGTACTCCTCTTCAAGAGGCGGCGCCGGCTGCCTGAACTTCAGCTCAAGCTACGTGGACCCTCTGAGCAGCGGCAACCGCGCTGGCGGGTTCTCTGTCCGCTGTTCGCGTGTTCTGTAGGGCGGGGAATAAGGAGGCATAAGATTTTATTTTGCAGAGGGTGACTAAAAAAGTCGCCCTCTTTTCGTTACAATAAATAAAGTTGTATATTAATATAACTTTTATTACCTTTGCACTATGAAAAAAATCATAGCGTATAAGGGTTATTACGTCAAGTTTATGGACTCACTCTCTGAAGACGAGAGGCTGAAGATAAGACGTTCCTTATTGTTATTGGAGAATGATGGCGAAATACCCTCTCGATACATCAAGTTCATTAGGGATGGTATTTGGGAGTATCGTGTTTCTCATTTGCGGAAAGAATTCAGACTGCTGTATTTCTATGATGGACAGACAATCATCATTTTACTGAACTGCTTTCTGAAAAAGACACAGAAAACGCCTCTTCAAGAGATTGAAAAAGCAATAAAATTAAAAAAAGAATATTATGAGCAAAAATGAACTTTATGATGTAAGCGCGGAACTTGATAGAGAGTTTGGCAAGGTAGGTACGCCACAAAGAGAGGAGGCAAGGGCTAAGGCATGGGAAGAGTATAATGCCCAGATACTTCTTGATGCAAGAAAAAATGCACATATCACACAGAAGGAGCTTGCGGATAGAATAGGGGCTGATAAGGGGTACATTTCAAGAATTGAAACCGGAAAGATTGTTCCCACTGTTGCTACCCTTTATAAAATTGCATCTGCTATGGGGCTTACTGTTGAGCTTCGGCCCGCTTAGTGTCTTGTCCTGAAAAAGCAAATCGCCTCCCGAAGCACCTCATTCATGGGGTGTTTATGACTTTTGGGAAGTTTTTCATCTTTATGGTTACTTTTGTCGGGGCACTTTTGGGATTTGTCGATTATATTGTTTACATTTGCCAGTTAAGTCATTGTTAACAACCTTTTAAACTATAAACCATGAAAATCAGATCCTTTGTCCTTTTTGCCCTTGCAACTATGTTGTGTGCAGGGTGTTATGATGATACTCAGCTGAAGACCGATATTGCAGATCTTCAAGGCAGGGTGACTGCCATCGAGAATTGGTGCACCACGGCCAACAGCCAGATAAGCGCTCTGCAGTCCTTAGTTCAGGCTCTTGAAGAGAAGGATTATGTGACGGGCGTCGCCCCTCTCGCTGACGGAACAGGTTATACCATCTCATTTACCAAGAGTAAACCAATCACCATCAAACATGGAGAGAAAGGCGACAAGGGTGACAAAGGAGATGATGCCATCGCTCCGGTCATCGGTGTGGCTCTCGATACCGACGGCAACTATTATTGGACAGTGAAGATTGGTGCAGCAGACCCTGTATGGATGCTCGATAAGGATGGCAACAAGATACGCACCACCGGAGACAACGGAAAAGATGCCGTTTCACCTCAGGTACGTATCAACTCCGCAACCAATATGTGGGAGATAAGCGTTGACGGAGGTGTTTCATGGGTCAGCACAGGTGTTGCCGCGACAGGTGCCACAGGAGCGGCAGGCGTTTCTCCTCAGGTGCGAATCAACTCTGCTACAAATACATGGGAGATAAGTATCGACGGAGGTGTTTCGTGGACAGGTACAGGCGTTGCAGCGACAGGTGCCACAGGAGCGGCAGGAAAGGATGGAAAAGATGGTTCTTCACCTGTCGTCTCAGTGAAACTTTTCACAGACGGCAACTATTATTGGACCATCAACGGCGAATGGCTGATTGTCGATGGAAACTTCGTACCTGCAACAGGTCCTCAGGGTCAGCGCGGAGCGACAGGTCCTAAAGGAGATGCCGTATTCGCAGCAAACGGCATCAATAATACCAATGCCGATTATGTAGGATTTACCCTTGCCAACGGCACTAAGATTCAGTTACCCAGATACAAGCCGTTCAAGATTGGATTGGATGCCGGCAATGATGCCATTACCCTGTCGGCAGTCGATACGACACTCTCTCTGAAGCTGCCGAGCGGGTTTGTGGAAAGCGACTACAGTTCGATAATGGCAAGAATGATAACAAAAAATACTGAAGATTCAGACATCAAGACCAAGGCAGGTGTCGGACCGGCTTGGGAAGTGACTGTCAACAAGCCTACTTTTACAGCAGCCGGTGTATGCAAAGATGATGCAGCCGTGAACATCAAGCCGATAATTGGTCGGCTTGCAGTCGGCGACAACTCCATGCCTGAAGTGAGCATAATCGATGCCGACGGAGGTAAGATCACCGCATCCAGAGTGATAACGGCAGGAGAGATAGCAACTTTCAATTCTTCCACTCATACCGTAAACGTAATTACGAGGGGAAGCCTGACCTCAAGCATGATAGACGATGCCGTAAGCGGAAGCAACACACTTATAATCAACGGATTACTGTCGGGAGAATATACAGGAAATGATATAGGTACTTCTGATAATATTACCAGAGATTGGAACGCTTTGAGGAGTTACATACGGGGACGGTCCGCAAATATTGACC
>JAQWDK010000019.1 GCA_028705495.1 Eubacteriales bacterium
CGCTGCCCAAAACTTTCGTCTTTGACAGCTTCCGTCACGACTCCACTTGCGCTTCATCGCTTCGGTATTTGTTCTCGTTGTTGTTCAATTTTCAAGGTCCAAAGCCGTCACTTCGTAACAGCCGCGACTTCTTCGAAGTCGTCACCCTCTTTAGTTTCATGCAAAACCTTAGAAAGTTTTGCTCTCCCTTTAAACTCCGGTTTCTTTGTCGAAATCCGTCGTCCGCAGCGGACAGCTTTATTATATTATCACACTGACCCCTTATTGTCAAGTACTTTTTTCAGATTATTTTAAAACTTATGCATACCATTTTATGGTTTCATCCGAAGTGCAGCTCTCTAATTTTTCTGTATATTAATGATAGTTTTTCTAGTAAGGGTGAATTTCCTTTGTCATATATTACCTAAAAATAGACGATGTGAAAATTATATCAGATAAATAATAAATATTTGTAGGTATTTAACACAAGCTAACTTTTCTATGATATATTGATTATAGCAAAGCCTTACTCCCCTCGTCAATTTGCGTAACAACCCGTTGTCGGGCCAATAATTAGTTATTTCATAACGAAAGGACACTAACTATGAAAAAGACGATTTCTTGGATTTTGCTATTAGTAATCACCATTACCTTGGGTTCTTGTTCCAACTCTTCAATGAAAGATGGGAATTATTATGGAGAAAACGCGTTTCCATATCAGCTTGCAGCTAACGAACAATATACCGATATTGAATTCAACAAATTCATCTCTGCAGATGATAAATCCACTCAAGCATTTTCTCTCAAGGTTGACACAGCCGCTTACTCTAACATCTCAAGACTTATTAAAGCTGGTAACAAACCACCTAAAGATGCAGTTCGTACTGAGGAACTTATCAACTATTTTAACTACGATGCTGAAATGCCCCTCTCGAACGATCACCCATTTTCCGCTTTAGCCGTTGTTGGTAAATCGCCTTTGTCGGAAAATCGTCATCTTGCTTATATCAGAATTAAAACTCCATCAATCGAAAAATCGGAACTTTCCCCGAGTAACCTAACCTTTTTGCTTGACACTTCTGGCTCTATGCTTGCTGCTGATAAACTACCGCTCTTGCAAAAATCTTTTTCGCTACTAGTTGAAAACCTTACTGAAAAGGATGTCGTAAGCATCGTTACATACGCAGGTAGCTCTAAAGTCCTCCTTGACAGCGCGGAAGGCAGTGAGAAGGAGCGCATACTTTCTGTCATCAATTCCCTTGAAGCAGGTGGCTCGACCGCTGGTGCTGACGGAATTAAAACAGCATACGCATTAGCGAAGAAGAACTTTATAAAGAACGGCAACAACCGTGTTATTTTAGCGAGTGACGGCGATTTCAATGTTGGAATTTCTGATGTTGACAAACTCAAAGACTTTATTAGCGAAAAGAGAGATACTGGTTTATACTTGAGTGTCCTCGGTTTCGGAACTGGAAATCTTCGTGATGACATAATGGAAACCCTTGCTACTAACGGTAACGGCAACTACTCATACATCGATACTCTTTTTACCGCAGAAAAGGTGTTGGTTGAAGAGATGGGAGCAAATTTGTTTATTGCAGCAAACGATGTAAAGGCTGAACTTCGGTTCAATAAAAACGAAATAAAAGAATTCCGTCTTATCGGGTATGAAAACAGACTTATGACTGAAGATGAGTTCAATGACAACAAGAAGGATGCCGGAGAAATTGGAAACGGAACTGACGTTGTTATAATGGTTGAGCTGACACTCAAAAACGCAGAACCTGCGGAAAAGCTGTTTGATGTCTGTATCCGCTACAAGACTGCTGATGAGAGTAAAACCGACAAAGAGATGCTACTACCTGTAACAGCAATTACCTCAGAACCTGATAGTGATTTCAATTTTGCTTGCTCTGTTGCAGGATTTGCTGAGATACTTAGAGATTCAGGTTATTGTAAGCTCTCGTTACAAGAAATTACCGACTTAATGGAAGCCAATTTAGGCAGTGATGCGAAAGGATACAGAACTGAATTCGTCAAGCTGCTCAAGTTATATTCAGAGATTAAAGATAAAAAATAAATCTAACTTTAAAACAAAAAGCAGAACGTACGGGCGTTCTGCTTTTTTTTGTTCGCGGTTGTATAAAGTAATGTTTTATGTTATAATATCTTCAAGATAACAAGCACAAAAGCGGAGCTTTTAATAGGACGCGCCAACTGACGTTATACTTTTTAACAAGGTAAATGTGCGTCTATGTTATAATATCTTCAATATAACAATCAACGTTTGTGTTAAACGCACCTACCGTAAATACAATGTGCGTTTCTTTAATTAAGGATTTTTATGAAATATAAAACAGAATTACACTGCCATTCTTCACCTGTAAGCAGATGTGCAAGCTCAGGACCGGTTAAGGTTGTTGAGGAATATCTTGCAGCAGGTTATACGACAATTGTTTTAACCAATCACCTCTCGACTGCGACTTTTGATATCGTTTCCGGAAGCCGTAAAGACAAAATCGCTTATTATATGGACGGATATACCAAACTAAAAACAGCTGCTGCAGGTAGGATTAATATACTGCTCGGTTGTGAGATAAATCTTACTACTTCATCAAATGATTATCTTGTTTACGGTATAACCGAACGGTTTTTGCTCGACAACCCTGACATTCTGTCACTCAACATTCAAAAGTTGTCGGCTCTTTGCAGACGCGAGGGACTGCCGATCTATCAAGCGCACCCTTTCAGGCGGAATATGACGATCGTTAAGCCTTCGCTTATCGATGGCATTGAGGTAGACAACGGAAATATACGCCACAATTCAAGTAACCCGATTGCCCTTGCATGGGCGGACAGGTTCACTCTGCAAAAGATAACGGGTTCTGATTATCACGACCCGGGCGACTTGACAGTCTGCGGGATTGAAACAGAAAAACCGATAGCAACAAACGATGAGCTCCTTGCTGTTCTAAAAAGCGGGAGCTACGAAATACTGCATTCAGGATTAGAATAATAATGATAATAGATACACATGTACACTGCTTTCCCGACCTTCTCGCAAAACGCGCTGTGCTGGAGCTTGCCGAACGCGGAACGCTTTACCCTTACAACGACGGTACACTTGACGGAGCAAAGAAGGTCTGTCGCAATGCCGGAGTTGATAAATTTATACACCTTAACATCGCAACAAAACCTACACAGCAAAAAACTGTCAACGACTGGGCAATATCTCTTTTAAATGATGATATGGCAATTCCATTCGGCAGCATCCATCCTCTCTGTGAGGATAAGCTCGAGGAACTCGAAAGAATCGCTGATGCAGGAATTAAAGGCATAAAACTTCATCCCGACTATCAGTCGTATTTTGTCGACGACCCTTCTATGGACGGGGTTTATGACAAATGCGGTAAATTGGGGCTTATAGTTATTTTACACGCAGGAATGGATTTGGGTCTTCCTGACCCGATTCATGCAACTCCAGATCGAGTTGCGAACATTGTAAGAAGACATCCATCCACAATATTTGTCGCGGCTCATATGGGTGGGTTTCGGGTTTGGGACGGTGTTAAAGAGCATTTATGCGGATTAGATAACCTTTATTTCGATACAGCATATTGCTCTTTGGATTTACCTTTGAGAACCGCAACTGAAATCATAGAATCACATGGTGCTGACAAAATACTTATGGCAAGCGATTTGCCCTGGGAAGATCCAGCAAAGACGCTCAAAATGATTGACCTTCTGGAAATAAGCGAAAGCGATAAAGCAAAAATTAAGGGTGGCAATACTATGAAATTGCTTAACCTATCTTTTGTAAAGTTATAATATCAAAAGCCGTTATGCGGCAGAATGGAGATATATATGTCAAAATCAAAGGTTGCTGTGGTAACCGGAGCAGGTGGTGTGCTTTGCTCAGAATTTGCAAAGCAGCTCTCGGTAATGGGTTACAGCATCGCACTGCTTGACCTTAATGAAAAAGCAGCACAAGCTGTCGCTGACGAGATTAACGCTACGGGCGGAAAAGCTATCGCTTACGGTTCAAATGTTCTTGATGCGGAAAGTCTCGAAAGTGTGCGGACAAAAGTCAACGCTGAGCTCGGAAGCTGTGATGTACTTATAAACGGTGCCGGTGGTAACAGTCCAAAATGTACCACTGATAACGAATTCTTCGAGGACGGAGACCTCGGTAGTATCAAAACCTTTTTTGACCTTGATAAAATCGGATTCCAGTTTGTGTTCGACCTAAATATTATTGGCACACTTCTTCCGACTCAGTGTTTTGCCAAAGATATGCTCGGTAAAAGCGGATGCTGCATTGTCAATATATCGTCGATGAATGCATTCAAGCCTCTAACAAAAATTCCCGCATACAGCGCAGCAAAAGCTGGTGTATCAAACCTTACTCAATGGCTTGCTGTTCACTTTGCGAAACAGGGTATTAGAGTAAATGCGATTGCTCCGGGATTTTTTGTAACAGCTCAAAACAAACAGCTCCTTTTCAACGAAGACGGGACACCGACACCGAGAACTGGAAAAATTCTTGCTGCTACTCCAATGGGTCGTTTCGGCGAAGCAAAAGAACTCCTCGGAACATTAAAATGGCTTGTTGACGATGAAGCATCAGGCTTTGTCACCGGTACGATTATACCTGTTGACGGAGGCTTCTCTGCTTATTCAGGAGTTTAAATAAATTAATAAATGCGACAAATCTGGTGCAGACCGAATTTGTCGCATTTATTGTTTTGTAGGCTATTGAAAAAATAAGTTTTAATTTGGTAATGTACTTGAAGGCTTTGATATTCGAACTGTATTTTCATTTATAAAATCATAATTAAAGTGTACCGCTCCGCGATAATCTAAAACATATCCGTTGTACTCTTTCATATAATAAACCATTTTTACCATAAAAACAACCGATCCTTTTTTTCTTTCAAACACCTCTTTAGGAACAGTCATCGTTTCCCTATGATGAAATTCATCTGCGGAAAACAATGTCCTTTTAGCCCAATAATTATCAGAGTTAAATTCGTCATTAGAAAGCTCTTTGACTAGATAAAAGCCCTCCAAATTGCGATAATCCTCAAAAATATACTCTTCAGTGATGTTATAAACAGTAAATGCATTTTTATTATAGTATTTTGCATCACAGAAATATAATGCAAAACCAATGAATTCAAAATCTTCATTTTCACTAATATTGCCACCTAATTTATCAGAATGGCCGTATTGAAAATCTAAATTAACTTTGTCTACCTCGAATTTTGTTTTAGTGCTTTTAACGCTATATAAAATATCTAAATTATTATCCAGTTCTACACCAATATTTTTAGGCACAAACACGTCAATCCCAATGATTACTATAAAAATCGTTAAAATAATTGATGCTGAGCAATAATAATTTTTTCATACAATTACTCTCATTGTAAAATACTAAGATTCTATTAGAAATATAAGCGTGCCTAAACTATTGACAAAAAGCATTTTGTATTATTTTCTTCTTCTTTTACGTCTTGCTTTTTTCTTGTTTTCATTAACTGCATAAAGTGCCACTAAACCTAAAACTGCAGCGATTAATATGACAATAGCTACTATTCCGCCGGTTTTATTGTCTATCGGTACAAAAGTTGATGTCTCAGATTCAGTGACAGATTCAGCCGAAGCGATCTTTTTGAAGCTGACAGTGACAACATGAGATGCATTTATTTCTTTTAGCCTAACCATTCCTTGGTTGTATTCAAAGTCGCTCCCGTCCACCAGTACTTTATCGATGACATAACCGGTTTTAGGTGTTAATGTAATCGATAAATTTCCACCGGGCAGAACTTCAATCTCGTCGCTTGGATTTGTGTCGCCATTTCCATCCGTTTCAATCCGAATCTTATGCATGAGCTTTTTGAATTCAACGACGATATTTAAATCCTCAGTCATGCTGTTGACAACTAATTTACCGCTTTGAAGAGCGGTTTCCATTCCATTAACTTTTACTGAGCTGATAGTGTATCCCTCATCCGGAATTGGATTTAACTCCAACTTGTCACCTTGGTTTATCTCAAATGAACCTGTCGGTGAGACACTTCCTCCCGGACCTGATGTTACGTTGACAGTTAGTACTGTAGAGAGCTTTTCCCAAACTGCATGAAGCTCGATGTCACCGGAACCGGATACGGTATATGTGTCGCCAGGTTTGTAGTCTTTTACCCCGTCGTTCCAGTTTTTGAATTTATAGCCGTCGTATGTATATGTGTTATCAGATACAGTAAATGTGTTTTTATTATAAAGCTTGAAAGAATTCGGTGCTTTTCCGGAAACACCACTAGCTCCCGGTTTATATGTAACACTGTTTTTTACTACAGCTGTCGAATCAGGTGCCCATTCTGCAGTGAATAAAGCATTGTAGTTTTCAACGGTGTAAGTCTCGCCAGGTTCGTAAAGATTCCCCTTTGAATCGAGCCATCCTACAAATTTGTAACCGTCATAGGTGTAAGGACATCTAACAAGCTCTAATGTGTCTTCAATCTGTAAAAGCTTCGTTTCGGGTGCTTTTCCTTCGATAATATTGGGGTCACCGTTGCCACCACGAAGATAAGCATGCATGCTGTATACAATAACATCTGCTTCCTTGCGCTTCCATATAGCTATCAGCTGCATATCGGATTTGATCCCTGTGATAACATCTCCGGCGCGGTAGACCTTTGTTCTATCTATGACTCCGCCCTTCTTCATCAGGTTCCAGCCGTCGAAGGTATAATCTCTAAAGTTCATATCATCAAATTTCGGTATTATGTTTTGAACGGTATGAGTGTCACCTGTTACTTGATATGGTTCGGAAGGTAGACCGCTCACGAAATCATACTTGAAACCAAACTGAGTAAAATCGGATTCAAATCCTCTGTATTCAATAGTATAGCTGGAAGCTGAAACGGGAATAACAGAAGCGGTGAACAAAAACACTGTACAAAGTATAACGGTGCCGAGAAACAACGCCGTGAATTTTTTTAATGTCATCTGAAAGCCTTTCTTTTTTCCAACACGGTAACACAAGTACACGGTGCTTTTATTTTAGTGACTTCATTATAATACATTTTGCCTTTTTTTGCAATACTATTATGAGATGCAAATTCTTTTCGACATTGCAAATGTTTTTTTGTAATGATATAATATCTTTAAGATAACACTCATAAAAGCGGAGCTTTTGATGACGCTTGCGTTTACGCGCCAACTGACGCTAGAATTTTTTCCGAAGTAATTGCGCGTCTATGGTATAATAGTCGTGCACCCACTATAACCTAATAAATTACCGCCAATCGGCACGACCATAAAAATCTTTAATTTTTTTTCGAGCAGCCGCTTCGCGGCAGAATGGACATTTATTTATGACAACATTTGACGAACTCTACAAAAGAGTACTTGAAGATACCTTGAAAAGTGCGACAATTCAAGAGCGCGATAAGTATCTTTCACTTCATGCCAATACAAGCCAACTTGACTGTCTTTTATATCCGGAAAAGTTCGCTTCCGTTTGGCGTATTGGTGAATGCGGTTGTTCAGACGAAAAACAGGACGAATGCGCTTGCGCTTGCCCATTTGATGCAATTCAACCCAATGGCGATACAGGTATTCAAATCTCTGCAAAGGACTGTGTCGGCTGTCATATTTGTGTCGACAACTGCGAGAGTGGAAAGCTCACCGCAAGCAAAGATATAATCCCTGCACTCCGAGCTGTCCGGGACGCAAAAGGTCCTGCGTATGCGCTAATTGCCCCAGCTTTTCTCGGACAGTTCAACGAGGATATCACTCCGGGAAAGCTGCGTACTGCACTTAAGAAAATCGGCTTTGATGGCATGATTGAGGTTTCGCTGTTTGCGGATATACTGACATTAAAAGAAGCTCTTGAATTTTCACAGAATATAACTACCGAAGAAGACTTCCAGCTTACAAGTTGTTGTTGCCCGATTTGGATTGCCATGATTCGAAAGATATACAAAGACCTTGTTCCGCATATACCTGGTTCGGTTTCTCCGATGGTTGCAAGCGGACGAGCTGTCAAACTGATGTACCCTGATGCTGTCACCGTGTTTATCGGTCCTTGTGTTGCTAAAAAATCTGAAGCTAAAGAAGCTGATGTTGTTGGAGCGATCGATTATGTGCTGACCTTCCAGGAGATGCAAGATGTTTTTGAGGTAATGGAGCTTGATATTGCTTCTATGCCGGAGAGTGAAAAGGACCATTCCTCCCGCGCCGGCAGGATTTATGCGAGAAGCGGTGGCGTTTCTGAAGCTGTTAAGGAAACATTCAAGAAAATCAGCCCCAAGCACCCGATAGAGATCAGAACAGAAAGGGCTGAAGGGGTAAAAGATTGCAAGGCAATGGTAAACGAGATACTTGCAGGCAATATTAAAGCTAACTTCTTTGAAGGTATGGGTTGTGTAGGAGGTTGCGTAGGCGGTCCAAAAGCTATAATAAACAAAGAACAAGGTCGCGAAAATGTTGAGAGATACGGTGAAGATGCTGCATATGAAACACCGATTGACAATCCTTATGTTATTGAACTCCTGCACCGACTCGGCTTTGATACAGTCGAAAGCCTTCTAGAAAACAGTGAAATATTCACAAGAAAATTCTGATAAAATAGCACTTGAATTAACCCCAATAATATGGCATTATAGTTATATGAAATACTCTTAATTAAGCTTCCTTGTTTGTTAATTATAAATAATTATTTATTTTTTCGCTCGACCATTTTCGGAAGCTCTTTTTTGTTAAAAAAGAGATTGTCTATTGCAATTCCCAGTAAATTAGTGTAGAATAGAATTAAGGTGGATTGAGTGCTGTTTTCAACACTTTTCCGCTGAAGAAAATGAAAGGCGAGTGATGATAATGGAATTCAAAACAGGAAAATGGAACCGACATATTGATGTCAGAGATTTCATCGTTCGTAACTATACTCCCTACGACGGAAACTCAGATTTTCTTGCGGGACCGTCTTCAAGATCTCTAAAACTTTGGGACGAGGTCAAGGATCTTAACAACGCTGAACGCAATAACGGCGGTGTTCTTGACATCGACGAAAAAACAATCTCAACGATTACCTCCCACGCTCCTGGTTATATCGACCGCGAGAACGAGGACATCGTAGGAATACAAACCGACGCACCGCTTAAGAGGGCAATTATGCCTTATGGCGGTATTCGTACCGTACGCACATCTCTTGAAGCTTATGGCAGACAGCTTGACCCTGAAGTCGAGCGTGTCTTCAAACACCGTAAAACGCACAACGACGGTGTTTTTGACGCGTACACAGATGAAATGAGAAAAGCTCGCAAAAGTGGAATTATTACTGGACTTCCCGATTCTTACGGACGCGGAAGAATTATAGGTGATTACCGTAGAGTTGCATTGTACGGTGCAGATTACCTAATAAAAGAAAAGACAGCAGCCAAAGATAGATATGTCTTCGACATAATGAGCGAGGACGTAATAATGCAGCGTGAGGAGCTGTCTGAACAGATAGCTGCTCTCAAAGAGCTTAAAGAAATGGCCGCATCTTATGGATTTGATATCTCAAACCCAGCGACTGATGTCAAAGAAGCGATACAGTGGCTTTATTTCGGTTATCTTGCCGCAATTAAAGAGCAAAATGGCGCAGCTATGTCTCTTGGCAGAGTATCAACATTCCTCGATATATATGCAGAACGCGATCTTGCAGAAGGCAAGTATACAGAAGAACAGATCCAGGAATTCGTAGACCACTTTGTTATGAAACTCCGTATGGTTCGCTTCCTTCGCACACCCGCATATGATGAACTATTTTCAGGCGATCCGACATGGGTCACCGAAGCACTCGGCGGTGTCGGAATCGATGGAAGACATATGGTTACAAAGATGACATTCCGATTCTTACACACCCTTGAAAACTTAGGTGCTGCTCCCGAACCGAATATGACGGTACTTTGGAGTGAAAAGCTACCGGAAAACTTCAAGAAATATGCTGCTGGGCTGTCGATTAAGACTTCTTCCATCCAATACGAGAACGATGATTTAATGCGTCCCGAATACGGTGATGACTACGGTATCGCCTGCTGTGTTTCTCCGATGCGTATCGGCAAACAGATGCAGTTCTTCGGTGCAAGAGCGAACCTCGCAAAAGCACTGCTCTACGCTCTCAACGGCGGAAAAGACGAGAAGAGCGGCGAACAGGTTGGGCCTGAAATGGCTGCAATCCTCTCAGAGAGCCCTTTGAGCTTCGACGAGGTATGGCGCAAATACGACCAGATATGCAACTGGCTCTCAAGGCTGTATATTAACACCCTCAATATAATACACTACATGCACGATAAATACTGTTATGAACGCATACAAATGGCGCTTCACGATGAAAGCATTCTTAGAACATCAGCTTGCGGACTTGCAGGATTCTCTGTTGTTGTCGACTCGCTTTCAGCGATAAAATATGCAAAGGTAAAACCGGTCAGAAACGAAGCTGGACTTACGACCGACTTCATAATCGAAGGTGATTATCCGAAATTCGGTAACCACGACACTCGCTCTGATGAAATTGCTCGTGCGGTTGTAGAGCATTTTATGAACAAGCTTCGCAAACACCGAACTTACCGCGGCTCTAAGCCCACAATGTCGATCTTGACAATCACCTCGAATGTCGTTTACGGCAAGAAAACAGGCGCGACACCTGATGGAAGAAAAGCTGGTGAGCCGTTTGCTCCTGGTGCGAATCCGATGCATGGCAGAGACTCAAACGGATGTGTAGCTTCGATGCTTTCCGTCGCTTCCCTCCCCTTCGAATTTTCTCAAGACGGCATTTCCTACACCTTCTCAATTGTTCCTGATGCTCTTGGTAAAAGCCAAAAGCAACGCGAAGATAATCTTGTTTCCCTTATGGACGGTTACTTTGCGGAAGGTGGGCATCATATAAATGTCAATGTCATAAATCGTGATGTGCTCCTTGACGCTATGGACCATCCGGAACTCTACCCGCAGCTTACCATTAGAGTTTCAGGTTATGCAGTCAACTTTATAAAACTCTCAAGAGAACAGCAGCTTGACGTTATACACAGAACATTCCACACAAGATTCTAATTAAAACGGAGGCAGTGATAGCGAATGGACAAAAATACCGTTGGCAGGATTCATTCCTTTGAAAGCTTCGGTGCAGTTGACGGTCCGGGTGTTCGTTTCGTTGTGTTCTTTCAAGGATGTCCGCTGCGCTGCCTCTACTGTCACAATCCCGATTCATGGGATATGAAATCCGGTAGACTTATAACTGCGAATGAGCTTACCCAAGAGATACTCAGATACCGTAGCTTCATCAAAAGCGGTGGTGTCACACTTTCCGGCGGTGAGCCTCTCGCACAACCTGAGTTTGCGGAAGCAGTACTTGAAATGCTCCGTGAAAACAAAATTCACACAGCAGTTGACACCTCCGGTTGCATACCGCTTTCAAGATGTAAAAATGCGGTAGATAAAGCTGATTTACTACTACTTGACATAAAGTCAATCAATCCCGACATCGCAAAAAAGATAACAAGTTCCGAGATGTCAGGTGCGCTAAAGCTACTGGATTACCGTGAGCAGGCAGGGGGTAAAGTCTGGATAAGACATGTTCTTGTACCCGGACTTACACTTGATACAGAACAAGCTCATCGTATGGGTGAATTTCTCTCGAGATATAAATGCGTTGAAAAAGTCGAACTGCTTCCCTTCCATAAGTTCGGCGAATACAAGTGGGAACAACTTGGTATAGAATACACACTTGCAGATGTAGATGCTCCCAAACACTCCGAGGTCGCTGAGATGCGGATAATTCTCGAAGAGTATGGATTGGAAGTGTCAACAACAGTTTAGCTGTAAGTTAAACTGTTGTCTACAGTATAACTACAGAAGAAAGGTAAGAACATAAAATGGCAAGTTACAAAGTAAGAGACAACATATACTCCGTCGGCGCAGTCGATTGGGGTGTAAGGAATTTTCACGGATACGAGGTTCCGAGAGGGACAACATATAATGCTTATCTGATTATTGACGAAAAGATAACACTTATTGACACTGTAAAAGCTCCGTTTAACGATGAGCTTATTGCAAATATATCAGAAATTGTCGATCCGCGTAAAATCGATTATATCATCTCGAATCACACCGAACCCGACCACAGCGGAACTCTACCATACCTTTCTGAGTTTATCCCCAACGCAAAAATTTACTGCACAGCAGCAGCAAATAAAGAACTCAAAGCAATCTACGCTCAGGACTTTAACACAGTTGTTGTAAAACCTGGGGAAACTCTGAACACTGGAAAATATACATTCCGTTTTGTTCCTATGCCAATGGTCCATTGGCCTGACAGCATGTCAACTTATCTTGAAGAAGAGAAGATACTGTTTTCAAATGACGCTCTTGGTCAGCATATCGCTTCAGAGGAAAAATATGATGACGAATTAGGACGCGAGTTATTTTTTGAACGTTCCGGCGACTATTACGCTAATATTGTACTACCCTTCGGAAAACAGGTAACGAAGCTGCTGGCAGATATATCAGCCCTCGACATCAACCTTGTCTGTCCCGCTCACGGGGTTATGCTTCGCGGTTATATTGGTGAAGCGGTACAAAAATACAGCGACTGGGCAACTGATGTAACAGATGATAAGTCAGCGGTTGTTATCTATGACACAATGTGGGGAGCAACGGCTAAACATGCGAAAAAAATAGCAGATAGATGGCGTGCAGAAGGTCTTAAAGTAGAAGAAATTTCGCTTAAGGACAAGCACCACTCATATGCCATAGCGAAGCTTCTTGACGCAAAATATATCGCTGTCGGTTCCTCAACTTTGAATAGAAATATGCTTCCAAGTGTCGCAGCGTTCTTAACATATATGAAGGGACTGCGTCCTCAGAAACGTGTCGGACTCGCATTCGGCATCTATGGCTGGAGCGGTGAAGCACCTGACCAAATCGAAGCGATATTCAATGAACTTAACTTTGAAATTCTACCCAAAGAAAAATTTAACTGGAACAGCTAAAATTGCAAAACAACCGAGGAAAAAATCCTCGGTTGTTTTTATTTCTTAATTAAATCTTCAAACCCATCGGTAAAAACTGTTGTTCCGTCGTGCAGTACCCAGCATGCTTCAATATCAAAACTCTTCGCTTTTTCCTTTGCCTTCTCTATCGGAATATTGAAAAGAGCTGTTGTCAACGCGTCCGCTAATCCGGAATCGTCACAAATAACTGTCAATGATGCGTAATACTCCGAAGGCATCAGTGTTTTTGTGTCTATTATATGGTGATACTGCTTACCATTTACGGTGAAGTATCTTTCATAGATACCACTTGTAACAACGGACATGCCTAAGATATTCACACTGAAGAGATCGGTTTTTTCGGAGCTTTTGTCAGGGTTTTGTATGCCAATATTCCACGGCTCGTCAAAACTGCTCGATTTTGAGTATTTCCCCCCGATTGCTCGGACATTACCCCCAACGCTGATAAGTAAAGAAGACGCACCTTCGACCTCAAGCTCCCTTGCGACCTGTTCAGTGGCATAACCTTTAGCCACTGCTCCGACATCAAGGCTCATTTTAAGGTCGGAAAGATAAACAGTGGATGCTTCTCTATCAATAATTAGATTTTTTATATCACAGTGTTTTGCCGCTTCCTCAAGATCCGTCATTGACGGTAAGCTGGCATTACCAGGGTCCTCGACCCCTGCTACACGAGCGTCATGCCAAAGCATGAGCACAGCACCCATCGCAATATTGAAAACACCATCGGAAGATTCATACATTTCCTTTGAAAATTCCAAAAGGTCGATTATGCGACTATCCACTTTAACAGGCTTTATTCCGGCATTGTCGTTTATTGTTTTTATATTATTTATACCATCATAATCGTTGTAAATATCGTATAACTGGTGATATTCCTCAAGCTTATCGTGAACGCTCTGAGCGAGCAGTGAAAAAGATTCTTTCCCATCTTTAGTTTTATAGTAAGAGGTATCGGGGACACTTTCATAGTAACCTACAATCCTTGTTACAGTGTCAAACAGCGTCAAAAATTCTGCTTGATAACGCTTCGGTTCGCTTGCAGAGCAAGAAGAGGCCGATATAAGTATTGATATTATGAGAAAGAAAGCAACGAGTTTTTTCATACTAATATCCATCTGCCGCTAAGCGGCTATAAATAAGTTAAGCTAAACTTTTTAGTTATATAAGAGTACCTTTCGAACCAAAATATAGCTCGAAAGGTACAATTACTTTTGATAGTTAAAACTATTATTTTGCTGCTTTTTCGATAGCTTTTATAAAGTCACCGACTGTAATCGTAACAGATGATGTAAGATCACTTCCAGAAGGACGACCTTCTTCGCTTACTGCAATAGCTTTAACTTCAGCTGTAGTTTTTCCTTTAACATAATCAGCGAAAGCTGCTGCCTGTTCGTCCCATTCCTTGCCGATTTGAGATTTACTCTTCATACCATAAGCTGCGCCGATTTCGTTCTTTGTCTTAACAGCTGCGGTGGTATCCGATGTAATCTTACCAGTATCGTCAAAGCTAACATCACCTTGAGAAGCGTTGATAATGCAGCTTGTGATTTTACCACTTGAATCTTTTGTAACAACAGCATAAGTTGAATATGCCTGTGCAACACCGGGTTTTGCTTCTGTAACGTCTTTGGAATTAGCGACGCTTGTAACAGTACCAAGACCAAGAGTATCGTCCTTACTTGCACCGAGTTCTTTAGCGTTAGCTACTGCTTGTTCAATCGCATTAACAAAGCCGGATATTGAAATTGTGACTGATGATTTGAGGTCATTGTTTGTAGGAACGCCTGCATCGCTTACTGCGATTGCTTTAACCTGAGAAACAGTCTTGCCGACGACATAGTCAGCGAGAGCTTTCGCCTGTTCGTTCCACTCTTTACCGATACCCGAATTGGACTTCATGTTGTACGCGCTGCCGAGTTCGTTCTTCGTCTTAACTTCTGCAGTCAAGTCTGATGTGACAACACCCTGATTGTTGAAGTTGACTTTTGTCTGTGCGCCATCAATAACGCAGGCAAGGATTTTGCCGCCTTTGTCAACAGTAACTGCGACAATTGTCGAATCGATCTGAGCAAGACCTGCCTTGCTGTCCTCGGCTGAAGTCGACTTTGAAACAGAGGTGATAACTGCAAGACCTGTTTTGACTCCACCGTTTCCTGTAGTACAACCAGCGAAAACAGAGAGAACGAGAATCAGTGCAAACGCGAGAGCTGTTATTTTCTTCATAGATAAAAACCCTTTCTTGTAGTGGTTTTATGTTTATTTTTTATAGATTTTTATTTTTACCGAGCTTCCCGAGTGCGGGGAGCGTTAATCTCAGTAGAACTGAAGTGGCAACTCCTGCGGCTACACCCGAAAAAAGAAGGACGGGAAGGTAGAACCAAAGCGGTGTGCCGAGAATAGAGGATGCTACAACAAATTGCCCAAGGTTGTGGGTGATAGCACCTGCCACGCTTGCAAGAAGATACGAAACCTTGTTGGATGATACGACAATCAGTAGCGACATCACTGCTACTGACAGGGTTCCTCCGCTTAGGCTGAGAATTCCCGAAATCGGGCCTTTGAGCAGAAACACAAAAAAACCTTTCATCAAAGCTATTGCCAGCGCATCGCGTTTTTTCATATAAAAAAGCGAATACATGACAACTATATTCGATAAACCGAGCTTTACACCGTTCGGTGATGGAATAAAGCCTTCGATAATTGAAAGAATAATTGCTAAAGCGAAGAAAACAGCTGCTGTTGCAATGGTCTTGAGCTTTTCTTTGAGTGCATCTCTTGACATTTTATTTTCCATGATTGTTTTTTATCACAAGATCCGGTGATGATTGGTCTGCGCCTACAATTCTAACATAGACCCTATTAGGTACACAAGCGGCTATCTGTCCAGGATTTCCGATTTTACCTGTATTGACACATACCTTATCAGGACAATCAGATAAAGTAAAGGCTACCGTTTTATCAGGATAAACAGTAAACACAACTTCTGGAACTTCTGTAATGCTAAAGCTTTGTTCTTCAGAAAGGTTAAGCGCGACTGTTTTTACAAGTCTCCCGTCAAAATAAATCTCAGCTGAAACATTGTCTGACGTAACAGAACTGTAATACCATAAAAGTCCTAAGCCGATTAGAAGTATAGCAGAGATAACTATAAAATCGGTCTTTTTAACAAATTTCAAAGCTGTCTCCTATATAATAAGACGTTCCACGATTGCTCCGAGAGTATTCGAGAGTGTCAGAGTTACGATTACTAAAATAAAATTGCTGACTGAAACGCCAAAAGTCTCGGATTTAATTTGCTTTTTGCTAAACTTCTTACAGTTGCTAAAAACCATTGGAGCGACAGCAAAGCTCAGAAGAGAACCGAGTGACAGTGTGTTAAAAATTACAGCAGCTGCAATGCCTATAAATGCAAAAACATAAAGAAAGGAGAACAACCATACCGACTTTTTTACACCGATATAAGAAGGTAGGGTGTATCTATCGACTGCTAAATCCTGTTTAATATCGCAAGTATTGTTAGCTAACATTATACCTGCTGTCAAACAAAATGGTACAACAGAGAGTAGCAGAAGGTCAAAAACAGCTTCTGAAAAAAGGTTTACTGTCAATAATTTTGTTGCGGGATCGAAAAAGTATAAAGAGCCAGAAGGCAAATTTATATATAGCATTATAAACGGTATCATAAATCCATAAAAGAAGCCCGAAAATATTTCTCCGAATGGTGTGTGGGAAATCGGAACAGGTCCATAAGAATAGAGTATTCCAAATAAAAAACAGAGTCCACCAAGGAAAAGCACTGTAATGTCCGACTGTACCACAAGCCATAATCCGCAAAGAATGCTTATTGTAAGGAGAACAAACAAAATAAACAGCGATAATGTGCGGTTAAATTGGAGGTCAGCACCATTCTTTTTTGTGTCAGTATAGTTATTGATAGCTGTTGCAGTCAAATCAAAAAACAGCATACCAGCGCAAAAAGCGATTGTTTTAGGAAGGTTGACTGAATAACTTTTATGGAAGAAGTAGGATAAGATAAATAAAAATGTAAGAACACTTGTTATCTTAGTCTTGATTTCAATATAACCAAAGAACTTTTTTAACGTTGACACAGCCATTTTCTCCCACTAGTTCTTTCCAGCAGACTTCATAGCAATCCTATAAAGCAGTTCCTTCTTTGAATCACTTGCGGAAAGATTCTTGATGATTTTTTCTGCCTTTTTAAGAAGATTATCGATTTTTCTTTCTGTGTAATCAATTCCTCCGGCATCCTGAACCATTTTCCTTAGCTTATCGGGAGCAATACCGTTTTCCGCAATAGTTTTCAAATCCGGATCATTCTTCATAGTATAGATGAGGGGCAGTGTTATAACACCATGAGTATAATCCGCAAGAACAGGTTTTTTTGCTTGTTTTTCTGACAGTTCGTAATCTAAAAGATCATCAGAAAGCTGGAACATCAAGCCAGTAAGCTTACCAAGTTCGGAATACTGTTCTGCATACTCATCAGCTTCGTCTGATAGCATAAAGCCTGAAAGGTATGCTGCTTTGAATAATGCTGCAGTTTTGCCTTCGATGATTTTAAAATATTCGCGCTCACTAATTGAGAAATTGCGGTAATTATCGTTCTGTCGAAGCTCCCCGAGACAAACTTCTGAGAGCTGTTTAGCAAGTACTGTGCCGAGCTCGTCACTACGCCTAAAGCGACTGGGGCTCAGCTCAAATGCGCTGACAAGTGCGGCGCTTAGAAGATAATCTCCACAAAGCACAGCCACCTTTTCACCGAAAACCTTGTGTAACGAAGCAACTCCTCGCCTTTTATCCGCACTGTCAATGATATCGTCGTGAACGAGGGTTGCAAGATGAAGCATTTCAATTGCAGAGGCCGCACCAACCGTCTCATCTCTAAGGGTTTCACCGTCGGAAGCACAGACAGCAAGGGAAAAAGCTCTGATGTTTTTTCCCTGAGACTTTGAAAGGTAAAGTGTCTGTGCTTTTATTGGTGCGGGAGCTGTAGAAAGCAACTTTTTTAGTCTTGCTCTGACAAGGGATTCAAAATCTGATATTAATATTCTATTTACCGTATCAGTCATGATAGAGGTAAGACCGCTTCACCCAGCCGATCCTCTTCCAATGTTTCTTTAAAAAGGGAGTGCTGTAATAATCGAGCCCAAATACTCTACCGGAGAACAGAAGAGCGATAGCAGCAAATATCATCCAAATCTGATGAAGGAAAAGACCAGTTGTTGTCATGAACATGAACATAAGAACGACTGAAACAAGGCTTGACGGCATTGTGAAAAGTCCACTGATAAGCGAAAGACCAATGAGGATTTCAAGTGTTACAACAAATATCTGCATTATAATCTGCATTGTGTCGTTTGAGAGCACGAGGTTATCGAGCAACGCATTAACAAGCGGTATGTCAATTTTAAAAGCAAAGCTTTCAAGCTTTGATTCTGCCAGAGCCTTACCAGAGACAAATATAACTTTAAAAAGGCCAAGAAAATCGAAGTTTAGAACTACTGTTCCAACTTTTTCGCCAACTTCAACACCAGTGGATCCGGTTGCGGAACTGACAGCATCAGAGGCTTTACCTGTTAGTATAGGTTCATACCATGCGTCGGCATTACTGAAAAATGTCTTGAGTTCCGGGGAGTAAAGCCACTTATTGACGATTTTCATCACACCTTCAAACACCCAAACAGCACCAAGCCAAAGCCTTAGCGGTACGGTGATAAAGTTCGGTATTCTGTTTGAAAAATGTCCGCCCACAAAGCTTCTTTTATTGCGTATAGTGAAAAATTCGTGCTTGAGGTAAGAAGCTACTTTATTCCAGCCCAGTACCTGTACAAAGTAGACGATATTAATAAAATGTTTAACAAACATCGCAAAGAAGGATGGTAAGCTGACTTTATTTTTTCCGCCTACATTTGCTGCTCCCCATCTTCCACCGACACTGACCATTACACCGTGGAAAGATGGCTTATATTCCTTCATTTCTCCGCCAGATATCGCTGCGACTATGTTATTCGCCGCAGTATGAGCGCTCTGTTCGCAGTTTTCGACCATTTGAGGAACGGGAGCCTTTTCGCCTTCCGGGATATAAAACATATTGTCGCCGACAACAAAAACGCTGTCGTCGTCAACGGAACGAAGGTATTTGTCTGTTTCGACCCTACCACGACCTGCCGACTTTAGCTTTTTCGCAACTTCTGTAGTAAATTCGCAGCTTTCGATTCCAGCAACCCAAATAATTGTTTCGCTGTTTGTCTTAACTGTTTTACCTTCTTTTTCAATGACGATAAAGTCCTTACCAATTTCTACAACCTTTGTTTTAAGGTTGACTTCAACACCCATTTTTAAAAGCCTGCGCTCGACTTTAGCAGAAAGCTTTTCAGTCAGTGTTGGAACGACTCTGTCAAGGACATCGTTAATGCTTATCTTGACAAGTTCGGGGTCTATTTCATACTTTTTACAGAGGACTGGAACATATTCTGCAAGTTCTCCCGCCATTTCTGTACCGGTAAAGCCTGCGCCGACAATTGAGAATGTCAAAAGATTCTTTTTCTTCTCAAAATCAGTTTCCGTCATAGCAAGCCTAAAACACTCATTGATCCTATCGCGAAGCTTAACAGCGTCGTCGTAAGACCAGAGTGTATATGCGTTTTCCTTCATACCTGGCACGCCAAAGCTTGTCGGTCTTGAACCTGCTGCGATTACAAGATAATCATACCCAAATGAGCCTTTACCACAGGCAACTGTTTTGTTTTCAAAATCAACCGACAAAACTTCGTCCGTTACGACATTCACCCTTCGACCGGCGAATATCTTCTCAAGACTCATCCTGACGCTTTCTTCTTCAACTCTGCCTGCTGCAACTTCGTGCAGCTCGGTGAGCATTGTATGAAAGGGATTTCTGTCTATTATGGTGATGCTGATTTCCGGGTTTTTCTTAAAGCGTTTTGCAAGCCGTTTAGCTGTCAAAACACCAGAATAGCCAGCACCGATGATAACGATATTTTTTGTATCCATTTTTTACTCCGATTTTATTTAAACGATAAAGATATAATCTTGTTAGATAATTATATAATATTATACCCCAGTAAGTCAATAGGTGATGATGCTCTCTTTTTCATAAAAAACATTAGCTATAATAAGCGGTTTTCATATAAAATTATAGATGAAATCTCCTTGTGATTTCCGCTCGTATACTTTTGCCCTGAAAAAACAGTATTGCGAATATTGAAATAAGGCTGCATGTGACGCAAATTAGCGAAGGATACACAACACCAAGAACACCTGTGAAGTAGAAAATTATAGGTGTTACGCCGTAAACTGCATCAAGCACAAGATAGATAAGGTACTCTCTTGCAGGAATTTTCATTATTTTCGATAAAATGACCATTGATAGCATTGAAACTAAACAGCTTATTGGTATCACATAGTCAATAGACCATCCTCTCCAAAGCGTCGACACATCCCATATAACAGCAAAAACAGAGACAATAACAAGTTGCCAGGTGATGTTGGTGAACAGCTTACGGCGATAACTTATTCCTACAGTTGCAGTAATCCAAGCAGATACAACTCCTCCTATGACGAAAAGCGACCACCAAACATCGGAACGAACCATCAAATTAAGTGCTAAACTTACAATTATTATAGCCACTGCCACAAAGGAAATCAGTCTTAGGAGAAAGTTTTTACCGTATTTCGGTTTTGGAAGATCAGGGTATGAGTCCTGGGTCGCAATCCCGGTAAGCTCTCCCTGACAAAGAGGACATACAATCTTGTCGCCGTCAATATTAACTTTGCATCTTCCGCAGTTAAGCATCAGCGACACCCTCCTTGTCCTTGCGCTTTGCATCATCGTTACTTCTTATCTCAAGCTCAATCCCTCTTGAGGTTAACTCTCTGAAGAAATTCTTCTGTATATCAGTTCCGTTAAAAGCTGAAGTGAAGCCCATCTGCAGTTTGTCTTCAAATGAACAAACACAAAGTTGCATTTCCCTTGTACTCGCCAAAACACCAAACATTTCAACATGTTCCGCCATTTTAGGAGGCATTTCGACTTTACCGACATTTGAAAGCACTGTTGTAGCTTTGCTGTCGTCAAGTCTTCTTGCAATTCGAAGTACAATATTTTTCAGAACAAGAGGGGCAATTCTCACAAACGGTTTTTTTTCAAATCCGGTGAGCTTGCTTATTCTTGCACTGAGGCTGTCCTTGTCAAGACCGCGCGAAAAATCATCGGTTGTCTTATTTATTATCTCCGAAAAATCATCGCTTCGCTCTGAAAAGTTGTAATCAGCACTGATCATTCCAAAAAAGTTTCTTGTGGTTTCTGAAGGGAACATCTTTCTGAGGTTTACAGGTATATTAATCACAACAGATTTTGTTTCACATTGTAGAGGCATGTCCTTGCGTATTGCTGCTATTAGTGCGGCAGCAAGAAACACAGTCATGCTCGCATTATGCTCACGGGCAACCTTAAGAACCTGGGATGTAGAAGCAATCCCCTCAATTGCAAGTAGCATACCATCTTCGCGTAATTTTTGTTTTATATGATATGCTTTCGGAGGTTTTGGTTCCTTCTTATGTTTCCTCTTTTTATAATATTTACTAAAGCTGTCGGAATCCTTTTCCGTAAAGGATGCGTCGACATCAAGCTGCTCACAAAAGTCACCAAAAAGCTCACATCTCGCTATTTTAAGGTAATTGTAAATAATTGTTTTCAGAAAAACAAGTGCTCCGGCGCCATCGGTCATAGCATGATAAATCTCAAGACTGATACGCTTTCTGTAGTAGTATAACCGAAACAGCGGAGAGGAGGAATCTTCGTAAATCATCCCACAGACTTCACCTGTTTCTTCATAAACTTCGTGCTCTATGTTTGCACGCTCAAGGTAATACCAGAATAATCCTTTTTTTAGAACGCATGAGAAGCCGGGAAAGCTGTCAATCGTTGCATCGAGAGCTGGTTTGAGAAATTCAGGCATTACTTCCTCTTTCAGCTCACAATAGAACCTAAATACATTTGTGTCCGTTTTTCCGCCCGTTGACGGAAATATTTTAGCCGCATTATCAAGACGGCTCCATTCTATACTGCCGTACATTCTTTATGTTCGCTCCATTCCCGAGCACAACCACTCGGAATTGATTTTTATCTATTCAAAAAGTCATTTATTAGTTTATAACTGCGCTTTACATGTGGGAAACGATAGTCGAGTGAAAAAAAGCCGTGAAGCGCATCCTTCATCCTATAAACCCTGACAGTATTTCCTGCTGCCGCAAGAGCAGTTCCATATGCCTCTCCCTCGTCTCTAAGAGGGTCAAACTCAGCGGTTATAATAAGCGTTCTGGGTTGATTACTCAAATCAGATGCTAACATTGGCGCAAAATATGGGTTTTTTAGGTCTTCGTCAGAGCTTTTATAGAGTTCGATATATTCGCAAATATGCTTTGAAGTCAGAAGATAACCGGTTGAATTATCATGTATCGAAACATACGGTGAGCTCTTACTATGGTCGCTGTTTGTAGAGGGATAGATCAGTATCTGCTCTTTTACTGAAAACTCACCGCGATCCCTCGCCATAAGCGAAACTGCTGCGGCAAGATTGCCGCCTGCACTGTCTCCAGCAAGAACAATATCATAGCCATCTGCATCGTAAAGTTCCGGATAAAGGTGAACATCCTTTGCAGCTGCGTAACAATCTTCAAGACCTATAGGGAATTTGTGTTCGGGTGCAAGTGAATACTCAACTGAAATTATCTTCGCGTTTGTCTGCTTCGCAAGGGTTTTACAAACGTTGTTGTAAGTGTCCACGCTTTCGGTTACCCAACCGCCGCCGTGAAAGAAAATAATAAGAAGCTTTCGCGAGTTGTCTTTCGGCGGATAAAGCCTAACGCTGATTTCCCTTCCGTTCGACAAAATTTTACGGTCGAAAAGCTTGTAGATTGGGTTAAACGCAGGCGCGGAGATACTTGCGAGCGTCCTCCTCACCTTGTAGGTTTCTCTAACATCGATTTCGGGGTAGGAAAGTGCCTTTAGTGCAAGCTGCATCGCTTTGTTGATTGCCATAACCTTTTCCCATCCATTTGCTCGCGTATATTATCTTTTACAGTTCTACCTGATTCTATCATATTATTTAATCAATGACAAGCAATTTCTTGTTTTCTGCGTAGGATTTACAATAAAAATAGCGGCGGAATTAATCCGCCGCCAAAGAATCGTGACCGAATACTATATTTGCCTTATTTAAACCACTCGTCTTTTACATGCTCCAACTTTACACCAGTGTAATAATGCCTTAGAATCTGCTGAGCGCTGCTTCCGTTAGAAGCCATAATTTCAGCACCGTACTGACTCATACCCACACCGTGGCCATATCCTTCGGTATCAAAGCTGATATTTGTTTCAGTAGTTGAAACCTTGAATTTAGTACTTTTAAGACCAAAGCGGCTCCTTATTTCTTCGCCTGTAAATGTTTTGTCGCCAATTGTGATGCTATCAACTCTGCCAGTTGCGTTTTTCTTTATATTAGTTATCCAAGTAGTTGGTGAGCCGGTGAGTTTAACTCCAGCTGAAGAAAGTTTTGCTTTAAATTCGGATGCCGTCATTGTTGTCTTACCATAGAAAGCATAGAAATTGCTTTCATCAGGTGTTGTGACGCTGACAAGATAAGGGAGGTTATTTCCCCAAACCTCAACGCAGCTCTCGGTGAACCCGCTTGAAGAAGCGTGGAACACAGTATTGGCAGGCATCCCCTCATAGGTCATCACAATGCCTCTCGTTGCGCTAACTGCTTTCTTTATTATATTGTAGCTTTCTTCGGCAAATTCGTCTCCGTACTTTGCCGCCATATCAGCTTTTGTATAATAACCGCTGCAATGACCGGGACTTGTGCAAAGAGATGCTCCCTCATGACCGCGCTCTCTCTGACCTGAAATAATATTGTTGAGAGCATATGAGCGGGCAGCGATCACCTGCGCTTTTATAGCCTCGTAATTAAAAGAGGAAGGAATTTCAGCATATACTACGCCGATTATATACTCCTCAAACTCGAGTTTCATTGTTTTCCCGGTTTTATGGTTGTAGACGTTTACATAATGTAGCTGTGCGCCGGCACTTTGATTAGGTAATTCGCTTTCTTCTTTACTGGTTGTATCGCCTACCTCAGGATGTGAAACAGGATTATCGGTATGGGATTCGGTTACTTCTGATTCTGTTTTGGATACATCGTCGCTGCTTTCATCGGTTAAATCGATGTCGGAATTAACAGGAATTTGACTTGAAGTGTCATATTCTGAATTATTTTGATTCGAATCCTGCGTTTCTTCAATTTGTGAAGACTCGAACCCAGACAAGTTTTCGCCACTGGAATCGATTAAACTTGCTTTTGCAAAATTCGTCGCCATCGGAAGCGTTATGCACCAAGCAACGAATACTGCAAGCATTATCAAGTATTTTTTCATTAAAAATCCTCCGGATAAAATTTAATTCCCTCTTTTACCATTATATGACGTTTTTAAGATTCTTATTTGCAAAAGATTTTTTTTGAATTTTATTATTTTTCTCTTGCATTTTAACTCACAGCATTATATAATAGAACAATATCAAAAAATCGTGATATTTTAAAATTGATACCATAATATATCTTATCACGAGGGAACCCTATTTAACATTAACTGTACTTTATATGTACTTATAACGCTTCGGTATTATGCATTAAAATAATATACAGGTGACGGTTATTTTGTTAAATATTATATCCTATGCTATGTGATAATAATCCATTTTACAATTATATTCAAGCGAATTGTTGGAAATTTTACCTGATTAATTTGACTGTAATCCAAAGAATGGCTAATATTCCGACGAGTTATGCAAAAATAAGCAGAAAAAGGTCTTATAAAACACATAAACCGTCATCCAGTTCACGAAAGGATGGAACATTAATGAACGTACACAGCAACGATCAACTCAACCTCAGAGGTCTTGTAAACGAAGCTAAGTCTACATACGAGATACCAGCCTCTGCCTTTGAAGGAGAAAGAATTAAAAAAGGACTGCGTAACGCTGACGGAACCGGTGTTATAGCTGGTGTTACAGGAATTGGTCTTGTACACGGATATGTCATCGACGAAGGCGAAAAGACTCCAATTGACGGTAAGCTCTATTACCGCGGATACGATGTTGAGGAGATAGTCGAATATTACGCGTACTGCCAGAGATACGGATATGAAGAATGTTCCTATCTCCTTTTAATGGGTAAGCTTCCCACCGAGGTCGAGCTCTCACATTTCGATGAGATACTCAACTTCTACCGCCGTCTACCGTCACGTTTTGCGGAGGATGTCATACTTAAAGCACCCTCACGCAATATTATGAGCAAAATGACCGCAAGCGTATTAGCGCTCGCTTCGTTCGACGACAGAGCTGACGACTGCTCTTTCGAGAATGTACTTATGCAGAGCATTTCCCTCATTGCAAGAATTCCGATTATTGCAGCTATGGCCTATGCAGTAAAGCGTCACAAATTCTATAACGAAAGCCTTACGCTCCACTTCCCCCGCGCTGGTTATTCAACAAGCGAAAACTTCCTTCGTGTCGCAAGGCCTGATAAAATGTTTACTGCTGAAGAAGCTATGCTTCTTGACCTCTGCCTGATTCTCCACGCTGAACATGGCGGCGGTAACAACTCAACTTTTGCGTGTCGTGTACTGTCATCAACCGGAACGGACACCTATTCGGCAATCGCAGGAGCTCTCGGTTCTTTGAAGGGTCCAAGACATGGCGGCGCGAACATAAAAGTTATTGAAATGCTTGACGATCTCAAGTCGAATGTCCGTGACTATAAAGATGAAGACGAAATTGCTGATTATCTTAGAAAAATTGTTGCTAAGGAAGCATACGACAAGAGCGGTCTTATATATGGTATGGGCCATGCGGTTTACACCAAGAGCGATCCGAGAGCTATTATTCTAAAACATTATGCTGAGACAATGGCAAACGAGCGCGGCTATTCCGACGACTTCAATATACTTCAGACAATCGAGAAACTCGCACCCGGAATCCTCGCCGCACGTGCAAGCGCTAACGCAAAGGCTGCATCTCAGATATGTGCTAACGTAGATATGTACTCCGGCACAGTCTTCAGAATGCTCGGAATCCCCAGCGATATGTTCACACCTCTGTTCGCAATCTCCAGAGTTTCTGGATGGTGCGCACACAGGCTTGAGGAAATCGTCACATCCAAAAAAATTATACGCCCCGGCTATAAATCCTATGGCGATATCCAGCAATATATCCCTCTCGATAAAAGATAGACAGCATTTTATGCTTCTGTCCGTCTGCTCAGTATTTTACCTTCGGCATATTTAGATTTCTCCTCGCGACGGACACCCTTTAGACTTTTTAAATATCGGCATAGTTTAGTATATGTTACTTACTGTGCCGATTTTTCTTTTGAAAGTTTCTTATCGTTTTGGAGTTTTTTATGCATACTTTGTTTTCATATTTGTCGTACTTCTCTTCCATTCAAGGAACTTGTTTAATTATCGTTGACTTTTCGATAAACGAAAAGTATAATAAAGATATATTTTCTAGTTAGAAAGGATAATGGAAAACGGAAAACGGAAAAAAACTTTCGTTCTTACTTGCATTGATAATATTCCTATCGGTTTTCACCTCTTGTTACAGCAGTGATATATCAGGTGATCAATCAAAAGAAACAAGCGGTACTGTTTCAGAAACACCGTCAGATCCTAATATAATTAATAGTATAGAAGGTATCGACAGCGCTCTTATTTATGATATTGATCGTTCAAAAACTTATGAAAAGGTCAATGTCAGTAACGGAAGCAAGTATACCCTGCTAACTGAACCCTCATCAACATACCCCGATGACGGAGTAAAGCTAACTGATGAGGTTGTCGGTCAAACAGGCGCGAACTTCACTTCAAACGATTGGATCGGATTCGTAGCTAAGAAGCAAGTCGAATTTATTGTTGAGCTTAGCGATGTAGTAAAAGGCATTGCCGAAATCAGCGTGAATGTAAATTACAACCCTTCACAAGGCCGCCTTGCTCCAAAAACCGTTGATTTCTATGCATCACAAGATGGCGTAATATATAAGCGTGTCGGAACCTCTTCGGCTGCAAACGATGATTCAAACATGAAGGTGTACACCCATCATCTAATACGACTTGACATATCAATTTGCAAAAGGTAAATTAGAGCTGGGAGGTCTTGAAATTAAGCAAACCGAATTCAAAACCGAGGTGAACACTGCGCTCACAAGCTCTCTCGGACTTGACGATTCTACTATACCCGCTACCGCTAAACTCGCAGTAAGTGCGAAATACGGCAATGTGCCCTTTCAACCAGCGGAAGCTTTGTCTATACCCCTATGACAGATTTCAAGGGCACCGAAAGTTTTTGGGTAACAATATCAAATGGTGTTTCTTCTACCACAAAAGAAATAAAAATTACCGTTGAGTAGTATAAAAAATATAAAAGGCTGCATTTGCAGCCTTTTTTTGGTTATTCAACGTTTTCCGTATTCCTTGACTTGAAATGCACTTTTGTGTTATGATTAAGCATGGGAATATAAATGAACCCCAAAGAGAGGCAAATACATAATGCACACTGTTGACGAAGACGCTTTGAAAGCAGCGACCGATGCTACTGTATTTTCTGATTTTATAGACAGTAAAAAAAATTTTATAATCGGCTGTATTTTTAAGACTACAAAAAAATATGTTTCTAAAAGCGACGATGAATGGTCTGTAGCTTTGATTGCTTTTTCAGATGCTATAAAAACATATTCATACAACAAAGGCGGATTTCTGCCATATGCTGAAAAGATAATAAAAAACAGGCTTATTGATTATTACCGCTCTCAGCAAAAGTATAAATCAGAATTTTTTGTAAACCCCGTTGTCTTCGATTGCGAGCCCAGTGAAGATGATGAGGACGCGCCTATTAAAATTGCTGTTGCTGAGAAAATAGTTCTACATGAAGATAACTCTATTAAATATGAGATCGATGCCATAACCAGTGTCTTTAAAGAATATGGTTTTTCATTCTATGATCTTGCTAAATGTTCTCCGAAATCTAAAAAGACGAAAGAAGCGTGTAAGCAAGCTGTTCTTTACATACTGAACAACGAAAAATTAATTTCAGATATCAAAACCACAAAACAATTACCAATAAATAATATTCAAAAAAATACTGACCTACCCAGAAAATTAATCGAAACACATCGTAGATATATAATAGCGGCGATGGAGATACTATCCGGAGAGTATCCATATTTAGCCGAATATGTATCATACATTAGAAAGGGAGCAAAATGATATGAAATCAGTTGTAACAGAAATTCGCGGAAACACTGCGGTTTTACTTTCTGATGACGGGTGCATAGTCAAGGTTAAAAACAAAAACTATGAATTGGGTCAGGAGATAGGAATGAATACGACTCTAAAATTTAATTTCAAGAAAGCAGCTGCTTTTGTAGCAGCGGCATGCTTTGTGCTAGTTCTCGGTGGAACCGCAGTCGCATATAACATCCCCACTACATATTTAAGCGTTGATGTCAACCCTTCAATTGAATACTCTATTAATATGTTTAATAGAGTTCTTTCAGCAGAAGGTGTTAATGACGATGGCACAAAGATTGTCGATGAGATTGATTTAAAAAACTTAAAAAACAAAACCATTGATGAAGCTATTGCTCTGACCGTCGAAGAAGTAGCACGTGCTGGCTACTTGAATGCAGATGGCGCAGGGATTGTAATTACGGCCTCCTCAGACGATATGGAAAAATCGGCCGAATTGGCAGAAGAGCTCGCAAAAACAGCTGGTGAAACCTGTGAAGAAAATAACTGTGAAGCTACCGTAAACGCTGAAGCTGTTGGAAAAGCCAGAGTAGAAGAAGCTAAAAAAATAGGTGTTACACCTGGTAAACTCAATTTAGTTGAAAAGCTGAAGGAAAGCGCAGAAGATCCCGACAGCATCGATATAAACGAATGGGTTAATAAATCTGTTAAGGACATAATGGCTCAAACCAAACAGAACAAAGAACAACGCAAAAACCAAGAAAAGAACAGAAATATAGACGAAGAAATACAAGATGACGAACAAAACAATGTTTCGGAAACTGATGAAAGCATCCCCGACTTTGTAGAAGACGAATTAGAATCGGATGAATCAAAAGAATGTGAACAAAACTGTGAATCATGTGGTGAATGTGAATTAAACTGTGAATCATGTGATGAATGCGAACCCAAATTAGACTGTGAGTCAAATACAAAAAACGGTTCATCGAATGGTAATGGAAAAGGTCCAAAGGATGATAAAAAAAGCTCAAATTCGAAAAATAAAGACAAAAAAGTTACTGATAACGAAGATGACGATTTTGATTTAGACGAAGATGATGTTGACTGTCCTGAATTTAAGGTAGGTAAGGACACTAAAGGCAATAGTAAAAAGAAATAACTTATCTGAAGCTAATAATAAATAGCGCAAAAGAGAGACTGCTCAAAGGTTTATACTTTAGAGTGGTCTTTCTTTTCGAGTTGTTCAATTTTCACCGAATTTCTTGACTTAATATACGCTTTTGTGTTATTATTGGTTAAGGACATCCGTTAGGAGGTAAGCGGCAAGATATTATTGCCGCAAGCATACATAATGAAAAGGACAAAACATTCCTTCTTCATTTTTCGGCGAGGGGATAAAAGGCTTTCTAATATAATTACTGCTCAAGCAAAGTTAGGTAATATATTTGTATCAATTTCCCCGCTCGGAATAATAACTTTCAAAAATGGCGAACCCTCGGATCACATTTACCGTGTTGAGGACCCCGACTTGCCAAAAGATTTGCAACTCTACGACAAAGATATATTTGAAGAAGTTTTTCGCTCAAAGTCTTATGTTGTTTTCAGGTCGACAAAACCAATTGGCGAAGATGCACTCATTGAAAATGCATCCTTTGAAGCCTGGGAATATGAGCTTGAGACAACATGGCTTGCCGACAAGGCCTCAAAAGGGCTATTTTTGCGCCGAAAGAAAGGTGACACATTCTATTTTGTCAAGGGTGATCCCGGTGATTACACCTACAGAATAGATTATCAGATAATAAAAAATCCAAAAGAATATCTCGAACGCATGAAAAGCGATGGATGGGATTATGTTTGCAGCTCAAAAAACGATCACTACTTTATCCGTCCCGGTGTGTACCACGAAAAAGTCAGTGTTAAACCTGAGGTAAAAGCGCTTAAAAAGAAAATCCGCTTCAGGTGGTTTGTTTTCGTGATGCTGCTTGCTCTACTTGTAGTTGGAGCAGCTTTTATAGTTGGTGGTGTATTTACTGAGAATGCATTCCTTGCAAGGAAGATCTTATTTTTCGGGTTAGGCGCTTTCTTTGTTGTTTCTGCTATATCAATCTACATCAGTGTTATCAAAGGTTACATATACCTTCATAAAAAGAAAAAGCTCTTAAAGATCAGAGGAGAATAAAAACAAGAAAGGCATGGCCATATCAATGACAAGAAACGCAAAAAGAAAATTAAAACTTCTTGCCGTTATGCTCGCAATTACAATACTCGGAGGATTTGTAATGACAAGTTGTGAAATAATAGATAATGTTTCTAACGATGTTTCAGAAACCTCGTCCCCGATAAACGACGACAAAGACAATATCGCCCGCGGAATGCCCTATGCTTATTCCTACATACATAACAGCCCGGTCAAAAACGACCTACAACTCTCGATGTTGACTGATGGCGATAAAGAAGCTGCCGAAACAATAACGATGAAGCAGTTCACCACATCCAGAGGTGACTGGAGCGGTACTCAACGTGAACTTAAAGGCTACGAGAATGAGGATGAAGCTTATTATCATATTTCCCTCGATCTCGGATTTGTCTCCACTGTAAAAAAAGCAATTCTCACCTTCCCCGATGCTGATGAGTCTGTTATGCCTAAAAAAGTTGAGCTATTCTCCTCCGACGACGGCTATAATTTCACTAAATATATCGGTGAAGCTACAAAAATAGACAATGGTGAAGTTGTTTTTGATTATTCAGGCTCTGAAGTCAACGCTAAAGCTCTACGCTTCTATATCTATACGCCTGTAGCAACGAAAAATACAATCAGCGAAATCGAAGTTTTCGGCTCTCGTGAATCTGAGTTAAAGCTGTTGTCAAAGGGGGCGACCTACACCTGGGATGGTGAAGAGCGTGGCGGACTTACTGATGACGGTAAGAAACTTACCGACGGTGAGTATACTCCGAACACCGATAAAACTGCTGCTATAGCTAAAAAGTCTTCAACTAAAGACGATATCACTAAGAAGAATTCTGAAATAATTAAAATCGACCTCGGAGAAGTCAAGAATGTTTCTCAGGTTATAACCGATGCTCTCACAAGAGGTGGCGCATCTTCTGGCATGCCTGAGTATTTGAATGTTCGCTACTCTGTTGACGGAAATACCTTTGAGGATTTCGGCCAAAGCTATATTGCCACAACTGCCGGTAATCTTGTCAATTCGAGAAGCAGATATCTAATTACACGTAACCATACTGTCAAAGCAAGATATCTTCTTTTAACTTTCCCCACCACATCAATTCTAATGCTTGATGAAATCAGTGTCTATGGAAGCGATAATGAAGTTAAAGAACCTGTTTATAGTAGCGTTGCCGGTGAAATTTATGCCAACACTAATGTCGCAGCATACCGTGAGGTTAAGCTTAACGGCAAAGTGGACACAACGCTGACAGATATGCTTTTCTCCAAGGACTCGAAGTCTGTTGTCGGAACAAAAGAAAATACCTTTGAATTCGATGCGTCCGATATAAAGGACGGCGTTGTTTCAGCAAGTGTCACATTACAGAAAAATAAAGTCCTGAGAGCTATTTTCTATGGTCTGGACGGCGGTGAATACAAAGAAATAGAGAGCACATTCACAACCCATACAGTCGGCTCGCTTACAACTATCAACATGTATTTCAGCCAGCTTAAAAACAGCAAATACAAGCTTGTCATAAACACAGAAGCTGACGCAAAATTCAATGAGTTCCAGTTGTTTGCGACCCAACCTCAACTCCCCCTCATTCGCGGCGGTTTCTTCCAGATGCCAACCGGTGGCGGCGGTAACCCCTCTTCATTTAACAGCGATTACGCTTGGTACCTGCAGCTTAAGGGTATGAAGGACCTCGGAATGGACTATGTTGTCATCCAATATAGCGCTCACTACCTAAATAAGTCGACATTGATAAACGGTAGTAATATAAAAGCTCTTGGTTATAATTACAACCCTACCTACGGAAGCGTTGACCTCCCTCTCGCTGTACTTGACGCAGCCGAAAAGCTTGGCATGAAGGTATGGCTTGGTACAATACACGACGCTGACTTTAACAACATCGTGTCAGGAAAAACCCACTACCCTGCAATTGTCGAAGCCGGAAAAGCAGTAATTAAAGATATCGACGAGATGTACGGCGACCACCCTGCATTTGCAGGTTACTACCTGTCTGATGAGACTTGTGACCAGTGGCTCAACTCATCGGGTGGTGTCGATGCAGCAAGAACAATTTATAAGGGTCAGTCAGACTTCATTCACGAAATTGCTCCTGAGAAATCCGTAATGATCGCTCCTGCTATATGGCGCAGCGGAATACCCCAGAAGAGTGCCGACAACCTCTACAAGATGCTTGTTTCCGACACAAAAGGCGGCAGACCTGTTGCCGATATAGTTGCTGTACAAGACTGTCTCGGAAGGGATAACAATATCATCATATCAGACGCTGTTTATGATGAGTTCGAGAGATATCTCGACAAATGGGCTGTCGCAATTAGAAAAGCGGGTGCGGAATTTTGGAATGATACTGAAGTGTTTGACGTAACTTCATCACCCAAAACAGGTGATGAGGTCATAAAGAGCCTTCAGCTGGAAGCAAAGTACACAAATGCGACGATAGTGTTTGATATACCCCACTATTTTACCACATTCCCGATGCACAACTATAACATCTGGAACTTCATCACACTCACTGATGCTACAAAAATTTATACTAAATTTTACACCGACTATATCGCCCTTGAAGCAAGGTCCGACAAAACCACTGCACCAGAGTCGGTTTTGACTCCTGAAGCTACTGATGTTGGTGGTGGCAACGGAGACGGCGACCATCTTGTTAAGCATGAAACCACAGCTGGAAAGATCGCAAAAACTTCGACTAGTCCAACTTTCTCCTCCTTTGAGTCAGACTTCGCAGTTTTTGCAAAAAGCGACACAGGATTTACACCTGAGTATAAAATGCTTTGGGATAACGAAAAGATTTATCTTTTGATAAAAACAAACGATACTACTGCCTCTTTCGGAAAAGGTGAATGGTGGTCAGGCAAAGATGACCTGCTACAGATATGGCTTACTGCTGATGGCTCGATTCAAACAAGCGATGCACTGGATTCCGATTATGGTATAAGATACTACTTACACAGGACCGGAGCTAATAGCTGGACTGCCGGCAGCGAAGCTACAGATGAAATCAATTTAAGCTTAGATGATGCGGTTGTTCATGAGACAAAAGGGATTGACGGAAAGCCATGTATTATGGTTTCAGTGACTTGGAATCTCCTTAGTAGAACAGCACCGGTTACCGGCGACAAGACCGCTATAGGACTCAAAGTTCAGTATATAGACGGCAAGAGCGAGTCGTGGTCGTCAAGCGATGGCACATACGACAGATCAATAACCTCAAGCGCGATTTTTGGCTTCTCTGAGTAATCCACACAACAAGTATAAAACCCTATCGGAAACGGTAGGGTTTTGTTTATAAAACACATATATTGTCACATCAGCATAGAATGAGAGGGGGGAGAATCTATGAGAACCTACCCTAATAAATTCGAAAGAATGGTGCGATAATGAATAATTATCCTAATTCCCCTTACAATCAATATAGAGATCTCCAGAATGAGCGTTATGGTTATGAAAATGATAATAACCTCGTTGCTGATTTAAGATGGCGAGGTAATTATGGCTATGATTGCAGTTGTGGTTATGGTTGTGGATTCCAGAATTTTAATTGCAGCTGTTGTAAAGTTTGCTGCATCCCAGGTCCCCGTGGTCCACAAGGCCCGGTAGGCCCTAAAGGTGAAACTGGGGAAACAGGTCCAACAGGACCAACAGGTCCGACTGGTCCGACTGGCCCGACTGGTCCAACAGGACCAACAGGTCCGACTGGTCCGACTGGCCCGACTGGTCCGACTGGCCCGACTGGTCCGACTGGCCCGACTGGTCCGACTGGACCGACAGGCCCCACAGGTCCGACAGGCCCCACAGGTCCAACTGGCCCGACAGGTGAACCAGGTGAGACAGGTCCGGCAGGTCCGGCAGGCCCGGCAGGTCCGGTAGGCCCCGGGGCTACAACGATATATTTAGCTACCGATCAATCGATAAGTGATGGCGGTTGGGTTGGACTTGGAACTTCTTCCTCTGTGTCTCAGTTCACAACAAGCACAGTAGTAGTTCCAACCGATGTAACAATAACTGGACTTGTACTGAACATCAGGGACAATACAATCCCTGAAAACACCTCGGTCACAGCTACTATTTTTACAAGCCCGTGCGGATTTACCACCCCAGTAAGCACTGGGATATCCGTTACAATCGATGGACCTAGTGACGAAGAAACGCCTAAATGTCTAGGTATCAGCACAGGCAGTTTTGCGGTTGCTCAGGGTACCCTTGTATCGGTACAGTTGACTACAAGCCAAGGTGTTGGTGCATTAAGCCGTGGAGTCGCAGCTACAATCTTTATGACAATCGACGACTAAATTATAATTTATTTACCGAAAAGACCGGGCGGATTACCGCTCGGTTTTTCTTTTTAAAAAGTTCAAATAACACAAATCGGCATTAATGTTCATATACTATTACAAGAGGATTTTATTTACATCAGTAATACTTTTTAAGCTAACTAAGAAAGGATTGAGATTATGCCGACTTTTCATTTACAACCATCTGGAAGCAGTTACATTTCACATTATCAGCCAACTGATAACTTCTCAAACGAGAGCTTTCTTTTAACAGGTGTTGACTGTTCAGGTAAAAACAACTATAGGACCCTGCTAAAGTTTATACTACCAAAATTGCCTGAAAGATGTGAAATTATCAATGCAACGCTAAAGGTTTTCATCCTTGAGGTGACATGCTCAAATCAAGTTAGCATGAGAATAAGTAAAATTAAAGAAGATTTCGATCCGTCCACAGTAACTTGGAACAGCGCTCCGTACATGACTCCAAAAGCCGGATACTGTACAGTGGATTTTTGCCAGTCTAATCAGTTTATTGATATTGATGTCAGCGATATTTTAAGAGATAGCTTCACTTCGTCTTCTGACTTACTCGGAATAGCTTTAACTGAGATGTTTGGCAACGGCATGGTAGTGGTTGCTGCTGGAGGTTTTACCGAATCACCAGCAGAAGAAACACCGTTCAACAATGTTTTGCCTACACTGACAGTGCAATATCTTTGTTCTTGCATTCCAGAATTCCATGAAACGCCCGGACCTGTTGGACCCAAAGGTGAGCCGGGACCCGCAGGTCCTCAAGGTGAGCCGGGACCCGCAGGTCCTCAAGGTGAGAAAGGCCAGCGTGGAGCGCAAGGACTGCGGGGACTCCCTGGTCCGGCCAGTAGTGCCGCTTCGAGTGCTGTCAGTGCCTACGGTGGAATATATGGCAACTCTGGGCAAATACTCACACTTGAAGCAGGTGTTCCGACAACAATTGCAACAGATAAAATAGTTCGAGGAAGTAATATCGAACCTGAAGAAAATAGTATAACTATAACTCAAGCGGGTCATTACAAAGTTGATTTTATGGTCTATCTACAGTCAACCTCGTCAGATATCGGAGTTGATGTCGGCGTACAGCTTAGCGGCAGTTTTATTGAATCGCTTTTTACTACAGCTGTTTTATCGGATAATTTCACCCAGCTTTTCTTGAGTTCTATCGTTCAACTCGAACCAGAAGATGTTTTAACTCCCGTAATATTCTGTATGAGCGGCGGGGACATTCTTTTCGGACCAGGTTTAAACGTCAGTTTAAACTTAATGCGATTAGGTGATTAGTTTTTCGCAAATAAAAATGGGAAAGAGCAATGCTATATTGTTCTTTCCTTTTATTTATGGTAAAGTAGCTTATAAGTTTTGAAAAGTGGTGACGTTAATGCAATATATTGATTCATTTAGTCTTGCGAGCGAAAAAAACGAAGTGGATTTTATTCTTTCAAAAAACCATAAACTTAACATGACTTGCTACCCGTCGGATAACAACGCCTATCCGTTCAAAATCTTCCCCCAAAAACAGTTACATCATCTTGATTTTGGAGCTATCACGATGTTTTACGGTGGTAACGGTTCTGGTAAATCAACTCTGCTTAATGTCATAGCCGAAAAGCTGAAGCTCAAAAGAACCGCACCTTTTAACAATGCTCCTCTTTTTGATGAATACCTCAGATTCTGTGATTTTGAGCTGACATTCGGAAGGAAAGTTCCTGATGGTAGTAAAATCATTGCAAGCGATGATGTTTTTGATTTTCTGCTTGATATTCGTAAGATTAACGAAGGAATAGACCGTCGGCGCGAAGAACTCTTTGATGAATACGAAAGAATCCAGAACACAAAAGAGTTCAGGATTAATTCGATTGATGATTACGAAGAACTAAAACAATATAACAGAGATAAAAAATCAACTAAATCAGCCTTCACAGCAAAGCGACTCCCTAAAGAGCTTGTCGGTATGTCGAATGGCGAGAGTGCCTTCTCGGTTTTTACGAGGGAGATTAAGAGCGATGCGCTCTACCTTTTAGACGAGCCTGAAAATAGCCTATCGGCCACCCTCCAAAATGAACTTGCTGGTTTTATAGAGGATTCCGTCCGCTTCTATAACTGTCAATTTATTATCTCAACCCACTCCCCTTTTCTTCTTTCACTCAAAGAGGCCAAAATATACGATCTTGATACTGTTCCAGCACAGGTGAAAAAGTGGACGGAGCTGGAAAATGTCCGTGTGTACCACGACTTTTTTGAAAGGCATATGGATTCGTTTAAATGAGCATAACGATCAATTATTTACAAAAGTATCTGAAATTAAAAGATTATAATCCCGAGGTCAAAGAGCAGTACTTTATGAAGCTGTCGGAAGAAGTGGGCGAGCTTTCTCGCTCGATGCTAAAAAATCAGCGCATGACTGACGGACGGGTAAAAGGAACAATTGAAGAAGAGCTTTGGGATGTTATCTACTACGCTATTGCAATCGCCAATCTTTATAAAATAGATCTTGAGGAAGTCATACCCTTGAAAGAGAAACTCAACAACGAAAAATACCAAACAGGAATAAATTTCGGAGACGAAGTATAAATGTTTTGAAGGAGAAATAATGTGAAGCTTGTTGCTATATCGGACATTCATTCTAATTAGTGTTTTATAAACATTAAGAGATGGTGCTTGGCTTATATGCATTATTTTAGAGTTTTCATTTCCCCAAACTATCGAATGTGGTTCAAAGCCGAATTTGTCCTTACAATAACGACAACTCAAAATATCCTGCTGTATTTTTTCAAGCATAATAATTCCTATTCAAGTCTTATAAAATCGTCTGTAACAATCATCGAACAGCATTTCATATACAATGATACTGCCCTTTCCCGATACGCTATATAACTGTCTCCGCAAAAAATGGCAGAACATAATATTATTCTGCCCATATATTTCATTGTAATCAGATATTTACTTAATATGTCAGCTCACCGTTTCTTCGTAACTTTTCCCATAGTTCGCGCCGTCCTTGGTGCATAAGGTCAAGCGCTTCATACGGCAGCGCGCCTTCCACGACCGCCGCTTCAACCTGCGACTGCAAGTAATCCGCATATGGAATCAACGACTTAACCAGGTGCCAATCCATTTCGCCCTCAAGGATTTTCTGAAATATCGTTCCTTTCGAGCGGTCGTCTAGGAGTGGCATGAGCTTTTCAAGCAAATCGTCGCTTATTGTATCAAATGTAGCGTTTTTAAGCAGTGAAACAACGGAATCATCGTTCAGATATTCGGCAAGGCTGACGATATTGGATATGTCAATGCCTTTTTTGCTCAGTCCTGCGGATAGCTTTTCAAGTATGCTCGGTTTTAACAGCGGTGCGAGATTTACAATATCTGCAACACTCTCTGCAATCACGTTATTATTGCCGACCGCGGTATTGCTGAGAATTAAAGCTTCACCCCGTGTCGGTTCACCGGAATTTATCAGATCATCAAGTGAAATACCGAAAACATCAGCGATAATAACAAGAATGGAAACATCGGGAAAACTATCTCCCCGCTCATATCCTGAGACTGCTTGGCGGGTCACCGCAAGTTTTTCAGCAAGCTCCGATTGCGTCATATCTGCATTCTTGCGTAATCGTGAAAGATATCCACCGAACTTTTTTGTGTCAAACACCGTTTATCACCCCTGCCACCATTATACGGAAATTAAGTACCAAAATCAAGCAAAGGTTACTTGCAATTAAATTGAGTTATGCGATCTTTTTACACAGAGTTACATGGAAAAATACTGCTATTGATTTTTTCTAAAAGAAAATGTATAATATAACTGTGCTTGAGACGGCAATAATAAGGGGGCGTAAAGGTTTCGACGGGGAGTTTGAGTTGCGGTAAGCGAGCAGAAGCGCATAACTTCTTTAAAATGTGCAAACTTAAAAATAAACGCTAACAAAACAGTTAGAGTAGCCGCGTAAGCGGTCGTCCCGCCGGAGAGCACTGCGGCTTCGGATGGGGCGTCACTCAGCAGTGAACGTGTACCGGCATAAGCTTTGCCGCCGGTCATGAATTAATGAAGCTACTAAACTGGCAAGCCTGCCGCTTGGCGTGCTGGTGAGGGAACGTAAATAAACGGATACGCTCGTAGAAAGCTTCAGCAAGAGCTTTTCGGACAGGAGTTCGATTCTCCTCGCCTCCACCA
>JAQWDK010000005.1 GCA_028705495.1 Eubacteriales bacterium
TTCTTCTGTGCCTACATCCGTAAGGATACCGACAACTTCTCCGTATGGCATCACATAACGCTGACTAAGGTAACGCAAAGCAGCGCCTGATTCACCGTCGGGTCCACCGTACTGGCTGATGACAAGTTTCGCAAGAGCGGGGTTTGGGTTTTTAATATTGACCGGGTATTGCAATTTCTTTTCGTATGTCCACATAGTTTATGCCTCCTGATTTTGCCACGGCCACGGTGTTTCAACCCAGGTCCAGCTGTCGCCCGCCGCATCACTCAAAGTGATAGGGCCGTAAGTTTTAGTATATTGCTCCTTAAGCGCATTATAAGCTTGCAGATTTTTTCTGAAGAACTCCAGCGCTTTTTGGTTATTTGGGTGGCTGTCAAGGAATAAAGTGGCTTCAACTAACGCGAATCCAAGCGTTTGTACGCCTTTCATCATATTTCTCTGTTCAGAATTACCGTTCATCTCTACCGCCCCTTCCCCCGAGAAAAGGTTTGAAAAGTTCCGGGAATATAGTTCCTCTCTCCAATCCCTGTTCTAAATCATAAAGATCGTCACTCCACATTTGAAACGGGACATATGCCATTGCCAATGACACATTTTTCGGCATTGTGTCTCTGTCGCGGAGCATGGTGACTTCCGACGGGCGCATTATCCTGTCTCCGCCCCCGGTGTTGTTTGTATTGTTGTTCACAGTTTTAACCATACCTTTCCGGCAGGAAATCGGTCTATCCGAGTCCTGATTTTTTTATTACAAAAAGATCTTTTTTATGGAAAAATTCGTTGATTTACGACATTGTTTTTTCGTCTAAAAATTATATAATTAAGCTGTCAGCTGGCTTAATATAGCTTATGCTTTAAAAAGATAAATGACAACGATGGTAAAGAAAATATTTTAATTTTTATATTTTTTTATAATTTGTGTAACAAAATGCGTTCCTAAAAGGTATTATATATGACTAACAATGAGAGCAGCTATGCGGAGGAATGGAGATAAAGATGAAAAAATTGATTGCATTTGTCGTTCCAATTTTATTGTTACTAAGCTCCTGTGCGCTTTTAACCAAAAAGCCGTCGTATGAAATTTATCAGATTTACGATGATCAGATTAACTTTACGCTGAAATACAACCACCGCTCCGAACTTAAGGATGAAATTAAAATTGTAAAATCTGATAGAGCACCCCAAACTCGGTCAATCACTATATCCGGAATAACCTATAATCTCTCTTACATAGAGTCGGAAGCAAGAACCTTAACAGATTACAAAACCGACAAATACGAAGTTTTAAATGTCAACGCTCTCTTCAAGGGTATAATTCCAACAATAAGATTTTATTACGGAACAGACAAAGTTGCGGGTATATTTGGGTTTGTTAATTCATCAATTGGGGAGATTAACGCATTTACCGACGAGGATTTGGAAAAGTCCATAACAGAATATTTGCAGTCTTTTGTTGATTTGACGGATTATGATGACTGTGCTTTCGAAAAGCCTACGGACGAAAAGGACTTATACAAGCTCACATGGAAATGCCGAAAAGGTGAATTTGAACTCAACGATTACATTGAAGTTGTCGTTCGTAATAACGGAGACATAATTTCCACGCGAATTGAAGGAGAGGGAGCTTTTAACGAAGCTGATTTAGAACGCCTAAAAATCGATGAAGAATTATGCACAAGGCTTATTAGCGATAAACTTGTTTCAATCTACGGAACATCGATGAACCAGTACAAAGTTTCGAAAAAAACCCTATACAAAACCCAGGGAGGCAGATTCGGTATATATTACAATGTGGAAGTAGCAGTTTCATCAGATGATAAAAAAGAATGCTGTGAGCTGTTTATCTACACTGATAAATCCCTATAATATAAAAAGTGTATAGCGCAAAAATGAGCTGAAGCTCATTTTTGCGTTATACTTATGCTTAAATCTAAGAATGATACCGTATAATTATATAAACAAAAATATGTGGAAAATGTTGCTTTTATATGCTATACTACAGACATATAAGCAAAGACAACATTTCGATCGGAGAAAAAGCTATGGCAGACAAAAGAGTTATTATAATCGGTAACGGACCTGCAGGAATATCCGCCGCGCTTTATACATCCCGCGCCGGTATTCCCACAACAATAATCGGCAAAGACCTCGGATCGCTTAATAAAGCTGAAAAAATCGAAAACTATTACGGACTTACAGAACCCGTTTCCGGTAAGGAGCTTGCTCTTATTGGTATCAATCAGGCAAAACGCGTCGGTGCGGAATACATTGAAGCACAAACAGTTGGGCTTAGCTTTGACGGGGAAAATTTCGGTGTTCAAACAAGCGAAGGTGAATACTTCGCCAAATGTGTTATTATCGCCACCGGTTCACAGCGTTCTGCCCCAAAAATAAAAGGACTAACAGGTTTTGAAGGTAAGGGTGTGAGCTACTGCGCAACATGTGACGGGTTCTTCTATCGAAAGAAGGATGTCGCAGTCCTCGGTTTTACAGAGTATGCACTACATGAAGCTGATGAGCTCTCTCACATCGCCTCATCGGTTACAGTCATCACAAACGGTGAGACCGAAACAACTGCGTTTCCTGATCATTACAAAGTTATTCGAACAAAAATCGCATCCTTTGAAGGCGACGAAAAGCTTGAGACTGTTCGCTTTACGGACGGCACAGAAATAAAATGCGACGGAGTTTTCGTAGCATACGGAGTCGCAGGTTCTGTGGACTTCGCAAGAAAGCTTGGAGCTGAAACTGAGAACAATAAAATTGTTGTCAACGACGAGATGTCGTCAAGCATACCCGGTCTTTTCGCAGCAGGTGACTGCACAGGTGGTATGATGCAAGTTGCAAAAGCCGTTTATGAAGGAGCAAGAGCCGGAACATCAGCTGTAAAGTTTATAAGAAGTAAATAGGTAGTTTGTTTTACGAATGTCGAGTATCTGTAGAGAAATTTATGGAGGAAAAAAGCGTGGCATTTATAGCTAATCTACTGATGGTCAATAACGATATTCTGGAAAATCTAAACACTCTCAAAAAAGATGAGCTTTCAGCAAGAGTATACGAGCTCATAGATAGTGACAGCTACGATCTTTACGGGATTAATGCAATATGGGACGGTTTATGCTTCTCCCTTTCTGGAAAAAGCCATGATGTTCCTCCCGATAACAGCAGTTTTGGCAAAGCGATATACGGCTCTGAATACTTTGGAGGCTTTATGAATGATTGTCATCTTGCATTCAACCGTTATGACTTGGTACCGGACATAGTCAAGTCCCTTGAAAATGTCAATCTAAAGAAGCTTGCTGCTGAATTTGAACCAAAGAATTTTATTGATGCCGGTATAGAGCCCCCTGACTTCTGGGAAGAAGAAAACACCTATCTTATTGATCTTCTTACTCTTGAACACAGAGGACTACTCAGCTTCTACCGCGAAGCTATGAAAAAGAAAATAAACATTATTGTCAGTATATTATAAAACGAAAGGACGGTGTTTTTATGCCGTCAGTGTCCGAGGACTTTACTCCAATCTTTAAAGAATATTTTGAATTTTGGGATAACCTTTCAGATGTGGAGAAGAACACTCTTCTAACTAACTCTGCTTTACTAAAATACGAGAAGGATCAGATAATCCAAAACGGTGAGAACGACTGTGTAGGCGTTATTCTCGTTAAAAAAGGTACTATACGCACCTTCATGCTCTCCGAGGAAGGACGCGATATAACCCTTTACAGGCTCGGCGAGGGGGATGTCTGTGTTCTATCCGCATCTTGTATAATCCGCAGTATTACCTTTGATGTTCACATGGAAGCGGATACGGACTGCGAGATAATCGTTATGTCGGTTCCTGTTTTCTCAAGGATCAGCCAAGAAAATATCTATGTCGAATGTTTCGTTTACAAAAGCGCTACTGAACGGTTTTCCGATGTTATGTGGGCAATGCAGCAGATACTTTTCATGAGCTTTGACGAGCGTCTTGCAACCTTTCTGCTTGATGAGCTCTCACGCTCAGAGAATGATACAATCAAACTAACCCACGAGCAGATTGCAAAGTATATGGGTAGCGCGCGAGAAGTTGTAACAAGGATGCTAAAGAGTTTTGCTGATGATAATATTGTTGCGCTGTCTCGTGGTAAAGTTAAAATTTTAGACAAAAAGAAACTCAGGACAATAATATCCTGACAAAAAGAGACGAGTGCTGCCTTTTTGACAGCACCCGACTCAATAACCATAGCTTGCTTTATTATTTTATTTTTATTCAATACCGTTGCAAGGATTAATTAGACCTCGAGCATTTTGAGAAGCGCGGACTTCGATTTTACACCAACGGAAGTCTCAACGACCTTTCCGTTTTTGATAACAACCACTGTCGGTATGCTCATTATCTTGAAGGAGCTGGCGAGTTCGGGTTCGTCGTCTACATTTATTTTACAAATCTTCGCACCAGTTACTTCTTTTGAAAGCTCGTCAATTGTCGGACCAAGCATCCTGCAAGGACCGCACCATGATGCCCAAAAATCGATAAGTACCGGCTTGTCGGATTCCATTACCTCTGTCTTGAAGTTATCTTTTGTTATTGTGAGTGCCATTATCATTCCATCCTTTCGATTATGCTGTCTACTGCCAAAACTATGTTCGGAAGAACAGCTCTTTCTTTATAGCTATATTATACACCGATTATAACATAAAACAGTGAGCAAATCACAAAAAATAAAATAAACGACAAGAAATCATTGTAACTTGGTCACTGTATTAATATTATGGGCAGTTTATAATAATATATCTGATTTTTACAAAAATAATAAAATAAAAGCGCCGCATAGCGGCAGAATGGAGATTAAAATGGAACAAAAATTTTTTCTGTGCAAACACTGTGGAAATATGGCAGGCATGATTGTTTTCTCAGGAGTTACCCCTGTATGCTGCGGAGAAGAGATGCAGGAGCTAATCCCCAACACCGTTGATGCGAGTCAGGAGAAGCATGTACCGGTTGTAACTGTTTCGGGCAACGAAGTTACGGTAGAAGTCGGAAGCGTAGAACATCCGATGGTCGAAGCGCACTACATACAGTGGATCTACCTTGAAACAACCCAAGGCGGTCAGCGCAAAAAGTTAAACCCGGGTGATAAACCGAAAGCAGTATTTGCTCTTGCTGATGGCGATAAAGCTGTTGCAGCTTACGAGTATTGTAACCTCCACGGACTTTGGAAAAAGGTAATATAATATCAAAATCCCATGAGAAACCTAATTCTCATGGGATCTTTTTGTTTGTAGTTTACATTACTTCAGCTTTCGAAAATATATCTTTGAGTTCTTTATCGTCCTCACAGATGCTCTTGAATTCAAGAGCGAATTTTCTCAGCATTTGCTCATCTTCGGAATATGCACAAAACAGTTCAGCTTCAGGATCAAAATTAACAATATCTAAAGCTTCGGGCATTTTTTCGTTTAGAAAAGCTATCGCAAGCGATTCCCAGTCATAACCGTTCCCTTCAAAACCCTCGTCTGAACGAGTGTTAAACAGTTCAGCCTTGTAATCACCTACTTCAAGGCAGACGCAAAAGCACTCTTCGTGTTCAACCCAATAAAAGGGTTCGATTTTTTTGAAAAATTCCATAGGTCTTCCTCCCAGTAATGTTTGGTAGTGTCAAGTAGGCACTACATTTTTTATTGAAATTCGTAGCTTTCTATTACTTCATCGATCTTTGTTTGCATTAGCTCTTCTATTGAATCCAGCTTAGACACAATTGCAGTGTCCTTCGTTCTCATCATAGTAGAAAGTTCATTTTTGATGCTACCAAAATTGTAAACCTCACCTACATCATAAATTATATTGCCGAAAATAATGTCAAGCATTTCTTGGCTTTCAGTATCCATTGCATCTTTTCTTCTCAGGTTTACATCGTAGTATGCGGGTGTTATTGTGTTTTTAGATTCAGCAGAAAATGCCTCAATCATATAAGCTGAAAACTCAGGGTCTTCGCAATGAATCGGAATTGCCACACCTGCAACAGCAAAGCTACTACTTGCATATGAACAATATTTTTCCTGTTCTTCATTCCAAAGAGGCATTGGAAGTATACCAAAGTTCATATTAGAGCGCTGTCTGATCTTTGTTGTAGCAGAAAACGCTGAAGGTCTAAATAGCAGTTCGCCTTCAAGGAAAGCGTTTAACGATGTGTCCCAGATAGGTTGTGGAAAGTCTTCGGCAAAAAAGAACCAATTTCCTGTATTGAATTCGTTAAGTAATTTTTGTAGTACATTAACTGATTCTTGTTTAGTAATTGTCAAATATGGTAGGTCATCTCCATCTTTGCTGCAGATTGTTTGACCTGCTGCTCCAAAAAATGAGAGTAAGTCACCGGATGCAGTTAGCATTCCATATTGATTTTCTTTTGATAGAGGGTCATCTAAAACATTTAATACAGTAACGCTCTTTGCCATTTCAACAAGTTTGTCGAATGTCCACTTATGGTCCTTAACAAGATCATAGGGGTTATCTAGCTGATTGACTTTTACCATATCCTTATTAAAAAGAATCGATGCTGTACAAACTTTATTTAATATAGTTATATCACCGGTTGTGAAAAACACTTTTCCACCGATGGAGTATGCATTAGTAGCGTTGCTATCAAACCAAGGAGCTTCAAGATCAAAATAATCAAGCGATGCAAGATCGTAAAACATTCCCTGCGGTGCCATAGTTGCAAAACTTCCAAGAGAAGGCATTACAAAGTCGTAATCAGCGCTCTGAGTTTGAAAAGCTGTGAGTATATCATTATTTATCGTGTCACTCTTAAAAACTTCAAGCTCAACATTGTATTTCTCTTCGACTCTGCTGTTTTTCAGAAGTACAGCTTCGTCGAGCGTATCTCCATAAAGCTCGCTGCCCTCAGTAAAGTCATCGGACTGATATGTAGCGAAAACTTCTCCGAGAACTAAAACACGGACCTTACGCTTTTCCCAGTCCCTTGTTTCCCTTGTTATAACATAGTTGCCGTTCGTATCTTTGTATTTAGCATTCGGGTCCTGCGATGTGTCTGCTTCGCTGACAACACCACTCTCGGTTTTACTCGTTGCCGTACTGTCATCTCCTATCTTCGGGTTGCATGATACAAAGCCAAGCATCAGAGCACACAGCATAATAAAGCTAATTGCTTTTAGAACTGCGGTTTTTTTGTTTTCCATAAATACCTCCTATTTTTGCTTTTTTACATTTTCATGTACTCGATATTATTAATATATTATTTATATCACTATATTTTGTATTTGTCAATAATAAAACCGAAGCTTTGATGGCTTCGGTTAAATTTTTGTGCAATTCAGTCGATATTACTGCTCTATATTTGTGAAACATCGACAATTAATTACGCAGAGATATTTTCATGCTTACCGCTGTTTTTCAAAATGCGCTCTACAATAGGGTAAATGACAAATGCAGCTGCGCTGTTTATGCCGGATTTCACAAGATTAAACGGCACGATTATCGTAAACATCATCTGATTCCATATGCTATTTGCTGTCCATTCAGGGCTAAAAATCGGTGTTAGCAGCAGGTTCATCGGTACCATTGTTGCGGTCATAGTAAGCATTCCAACAATCAAAGCGACAATTAGGCGAAGATAATCATTTTCTATTGCTTTCTTTCCTTTTCTGTAAATCAAAGAAGCGAGCGCAACCATTGCACCGGTCGCAATTACATGCATAATAAAACCTATAAAGCCGCTACCCGAACTGAATATCAACGCTTGGATAAAAGAGACAACTACTGTAAGCAATAGTCCAGCAGCAGGTCCGAACATAAGACCGCCGATAAGTATCGGCACATCGGCAGGTTCGTACTCAAGGTATGTAGTAAACATCGGTATTCTGATAATTGAAACGAGAACGATCGAGATTGCCGCTAAAAGCGAGAGAGTTACGAGTCTAAGTAAGATATTGTGGTTCTTTTTCAAAATATTCACCCTTTCAGTTTAACAGCGGGGCACAGCAGGAGATTGGTTTCGATATTTACAAAAAAATGACGCCCCCAAAAAACATGGGGGCGTAAAATCATTCTTTCGCCGAAGAAAATCTCCTGCGTGTATGAACTATCATCCGGACTTAGACAGATCGCTCCGTCAACACCGTCGGCTCAGGAATCTCACCTGATCGGCTTTCGACTTGCATCGAAAGTTCGCGGGCTGTACCGCCGGTAGGGAATTTCACCCTGCCCCGTTCATTTTATTGTTTTAGAATCTTAGTTTATTTCGATAACGACACCGGAACCGACAGTTCTGCCACCTTCACGAATAGCGAAGCGGAGACCTTTTTCGATAGCGATAGGTGTGATAAGTTCAACTCTCATATCAACGTTGTCGCCGGGTTTGCACATTTCAACATCTTCAGGAAGTGTGATTATACCGGTAACGTCAGTTGTTCTGAAATAGAACTGAGGACGGTAGTTGTTGAAAAAGGGCTTATGACGACCGCCTTCTTTTTCTGTAAGAACGTAAACCTGTCCAACAAATTTGTTGAGAGGTTTGATTGAGCCGGGTTTAGCAAGAACCTGACCTCTTTCGATTTCATTCTTCTGAACACCACGGAGAAGAGCACCGATGTTGTCGCCTGCTTCAGCAAAGTCAAGAAGCTTCTTGAACATTTCGATACCTGTAACAACAGTCTTCTTGGGGTCATGGCGGAGACCGATGATTTCAACTTCTTCGTTGAGTTTGATTGTACCACGCTCAACTCTACCTGTAGCAACTGTGCCACGTCCTGTGATCGAGAACACGTCCTCGACAGGCATAAGGAACGGAAGGCTGGATTTTCTCTCGGGAGTAGGAATGTATGTGTCAACTGCGTTCATAAGGTCAACAACGCTCTTGTAAACAGGATCGTTGATGTCTTTGCTTTCTGAGAGAAGAGCTTCTCTTGCAGAACCGCGGATTATCGGAATTTCGTCGCCGGGGAATTTGTATTCAGAGAGAAGGTCGCGGATTTCCATCTCGACGATTTCGAGAAGTTCTTCGTCGTCAACCATGTCGCATTTATTCATGAATACAACCATTGCGGGAACACCAACCTGACGTGCAAGAAGAATGTGTTCACGTGTCTGCTGCATAGGGCCGTCAGCTGCGGAAACGACGAGAATTGCGCCGTCCATCTGAGCAGCACCTGTAATCATATTTTTAACATAGTCAGCGTGACCGGGGCAGTCAACATGCGCATAGTGGCGGTTAGCTGTCTGGTATTCAACGTGACGGGTATTGATCGTAATGCCTCTTTCTTTCTCTTCGGGAGCATTGTCGATCTGATCGTATGCGAGGAACTGAATGCTACCGTCCAAAAGTGAAAGAGTTTTGGTTATAGCAGCTGTGAGAGTTGTTTTACCATGGTCAACGTGACCGATTGTTCCGATATTAACATGAGGCTTACTGCGCTCAAATTTTTGCTTAGCCATTTTTATCCTCCTGATATTTCTCTTTTTGTAATTATTTTTATTATACATCAAAATTGCCTTATGTCAAGGCTTTTTTGAAATTTTGGGTTATAAAGGGTGATTAGGACTTAGTAGATGAACTGGTTATCTTCTCAGTGATTGACTTCGGAACTTCAGCGTAGTGGCTCGGTTCCATTGAGTAGACACCTCTGCCCTGTGTTCTTGAACGCATATCCGTTGCGTAGCCAAACATTTCTGAAAGCGGAACCATAGCGATAATCTGCTGTGCGCCACCGACAGGTTCCATTCCCTGAATTTGACCTCTGCGGGAGTTTAAGTCGCCGATAACATCGCCCATATAGTCGTCAGGACAGGTTACTGTAACCTTCATGATCGGCTCGGTAAGCACGGGGTCTGCTTTTCTCATTGCATCCTTGACTGCCATAGAACCTGCAATCTTAAATGCCATTTCAGACGAGTCAACTTCGTGATAAGAACCGTCATAGAGTTCAACCTTGATATCAACGACATTGTATCCGGCGAGTACACCGCTTTGCAGTGCGCCCTTGATACCTTCGTCAACAGCCGGGATGTATTCCTTCGGAATTGCACCGCCGACAACAGAGTTGATGAACTCATAACCCTTGCCGGGTTCGTTCGGTTCGATATTGATCCTAACGTGACCGTATTGACCCTTACCGCCTGACTGACGCGCATACTTCGTATCTGAGTTTGCAGCTTTTCTGATGGTTTCTTTGTAGGCAACCTGAGGTTTACCTACGTTAGCCTCAACCTTGAACTCGCGAAGCAGTCTATCTACAATAATTTCGAGATGGAGCTCGCCCATACCCGCAATAATTGTCTGACCGGTTTCTTCATCTGTATAGGTCCTAAATGTCGGGTCCTCTTCAGCGAGCTTCATAAGGGCAACGCCCATCTTTTCTTGACCTGCTTTGGTCTTAGGCTCGATGGCAACTCTTATAACAGGGTCGGGGAATTCCATTGATTCGAGGATGACAGGGTACTTTTCGTCGCAGAGAGTATCACCCGTTGTCGAGTTCTTGATACCAACAACTGCTACGATTTCGCCAGCGCTTACTTCTTCAACGTCCTCACGGTGATTGGAGTGCATACGAACAATTCTTCCGAAGCGTTCGCGCTTATCCTTCACACTGTTATAAACAGAAGCACCTGCTTCTATAGTTCCGGAATAGACTCTGATAAAGCAAAGTCTACCTACAAAGGGGTCTGTTGCAATCTTGAATGCAAGTGCCGAGAAAGGCGCTTCGTCACTGGTCTCTCTTGTAACCTCTTCGCCTGTATCAGGGTCAACACCCTTAATAGCCGGTACATCGAGAGGTGAGGGCATATAAGCAACTATTGCGTCAAGGAGCTTCTGCACACCTTTGTTTTTATAGGATGTTCCGCAAACGACAGGAACCACTTTGTTATCAATAGTTGCTACACGAAGTGCGGCCTTGATTTCTTCTACGGTTATTTCCTGTTCCTCGAGATATTTTGCGAAGAGCTCGTCGTCTACTTCGGCGACTGCTTCAACAAGAGCTGCTCTATATTCAGCAGCGCGTTCACGCATGTTCTCGGGAATTTCTGTAACTTCGATATCGGTTCCCATATCGTTGTTGTAAATATAAGCTTTCTCTTCAATCAGGTCGATGATACCCTTGAAGTCCGCTTCGCTGCCGATAGGAAGCTGAATCGGTACCGCATTCGCTTTAAGGCGATCGTGTATCATGTTAACAACACGGTAGAAGTCCGCTCCTGTGATGTCCATCTTATTGATGTAGCACATTCTCGGAACACCGTATTTGTTAGCCTGATGCCAGACTGTTTCGGACTGAGGTTCAACACCGCCCTTGGCGCAGAACACAGTTACCGAACCGTCAAGAACACGCAGCGATCTCTCAACCTCAACCGTAAAGTCAACGTGGCCGGGAGTATCAATAAGATTGATTCTATGGTCTTTCCAGAAACAAGTGGTTGCAGCAGAGGTGATTGTGATACCTCTCTCCTGCTCTTGCTCCATCCAGTCCATCGTTGCCGCGCCCTCGTGAACTTCGCCTAACTTATGGGTTTTGCCCGTGTAATAGAGAATTCTCTCGGATGTGGTTGTTTTTCCTGCGTCTATATGAGCCATAATCCCGATATTTCGGGTATTCTCAAGCGGGTAGTGTTTTTGCATTGTTAGATCCGTTTCTCCGGCGACATCAAAAAAATTCAATAACAAGAACTCACTCCATCTATCGCCGGACGAATGGTTCTCCGCAGCCTTCACCAAGTTGTTCTGGTTCACACAGGCTTAACCGGAAAACCGGTATTCTCTGCGTGTAGGCGGCTTATGGTTAATCACGCAGCAGACAGTAATTTGTTTACCATCTGTAATGTGCAAAAGCCTTATTCGCTTCTGCCATTCTGTGTGTATCTTCTCTCTTCTTAACAGAGTTGCCCGTTCCGTTAGTCGCATCGAGTATTTCTGCTGCGAGTCTTTCAGACATTGTCTTCTCGCCTCTCGAACGCGAATAGGTTATGAGCCAACGCAGACCGAGTGTCAGCTTTCTGTCCGCTTTAACCTCCATAGGTACCTGGTAGTTTGAACCACCGCGGCGAACAGACTTGACCTCGAGTGTGGGCATTATATTCTCGAGCGCTTTTTGGAACTGCTCGAGTGGGTTTTTACCGCTCTTTGCTTCGACTATGCTGAATGCATCATAAACGATTTTCTGGGCTACACCCTTCTTGCCGTCATACATGATGTTGTTGATTAACTTTGTAACCAAACCTGAGCCATACATCGGATCCGGTAAAACTTCTCTTTTGAAGCCATGCTCTCTTCTTGGCACTGAACTTCCCTCCTTCATTATTTAGAAATGAACTCATTGGTACTCGAAAATTGCTTTCCGTGAGTGCTCTTTATACGAAACTTAGGTTTATATATAAATAAGCACAAACTAAATGCTTTAATTTCATTGTTTTGGTAATTTACTTACCTGTTTTCTTTGCTCTCTTTGCACCGTACTTCGATCTACTCTGGTTACGCTTTTCAACGCCTTGAGTATCAAGAGTACCGCGAACGATATGGTAACGCACACCGGGAAGGTCCCTAACTCTTCCGCCTCTTATGAGAACGACAGAGTGTTCCTGAAGATTGTGACCTATACCGGGGATGTACGACCAGACTTCAAAACCGTTTGTGAGTCTTACTCTCGCGACTTTACGCTGAGCAGAGTTAGGCTTTTTAGGTGTCTTAATCGCAACCTTTGTACAAACACCACGCTTCTGCGGTGAAGAAACATCAGTTGATTGTTTCTTGATTGTGTTAATACCCTTTTGAAGTGCGGGAGATGTCGATTTATAAGTTACCTTCTCGCGACCTAATCTTACCAGTTGGTTAAATGTAGGCATGTTTTTCCTCCTTCTTTTATTCTTTATCAAAAACCGAGCTTACACTGCTTTGCAGCTGCCGGAGTTTTGGCTTATTATACGACAATTCAATAAAAAGCGACAACTGCACACGCGACATCGATTCCATTTTGCTTTCCCAGCTCTTCTGAGCTGTATGCAACGTTTACAGGAACCGTACCATGCCGACTTATCTCGCTGAGAATTTTTGTTTTAAATGCATGATCAGCGTCTTTCGCAAGATATATAATTTTCGCTTTTTTTGTTCTTATGAGCTTTATCGTCTGATTCGCGCCGATTGCTCTCCGCCCATCAGACCAGGGAGAACCGGGATTGTCGTCAAACATTAGACAATATTTCACCTCTCAAACAGTACGATTATACCACCAATACACACTTTATGTCAATAGTCACATTTAACATATTTAATGAGCCTTAATGGTGATATATCGATTATCAGATAAAAATCTAACACTGTTTTTAAATCTTCGTTTCTAACAGGCTGCTGCAGTTGCCATAGATGACAACTGCACAGCTTCGTTTTATTTGTTAAGCTTGATATTCGTACTCTTCAGGATTGATATCAGAATCGTCCATATCGACCTCTACATTCCTGTAAATCTCCATACCTGTTCCAGCAGGAATCAGTTTACCGATAATGACATTTTCCTTGAGTCCGAGAAGGTTGTCAACCTTGCCTTTTATTGCGGCTTCGGTAAGAACCTTTGTAGTCTCCTGGAATGACGCGGCGGAGAGGAATGAGTCTGTTGCCAAGGATGCTTTTGTAATACCGAGAAGTATTGGTGAACCAGTGGCTTCAAGCAGAGGCTCAGATCCAGGGTTAGCGGCATTTAATTCGGCGATTCTCTCGTTTTCATTGTCGAAATCGGGAACATCCACCGATGAGCCTATGAGGAGCGTTGTGTCTCCCGGATGGTCAACTCTAATCTTGCGTGTCATCTGTCTTGCAATGACTTCTATATGCTTGTCGTTAATCTTAACATCCTGTAAACGGTAGACACGCTGGATTTCTTTTATGATGTAATTGTAAACAGCATCAAGACCCTTGATTCTAAGGATGTCTGCAGGGTTTTCATAACCTTCGGTTATAGCCTGACCCTTTATTGCATATCCGTCTTCTTCGATAATGATTCGGAGTCCGGCAGGTATTGTATGTTCCATTTCCTCGCCGGTCGCTTCATCTGTTATTGTTACAATTTTATTCTTTTTCGTCTCGCTTATCTTCGCATAACCGCTGCAATCTGCGAGAACGGAAGCCTTTTTAGGTTTACGCGCTTCAAACAGTTCTTCGACACGCGGCAGACCCTGAGTAATATCGCTTCCTGCAACACCACCCGAGTGGAATGTACGCATCGTAAGCTGTGTACCCGGTTCGCCTATTGACTGAGCTGCGATAATACCAACAGCTTCGCCTATGCTGACGGGGTTTCCAGACGCAAGGTCGGAGCCGTAGCAGTGTACGCAGACACCGTACTTACACCTACAGTTGAGTATCGAACGAACTTGAACCTTCTCTACTCCTGAATCAGCTATTTCTTTTGCTAATTCATCGGTTATCATCGTATCGTTAGGTGCAATTATCTTGCCCGAAACGGGATGTTTTACATCACCGATAGTGTATCTGCCGCCAAGTCTATCAATAAGCGGTTCGATTATTTCTTTTCCGTCTGCGATTGTTGAAACCCAGATACCCTTCTTCGATCCGCAGTTTTTCTCTCTTACGATAACTTCCTGGGATACATCGACAAGACGTCTGGTGAGGTATCCGGAGTCAGCCGTACGAAGAGCCGTATCAGCAAGACCCTTACGGGCACCTCTTGCAGCCGTGAAGTACTCGAGTATCTTCATACCTTCACGAAGGTTCGATTTTATTGGCATTTCAATTGTTTTACCGCTGGCTGATGCGATAAGGCCACGCATACCTGCAAGCTGTTTGATCTGCTTTATAGAACCACGAGCACCGGAAACTGCCATCATGTTCAGCGGGTTATAGGGTGCAAGGTTTTTTTGGAGCGCATTAGCGATATCTCTTGTCGCGTCTTCCCAAATTTGGATGACTCTCTCGCCTCTTTCGCGGTCGGAGAAACGTCCTCTCATATAGTAAGACTGGATTGTTTCGACATCTTTTTCAGCTTTTGCAAGGATTTCCTTCTTAGCTTCCGGGATTGTCATATCATAAACCGAGATTGTGATTGCGCTACGGGTTGAATATTTAAAGCCCTGCGTTTTAATCACATCGAGCACTTCGGAGGTTTTCGCATTGCCGTGCTTCTTGATAGAAGCGTCGACGATGTTTGAAAGTTCCTCAGATGTTACTACGAAATCAATTTCGAGCTTGAATATGTTTTCGGGGGCGCTTCTGTCGACAAATCCAAGGTCCTGAGGGATGGGGTTATTAAATATCATTCTACCGAGAGTTGTTTTAGTGGTTCCCTCTCTAAGAATACCGTCAACTTCCTTTTGCATCCTGACGTTTATCATGGCGTGCAGTCCAAGAAGTCCGTTTTCGTACGCCATCATCGCTTCATTAAAGTCGCGGAAAGCGCCGCCTTCGCCGGGTTCTCCGTCCTTAACTATTGTAAGATAGTAGGAGCCGAGTACCATGTCCTGAGTCGGAACAGTAACAGCGTGACCGTTGACGGGTTTTAATAAGTTGTTGGATGACAGCATCAGGAAGCGGCTTTCCGCCTGTGCTTCAGCCGACAGCGGAACGTGAACAGGCATCTGGTCGCCGTCAAAGTCCGCGTTGAACGCAGTACAAACGAGAGGATGGAGTTTAATTGCTCTACCTTCGACAAGTACCGGCTCGAATGCTTGAATTGAAAGTCTATGAAGTGTCGGAGCGCGGTTAAGAAGAACGGGATGTTCTTTGATAACGCTGTCGAGTGCGTCCCAAACTTCGGGGTTCGCTCTTTCGACTTTCTTCTTCGCGTCTTTTATATTAGTTGATTTGCCAGTAGATACAAGTGTCTTCATAACGAAGGGTTTGAACAGCTCGAGAGCCATTTCCTTTGGAAGACCGCACTGGTAAAGCTTGAGCTCCGGTCCGACAACGATAACCGAACGTCCGGAATAGTCAACACGCTTTCCGAGAAGGTTCTGTCTGAAACGTCCTTGTTTACCACGTAGCATTTCAGAAAGAGATTTCAGCGGACGGTTGCTTGGGCCTGTGACCGGCCTGCCCCTTCTGCCGTTGTCTATAAGTGCGTCAACGGATTCCTGGAGCATACGCTTTTCGTTTCTGATGATTATCTCAGGAGCTGCAAGCTCCATGAGTCTTTTAAGGCGGTTGTTTCGGTTAATAACTCTACGATAAAGGTCGTTGAGGTCGCTTGTTGCAAATCTACCACCGTCAAGCTGAACCATCGGGCGGATTTCCGGAGGTATTATTGGAATGCAGTCAAGGATCATCCATTCAGGACGGTTGCCCGAAAGCCTGAAGGATTCAACCACTTCAAGTCTCTTAATGAGCTTGATTTTACGCTGACCCTGCGCTTTGGATATATCTTCTTTGAGATCTTCTGCAAGCTTTTCGATATCGATTTCAGCAAGAAGCGTTCTGATAGCTTCCGCTCCCATGCCTACTTTGAAGTCATTTTCGTACTTCTCATAGAAGTCGCGGTATTCGCGTTCCGTGAGAAGCTGCTGCTTGTATAGTGGTGTATCGCCTGGATCAAGTACTATATACTGAGCGAAATAAAGCACCTTTTCAAGCAGTCTTGGCGATATATCGAGAATCATACCCATTCTCGAGGGAATCGCTCTGAAGTACCAGATATGGGACACAGGGGCTGCAAGCTCAACATGACCGAGTCTTTCACGGCGAACCTTGTTTGTCGTTATTTCGACCTGGCACTTTTCACATATTTTGCCCTTGTAACGTACTCTTTTATACTTTCCACAGTGACATTCCCAGTCCTTTGTAGGACCAAAAATCTTTTCGCAGAAAAGGCCGTCTCTCTCGGGTTTTAGTGTTCTGTAGTTTATAGTTTCAGGCTTTTTTACCTCACCGTAGGACCATGATCTGATCATCTCGGGAGATGCTAAGCCGATTTGTATTGAAGAAAATTCGATATTATTGTTGTTATTATCTATCATTCAGCCCGCCTCCTTATTCCTCGTCGACATAGCCGTCGTAATTGCCTACATCCACATCGTCAAACTCGGTTCCGCTATCATCCGAAGATGTATCATCCTCGGCGATAACGCCTTCCTCATCGTCGTACAGGATGTTAGCATCGTCAAGGACATTCGGTCCGAGGTCGTCGGCTGTGATCTTGTTATCGTCGTCCGCTTCCTCTTCACCGTAATCTTTCAAGGTGATTTCCTTACCGTCCTTGTCGCGAACCCTAACATCAAGCGCAAGCGACTGCATTTCCTTCACAAGAACCTTGAAAGAAGCAGGAACTCCCGGTGTCGGGATATTAAGACCCTTAACAATAGCTTCGTATGTCTTTGTTCTTCCCTTGATGTCGTCGGATTTAACGGTCAATATCTCCTGGAGTGTGTATGCAGCACCATAAGCTTCAAGCGCCCAAACTTCCATCTCACCAAAGCGCTGACCGCCAAATTGGGCTTTACCGCCGAGAGGCTGTTGCGTTACGAGCGAGTACGGGCCTGTCGAACGAGCGTGTATCTTGTCGTCGACAAGGTGGTGGAGCTTGAGGAAATACATATAACCGACTGTTACGGGGTTGTCGAAGGGCATACCCGTTCTACCGTCGTAAAGCACAGTTTTACCATCCGGAGAGAGCTTTGCCATCTCAAGGCACTGTTGGATTTCCATTTCACTCGCGCCGTCGAAGACGGGAGTCATGATATTCCAACCGAGCTTCTTGGCGGCCATACCGAGGTGAACCTCAAGTACCTGACCGATATTCATACGAGAAGGAACACCGAGGGGGTTGAGCAGTATATCAAGTGGTGTTCCGTCCGGTAAGAACGGCATATCCTCTGAGGGCAGTATGCGAGATACAACGCCTTTATTACCATGGCGACCTGCCATTTTGTCACCGACAGATATCTTACGCTTCTGAGCGATGAACACTCTGACAACCTTAATAACACCGGGCTGGAGTGTGTCACAATCGTCGCGGGTAAATACTTTTACATCCATAACGATACCGGATTCGCCGTGGGGCAGCTTCAGAGAAGTATCTCTGACATCCCTTGTCTTTTCACCGAATATCGCACGGAGCAGTCTTTCTTCAGCAGTCAGCTCTGTTTCACCCTTAGGTGTAACTTTAGCGACGAGAATATCTCCCGAACGCACTTCGGAACCCACAGATATAACACCGTCAGCGTCGAGGTCTTTGAGAGCATCCTCACCCACATTAGGTATATCTCTTGTGATTTCTTCCGGTCCGAGTTTTGTGTCACGGGCTTCACAGTAATATTCCTCAATGTGTATTGAGGTATATACATCATCCCTGACAAGTCTTTCGTTTATAAGGATAGCGTCCTCGTAGTTGTAACCTTCCCAAGTCATAAAGCCGATGAGAACGTTTTTACCTAAGGAGATTTCACCATCGTTGGTTGAGGGGCCGTCGGCTATTACCTGACCCTCTTCTACGCGCTGACCTTTACTTATAACAGGGCACTGGTTAACACAGGTTCCCTGGTTCGAGCCTTTGAATTTGATGAGTTTATAGTTGTCTCTCTCGCCATTGTCGGTGAGTATAACAACTCTGTCAGCAGTTACGCTTTCGACATATCCTGCTCTCTTAGCAAGCACTACGACACCGGAGTCAACTGCAGCGCGATATTCTACACCTGTTGCGACTATTGGCTTTTCAGTAATCATCAGCGGCACAGCCTGCTTCTGCATGTTAGAGCCCATGAGCGCACGGGTGTTGTCATCGTTCTCAAGGAACGGGATCATAGCTGTAGCTACCGATACAAGCATTGCAGGAGAGACGTCCATGAGATCAACCTTATCAGTTTCAAGCTCAAAGATTTCGTCTTTGTGTCTTACGACAACCTTCTTTGTAGCGAATCTATGCTTTTCGTCAAGCGGCTCATTTGCTGTCGCAATGATGTAATCGTCCTCTTCATCAGCGGTGAGATAACGAATTTCCGAAGTAACGACTCCAGTTTCTTTATTGATAACACGGTAAGGTGTTTCAATAAAGCCAAAATTGTTAACACGGGCATAAGTTGACAGCGTTGCTATAAGACCGATGTTAGGACCTTCAGGTGTCTCGATAGGACACATGCGTCCGTATTGTGTATAGTGAACGTCACGAACATCGAACGAAGCTCTGTCTCTTGAAAGACCGCCTGGACCAAGAGCAGAAAGGCGGCGTTTGTGTGAGAGCTCCGAAAGGGGGTTAATTTGATCCATAAACTGCGAAAGGGAGTTTGAACCAAAAAATTCGCGTATGGACGAAACGATAGGGCGTATGTTAACAAGCGACTGAGGAGTTACCAACTCAATATCGGTTGTGGTCATTTTTTCTTTTACGAACTTATCCATCCTCGAAAAACCGATTCTCAATTGGTTAAGAAGCAGCTCGCCGACAAGTCTGAGGCGGCGGTTGCCGAGATGGTCGATATCATCCACTTTACCTATTCCGTGGGTGAGTCCTAACATATAGTTGATTGAAGCGAAAAGGTCATCAACGACGATGGTTTTGGGGACAAGCTCGTTCTTTCTTCTCTTACATTCAGATATAAATGCTTCCTTGTCCTCAAGTCCGATTTCACTCATTATAGAGTAAAGCACGTCCACATTGACTTTTTCATTAGTTCCCAACTCTTCTTCTGTAATACCACAGATTCCAGCGGGATCTACCATTTTATTGGAGAATACTCTTACTTCATCTCCCTGTTCAGTCTGTACATAAACGGACCAAACGCCAGACTTCTCGATTTTTTCCGCATCGGCGCGCGAGAGTTTCACTCCCGCTTCAAAAAGCAGTTCGCCTGTAATATCGGAAATAACGGGTTTCGCAAGTTCTAAACCTTGTATTCTCTTTGATAAAGCAAGTTTTTTATTAAATTTATATCTTCCCACAGGAGATAGATCGTATCTCTTAGGGTCGAAAAAGAGGTTGTTTAATAGAGCCTGCGCGCTTTCCACAATTGGCGGATCGCCAGGACGCAGTCTCTTGTATATTTCTTTAAGTGCCTCATCTCCGGGAGAGGAGTTGTTCCTAATGGCTTCCTCGTTCATGTTGTCACGTTCGAGGGTAGCTTTGAGCATGGACTCTTCACCGAACAGCTCGAGAATTTCTTCGTCTGTTCTAAGACCGAAGGCACGAAGCAGTACGGTTACAGGGAGCTTTCTGTTCTTATCGATTCTTACATAGAAAACATCGGAATTGTCCGTCTCGTATTCGAGCCATGCGCCTCTGTAAGGGATAACTGTGGATGAATAAAGATGCTTACCCGTTTTGTCATCAACATGTTCATAATAAATGCCAGGTGAACGAACTATCTGAGAAACGACGACTCTTTCCGCGCCGTTGATTATGAACGTTCCACTATCTGTCATACGTGGGAAATCGCCCATATAGATTTCTTGCTCTTTTACGACGCCGGACACCTTGTTTGTAAGCCTTACTCTCACCTTAAAAGGCGAGGCATAGTTTGTGTCGCGCTCTTTACACTCTTCGATCGTGTACTTAGGCGCTGAGTCGATCGAATATTCAACAAATTCGATGACAAGGTTTCCGGAATAGTCTGTCATAGGCGAGATGTCCGCGAGGGCGTCCCTGATTCCTTCTGTAACGAACTGTTCATAGGACTTTTTCTGAACCTCGATAAGGTTCGGCATCTCCAGCACTTCGTCGATTTTCGAAAACGACATTCTTTCGGTTGTCCCGAGACGCTGGGTTTTCACCATATCAACCAATCACTCCATTCAGTTTTTCGGCTGTTTTTATCGTAATGCGCTTTGTTCGAAAGACAATGTAAAAGCTAGTAAGCTCCGGAAGTTATATTCCGACACAGTTCCGAAACGAAACGCATACACTTCCATATTATCTGAGTGCGCTTTTGCACTACCAACTTCCCCTGCCCGCCAAACTGTTGTGGCGATCGCAGAAACACATGGCCCTGTGCTTTATGGGATAATTCAGCCATTATAACGCAGTTTATAATTATAGCACCAAAAGCAAGAGCTGTCAATAAGAATTTATTAAATTCTAAAAATAATTTTCCAAATCAAATTCTCTATGTGAAACTGAGCATAATTTATTTAATTATTTTTTAGATACAAATGTAATAATATCTGAGTTTAATGCGAAAGATAAGTAAAAGCAGTGCTCACTTTGTTGTTTTTTTGGAAGGAGCATTCAGAAACGGAGATAACAGCCGATGCCGTGTAGTTTTAATATTAATGGAGAACCATATACACCCCAAAACCAATCCCCCTTCCCTGATATAGCTCCACCATCTCAGGATGAAGGTGAAAACGCAACTGCCGAAGAACGACCCCAGCATGTGGCTGTTCGTTCCGAAGATGGTTTAATTCATACGCTCGTCATCGCAGGTCAAATCGAGGGGCATTATTCTTCTCCACCTCAGACAAAGACGACAAAGTACGAACAATGTATTCCAGCCCTTGTTGCGGTTGAAGAAAACGATGAAATAGGAGGGCTCCTTGTCGCGCTTCATACCGTCGGTGGTGATGTCGAGGCAGGACTTGCGATAGCTGAGATGATAGCGAGTATGAAAAAACCCACAGTTTCCCTCGTTCTCGGCGGCGGGCATTCTATTGGAATACCTCTCGCCGTATCAGCTAAAAGATCATTTATCGTGCCTTCAGCGACAATGCTGTTCCACCCAGTCAGAGTTACCGGAGTTGTCATAGGCGCACCTCAAACTTTTGAATATATGAACCGTATGCAAGAGAGGATAATCGAATTTATCACAAGGTTTTCAAAAGCTGATGCTCAGACAGTAAGAAAGTTAATGATGAAAACAGACGAGATGACGACAGACATCGGAAGCGTAGTGGAGGGAGCCGAAGCTGTAAAGCTCGGAATAATCGGTAGTGTAGGAGGGCTTGGAGATGCGCTCAGCACACTAAAAGAGATGATAAGAGAAAGCCGCGCCGAAAAGAACAAACCTGTTCAAGAACTCAAGCGAAAGAGAACAAAGAAGGCTTAAGGCTCTTCAAACAGACACTCCTTTGCTATTATTGACATAAATATGCACGGCGATACGATTATTCGAATGTGTCGCCGCTTGTTTTTATGTATTTATTATGGTATATTTTGTTTACAACAATGAAGGAGGCTCTGCTAATGACAGTTTTTATAGACGCTGACGGCTGTCCCGTTGTGGACATAGCAGTAGAAGCAGCTCGAAAGCGGCACACCGAATGTATAATACTCTGCGACACCTCCCATGTGTTTGATAAAGAAGGAGCAAAGACCATCACCGTTTCAAAGGGCGCTGACAGTGTGGATTTCGCTCTGGTTAACATGCTCCAACCAGGTGATATTGTTGTAACTCAAGACTACGGTCTTGCGGCTATGTGCCTTGCACGCAAGGCGATTGTTATCAGTCAAGACGGGCTTTTATATACCGATGACAATATCGACTCACTGCTTCAATCAAGATACGAAGCGAAAAAAATCAGAAACGCAGGCGGGCGAATGAAAGGTCCGAAAAAGCGGAAACAGGAACAAGATATGCGTTTCTTAAGCCGTTTCAATGATCTTTTGGAGAAATAACAGATGATTCTATCCGTAATGACAGTTAAGCTGTACGCCTCTTGGGTTCATAGCTTAAAGGAAAAAAGAATGATTGTAAAAAGCCTTAGCGAGAAACTCCGCAGCAGGTTCAATGTTTCTGTTATTGAAAGCGATGCCCATGACATGCACCAGACAGCGATTTTGTCCGTTGCGTTTCTATCGATTAGCAATGCAGCCTCAGACAGCACTAGTGAAACTATCAGGTCTTTCATAGAAAATAACACAGATGCGGAAGTTGTTGATGTTCTTATCGAAAAGCTATAAACTTTACCAATATTTCTCTGTTCTTAACAGGAAATTTATTTACAAACAGTTTCAATAGTGATAAAATAGGAAAGAAATGCAATATATTTTGAAAGGCATGATTTAATATGGTTGTTGAGGTGTCCAATCTTGTAAAAAAATACGGCTCGTTGACTGCTCTCGATGGATTCTCTATGGAACTTCATCAAGGTGAAGTTTTAGGTCTTCTCGGTCCTAACGGTTCAGGAAAGACAACGGCGATTAACTGCATACTCTCGCTACTTAGCTTCGAGTCAGGTAGTATTAAAATTTTTGATAAAGAAATGTCGCCCGACGCTTATGATATAAAGAGAGATATTGGTGTGGTAATGCAGAATGTCGCTGTTTTTGACGAGCTGACTGTTTATGAAAACATCGACTATTTCTGCGGGCTCTACATAACCGACAAGAAGGAACGCAAAAAGGCTGTTGAAGGTGCAATCGAGTTTACAGGTCTTGAAGATTATCGTAAATTTCTACCCAAAAAGCTCAGCGGAGGACTTCTTCGCCGACTGAATATCGCCTGCGGTATAGCGCATAAACCAAAGCTCATCTTCCTTGATGAACCGACTGTCGCCGTCGACCCGCAGAGCAGGAACGCAATTCTCGAAGGCATCCTCAAGTTAAATGCCACCGGAGCAACAGTGTTATACACTTCCCACTACATGGAGGAAGTCGAGCAGATTTGCAGCCGTATTATTATAATGGATAAAGGTAAGGTTATAGCTTCCGGAACAAAGGATGAGCTTAAGGGAATGATAAAAGCAGGTGAAAAAATCACTGTTGAAATCCTCAGCGAAGCAGAAATCGACCTCGAAGCAATCAAAATTATGCCCGGCATCCTTTCTGTGGAATTAAAGCAAGAAACATCAAGCAATCATCTTGTAATAAAATCCGAAAGAGGAACAAACAACCTTGCAGCGGTTATAAAATACTTGACTGGCGTAAATATAGAAACAGGGCGAATCTACTCAGAACCGCCGACGCTCAATGATGTATTCCTCGAAATAACCGGCAAGCATCTTCGCGATTGATACATAAAAAGAGCTCGCAAGAAAGGACCGGAGATATCCGGATTGAAATAAATGTTTAGTCATATTTTCAAATACAGGCTTAAATGTATTTTGCGTGATAAAGAAACAATGTTTTGGGTGCTTCTTTTTCCAATTGTTTTATCTATTCTTTTTAGAGTGACGCTATCAAATATAAACAAGGGCGAAGCTTTTGAACAAATACCAATCGCTGTTGTCGAAAAAACCGCACTTGTCGAAAATCAAGCTTTCTCTGCAGCACTTGACGCCGTTTCTGGTGACGATGGGCTTTTTGATATTACATATACAAGTGCAGAAAACGCTGCAACACTTCTTGACGATAACAAAGCAAAAGCTGTTATCGAAGTCGGCGATGAAATTGGGTTGACTGTTTCAAGGTCGGGACTGAATCAAACGATTGTAAAGAGTTTCATTGACGAATATATGCGTAACGAATCGACAATTTCTAATATACTCAATGAGAACCCAGCAGCCGCAGCAGGAGTTGTTGAAAGAATTTTTGAAAGAAGCAACTATCTGACCGAAGCTAAAACAGGTACAGCTCAACCAGATACTTCAGTCTATTATTTCTACACCATTATTGCCATGTCGTGTCTTTACGGTGGTTTTCATGGCATGAAAGAGGTTTCAACCGTGCAGGCAAACCAATCGCCCCAAGGCGCAAGAACCTCTGTCGCTCCAACACACAAGCTCAAGCAGTTTGCGGTTTCGACTCTTACAGCTATGGTAGTGCAGTTCGGGGTGATTCTTGTGTTCATCTTGTTCTTAAAGTTTGCACTCGGAATAGATTTCGGCGACAGGATATGGCTTGTTATTTTATCAAGCGCACTCGGAACCTATGTCGGCGTCACCTATGGCACGATGATTTCAAGCGTTGTTAAAGGTCACGAAGGATACAAAATCGGCGTTCTTATTTCCTCGTCGATGGTAATGACGTTCTTTGCGGGTATGATGTACGCGGGTATCAAAAATATTATTTTGAAAAACGCACCCATTTTCGCTTACATAAATCCAGCAAATCTTATTTCAGACTCCTTTTATTCTCTATACTATTACAGCGGCTACGAAAGGTACATCCTAAATTCAGTTATACTTGTCTTGTCCGGGATACTGTTTTCTGCCGTTACATATTTTGCTTTAAGGAGGCAGAGATATGCAAGTATTTAGCGCCTTCTTCAAAGTACTAAAACGCCGTTGGTTTGAGATGTCGATTTACATTATAACCGCACTGATTATTGCAGTCAGCATGACATCCGCCGCAGGTAGCGGCAAGGCAATCACTGAATTTTCAACCACAAAACTCAAAATTGCCGTCATTAACTATGACAAGAACGGAATTTTGGCACAAGAATTATATAATTTCCTTGATGCGAATTCGATGGTAAAACAGCTCAGCACCGGAGATGAGATCACTGACGCGCTGTTCTTCCGTGATATCGAATATGCTCTGATTATACCCGAAGAGTTTACTGACAGCATATTAAACGGAAAAGAGCCTAAACTTGAATTCAAAAGCGCACCTGACTCCGCCGCTTCAGTGCTGCTGTCTAACTTAGTTAACAAATATGTTGATACGGCGATAATCTACTCTGAATTTCTCGAAATAGATGCAGAAAAAATAGCAGAATATACCTCCAAAGATTTAGCAAAGGAAGCAAAGGTAAATCTGAAAAGCTCGTCCGTCATAAAAAATCAGGACAACTTTGGAGCTCATACCTACTACTTCAACTATATCTCCTACTCCGCTTTTTCGGTTCTTATACTCGGGGTTTGTACCGGAATTCTCGTTTTCAACAAAACAGAAATAAAGCGCAGAAATTACTGTTCACCTGTCAGAATCGAGAGTTTTAACATATGGATGATAATAGCTTTCCTTTGTTTTGCTCTTGTCGTCGCTGTAGTTCTATTAATTCCGTCGTTTATACTTTACCCTGAGTTTATGTTTACCACAGGCGGAGTTTTGCAGATATTGGCTTTATTGGTGTTCATAACAGCAGCACTTGCTGTAAGCTTATTCCTTACTAATATAGTAAAAACAAGAAGTGCTATGTCAGCGGCGGCGAATGTCGTTTCACTTGGGCTCAGCTTTATAAGCGGTGTTTTTGTACCGCAGCAGCTCCTCGGTGAAAGCGTTTTAAATATCGCAAAGTTCTCGCCGGTTTATTGGTATATAAAATCTAATCAAGACCTTGCTGTTATGAACAGCTATGATTTTAGCACCTTAAAACCATTTTTTGAAAGTCTCGGTATTATCCTGATATTTGCCCTTGTGTTTTTTGTGATACATATGGTTATTTCAAGACTAACAAGAAAAAGCGCATAATGGTTTCAAAAACAAAAAGCGTCGTAAATACGGCGCTTTTTTGCGTTTATTAAAAGTCCTTGAATTGTATGAGTTTTATGAGAGATACTAAAGGGTATTAACAAAAAAATTTTCAAATACTTTTGTTAATACCCTCTCGAAGTTTAATTTTTAACGCCATATATGGCGTTAAAAATTAAACTTCCTATCAGCAGATGATTTTATCAGTAGATGATCTCAGAAAATATTCATAGCAGAAAATAAAGGATGGTTGTAATTATGAATTCAATTTGGTCCGAGACTTCAACTCTTCCGGCATTCGGAAGTCTTGATAGAGATATAAAAACAGATGTGCTGATTATCGGCGGCGGATTGGCAGGCATTTTGTGCGCTTATTTCTTAGATCAGGCGGGTATCAGCTACGCGCTTGTTGAAGCCCAAGGTATTTGCAGCGGTATCACCAAAAACACAACGGCGAAAATAACTTCACAACATGGTTTGATATATGATAAGCTCATCAGCCGATTCGGTACTGAAAAAGCGAAGATGTACTTTGAATCAAACGAAGCGGCAGTCAAAAAATTTCGTGATTTATGCGGTAATATCAACTGTAACTTTGAAGAAAAGGCGGCGTATGTATATTCGCTCGACAATCGCCGAAAAATCGAAAAGGAAATAACAGCTCTCCAAAGACTTGGCTATGATGCGGAGTATGCCGACAAACTCCCGCTTCCCTTTTCAGTCGCCGGATCTGTTGAATTCATCGCTCAAGCGCAGTTTAATCCGCTGAAATTTGTAGAGGTAATCTCGAAAGGGCTTAACATATACGAGCACACCACTGTCCGTGAGTTGATCGGCACAACGGCGAAAACCGACCACGGAAATATCAAAGCAAAGAAAATTATTGTTACGACGCATTTCCCATTCATCAACAAACACGGCAGCTATTTTCTAAAGCTCTATCAGCATCGTTCATATGCCATCGCTCTTGAAGGTGCGCCGAATGTAGACGGCATGTATGTTGACGAGGCGCAAAAAGGAATGTCGTTCCGAAATTACGAAAATCTGCTTCTTATCGGAGGTGGTGACCACCGTACAGGCAAAAAAGGTCGTAACTGGGAAGAGCTGCGGCGATTTGCAAAGAGATGCTATCCCACAGCGGTAGAAAAATATCACTGGGCGACACAGGACTGTATGTCACTTGACAGCGTTCCGTATATAGGACGATATTCCGCGAGAACAACCGATTTATATGTCGCCACAGGGTTCAATAAATGGGGTATGACTTCTTCTATGGTTTCAGCGATGATACTTTGCGATATGGTTCGGGGCATAGAAAACCCGTATTCTGCTGTTTTCTCCCCATCGAGAACAATTCTCCGCCCGCAGCTTGCGCTCAACGCTGTCGAAGCTATCATAAACCTCCTAACTCCATCGACAAAACGCTGTCCTCATCTCGGTTGTGCGCTCAAGTGGAACAAAAACGAGCACACATGGGATTGCCCCTGTCACGGCTCACGCTTTACAAAAGAGGGTAAGCTCATCGACAATCCGGCGACCGGGGATTTGAATATATAATATAAGCCGGGCGATTTCACTGCCCGGCTTATTTTTTATTCTTTCGCTTTTTCAACCCATTCGTCTATCGCATTTATCACTTCGCTGACATCGGGTTTCTTGCCTTCATCGTAATGCGGCTCAAAGGATTCAAAGATCAGCTTAATTGCGTTCATGTTGATTTTATATTCATCGTTCTCGACATAAGTTTTACTGTCAATATCACCGATTGTTTCTCCAGGATTAAGGCTCGCTTCAGAAGATATAAAAGCGAAATCACTATATTCGTTACCTGAAATAAAATCGAATGCGGGAGCTGCATAAAAACCATTAGTTTGGCTTGCCGAAGAGGAAGGCAAAACAGAGGCGACATATCTTCTGCCCTGAGCGAAGGGTAGATAAACACCTATTTTAACCAGCGGGTTATTTACATTGAATGCCTTAATGGTTTGCCCGTCGTCACTTTCAATTAGCCTGTACGGTTCATGCACCGTAAACACATCTCCAGTTGCATAGGCATCCGAATTTGAAGTTTCAACACTCGGCTGTGCATAAACTTCAATAAGTTCCAACTCCGATACAACATAATCATCCTCGGCTTTGATTGAAATAACCTCAAATAACCCGAACAAATATGCCTCAGGCGGGATGATATACGACGAAGGAGAGCCGTTATCGCCTTTTTCAACAATCATTTTTATTGTTTCGTCCTCTGTTTTGCTGTTGTCCTCGCTTGATACATCCGATTCCTTCGGGGAATTAACACATGATTGGAAAGGAAAAATCAACATGATAAAAACGAGAAACAAAATAAATGCTTTTTTCATAATATTATTCACCCCTTTTAAAGTTATCTTCTTCCGCCTATCGTACCAATATCAATATATCATTAAATATGTATTCATAAACCTTTTTTTTGTAAACTGATTGTTAATTATTTCTTATAAAAATAACTTTGCTATAAATGTAAACAGTATGCAAGTCAAAATACCTATTACCGTAGGAATGATTGCGGCAAGCACCGTCCATTTCCAGCTTCCCGATTCTTTTTTTATAGTCCAAAGGGTTGTAGAACAGGGCCAGTGCATGAGGGAGAAAAGCATTGTGTTAATTGCCGTCACCCAAGTCCAGCCATTGTCAATAAAAAGCTGTTTCATTTGAAAGTTATCAAGCTCTAAAATACTGCCCTGCGCCATATATGCCATAATTATAATCGGCAGAACGATTTCATTTGCCGGGAATCCTAATATAAAAGCGATGAGTATAACCCCATCAAGTCCCATCAGCTTTGCAAACGGGTCGAGAAACTCAGCACAGTGGCTTAGTATGCTCGCATCCCCCACGGTGATATTCGCTGCAAGCCATATAATCAGCCCTGCGGGAGCTGCAACAGACGCTGCTCTGCCTAATACAAACAGCGTTCTATCAAAAATCGATCTGACAATAACTTTACCAAGCTGTGGTTTACGGTATGGTGGAAGCTCTAAAGTAAATGAGGAAGGCACACCTTTCAGCAGCGTTTTTGACAGCAGCTTTGTCACTGCGAAGGTTGTAAGTATACCTAAAAGTATAATTGCTGTCAGAAATAACGCGGATTGCAGAGAGGAAAACAAACCTCCCGACGCACCAATAAAAAACATCGTTAGTATGGCGATAAGCGTAGGAAAACGGCCGTTACAGGGAACAAAGTTGTTTGTGAGTATGGCAAGGAGCCGCTCACGTGGTGAGTCAATTATGCGGCAGCCGACAATTCCGGCGGCGTTGCATCCAAATCCCATGCACATAGTCAGCGCCTGCTTCCCGCAGGCGTTACAGCGTTTGAAGGGTTTATCGAGGTTGTATGCCACTCGGGGTAAATAGCCGGCATCCTCCAGCAGAGTAAACAGCGGAAAGAAAATCGCCATCGGTGGCAGCATGACTGAAACCACCCATGCAAGCACTCGGTATAACCCGAGCACAAGGATTCCATGCAGCCAGTCGGGTGCATTTATATAATGGAAAAAGTCGCTCAACCTGTCCTGAACCCAAAATAAACCGCCTGCTATAAGCGACGATGGGTAGTTCGCACCCACAATCGTCAACCAAAAAATGAACGCAAGCAACAGAAGCATAATCGGATATCCGGTTAGCTTGCTTGTTAGGACTTTATCGATTTTTCGGTCTACACTGTCATACTTTTCTTTCTTATATAAAACAGCTCCCCTGCATACTTCTTCTGCAGTGGTTACTATTGAAGAAACAATAAGCTCTTCTAATTTTTGTTTATCTATTCCAGAATCCGAAAGGAGCTTTTCACCATCAGCCAAAGCTTTTTCTATCTCAGGGTTTTTGAGAAAATCGTCTCCTAAATATTTATTGATTTCTGTTATTAGGGATTCATCCCTGTCAAGGAGTTTTAAGCTAAGCCAGCGGCTGTTAAGCTTATCGCCTATGTATTTACTTACGGTTTTCTCCACAACCGAAATTGCGCTTTCAATCTCATCTGGATATTTAACAGCGAGAGGCGATACCCTGTCTTTTTGTTCTGACAAGCTGTCAAGGGTGTCTGTGAGCCGCTTTAAGCTGCGTTTACTGCGTGCAACAATTCCCACTACAGGAACACAAAGCCGCTTTGAGATTTTCTCTAAATCGATATGTATCTGTTTTCTCTTTGCTTCATCGAGTAGATTAACGCAGACAATTACATTCGGCGATATCTCTATCGCCTGTAAAACTAAGTTCAGGTTCCGTTCAAGACAAGTCGCATCACAGACAACGACAACCGCATCAGGCTCCCCAAAGCATATAAAATTTCTGGCGACCTCTTCCTCAGCGGAATGCGCCATCAGCGAGTATGTACCCGGTATATCCACCATTACATAGGACTGCTTTTTCGTTTTGCAATAACCATGCGCATTACTGACGGTTTTGCCCGGCCAGTTGCCTGTATGCTGGTTCATTCCCGTCAATCCGTTAAAAACAGTGCTTTTGCCCACATTCGGATTTCCCGCCAAGGCGACTACTTTATCAGACTCCGATTGTTTTTTGATAATTAAACCGGAATCAACCGCCTTGATTCCGGTAGAACTACTCGTCAGACCCATATTACAACCGTCCCTTTCTTGCAAACTTTGAGATTGAAAGATTTACCTTTCAATTTGTGGCAATGATTATATTATTGCAGTCCTCTGAACGGATGGCGATAACCGCTCCTCTTATCAAGTATGCTGACGGGTCCCCTCCTGCGCTTCTTCCTACGCACTCAACCTCTGTGTTCTTTATAAGACCTATATCAAGAAGTCTGCGGCGCATGGTTCCTGTTGAATTCAGCGACTCTACAACAGCGCGCTCTCCGGGCTTTATACTGTTTAATGTATTTAACTGTCTCATTGCTTTACCTTACTTATTTTTAATATGAATTTTGTCTTATTCTATATTATGCTGAAATGTCAGTAGAGGACTTTAAAAACCGTAAAAAAGGTCAAAAAAAGGCGGAGCAAAAACTCCGCCGCTTTGATTATTATCTTTTAGTCCGCCGCTGTAAGTACAATGCTTTTAGCTATCAGTTCAAGTGCTTCTGTTGACAGCAGGTCCTGTTCCACACTCATTCCGACGTATTTTAACACATCTTTGTTATATGAGAGAACGGCATCAAGGCTCATAACATATGTGAGTCCGTCTTCGCTCTTAGTTAAATTCGGATAATAAGCAAGCAAATCTTCATCGTCATCGGTAACATTCCACCACCCCAAGACATTCGTTACCGCCGCTGCACTTTTTCCGTCATTGCTTATTTCTCGGTATTCATCAAGCCATCTGATGTGCCCCATTTTTATATAGGTATATATCATAGTATAATTATCGCCGTATTCTAAAGAAAATATTGAATCATAAATGTCGGCGACTTTCTTATCACCAACGAATGCTTCTACTTTACGGCAATAACCTTCACCAAAATCTGCGTTCAAACTATCGTTCTTTGCTTTAAGCGTCCAATTTTCAGGTACAACCATATCAACATTGATAGGATTATAGTCCATAAATGTAATTCTAACACTCTTGTACCCATCGGGTGCTTCATCATTAGTTTCCGTTACAACTGTTGGTACAACTTCCGGTGGTACAAATGTAGACTCCTCGCTGGTTTGGTCGGAAGACTCTAAAACACTTTCGATTTCAGAAATAGTACTGCTTTCCTCACTACTTTCATTTTTGCTAATCTGCGCTCCCTGTCCTGAGCTTGAAGTATTTGCGGGGTCTGTATTACAAGCGCTAATGGTAACAGTAATTAAAAGAATTGCGACAAAAAAACATAGGATTTTCTTTGCTGAGTTTTTTGCGTTTTGCATAATTGATTTTCTCCTAATATTATTATTTGAAAAATTTTTTATTCAGCAGCAGTGATAACTATGCTTTTTGCTATAATTTCGAGTTGTTCTTCTGAAATTTTATCTCTTTCTAAACTAAAACCAACAAATTTTTGTACATCTTTATTATATGACAAAACAGCGTCAAGTCTTAGTTGATAATAACCATTTTCGTCCGGTGAAACACCTGATAAACCGTCACTCGCCGAGGGAGGCCACCAGGAATATATGGTAGATATAGCCGCTGCACTTTTATCGTCTTTTCTAACTTCACGATAATCCTCAAGCCAATCTACATGAATACCTCTTATGTAACGGTATATACCCAGATAATCATCATCAGGTGTTGTAAAAACAGCATCATACCCTCCTCCGAGTATATTACCGTCGGAGTAAATGCTGATTGGATTGCAAAATCCACCGCCAAAATCTACTACCTCGTCATTATCAACTTCGATTGTCCAACTTACGGGGACGACCATATCTACATGAACAGGGTTTTCGTCCATAAATGTAATTCTAACGCTTTTATATCCATCGGGGGCTTCGTTGCTTGTTTCTGTTACAACGGTAGGAGCAATTTTAGGCGGCACAAACGGGGTCATAGAACTTGTTTGCTCCGAATACTCATAAATGCTTTCATAAAACGAAGAAGAATCGTTATCATAGCTTAAATACGAGTAATACAAACCACTGTTGGTCATGCTAATCAACGCTCCCTGTCCTGCGCTTGAAGTATTTGCGGGGTCTGTATTACAAGCGCTAATGGTAACGGTAATTAAAAGAATTGCGACAAAAAAACATAGGATTTTCTTTGCTGAGTTTTTTGCGTTTTGCATAAAAGATTTCCTCCTAATAATATTGTTGGAAAGAGTTTCGAAACATGACCGCAAAAAGCAAATATCATCTCCTTAATTGTTTTATATCTCACTATGAATGAATATATTTTTTCCTTAATATTCCTCAATAATTAGTCTATAACAATTAAAATAAGATGTCAATTAAAATTATATTTATTTACATATATATATATATATTAACATATCATAAATTGTAATAAAATATAAGGCTACTGAAATTACCTGCTCTCCCTGTCTGGTGCTTGAGTTGGCTTTCTACTTTTATTTAGTAATATAATTCCTACAGTGATATATACGCCAAAATTAAAGAATGAATGATCTAAGCTATAATTTATAATGTATCCGATTGATAACAGATTCCTCAACCTCATTAAATAATAATCTGCCGGTAATAGAGCTGCTAAAATACTGAGCCATACTGCCGGCTTTTCATTTTCTTTTCTTTCGAGGTATAGAAAAATCAACGCAAAAGAGGGTAAAATTATTTTGAAATAGATAAATATATTATTTGTAGCAAACGGTAAAATCGCACCTGCTAAAATCAAGAGTCCTATTATAATATTTGAATAAAATAAAAAGTTAAATCCTTTAGCTTCTTTTTTCGTCTCAGGGCGATACTTTCTTGCCATTATCAATGAAATAATTAACAGACCACAAGCAATAATAATATCACTTATAATATTAAAAATGTAGATGTCATATGCAGTAAAAACAACATCGCTGTTATTTTTAAGCTCTATTAAAAGTATTATTAAAACATCAACGACTAACAAAAATGAGCCGCTAATAATCATCAGCCTTGCGCAAGCTCCCATTGCCGGTATAACTTTTGTTGGCTTTCTGAAAGGTTTTTCAAACTCTTTTGTTTTATCTCTTTTTAAAATAAGAAGTACACCGTAAATTAAAAGAGCAATCCAGCTCAATATAACATCTCTTTCATTAATCAAGTGTACCAATAAACTTGGAATCTCAAATTTATCCATTAATATGTAATACGAACTTTGCAAACCACGATCAATAATAAAAGCAAAAAGAACAACAGCAGAAATAAAATAAAGTTTATGGTCATACTCCGCTATATATGTAGAAGTTATGGTTGCAAAAAATACAGTTAATAATAATACAATCGTTGGATGAGGGTATATCATAGCGTATATGCTCCCAGCAACAAGAAATGATGCACATGCAGGAATAACTTTTATAAATCTTTTTTCTTTCTGTTTATAAATTATTCCTAAAACAACAGCAGCAATCAAACATACAAGAGCAATAATATAATGTATATTAAAGAAGCCTAACAAATTATTTAATGCATAAAAGACCCTAATTATAATATTACTTTCTGAATTCGGGTTGTATATACTTGCGTAGAAATAGGCACCGACAATATTCAACAGTACTGCGAATATGCTTACAATGATAAAATAAATTCCGAGATATTTGCGGGATATAACCTGGTCGTTGGCTGTTTCAGCTTGTTTTTCTACAAATTCATTGTCTATTTGGTATTCGCTGCGGTTAGTGTCCACTGTTTTTCCCCCTTAGATTAATCATTGTATAACTATACTATCATATATTTAACATATATACAACACTTATGTGGATATATTTGGGAATCAAAAGGAGCTGTTACCAGCTCCAGTTTTCAATTATTATTTATCTTGTACTAGTTTTTCTTGTTCTTAGTATGATTACCGATGAAGCCACAGCAAAGACTAAGATTAAGACATAAAGCAAAGAATTTTCTCCTGTCTCCGGTGTTTCAGTTTTTTTACTTTCATCAGTTTTACTACCCTCTTCCGGTTCTTCACTCTCAGTCGGTTCTACGCTTTCTTCAGGTTTGTCAAGTTCGGTCATGAAGGTTTCACCACCCACATAAACACCGAGTTTTACACCATCAGCACCCGCACCGTCATATGTGAAATTACTGATATGAGCACGCAGACTAAAGCCCTCATCACCCACATTGTTTGCAAGTTCGGCAACATTAATTCTAATCCAAATATTGCTGTCTCCAAGCTCAGGTCTAACACGTATATTTGTACCGCTACCGCCCATTAAGAAGGTGTCTGTATCACGAATATACAGATATGGCCAGTTATTGGCGCTGACATTTGACACATTATAATAAAGGTATGTGTTATCTTTTGTCATCTCCGGTATAATCTTTAATATATACGACTCTTGAAGCAGCGTTGTCGGTTTAAGATTAATTTTTGCACCGAATTCATCTGTTACCTTACTTAAATTAGCATTGCCTTGCAGTTCCGGAGTCATCATATCTATCGCTGTCACAAGAACATTTCTGTCTTCTTTTGTATCAATTTCGGCTCCGCCAAGCCAGATTGAATCAAAACTAAGCTTCGCATTCGTCAATTCGGTTCCATCAACAAAAACAAGTAAGTAAAGATACTTTCCTGTTGACGACCATTTTCCTGCATCGGATAAAATCGACTTGTAATCGATTTTTATAACATCCTCCGACACAGTTGCTGCTGAGTTGTAAACAATTGTGTCAGCGTATGTGTAGCCGTCAAGCGAATCGGAAAAAGCAGCCTTTACTTCGAAGCGTGCATTGCTCTCAACGCCATAAAGGTATAAAAATCCGAGTGAATCGTAATTCTTCTCCTTTAGATTACTTGCTGCCATCGAAAAGGTTAATTGACCGTTTGCATTAGCTGAAAACTCATATCCACCGTTAGGTGACATGTTCAGATTTCCCCCTAAAACAAATGGTTCGTAGGGATAAACTTTATAACCTTTGCTTGGCTCAGCTGAAACAGTAACACTGAGACTTAGAACGAGAATTGCGCATAGTACAAAGTGCAAAATAAGCCGTTTGCTTTTTGTTTTTAACATGACTAATTCTCCTTTTTTTATTTTAAGCGTTTTCTTCTGTTAATGCTGAAAATTGTCACCGCTCCGATTAATATAACCGCACCGACTATGTACCAGATAGTATAGTTGTCATTATTCGGAGATTCTGAGTTATCAGAGCTTTGTGACATCGATGCATCTGCTGATACTGTTTCGGATACAGTGCTTTCTTGCTGCTCTACACTCTCCGCTTTACTTTCTTCTGTTTCTGCTGGTACCGACACATCTGGGAACTCAGAAGTGCGTTCATCAAATTTCTCACTGCCCAAGTACACACCGCCAATTTTAAGTGGAGTTTGTGATGCACCCTCAGGTGTTTCAAAAACAATCTTAACACCTAAATCACCGCTTGTATCTTTGAAGGTGTCAGAAACATTTCTGAGATCAACCCTAACCCATACACCGCTGTCGCCCATTTCGGGACGAACACGGATAACTTTCGGGAACATTCCCATAACTTCGCTCTCTTTATCGTAAATATAGATATAAGGCCAGTTATTTAGCGGGATACCGGCGAAATTTATATAAAGATACGGTGTGTCAGGTGAGTACTGGATGCCACTCTTTAGACAAAATGCAGAAGCGCTGAAGTCTTCCTTCTTCATCAAAAATGAATCATCAGCTTTTTTCTCAAGCGTCAGATTATTTACTGTGTTATCTTCAAGCATATCAATCTTAACGGGTTCTATAAATGTGTCATCTAAGCTGATTTCCTTCGGACCTAAGCGAATCGAATCGAACACTGTAAAACTATCCGCATCACCCTTATGCTGTGCATAAACGCAGATAAACAGCATGTTCCCGTCAGGGTTCCACTTCTCCTCTTTTTCAAGTGCTTCTTTGAGATCGATTGATATTATCTCCTCATCAACCGTTTCCGCAGAGGTGTAAATAACTGTCTGTGGGAGAAAATAGCCGTCAAGGGTGTTGTGAAAGTCAACCTGGATTTTGAAAACCATATTGCTTTTGGGAGCGACAAGATGAAGGTAGCTGTTCGCCTCGTAGTCAAAATTTGTCATATTGGTTGCAGCCATAACATAGGTTAAATCAGCTCCACCATTAGCGGTGAATTTATAGCCGCCGTTAGGTGTCATTTCTGCCAAGCCTTGTGCTATGTAGGGGTCGAAGGGGTAAATCTTGAACCCTTTATTGTAAGACTCCGCTGAGACGGGGATAAATTGAAATGTAGATAAAAGTAGCAAAGAACATAAAAGCAGTGATAGAGTTCGCTTCATAAAAGAAATCTTCCTCTCTGCCGCATATAGCGGCTAACGTTATTTTCTCACTTCCCAGTAAAAAGCAACATCTGCGTTTTGCTTGGGAGCTTCTGAAAAATTAACCGTGATCGTTTTTTCGTCTGCCGTGATATAGAAAGAGTTATTTGCCAAATCGGAGCTTGCGATTGTCACATTTGCAAAGGATGGGACAAAACCGGAGTTGTGGGTAACAACATATGATTTCTTTGTTCCGTCACCTTTTGCGCTGAACTTTCCGTGAGCTGAGTCATTGATGATATAGCTGCGGTCGCTGTCATAAACCTGAAGGTTTTTGACCACAAGCTTAGATGAGGGATTTTCAGGCTCGATTATGCCCGCATTGTTTACAACAGTGCATGAATCGAGTGTTATGACTCCGAGCGCTTTTGAAGCGTCAAACATGAAAAAGTTTTTGCCGTCCGCTTTGGAGTTGAGCATACAATCACGGAAAGTCATATTCATGATTCGGGTGTCTGTGTTTTTTATTGTTATGATGCCTTCAGAAGCATCCTCGAACCAAGTTCCGACAAAGTTGCAGGGTCTTGTGCCGCTTTTAGCAGGAACTAAAATATCGGTTTTGTTGGATGCAAATATACCACCAATAACATGGATTCCGTCAAAGGATTCGCCGTTGAGATAGTCAAGAACTATTCCGACCTCACATGTTGCAAGTCGGGGATGAACGATTGTGTTTCCTGAGCCGTAAAGATGAAGCCCATAAGTACAGGCGGATGCAAAAATGTTCTCAAAGTTGCAGTCGAAAATGCCAACACCCGTAGGTTCTGCATTTCCGCTAATGCCGCAGTACAAGCCTGAAAATACAAGGTTTTTGAATGTTCCTATAGCGGAATTGTAGTTCTGCAAAGTAGAGCCGCCTAAGATTCCGGTTACTTTTTGGACATTTGCAGTGCTGAAGAACATATTTTCAATCGATGTGCCCCAAAGTGCGTGATTTGCCGTGTCTATCATCGCGCTGTTCGGACTGCCTATCCAGCTTAAGTATGTAGCATACATCCCGCTACCCACAAGGCTGACTTTTGCTTTCTTTACGATTGTGGATTTCAAGGAGTATGTACCTGCCGGGAAAAAGACAGTGCCGCCGCCGCTGCTCGCGCATTTATCGATCGCAGCCTGTATTGACGCTGAGTCATCTGCGCCGTTAGCCTTTGCTCCAAAATCCTTAACATTGTAAACCATATCTGATTTTACCACCTTGTTTTCTTGTTCAGACGTTTCGGAAATGCTTGATACTTGTTCGCTTTCTTCTTCAGAACTTATAATATCGCTGTTTTGAGATTTGGGATTAGAACAACTACTGACAGTAAAAATCAGAAAAACGATTATCATAAGTATCGATACAAGTTTTCTCATTCAATTAACTCCCCCTAAAATAACTTCTAACTATTCTGTTTTTCAAGTGCTTCTTTTAGTACAGGATAAATATCTTCTGCCATTCTCATGAAGCCCATATCATTTGGGTGCATTCCGTCCACAGTATAACTGCTGGTAATACCATTAGCAAAAAACAGGCTACCATCTACAAAATATACATTGTTGTCACCTTCTGCTTTGGCTTTATTGAAATTTTCAATTATATGTCTACGACACTGCACAGCATCGGTATCAGAATTGCTGTAATTGCATCGTGATACAAATATAATAGGAATATCCGGATGTGCAGCCCTGACAATATTGTAGAAAGGATAATGTGTTTCGCTTAACTTTTCTAATGTATTAGCATTGTAATCATAATCAAATACAAATGCAGACATATCAATAGAAGCTATATATTCAGCTACTTCCGTTTCCCCAAATGCAGTTCCCCAAAACCCAAGATTAACAATGTTAGAATCAAGCGCTCTCCCCAAAACATTTACATATGATGTTCCTGCTCTAGAAGCACACTGACCTTGTGTAATTGAAGAACCATAAAACACTATCGGTTTTTCGTACGTGTATGGTAATGGTTCGGCAATCTTTGATTCCTCAGGAAATCCAATAACAAATGACTTAATTCCCGCATATAATGGTAAATTAATCATAACTTCCTTTATACCTGAATCAAGCGTAACCGTTCCATTATAGGTTGGTTCTGTTGCAGGCTCAATACTGCAATTAAATTCTCTTGCTGTTCCTGTACCCACATAAACATCAATACCCGATATGCCACCCAGTGTAAACTCTTGCATACCAGCGGCTGAATTAGAATACTGAAGCATTACTTCGATCTTAAGGCTTGTTGCATCTGTTCTGAAGCGAACATGACCTCCCGATGTACTCCACGCAAGCCAGTTGTTTCCACTCGAGTACTTATCTTTATCGGTAAGAAGGAGTCGATATAATTGGTTTCCGTTTTCCTTTAGATTTGGGAATCCAGAAATATCGATTGGTGGAGTAAATATACTGATATACGAATATCCATCAGCGTTATTTGTTATATTTTTCGAATCAATATCTCCTATAGCAGTAAATTTACCCGAGTTTATATCTATTTTTGATGGAACTGGATCGCCGAAAATGTTATCCGGGGGTAATGATTCATCCTCTAGCACATTTTGGCTTGTTGAAGAGCTCGAGTTATCATATATCATCGAATTATCAACAGATTCGGATGATGTTTCTGAACAAGAAGATATAATCATCATAACCACCATCAGAAAAATAAATATATTATTTTTCTTAACATTATCTACTCCATTCTCACGCAAATAAAGTTAAAATGGATAACTACATTATTTCAATAACCCCAAGCAGTCCGTCCATTATTGTCGCAGCACACCAGCCTGTATAAACTGAGTACATACCACCCTCGTCGATATTGTTGTTCTGGTTCGCTCTGCCGTCCCATTTCATCGTTTCGGTGTTGAATGTCCCTCTCCATGCTCCATCCCAAAGCGGGCTTTCACCCTTGCACTGAATTGAAACTAAAAAATCACCGAGCTTAATTGCGACATCTTTAAATATATCCTTCCCGGACACTTTATAGCCTTCAACAAATCCCATCAAAGCAAAACCTTCTGTGTAAACGAGGTCGCAAATCATCGGATTTTCCTGAAGTGAAGCATTTAAACTGTCGGCATCGCTGTTTATAATCGCACCGCATTCCGCTTGCAGCGTAAGTACATAATCCGCAACCCTAAGAAAAGCTTTTTTGTAGCGGTTGTCGTCAATATAGCGGCACGCTCTTGCAAGACAGAAAAGGGCTATTGAGCTTTCAGACGACGGTGGTCTCCAATCTTCGTGCTTGAGCATCTCGTATGTAGTGGCGAACCTTCCGCTTTCCAGCTGCAGAGGAAGTAGATAATCAAAAGCCTTTATCGCGCTTTCGAGGTATTTTTTCTCACCTGTCATCCCATAACACTGAGCGATTCCAGCAGCTAACCAAAATACAAAGCATGGACCCTTGTATAAACCTTGAGTTATGTACTTGTCATATCTGAAGAAATAGCCTTCCGGTCTTTGAATTGAGAGCCAGTAGTCAGCGAGTTTAACAGCAGCATCCTTCAGACGGCTATCTGCTGTTATTTCATACATATCAAGCAGAGCTATTAAAACCTTACCGTTATCGTTTTGGAATCTCGCTTCACCGGACAGGTCGCTGTATTCACCATTGTAAAGATAAAAGGGGAACGAACCGTACCATGCTGAGAGAGGGTTGTTATCTTGAACAGAGAGCAGCCAATCGACGATATTTACGTAAACATCTTTGTAGTCAGCGTTTTCTCTCTTAGCGAGCACTCTTGCAACTTCACTGTTACAATCCGGTCTTGTCCAGCAAACTCTTCTGTTTACATCGATCCTTATGCGCTCATAAACGCCGACACTTCCTCTGTTGTAGGAGAGCATCTGATTTTCAATCCATAAAAGGCAGTTGTCGACGCTTTCGATATAGGTTTTCTTTCTGTCTTGATTGCCGAGCTTTTTCATTGGGTTTTTACCTTTCCTGAGGTTTTAATTTAAGAAATCAAGTGATTCAAGAGTTTCGTTTATTGCTGCCTGTACTGCTGATTCAATAGCTTGAAATTCTGAGACGATATTATCTGAATTCCTCGAATTCATATTCTCAATCAGCATTCCTATACCGCCCCAGTTGTAGATATAACCGAGATCATACACACGGCTTGCAAAAATTATATCAAGCATAGCTCCGGATTCCTTGTCCTGAAGGTCGCGGTGCTTTAATGTGACATCATAATAAGCCTTTGTTAGCGTGTCTTTAGAATAATAGGCCATAGCCTCTACTATAAGAGCTGTATCTTCGGGATTTGGGCAAGTTTTCGGAATTGTTATAACGGGTACGAGGGAGGTGCTGATGAAGTTATAATAGTTTTTCTGAGATGAATCATAAAGGGGATATGGCAGGATGCCGAACTCAAATCCTTCTTTTTCTTTGAACTGTTTAATGTCTATCAGAGCAAAGGTTGTAAAGATAATCTGATCGTTCATAAACATCTCACAAATTGCTTCAAAGGTGTTACATCCGCTTGTTTTGTTCGTCACAACATCATGGGCGTAAGAAACCTCGAACACCTTAATTAGCTTTGTTATATTTGACTCATTTTTCAAACCAATGCTGATGTTTTTGTTTTCGTCTATAGAAGCAAGGGTGCCACCTGAGCCGAAATAAAATGAGTGGGGAGCGTTGAAAGCCACATGAAGCCCGTACTTATCTTTGTTATCCCAAACATCATCACCGTTTGAGATTGTGCCAACTTTGCTCATTGTATAGACTTTGTCCAAAGTCCATTCGTTGTTTTCAACAAGCGTATAAGGATTTTCAAGCTCGTAATCTCTAATTAGCTTCTTGTTGAAAAACACAACCATCGTGCAGTCGTTATCGAGAGTACTTATGTCGCCTGTTGCAAAGTAGAGCTTACCCGCCATTGATAGGTCGCTTTTGAGGTTTTGATCCCACCAAGGCATATCGAGCGCAAGGTTTTCAATCTGAGTTAAATCAAGCATAACATTGTCGGGTATAATACGCACCGCGTCATTGAGCATCGGCATGTAGACATTGTTTGTTTCGTCGCCGGCATTTACCATCTGCAGCATATACTGCGAAATATTTGCCATCTTTTCTTCTTCGATCTTGCATTTGTACTTATCCTGGATAACCATATTCCTCTCATAAACAGTGTCGTTTATGAGCCCATGCCCTGTTTCATCGGCATAAATATCAAAGGATTCGTAATATGCGTATGTAGAGCCGGGAACAACGAATTTGATAACCGCACCGTCGAGATCCTTTTCCGGCAGTGTATAAACACTTTCTTCAACCACAGTACTGATTTCTGCTGCGGAACTGTCGTCTGGAGAGTCCACAGTACAGGAAAATAGCGTAAACAGCACTGAAATTAAAAGAAAAGCGGCAGTTGCGGACTTGAATCGGTTAAACTCAATCTTCATCTCTTGCAGTCTCCTTTTTTTATTTTTGTATAGCGCCCTAAAACTAAACATTGACAATATATTTTCGGTTAACACTCCCTCCTATTTGACGCAGCATCTCCTTCTCGACAAGCTGCCTAAGTACTCTGCCTGCCATTGTCTGAGAAACACCTAAAATTTCTTCCGCTTTTTTTCTTGTGATACTTGTGTTTGATAAGATATAATTCATTATTTTTTTCTCATGCTCTGTAAGCTCGACCGCCTTACTGCTCCTATTCGGAAGCTTGATAACAAAAAGGTTGTCGGTTATTTTCATAGAGGGTTTTGCTTCAATGTTTCTATAGCTTGAAATAATCGTCTGCATTCCCGCACCATAGGATTCTGTCGCGTTGACAAGGGAAAAAAGATCGGCAAGTCTTTTGTTGCGGGGTTGACAAATGCCTGCTAATATATCATCAACTGTTATTTGTGAGATAAGTCCCCCTATTGAAAGGATCTCTATCTGGTCGACAAATATATTAACTAATATGCTTCCGCTAAAAGAATAATTTCTATGAATGATGGCATTGCTGACAGCCGCTTTGACCGCTTCATAGGGGAAGCGTTTACTGTACTTTGCTTCAATAAAATTGCATACATCATCAAACTGCTTGAGGACGGAACCTGTAAATTCATGTCTTTCTCGGAAAAGTGTTTTTGAGTTGCCTTCAAAAATATTAACCCTGATGCTATGGGAACATTGGTCAGAAACCAATACACCGAAATTTGTATATACATTTTTACTCTTTATTATCCCGAGTTTTTTCTGGACTTCACTATCTAATTCTATTCCGACACCATTAAGAGCTTTCTCTAATATTTTAAAACTTAGCTCAGTAGCTGTCGCTCTTTTCTGCTCAAAATTTATTGCATCAATATCTTCATCAGTGCTTTTGCCCGAACCGTAGGAGACTTTTTCAGTTATTATAGAACCCTGATTCGGTCCCTCAACAATCACACCAGCTTTATCATCTCCTAATATAATAGAAGAAAGACGATTTTCTTTTTCGATTTCAGCCATACTTATCACCGCTCTTTATTCTAATACTATTCTAACACCTTGCTAACACCAGTATACTTGCAAAAGTGTTAGAAAACAACCTTCATATTTCACAAATATTTAAAGATGTTTCTGTTAACTTTACACAAAAAATATCCGTGGTGAACGAAATTTCACCACGGACTTATACCCATACTATTTAATTTTAGTTAAACACAAGGGTAGGTGGAGCATATACTCTACCGAGGAGTTCTTGGTTTAGCATATACAGCCCTTTTGCATCGCTGCCGAAAAGCTCAAATTTTCTGATTAGGTCGGTCGCGTTCTTTTCTTCCTCACCCTGCTCTTTGATGAACCAGTTAAGAAATTCCATAGTGCGAAAATCCTTATCTCTATAAGCCGCAGCATAGATATTGTTGATTGAAGCGGTTACAAATTGTTCGTGCTTCAGAGAAGCAGCGAGGGGTGCTTCATACACATCATAGCTGTTTGAGGGCGCTTCTATTGCAAGTAGCGTTACCTTTTCGTCGTTGTTCTGAAGATAGCGTCTGAAGAGCATAGCATGATCCCTCTCCTCTTGTGCCTGGACGTAAAACCAGTTCTCGAATCCGTCAAGGTTCTGGTCAGCGTAGTAATCCGCCATACCAAGATAAAGATATGCTGAAAACAGCTCTTTGTTAATCTGCTCATTAAGCAGTTCTACGATTTCACGGTTAAGCATGTCCATCCTCCATTCCGCCGCTTACAATAAGCGACATTTTATTACATACCATATTAACATTAATCATCCTTGTTGTCAATTTCTTCTGATCGTTATTTTCACTGTTTTTTTGTTATTGTGTATAAATACTTCGTGTGTTATAATATCCGCAAGAGAACAATCACAAAGGCTTATCTTTTGAAGCCGCTTGCGTTTACGCGCCAACGATAAAAATTTCAAAAAATGCGCGTCTACGAACCATCCCCTTTTAAGGAGGTTAGCGAGTCATCGCAGTACATTAATGAAAAAAGTTTTATTTTATCTAATCCTGATGCTTTCATTTACCTTAATTTTGGCGGCATGTAGCTCAGATTTTGAAGATTCATCAGCTGTAACTTCAGAAAAAACTGATGCTGTTTCCTCAGCTACATCTAAAGTACACACTACAAGCTCGGACACTCAGTCTGAAAAAGATAATACTTCTTCTGAAACATCCATAGACGGAACATCCTCATCCTTGTCAACCGATGATAGTTCTTCAGAGGTGTCATCTCCCGATTCCTCCGCTGCTGTTTCCGAGGTTGAATCTAAAACTGTATCGACTGTAAGCAAAGTCGAAACGAGCAAAACCGAGACAAGCAAAAATGAATCAAGCAAAACTGATACATCTTCAAAAAGTGAAAGCAGCAACACTTCGTCTGATGACAGCTCTGCTGCCGAATCTGAGCCTGAGATAAAATCAGAGATTGTACCACGTATTTATATCACCTGTACAGCTGATATAAACCGAGATTCTTTTATAGCCGCAACCCTTAAAGTTAACGATCCCTCCGGTAAATACGCTGAGATCAGCGACAGTTCAGGCGAGGTTAGAATCAGAGGCAACTCCACCTCAAGCGGTGCAAAAAAACCATATAATATAAAATTCTCGGAAAGCCAGGATCTTCTCGGGCTTGGTAAAGCTAAAAAGTGGGTACTGCTTGCCAATATGTACGACAAGTCACTTATAAGAAATAAGCTCAGCTTTGACTTTGCTGCAAATATAGGGCTCAGGTACACCCAGTCCACAAGATTCGTCGATGTCTATATCAACGGCGCATACAACGGCAGTTATCTTCTTTCGGAAGCTATTGACATAGGCCAAACAAGAGTCAATTTAAACCCAAGACTGAACGAATTTCTGCTTGAGTACGAGCCACGGGAAAACTACAAAAACCCATCCAATATCCGCACTCCCGTATACAATATTTTATTCGGTTTCAACGCTCCCGAATTTCCGGACAGCCAGCAAAAGATGTTTTTAATTGACTTTTTCTCTAAAGCTGAGAAGGCTTTGGAATCAAAGGAACAATCGGATATAGAAAAATATTTTGATATACCTTCTATGGTTGATTTCTACATTGCCAACGAGCTGTTTAAGAATGTTGACTTCCAGACAAGCTCAACACGTTTCTATATCCAAAGAGGTAAAATTTACGGTGGCCCGATTTGGGATTTAGACCTTTCCACCGGAAATGCTGACTTTGATTATTATCGCGAATATAACAATGCAACTACTACCGGAGACAGTACAGAAAAGTTTTACTGCCGCGGTCTTTGGTACAAACATTTCTTTAAATGCCCTTGGTTCGTTGAAAAGGTAAAAGCACGTTACATTGAGCTTCAGCCGATAATAGAAAATCTTACAACAGACAATTCACTCGGAAAAAATCAGATGGATATCCTGCTTATCAAATACAGTGAGAGCTTTTCAAAAAACTTTACAAAGTGGCCGGTAAACAGTAAAGACGTTCTTTTTGAGAGAATACCCTTTCAGACATTCGAAGAAAATTACGAATATCTTCGTACTTGGCTTATAAAAAGAAACGAATGGCTTCTCAAAGAATGGAAAATATCGCATCTCAAATAAAAAACATCAGGACGGGTAGCATTTGCTACTCGTCCTGATGTTTTACGTTTTCTTAGAGAACAATTTCCTTGCCGGTTTCGGAGGAATCGTACATAGCCTGCATCATCTTCGCTGTTACTGCAACAGTGTCGATGTGTGAAGGAAGCTTTTCGCCTGTCTTTATGCAGCGGATGAACGAGTCAATTTCGGTCTGGAATGCGTTGTTGTGTTCGAATTCAGGCTTGCAGTTTGTGAGTTTACCGTCTTCGGTTCCCCAAACGGTGAAGTCTCCGCCATAGTTGAGACGGATGCCTGCTTTTGTGCCGATGAAGTCGATATAGCCTTCTGCGATACCGATGTTCTGAGCCCATGCGCCATTGAATGTGATTGTCGGTCCTTCTGTTCTTACGAAACCTGTAACAAAGTCATCAACGTCATAAGTGCCGTTCAGGTCCTTTGTGTTTTCAGCCCACATGCCTTCGTAAACATAGTTTTCCATGTCAACGCCGAGCTTCGAGAATGCTTTAGCTGAAACTGTTTTAGGTGTAGGATCGTTTGTGCAGAACATAACAATGTCGAGGTAGTGTACGCCCCAGTCAATGAGAACGCCGCCACCAGCGATTTCTTTTGTTGTGAATGCACCGCCGAGACCCGGGATGGATCTGTGGGCGCGGAAAGATACATAAACATGGTAAACTTCGCCGAGATCACCGTTAGCGATCATTTCGCGAATCTTGTTAACTGCGCCGTTGAATCTGTTGACAACGCCGATGTTAAGGACTTTACCTGTTTCGTTCTGAGCCTTTTTCATCTCTACTGCTTCAGAGTAGATACGAGCTGCAGGCTTTTCGCAAAGAACGTTCTTGCCAGCCTTGAGGCAGTCGATCGATATGATCGAGTGCATCTTGTTAGGTGTACAGACGGAAATTGCTTCAACTTCGGGATCAGCGAGTATTTCCTTATAATCTGTGATAGCTGTACCGCAGCCATATTTTTCAACGGCAGCTTTTGCTCTTTCGGGGATGATGTCGCAGAAATATTTAATTTCTACATCCTTATTGTTCATGTAGCTCGGAATGTGTGCGCTGTTAGCGATTGTACCGCATCCGATAATCGCGACCTTGGTCTTTGCCATTATGACAGCCTCCTGTTATTCGGTAATCCGCAGTTAATGCGGATCATTTTCTTACACGGGTTCTGATAATTATCCGTGTATAAATGTGTTTACTTGATTATATCACAGCTAAATATTTTTGACAAGAGATATTATTGTTTTTCCGCAAAAACAGCAGAATTTTTATTGTAATTGCGGTATTAAAGCTGATTAACTATTGTTTTTAATATAAGTTTTTGCTATACTAAAATAAAGTTTTAATCATTAGATTATAATTTGTATAACATTCGTATAAACCCAATTGAAAGGACATAAGAACGTTACGCTTCCGAGAGCAGCTTTTTGCTCTTCCGGATTAAAAACGCGAACGGCGGAATATTAAAAAATGAAATATCTCCTCGCATTCGATCAAGGCTCAACATCATCCAGGTGCATCCTGTTCAGAAAAAGCGAACCTATCGCGACTTATTCAATGCCCCACGAACAAATTTATCCTATGAATGGCTGGGTCGAACATAACCCGGTCGAGATTTATAACAATCAAATTAAATGTGCAACTGAAGTTATGTCATTGGCTAAGGTAAAGACAAATGATATTTCTGCCATTGGCATCACAAATCAGCGCGAAACGGTTGTTGTGTGGGAAAAATTTAGTGGTAAGCCTATATGTAACGCGATAGTTTGGCAATGCCGCCGTACAGCGGACTATTGCGATAAACTGAAAGCCGAGGGCTTTGAAAGCGTTATCCGCGACAAAACCGGACTACCGATCGATTCTTATTTTTCCGCTACAAAACTAAAATGGATTCTTGATACTATTCCCGGTGCAAGAGAGCGCGCTAAAAACGGCGAACTTCTTTTCGGAACAATCGATACCTGGCTTATTTGGAATATGACAAAGGGGAAAACATTTGCAACCGATTACACGAATGCTTCCCGCACAATGATGTATAATATACATACGCTCGAATGGGACAGGGAACTCCTCGAATTGTTCGATATCCCCGAAATTATGCTCCCCAAAGTCTACCCCTCATGCCATATGTATGGCGAGACAGACTTCCTAGGTTCGCCAATACCTATTGCCGGAGTTGCCGGAGACCAGCAGTCTGCGATGTTTGGTCAACTTTGTTTCAATATGGGAGACACAAAAAACACTTACGGAACAGGCGCATTTTTGCTTATGAACACCGGGCGTGTCGCTTGCCGCTCGAAAATCGGACTAATCACAACGATTGCGTGCGGAACGAATGGGTTTGTAAACTATGCTCTTGAAGGTTCTGTTTTCACATCCGGTTCCCTTGTGCAGTGGCTGCGTGACGACCTGAAAATGATACCAACAGCAGCGGCTTCCGAGAGGGTTGCCGAGAAGGTACCCGACAGCGGCGGAATCTACCTTGTGCCCGCATTTGTAGGGCTGGGTGCTCCGTATTGGGATCCGTACGCAAGAGGAACAATAGTCGGAATAACCCGCAGCATCAAACGCGAGCATATCGTCAGAGCCGCACTTGAAGCGATTGCTCTTCAATCAAACGACGTTATCAAGCAGATGCAAAGCGAATCCAACATCAAGATTTCCACCCTCAGGGTTGATGGCGGTGCATCGGCTAACAACCTTCTCATGCAGATGCAGGCCGACATTTCTAATGTACGAGTTGACCGCCCCGCCTGTATCGAAACGACAGCAATGGGAGCGTCCTACCTTGCAGGACTCACAATCGGTTACTACAAGAGCCCAGCAGAGCTTAGTGATAAATTTGAGCCCGAACGCACTTTCAGACCTGCTGTTACCCCCGAGTGGCGCGAAAAGCTTATAAATGGATGGCATAAGGCTGTAACAAGAGCCAGAGATTGGGAAACAGACGATAATATTCACCAGAAAGGATTTTAATAAATGTATAGAGAAGCTGATGTAAAGAAATATGCCGAACTCATTGTCAAAACGGGTGTAAATGTTCAGAAAAATCAAATAGCAGTCGTTCGTACTCCGGTAGAATGTTATGAGTTTGCGAACCTTATAACCGAAAAAGCATTCTTAGCAGGTGCAAAAGATGTAATAACAATTTACAGCGATAGCGCTTCACAGCGGCTGCGTTTCAAACATGCGACGACCGAAACCCTCTGTGATGTTCCGAGCTGGTCTGTAGATAGACTGATGAAATACGCAAATGAGGGTGCTTGCTTTATTAGTATAACCGGCGATGATCCTGATGCTTTCGAAGGTCTTGACCAGCTTAAAATCGGTGAATCTAAAAAAGCTGTTATGAAAGCTAATTCACCTTACTATGATAAGATAGACAAAGGTGAAAACCAGTGGACTGTTGTCGCCTATCCGGGCAAAAAGTGGTCGTCAAAGGTGTTTCCTGAGTTATCTGCCGAAGAAGCACAGAATAAACTTTGGGACAGCATACTATCAGCTGTTAGAATATCCGGTAATGAAGACCCCGTTAAGGAATGGGCTGAACATTCTGCCGCTCTCGCCTCACATTGCCGTTTTCTCGGCGAAAGTGGGATTGTGTCAATGAAGATTAAAAACAGCCTTGGCACAGATATCGAAATCGGGCTTGCTGAAGATTATATCTGGGCGGGCGGCTCCGAAAAAACTGTTGACGGTGTTGAATTCCAGGCTAATATGCCCACGGAAGAAGTTTTCACAATGCCACACCGTGAAAAGGTTAATGGTATCGTTTATGCTTCTCTCCCGCTGAGTTATCAAGGCGTAATGGTTGAGGACTTTTATTTCAGGTTCGAAAACGGTAAGGTTGTCGATTACGGTGCTAAGAAGGGCAAAGAGGCTCTAACTCAGCTGCTTGCCACCGATGAAGGTTCCTCCTACCTCGGCGAGCTTGCGCTTGTCGCTTACGAAACCCCCATCAGGCAGACGGGAATACTGTTCTACAACACTTTATTCGACGAAAATGCAGCATGTCACCTCGCCCTCGGAAGCGCTTATGCTATGACAATGAAAGGCGGGCCGGATATGACAAAAGATGAGCGAACAGCAAAGGGTTGCAACGATTCTGTTTCCCATGTTGACTTTATGTTCGGAACAGCGGACCTGTCGATAACCGGAATTACAGCAGACGGCACAGAAATTCCTGTTTTCGAAAATGGCGGATGGGTAAAAGCATGAGGATTAAAAGGTTATTACCTGCACTGCTCCTTATTCTGCTTGTCGGATGCAGTGGCAAAGAAGCTGGTGAGAGTAGGGCTAATTCTGACCTCACCTCTGAAGCTAGTCAGGGCACTATCGTCGAAAAAGAAGGATATAGAATGAAAATTACTGAAAACGGTAAAATCAAGACCTATGATATAACAACCGAAGCTAAAATCGGGACTGCAAAAAACGGTCAACCGTACCAAAACATCTTCCCCGAAGGTGAGTTCAGCTTTGAGGTTGACGAGTTTGGAAAGCTATATCACACCGCCGAAATCGCGTATAATAAACGCGAAGGCGGTAGTTACATATATTCAAACAACCCCGAAATGCTTCGCAAGAGCGATGTGGGTCAAGCAATAATTCAAAACACCAACATGAGCGGAATGTATGAATTCACCCATGAGCATTCCAACCATACCGGTGCACCTTTCTACCTCGGCTATCAGATTCTAAACGAGGGAAAAACGGACGCAGTGGTGACGGTCTACAATGTCGGTTATCAAGTCGAAGGAGAGTGGCTCGGTCAGCGATCATGGAGTGATTTTTTCAACTACCGTTTCGAGCTTCCAAAAGATTATTTCCTTGATGGCGGCAAAGTCAACCCGATTTATGTCGGATGCGATTACATCGATTACACACCAAAGCCCTTCAGCCCTGTAAAGGTTACAGTTCCTGTTGGTGAATATATCTATGTAATGGGTGGAACGACAGCTGACGCTTATGCTGGAACAAATATCGGTGGCACTGCCGATAAGCCCGTACTTAACGGAAAATGCTCCAACGGTGTAGTGCTGTTCAGCGTTGAGGGCGGCGATGTTACTGGTACTTTCTATGTATACACGGCCCCTTCTCAAGTAAAGGCAAAACCTGCGCCGCAGGGTTATATTGTCACAAGAGACGGCATTGATTTTGGAGCGCAGTACAAGGGAACAGACCCGCATTTAGGACTCATAGAATCAAACATTACCTTTGCCGTTAACGATAAAACGCCTTCCGGTAAGCTTCCTATAGCCTACACCAACGAGCGTGACACAAATTTCGGTACAAAGACCGCTCCTTATCAAGAATACACGCCTGTAAAATACCGCATCACCGGCAGGGAGTGGCTCACAAGCCTTAACCCCAACACTACTACAAAAGCGATCGGCACAGATATGATGACATTCGAGTACATCGATGTTGACGGAAACCCCATTATCATCGACAACAACCATGCGGACGGTAGAGGTCATGCGGCTAACACCGGTAACTGGATGGTGCAGTATTCGGATAATTTCACCTTCATTAATCTCGGTGATAAACCGAGAACCTTTAAGATTTACAAGAGAGGTGCACCTTCCGGCGCGCTTATGACGATGGCACGTGACACAGAAGGAAACATCCTTGACGCGCAGATGAAGGCACAACCTTATTACTATGAAGAAGGAAACATTCCCGGTTATGCCGATAAAAACCTTTTGACATTCGAAAACGGATACTACTGGTATGTAGTCGAAGGAAAGCCGTATTACAAGCTCAGAGATGAGAGATCCCTTGTTTGGACTGTAACAGTAGAGCCAATGAGCATCGAGCGAATCACCGCCGACGCACTCATTATGGGTAATTCCAACGGTGGAATCACTCACTGGGTAGAAGTAGACTGATATACAACCGAAGCAAATCCTAAATAAAATAGTATTCGGAAACGAAAAACCGACGAAAAGAAGAAAATCTCCTTATCGTCGGTTTTTATTTTTAGACAATATTATTCTAATATTATTAGCTTTTATAGCTCTTTTTTCATATAGCCCGAAGTAAATGGAAAAAAGTCAAACTTTTTTATTCCAATATGTATAAAACCGAATGATGCGTACCAGTTTTTTAACTTAACATTTTCCTCAGTTATGCCAATATTCATTTGTTTGCAACCGGAATCTTTTGCATGTATAAAGGCATGGTGTAACAATTCTTTGCCAATACCTTTGTGCCGAAAATCATTTAAAACACAAAGATTATTTAATTCGCATTCGCTGTTTCCTTGCTTTTCCAACGAATAATATCCAATAATTTTTTTATCATTATTGAAATAAGCAAACATTGAACGTCCTTCGTTAAATTGCCATAACAATCTTTCATCAGTAGTTGCAAACGCAACATAACGAGGAGCATTTTCTTGAGTAATACCAAATTCTGAAGCTACAGTTAAAAAACTATCCTTTATTACATTTACGCACTCAGGAATTTCTTCTTTTTTAATTTGTCTTATCATATTGTAACACCTCCGTTGTCTAATTTAAAAGTGATAGAATTATCATAACCATTCAGCAAACGGTAAAAAATGAATGGTTTATTCGTTTACCATAACCCAAAAGTCTTCAATGTTATTTGAGTACGCAACTCCATCTTGAATTGTTTTTAAATAAACAAATCCCGATTTTTGATACGCCTTAATTGCTCTTTTGTTAGAAGCCGATACTCTTAAATATATTTTACCGTTGTATGTTTTTATTTTTCGAATTTCTTCGATGCATCTCTTTACAAACAAATGTCCATTCCCTCTGCCACATAATTTAGGTGATAGTGACCAACCTACCCATAAATTATCGTCATCAAATTGGCAAGCAATCTGTCCTACAAGGATATTATCATAGCATAATGCAAACTGTTCTGTTCCCCATGTTTTTTGGTCCATTAAATAACCATTAGGACGACCCTTAAAATTATACACATCGTATGGTTCATCGTATTCCCATTGGCTTATTTCTTTTGCTGTTTCTACCTTTAATTCTTGTAAAAAACAATTGTTGAAATCCAAATTTTCACCATAAACCCTTAATTATTTATAATTTCCAACTGTGTAAAATGCAAATAATCTTGTATAAATCTTATCATAGGTTCTGTCTATTTGCAAAAATAAAATTGTATATATTTCCAACCAAACAGCTCTTGAGTGTTACAAAACAGAAATTAATCTTTACGATATCTTAATTTCTTTTATTCAGTTCCTGCGAATTGGCTGTTGTATAAAGTTGCGTAGAAGCCATTTGCATTTAACAGCTCATCGTGTTTACCCTTTTCGATTATCTGCCCGTCCTTGAGAACAAGAATCACATCAGCTTCTCTAATTGTAGAAAGCCTGTGGGCGACAACAAAGGTGGTTCTGCCCTTCATCAGCTTTGCGAAAGCGTCCTGTATCCTAAGTTCCGTTCTTGTATCTATAGATGATGTCGCTTCGTCAAGAATCAGCATAGGCGGCAGGCTGAGCATTATTCTCGAGATGCAAAGCAGCTGTTTTTGCCCCTGAGACAAACTTCCGCCGTCTTCCCCTATGACTGTGTCATATCCGTTAGGAAGTCTCTTTATGAAGTTATGAGCATAGGATGCTTTTGCCGCCGCAATTACTTCGTTTTCGGTGGCATCTTTTTTGCTCATTTTTATATTGTCTCTGATTGTTCCCGATTTAAGCCATGTCTCCTGGAGCACCATACCGTAATTTGCCCTAAGACTTTTCCTTGTAAGAGTTCGGATATCGTGTCCGTCAACCTTGACGCTTCCTTCGTCGACATCGTAAAAGCGCATTAAAAGGTTGATCAGCGTTGTTTTGCCGCTGCCCGTAGGTCCGACTATTGCAACGCGCTGCCCGGGTTTTGTAGACAAACTCAGGTCCTTAATTAGTTGTCGTTCAGGCACATATGAGAAAGCTACATTATCAAGTTCAACTCTGCCTTCTGCTGTTTGAAGTACAGCCGCATCAGGTGCATCGGGCGCTTCAGGCGCCTCGTCAATGAGCATAAAGACACGCGAAGCGCAGGCAAAAGCATTTTGAAGCTCCGTTATTACGCTGGAAATTTCATTGAATGGTTTTGTGTACTGATTTGCAAAATAAAGCAGTGCGCTGAGGTTTCCGACTGTAAAAATTCCGCCCGGTGTTATACAGAAGAAGGCACCCGCAAGTGCGACAGCGGCGTAAACGATAGCATTAATGAGCCTTGTCGTCGGGTTAGTGAGGGATGAGTAAAACACCGCTTTGAGTGAAACTTCTTCTAATCTCTCATTGATTTCATCGAACTTTTTCATATTCTCTTCTTCATGAGAAAAAGCTTTCACAGTCTTAAGTTCGCTTATCATCTCGTCGATAAAACCTGTCTGTTCGGCTCTCGTTTTGGACTGAGCCAGAAACATCTGATAGGTATGTTTAGCTATATACTTTGCTGCAAGCAGTGACATTGGTGTAAGCACAACAACAATAAGCGCGATTATTGGCTGCAGCATAACCATGAAAACGAGGGTCGTCACGATTGTCACAATGCCCGTAAACAGCTGCGAAAAGCCTAATAGAAGACCGTCGGCAAGCTGGTCGACATCGGTTATAATACGGCTGACTGTGTCACCGTAGGGGTGTGTATCGATATAGGAGAGCGGTAAAATTTCCAACTTTGCGAAAGCGTCACGGCGAATGTCTCGGATTATTTCGTATGTTATTCTGTTGTTAAGAATTCCTGTAAGCCACTGGAGAGCGGCAGAAATTGCTATGAAAACCCCACATTCGGTTAAAAGCGCGGCAAGTTTCACAAAATCAACCTGTCCTGCACCGATTAGAAGGTCTATTGCATCACCTAACTTTACAGGAACATACAGGGCAAATATAACCCCGCCTGCCGCAGAAATGGTAGAGAGCAAAAAAAGCAGTTTATAACCCGAAAGGTATGCAAGCAGCTTTTTTAATATGCCTATATCAGCATTTGTTCTCGCCTTCATGCTCTTGCCTCCTTTCGGTACTGTGAATCGTATATCTCCCTGTAAACAGCGCAGCTCTCAAGCAGATCGTCATGTTTACCAATGCCGACCATTTCGCCGTTATCGAGCACAATTATTTTATCAGCATGCTTTATTGCTGATGTTCTTTGGGAAACAATAAAAACAGTAGGCTTATAATCAAGCGCAGTAATCGCTTTTCTGAGCGCTGCATCAGTTGCATAGTCAAGCGCAGATGAACTGTCGTCCAAGATCAGAATCCCTGGCTTTTTTACAAGTGCACGAGCAATTGTAAGCCTTTGTTTTTGGCCGCCTGAATAGTTCCTGCCTTTCTGTTCAACTATTGAATCCAACCCATAATCCTTAGAACGGACAACATCGGTTGCTTGTGCTGCTATGAGAGCTTCTTCAATTTCTTTATCATCGGCATCATTCTTGCCCCAAAGCAGATTTTCTCTTATCGTACCTTTGAAAAGCGTTGCTTTTTGAGGAACAATTCCGATCTTTTCCCTGAGTTTGTCCACCGATATATCGCTAACATTTGTTCCACCGACTTTAACCTCGCCCATTCTTGCTGTGTAAAACGCAGGTATCATATTGACGAGGGAGCTTTTACCCGAGCCTGTACCGCCGATTATACCGACAACTTCCCCGCTCTCGGCCTTGAAACTTATGCCTTTTAACGAATCCTCAGAGTCGTCACCATAGCGGAGGTTGACATTTTTAAATTCAACAGAATTGTCAAGGTTAATAATAGCTTTGTTTTCTGAACCTTCCTCGCCGCCCGGTATCTCTAAAACAGCATTTATCCTGTTCCCTGAAGCTACTGCTTTTGTAACGGTAATTATCAGATTTGCGAATTTTATCAATTCGACAAGTATCTGCGACATATAGTTGTAGAGGGCAACAACCTGTCCTTGCGTAAGGCTACCACCGTCGACACGAATCGCACCGCTATTGATAAGAAACACAATACCGAGGTTTATAATTACAAAAGTGAGAGGATTCATTAAAGTGGAAATCGCTCCGACACGCTTCTGCATTTTGGTCAGCGCAGAATTTTTAGCGTCAAATTCTTCCTTTTCAGTCTCTTCCATGCCGAATGCGCGTATTACCCTTACACCTGTAAGGTTTTCTCTTGTTTTACCGAGCACTTCATCGAGCTTTGACTGTACCTTTTTGTACATTGGGATTGATAAAAGCATTACCGCGAACACAACAGCAAAAAGCAGAGGAATTACAACCGCAAACACAAGTGCCGCTTGAAAGTCTATTGAAAATGCCATAATCATAGCACCGAACACGATGAAAGGTGAACGAAGAAGCAGACGAAGCGTCAGGTTTACACCTGTCTGAACCTGATTCATGTCGCTTGTCATTCTTGTAATCATTGTATCAGTGCCGATGTTGTCTATCTTTGAGAAAGAAAAACTCTGCAAATGGCTGAACATTATATGCTTTAGCTTTTTGGTGAAGCCAACTGCTGCTTTCGCTGAATAATATTGTGCGGTTATTGTACTCGCAAAACCTACAATGCCGAGAATCACAAGCACAACGCACATTTGAATGATGTAAGCTTTATCAGCATTTTTAATTCCATTGTCGATTATCGCAGCCACAACGAAGGGCACGAAAAGCTCAAATGAAGCCTCGAGCATTTTGAAAAGAGGTGCGAGGATGCATTCTTTTAGATAACTTTTAAGATATTTAAGGAGTTTTATCATTGTATTAGTTTTCCCCGATCCTTTGCCTTGGTCTTCCTGATGAGATTACGAAAATTCCGTCCTTTTTATATATTTGCTCAGTAGTGGAAAATAGCTCATCGAGTTTCTTCATACTGCTCTCAGCACCATGTTTTTTCCTGATTACAATATAAAACCTTCCGCCATCATTTAGTCTTTCCGCCGCACCCTCATACATTCTGAAAACAACCTGCTTTCCTGCATGAATGGGCGGGTTCAGGACGATTGTGTCGAACTTTCCCGTAATGTTTTCAAAGCAGTCGGATTTAACAACTTCCGCTTTAACATTGTTTTTTGCAGCGTTCTTCTCGGCACAAGCGAGCGCTCTGGGATTTATATCAGCCATTGTTACAGAAATGGGGTAAACAGCTCCGAGTGTCACACCGACTACTCCCCAACCGCAGCCGAGGTCGAGCAGACTTCCCGTCAAAGGCGGTAGACTGCGGAGCAGAATATCGCTTTCCGGGTCCACTCTGTCGGGTGAAAACAGCCCTGAGTTTGTGACAAAATCAATTTTCTTACCGCCGAAGCTGTAAGAAAATTCGGTAAAGCTATCAGTTAAATTCTTATCATCAATAAAATAATGTCTCACTTTTCTCTCCAAGGTATTATCTTTTTTCCCATGTTTGAATATGGAAAAATCCGCGTATACCGCGGATTTCGGTTTAATAGTGCGATATCAGGCATGCTGGACCGAACTTCAACTCAGCGGAAGTCCGGTTGCGAATCATTCACGCTTCACAAATAACTTACTTATAAGTTTATGTCGCATCATTTTCTTGTACATACAAGGCGCAGCTGGCGTTTTGGAAACATGCGGAAATTCAATAAAATTGCGTCCAATCTAATTTTATTGAATTTCGTGGCGCAAGTAGGTGAGTTGAATGGTTATATCGCATCAAATCCTTGCGCTGGAGCAGGCAGCGGGAATCGAACCCGTATTTACGGCTTGGGAAGCGGTCGTTTTACCACTAAACTATGCCTGCATCTTGTAGTTAATATGATAACATTAAAATAACCCTTTTGTCAATTCTTCGAAGCAAATTTATTATATAATAAAATGTAAGAGTAATTTTAAAAAAGGACTGTAATAATTATGAGAAGCGAACAATTTCACACAATAAAACCATTTTTCAACGCTGATTCTAAGGTATTAATCCTTGGCTCCTTCCCTTCTCCAGCTTCAAGGGATGTCGGCTTCTTTTACGGACACCCTCAAAACCGTTTCTGGAGAGTTTTAGCTGCAGTTTTTTCTGACGGAATACCTGAACCGCTCCCGGACACTGAAAGCAAAAAGCGCTTTTTGCAAAAGAACAAAATTGCGATGTGGGATGTCCTTGCTAGCTGTGAGATAATCGGAGCATCGGATTCAAGCATTAGAAACCCTGTCCCGAATGACCTTAAGATGATCACTGAAAAATGCAGTATCTCAGCGATTTTTACCACCGGGCAAGTTGCAACAAAGCTCTACAGGAAATTCTTTTATAAAAACAATATTGCTCTCCCATCGCCGAGTGCTGCAAATGCCGCAACTTCTGAAGCAGATCTTATAAAAAGCTATTCGGTAATAAAAAAATATCTCGCTAATTAAAAACGGAACTGTCAATGCGACAGTTCCGTTTTTTGTTATGTGTTTTTATTATGATGCTGCGGACTCAGTAGCATCGGTTCCTGACATATAGTCATAAGGTGTCGGATCTGTCGGATAATTCGGGCTGGCAGCTCTGATCTGCTTATAGAAGGTTGTAGTCAAAGCTTTGATATAACCATCGCCGGCTTCCTCAAGCTCGGACTGAATCGCGCTCCATATAGCGTCGAAATCGCCCGTTCCGTTTATAAGGTCGTCGTAATATTTATTGGTTATATTGGTATACAATGTCTTGTAGTCAGGTTCAAGAACCTTCGGTGCTTCAGATTCTTCTGCTTCTGAAGGAGCGGCAAGTCCTGTCGAGGTTTCTGATACTTCTGCGCTTTCGTCCGTAGCAGGCTCTTCTTCCGAAACATCGGGCGTTTCAGCCTGAACCTCAAGTCTCTTGAAGTTTAATGAAATGAAGGGGGAGAGTGTCGCTTCAAGGTTCTGCTTCTTCGCAGCTTCCCAAATATCGGGGTCTTCACCTTCGAGTGTATAACAGAGGAACTGGTTTCCGGTCTGCTCTCTGTTCATCATATAGTCTTCGTTGAGTCTAACAACTTGGTTGTCATCGTTAAGGATATAGTTTTCGTTGATAACACCATATTGGAATATATTTCTAACCTCGGTATCTGTGTTTAGAACTTTGAGTATCTTAACTGCTTCCGTAAGTTCTTCAGCAACACAAGCTTTACTGATTGCAAATACGTTTTCAAGGAGGTTGTCAGCTGTACCTATAGGATTTTTGTAGATAACATATTCATATTCTCTACCTGTTTCTCTTTCGAGAGCTTCGATGTCGGAGATGTTACCTTTTACAATAGTAACTGCAAAACGCTGGTCGTCTTTAAGTTCACCTTCAGGAAGGTAGCCCTTTGAACGGAAGCGGTTGAGCATTCTATAGAAATCTTCAAGCTCTTCAGATAGATAGGTTCCGAAAACATAACCTTTATCATCAACAGCCACCGGGAATCCGTCCTGGAAGAGGAACGATACATTGTTAGGAGTTGTTGTGCCGGTAAGCGGAACAACATCCTTTTCTCCTGCTTTAACAGCTTCAAGGAAGAACTCCACATCTTCGAGGGTTTTCAGCGAAGGTGCATCAAATTCATACTTCTGGAGAAGTTCTTTATCGTAAACAAGATATTCATATTCACCTATCGGACCGTTGTTGGGAACACCATAAGCTTTGCCGTTATAGTTAGCGGCGCTGACTTTAGTGCTGCTGTTTGCCATGAAAAACGCGTTGACGAACTTCGTCAAAGCTTTACCATCACTCGCAAGCTTTTGAATAATACCTTCTTTTGTAAATTTGCCTTCATCGGCGAACTTGTAGTAGTCTTCCTTGCCGCGAACGAGGAATATATCTATGCGCGGAACATCGAGGGGAATTTCAGCTCCCGATTCAAGCAGCGCGTATATCATATCAGCGGTAAGTCCGCTTTCTGCGTCTGAACCATCTGATGCTTGTTCTTTGGGTTTGTTTTTATTTGAAAGAGCTGCAGCTTTTGAGGCTGATGCTTCTTCCTTCTTCTTTAATTCGTACGCTTCCATTTCGTCGAAAGCATCTTGGACTGCCTGGTCATACTCGTCCTCAGGGAACAGCATGAGCTTAATGGCAACGTCAAAGTTTGTGATAAGTATTCTGTTCATAGCAAGCTCAACTTGACGGATTGCTTCCGGTTTTGTCGAGTCTCCTGTAATGCCGTAAACAGTATAAACCTTGATAATAGCGTCTTTCGGTTTTATTACACTTACGCATGATGAAAGCACGGATGAGCTTAAAATCAAGATGAAAAGCAGTACTGCTGCTAAGCGTTTCTTCATTTCGGGAATATCCTCCTAACTGAATATATACGTGAACTTTTTTTCTATCCGTCAAAATGGACAGGAGTTTACGTATAGTATTGTTATTCTACACCACGGCATATAAAAAGTCAATAGCTTTTTTATTAATCAAACAACTCAGTCGGTTTTCGATTCGTTGTTTTTATTAAAAATCTACATAGATTTATGTGTAATTTGCCTAATGTATAGGTTCATATGAGCCTATAATATTTTCATATAAACTCATCAAAAGGTATTGCGTAGTTTTATTGCGTATGTTATAATTATATTGTTGTCAGTGCAACAATATCAATTTCTCAGAAAAAGATAAGAAAAACCAAGAAATTTATTTCCCGTAAGGAAGGAGAACACATGAACAAGAACACCTATTACCAAAAGCCGAATACATGGAAGGCTTCGAGGATTTTGTTGCTGATCATCATCGTCGCCATTGCTATAGTAGCTCTTTCAGCTATTTTTTCATCTTTTTATACTGTAAACGACCAGCAAGTTGCGGTAATAACCACCTTCGGTAAGCAAACCGATGTGAAAACAGCAGGTCTGCATTTCAAAATTCCGTTTGTTCAGAATGCTGTTATTGTAGATGTAAATAAGCTCCGCTCGCTTGAAATTGGCTACATAACTGACAAGGGCGGTAACAATGTCACCGTTGAATCAGAAAGCAAGATGATAACAGGAGATTACAATATTGTAAATATTGACTTTTACATCGAATATCAGATCAGCGATGCGGTTAAATACCTTTACAACTGCGACAACCCCGACGTGCTTCTTAAACTTTTGATTCAAAGTCAAATCCGTAGTGTCGTAGGCTCAATGAAAGTTGATAATGTTATGACTGACGGAAAAGCACAGATCGAAGCATCGGTTTACGACCTTACTGTAAAAGAACTTGAAAGTTATGATATTGGCTTGAAAGTCACAGCTGTCAGGATTCAGGACAGTGAACCGCCGACAGAAGCTGTCAGAGAGGCATTCGCTGCTGTTATTAACGCAGGACAAAGAAGCCAGACACTGATGAACCAGGCACTCCAGTATCAAGCTGAAAAAGCAAAACAAGTTGAATCCGAGCAGAAGAAACTCACAACTCAAGCTCAGTACGAAAAACAAGACCGTATCAACGAAGCAAATAAACAAGTTTCGATGTTCAATGCGATGTACGGTCAGTACTCCCTTAACCGCGACATAACCAAAACCAGGATGTACTACGAAGCTCTCGAGGAAGCGCTCGGAGGTGTAACGCTCTACATTGACACCGGCGACGGACTCCAGAAACTGCTTCCAGTTGACACCTTTACTGAATAATCGCGGAACTGACGCAGAAAGGATTTTAAACGATGAAAAAACTTGTAACAATGATTGTTGTTCTTATAATTATGCTCATAGGTATCCTTCTTGTCGGCTCTTCTGTATATGTTGTTGCCGAAGATCAGTACGCCTGTGTGCTAAGATTTGATAAGATAGAAAAAGTCATTTCAGAAGCAGGACTTTATTTTAAATCACCTGTTTTCGAAAGAGTTGAATACTATTCAAAAAAGACCCTCGTTTATGATATTGAGCCGTCCAGTGTAATCACCAAAGATAAGCTTGCGATGACGGTTGACTTTTACATAGCATGGGAGATTTCTGACCCCCTCACATTTTACCGTACTCTTGGTAGAATAGACAATGCAAAAGCAAAACTTGACTCCTTGACATACAGCAATGTTAAGAATATAATGGGTACATTGAACCAGGCAGACATCATCAACGAAGACGACCCCAGAGAAAGAAACGAAATTTATAAAAAAATTACTGACAACGTAAGAGTTGAAGCCGAAGTTTACGGTATCAATATCAGAGATATAAAAATCAAACGATTCGACCTCCCGACTACAAACGAAAGTTCAGTTTATGAGAGAATGATTTCCGAACGTAATAAGCTTGCTGCAACTATTATAGCAGAGGCTGAAAAAGAAGCTTCTATTATAAAAACGCAGGCTGATGTTGAGTACAATGTCAAGCTTTCTGATACCACTCTTGAGGCAAAAAAGCTTGTCGCTGAAGGCGAAGAAGAATACATGCGCATTCTTGCTGAAACCTTCGACACAGGTGATAAACAAGAATTTTACCGCTTCACAAGGCTGCTTGATGTTCTAAAGGCATCACTGACTGGTGAAGATAAAACAGTTATTTTAAGTAAGGATTCGGAGCTTGCAGAGCTTCTTCTCGGGCTCGGAAATTAACAGCTATGGATGTAAGGAATCTGAGCAGAATGCTCAAGATAATGCCGACACTCGAAACTGAGCGACTTCGGCTTGAAAAAATTACAATCGAAAACGCTGAGGATATGTACGAATATGCCTCCGACCCGAAGGTAACGAGATATCTGCTTTGGAATCCGCATCTCAATTTGTTTGAAACGAAGGGTTTCATCGAACATGTTAAGCGCAAATACAGGAGCGGTGAGTTTTTCGATTGGGGTATAAACCTTAAGAGTAACAATAAATTCATCGGCACCGTCGGCTTTACAACTGTGGACCCCGACAACGACCGCGCTGAGCTTGGATACGTTCTCGCCCCATCTTATTGGCGGCGTGGGCTGATGTTCGAGGCTCTCTCAAGGGTTATAGACTTCGCGTTTGACGACTGCGGATTCGGACGACTTGAACTGAAAATTATGCCCGACAACATTAGTTCCCGGTCCATTGCTGAAAAGTTAGGTTTTAGCTACGAAGGTACGCTCAGGGAATATATGATTATCAAAGAAAAGCCTGAGGATGTTTGCTTCTACTCCTTACTAAAACGCGAACGCTCAAACTACCGTCCTTTTATGTGACAAATAAAGCATCTCCGAATATAATGTAATATATTATCCTGTACTGTTATAGGATAAATTCCGAGACATTACATTAAGGAGATGCTTTTAATTTTGGATAGAGAAACAATTATGAGAGCTTTCGCTTCCGAGGCCGACTCTAATACACGCATGTCGATTTATGCCGAGAAAGCTCGGGAGGAGGGCTTTAATGCGATCGGTGACACTTTTGAAGAAATATCCGGCAACGATGAAAGAATAGCAGGTGTTTGGCTTGAAAGAGCGGGTGAGATCGGTTCCATTGAGGAAAACCTCCAGAAAGGTATCGATAGTAACAAACAACAGCTCGAATTTTACCAAGGAATTCAGGACGAAGAAAACGAGGCAGTTATAACTGCAATTACACAGGTAAAAGAGAACCAAATAGATATGCTTCAAGAAGCACTTGACGGGCTTGACACAGAAACATGGTACACACCCGGCACCAGTTCTCACTGGCTATGTTCGCGCTGCGGTTTTGTAGCTGGCGGCAATCGCTGCCCGCTAAGTTGCCCCCTTTGCAGATGCCATCAAGGCTTTTTCAGACCGCATCGACCCGGTAGACGCCCGACACCACCACCGCCTCCACCTCCCCACCCCGGTCAAAGACCCCGTTACGGCGGAAGAAGGTAAGGTTGAAAGATAAATCTTTCAATTAGCCAGCAAAAAAGGTATGCTTATAATTATAAAAATAAAAGGGCCCTTTACGGGAGCCCTTTTTGTTATGTTACTATGAATTAGTCTTTTATCAGAAGTCTGCCGCAGCTAACGCAAAACTCATCAGTTGTGTCATTTGTCGCTCCGCAGTCCGTGCAGAGGATAGCTTCAACTGCTGACTCCGATTCGGTATTATCTTCCGCTTTATCAGCTTCGCTTTTTGCTTCTGTAGCTTTATCTGCGTTTCTTAAAGCTTCGAGTGCAGCCTCAACTTTTTCTATTGCGACCTTGCTTTCATCGATCTTAACACAGACCGCTTTTATACGCTCGCTTTCTTCGATATTACGCGAGGCATAATAGAGTTTACCTAACTCTGTGTAAAGCTTTCCTAAGAGCCTTTTCTTATTAGAAAGATCGACATTCAGCTTTGCAGCTTCAGCGAAAATCTTTGCTTTGTCGTAACCCTTTTCAATAAGTTCTTTTGCAATCTTTCCGCTTTCTTTTGTAAAATCGGAGATGTTCTTTAAGATATCATCGGTATTTGTCATTTATCTGCCCCCTCTTCCGATAATCTTACGCTAATAAGTTATCGGGGATGTAATCAAACTAATCACTCTATCGGTTCGATGATACCGTATTCGTCATCGTTCCTTTTATAAACCACATTCATAGAACCTGTTTCAGCGTTTCTGAACATGAAAAAGCTGTGAGAGAGAAGGTTCATCTGCATAATCGCTTCTTCAACAGACATTGGAAGAATTTCAAACTTCTTCTGTTTTGTCACTTTGATGACTTCTTCAGTCTCTTCATTTTGAGCTGGTGGGAAGTCCTTGACTATGTGCTTTTGTTTCTCAAGCCTTGTCTTGTTCTTTCTAATCTGACGTTCAAGTACATCAACCGCCTTATCAAGGGCTGATATTGCATCCTTACCGGTCTCCTCCGCACGGAAGATTGTTCCGTTACGGAAAAAGGTAATTTCGACGGTTTCCCTGCCCCTCTTTTCAGAAAGTGTCACTGTCGCATCAAGAACCTCAGGAAAGAACTTGTCAAGCTTTTTGAGCTTTTTGTCGATGCGTGCCTTAATGTCTTCGGTCACATTGAACTTTCTTGCAACGATAATAGCCTTCATAACTATAACCATCCTTTCGTTTTATATGGGACATATATAAATTGATAGAATTCATTATTTCTTATCTTTAAGATATTATAACATATATAACGATAAAACGGTATGGTTTTTTTGACTTATGTGATGAAATTACACAATATTTTTTATATTATTCTCTCGGCATGGCGTGTTACATGGCATGAGATATTTACCGCAACAGGAAGCCCTGCAATATGTGTTGCATATCCCTCTACTGCTGCCCATAAAGCAGTATTCGCTCCACCCAATCCCTGAACACCGACACCTGTGGAATTTACTGCAGTTAATATCTTTTTTTCAAGCTCCGCATAATGACTGTCCGGGTTATAATCACCGACTCTGCGAAGCAGTGCTTTTTTTGCAAGATATGCGCAGTACTCAAAGCTGCCTCCGACACCAACGCCGACTATTATCGGCGGACAAGGGTTGCCGCCTGCTCTTTGCGCTGTATCAGCGACAAAATCAGCTATGTCATCAAGGTTTACAGAAGGGTTAAACATCTTGATTGCACTCATGTTCTCACTGCCGAAGCCCTTAGGACTGACCTTTATCTTTACTTGACTGCCATCGACTATCTCTGTGTGTATAACAGCAGGTGTGTTGTCACCACTGTTTATTCTTACAAGGGGATGTGATACAACTGATTTCCTAAAGTATCCGTCATTATACGCCCTCGCAACGCCTCTATTTACCGCCTCTGAAAGACTTCCGCCTACAATATGAGCATCCTGCCCGAGTTCTATGAAGACAATAGCCATACCTGTGTCCTGACAGATTGGCAGACCGCTTTTTTCTGCGTATTCTGCGTTTTCCTCAATCTTATCAAGAATGCTTTTGCAAAGATTAAGCTTCTCTTCGTTTTTTGCTTTCCCGATAGCTTTTTTTACATCTTGCGGTAGCTTGACATTTGCTTCAAGAAACAGCTCATATACCGTTTGTTCGATTATACCCGCTTCGATGGGTCTTAATGCGTATTCCTTCATAAAATCTCCGATTAAACTTAGTGTATAAACGTAAAATGGCATTGCATAGCAATACCACGACGTTTTGATATGATATTATGCTTTAGAGCCCTCGTCCACTCTTTTTTGAATAACCGCTGCCGCGTTTGCTTTCTAAACCTTTTTTCAGGTCGGACATCTTTTCATCGCTCGTAGATTTAAAACGGCTCATCATGTCCTCAAAGCTCTGTTCTTGTTTACCGCTTGGAACATATTCATCCGGCTGTTTCATAGCTCTCTTTCTCTCAAGGAGCTTCTTTATCGACAGCCCGATACGGTTATTTGCGTCAATGTTGATAATAATAGCTTCGACGCTTTGTCCCTCACTCAGATAAGCGGTTATATCGCGCACGTAATCAGTCGAAACCTCGGATATGTGAATCATCCCCGACTTCCCGCCCTCAAGTGAAACGAATGCCCCGAAATTTGTTATCTTTGTAACAACGCCTTTTACAGTCTTTCCGACTTCTAACTGCATATCTTGCCTTTCTCAGCGGTTTTTCGCGATGATGGGTAATGTATTATCAACGCGTTTTATAATTCTTTGCACCACCGCCCTAAAATGCAAAGCTGTTTTGTAACTTTATGTTATTTACATAATATGCAGTGCTTTTTCAATCTGTCAAATCATTGTAAAATATTATTTCATCACTGTAATAATATCCGTTTTCTCTTGCGATTTTTCTGATATAATCATCGGTTATCGGTGTGTCGAGTCTTTCATTGATTTCATCGATATTGTTCGTTATCGCTCTAATTCGCGATTCTGCTACTGCTTTTTGCTCTTTTAGGTCGGAGAGCTTAACTTGCATATTTACGATGGATACAACAAAAAACACAATTACGGCAAGCACCGCAATTTTGACAAAAATATTGGATCTTCTTCTGCTACCCAATGCGGTCTCCCCCTTTTGTAATTATATCAGCGGCTCAACCGGAGCTGCGGCATAGCCCGAAGCCGTCTACAGCTCCATTTATAACTCTTCCGAGTAGAATTTTCTGTTTAATGTTTCGTCTTATGTATAAAAATAGTTTTTTCAAGCCTTTTGCAGCTGCAATAAATGGTGCTGCAATTAAAGCTGCTATTAAACGAATGGCTTTTTTGATAAAGGCAATAATTATTTCTGATAGCCTGTACACTATCTTGCCTACAGTCATGTAATACACGGTAAAACCGATGCCTGAACCAATAAGGGCATAGCCTCTGACTATACCATAACCGGCGTTGAATATGAAAATGCTCATAATTACTGCCGCAGTAAGGCAGAACAGCAAATCCTCAAAGAAGATAACTGTTTTTGCTTTTGGCAATATAATTCGCACAATACGAAAAACATCGTAAACTGCCCCTATTCCTGCTCCTACTATAAGTGAGTAGAGAAAAAAGAGCATAAGGATATTGAAATCTATCGCCATAGTTATTTGAATATGCCGAATAGTCCGGTTCGTCTTTCTGAACCGTCTTTTTTCGACTGGCGTTTTTGTTCTGAATAAACGAGCGCTTCAATATTACCGCAGATGACGACCTCGCCACCTTCCGGAGCGTCGAGTGCGAGCTTAGTTATAGTAATTCCGTCACCGCTGATTGTTAAATCAACATCTCCGCCGATTTGCAGATTAACAACGGTTTCGTCAAAGCTGTAAACCTCGCTGACCTCGCTGACTGTGAGTTTTGATCTATTCTCCATCAAGATCCTGTGACGATTTGTCATAGGTTTATCTCCTTCTCTTTGAAATACGAAGGATAGCGGTTACATAAATAGCAACCGTCCCGATAGAGGATATGCCTGAGGTCTAATAATTATTCCGCGCTCCGGTATATTGCACCGGAAAATTCCCTGACACAATATCCCGGAGCCACGTTTTTTTGATATTAATTGCCGTCCTGTATAATCTCGTACATAGACTGCGCTTCTGCTTTACCAGCGTGTTCGTTAAGTGACAGAACCTTTAGTTTTACGCTTCTGTTCCCGAACGATACACAAAGCTCATCTCCGAGCTTGACCTCATAAGAAGCCTTGACAGCTCTACCGTTCGCAGTAACATAACTCTTGTCGCACGCTTCATTAGCAACTGTGCGCCTTTTTATTATACGCGACACTTTTAAAAACTTGTCAAGTCTCATGAAGTCCTCCGCGCGTTTTATTTAAGTGCGTCTTTAAGATTTTTGCTGGGTGTGAAAGCTGCTGCTTTTGATGCCGGAATGGTGATAGCTTCGAGAGTTTTCGGGTTTCTGCCGGGTCTTTCTGCTCTCTCTTTTACCTTGAAGGTGCCGAATCCTGCAAGCATAACCTTGTTACCAGCAACAAGTTCCTTCTCGATTGCGCCAATAAAAGCATTGTAAGCTGCTTCAGCTTCTTTTTTCTTAAGACCTGCTTCTGCTGCGATGATTTCGACTAATTCTGTTTTGTTCATTTAAAATGTCATCCTTTCATTTAAGGGTACGGATTAAAGCTACACAAATGTATAAAACCCTCGGTTTGATATCATTTTCAAACCTTAAACCCTTGTATTATAGCACGTTCAGTATATCATTAAGATGCCATGAAATCAATAGGAAAATGAATGGTTTTTTGTTTTTTTCGTGTATTTTCGGCACTTTTAAGCTCATAACTGGGTTGTTTAACCTCGTCATGCCCTTCCGTTTCGCTCGTCCGCCTTAACTTTATCCCAGAGCTTGTCCGCCTCACAAAGCGTCATATTAACAAGTCCGCCTGCACTTTCTGCCGCTTTTTCGACCGACGTGAACCGCCTTGTAAACTTGTCAGAGGCTGCGGATAGCGCACTTTCCGGCTCAACACCGCAGAGCCTTGAGAGATTGACTACAGCAAAAAGAAGGTCACCAATTTCACCTTCAACCTCGTTCTCGTCCGCTGCGAGAACCTCGTCCAATTCTTCTCGTAATTTATCAGCAGCAGATTTCGCATCAGGAAAATCAAAACCGACTTTTTTCGCTTTCTTGCCGATTTTTTCCGCACGCATTAGAGCTGGCAGAGCTTTTGATATACTATCCATCGTTTCGGCTGTCGACTTATGCTTTTTAGTCTTACGCTTGATGTCATCCCAGTTTTCAAGCACCTTTTCACTTGTGTCTGCTTTTACATCGCTGAAGATATGAGGGTGTCTGACAATCAGTTTTTTGCATATTCCTTCGACCACATCATCTATTGAAAAATCTCCGCCTTCATCTGCCATCTTTGAATGGAAAACAACCTGAAGCATTACATCACCTAACTCCTCACAGAGGAGTTCGCTGTCGCCATTGTCTATCGCTTCCACTGCTTCATAGGTTTCTTCAATAAAATTTTGTCTGATACTGCGATGTGTCTGCTCTCTATCCCAAGGGCAACCGTCGGGGGAACGCAGTATATTCATTATCTCCACTAAATCATTAAAACTGTAGCTTTGCTTTTCGGTCAAAGCTTTTATTTTATTATTCATTTATATGGTAATTCCTTTCAATCTCTCTCTTTTCCAATCGTATTTTGTTTGCCGTATGCCCCTAATTTAACGAGTGCGCTGTAAACACGCTCCCCTTTAGGGAGCATTCTTATCTCATGGGGTGGAATTGTTTTTGTAAAGATGATTGTGACCATATATATTACTACCGCAATCAGTATCACTATTATAAGGGCAAAAGCGTTCGACGGCATAACAAAGTAAATCAGCTCGTATGCAGCCCATGCAGAAAAACCACAAACCGCCGAGGCAAATAAAGGCTTAACGGAGATTTTTAAAGCTCCGATGGGTTTACCGAAAAATTCATTTAAGTAGCGCATATTGGAAACTGTCGCCGTTATAAAGCAAAGGGCAGTTCCGGCAGCTGCACCCGCAGGTCCGACACCCGGTATGAGCATTAGACCAATTGTGGTGACAAGTTTGACTGATACGGCGATTACAGCGGATATAATCGTTTTGTTTTGAAGCCCGCAGGACTGCATAACCGATGTTGTTGTCGTATAAAGGCAAGTAGCAGCCGCAGCCGCGCACAGAAGCACAAGGCTTGGCATTGTCGCATTAATAGCAACAAGTGAAGTTCCCGAAAAAGTTTCTGCTGTTTCCGCATAGTTTTTGAAAAGAAGCATAATTATCGGTCTGCCCAATGTAGAAATACCGATTGCACATGGAAATGCGAGTACTGCCGTAATCCTGAATGCAGCTCTGACTGAACGGCGTGCACGGTCGAATTTTTCTCTTACAACCCAGTGGGTGATAGCTGGAAGCACACTTATCCCTATTCCGACAATTATCGACGAAGGTAGCGTAGAAAGAGTTTCGGCGATATTTACATACCAGGAATAATATTTCATCACCGAAGGCTCTGGCATGTGGGCGGCGAGCATGTTGTTAATAACAATCATGTCAATTATGCCGGTTGAATTAATTATAACCGCTGTTATTGTAATCGGAATACCGATTGCAAAGATTTTTGTTAAAATCTTTGAGTCCTTCGTTTCGAACCCTTTTATTTTTTCGCCTTGAAGCTCCGTCTTTTTATAAGCGACATACATATATATCGCGCTGAAAATAACTCCGACTGTTATACCGCTTATAACATAAGCTGCAACTTCTCCGGCATCTAAGCCTTTGCTTTTCGCATAGAACCCCAGCCCGAATCCGATTAAGAGCTTAAAGGAGACTTCTATTATCTGAGAAACTCCGGTGGGAGTCATATTTCTCAGTCCTTGGAAATAACCTCTAAAACCCGAAATGATACAAATTAGCACAACCGATGGTGCAATAACTCTGATTGCAGGTACTGCGGCAGGCATGCTGATAATTGAAGCTATGCCTTCCGCAAAAACAAACATCACGACCGTAAAGAAAAGTCCGAGACCTACAAAAAGGTACATCGAAACCCGCATTATTCTCCGCACCGCTTCGCTTTTTCCAAGAGAGGAAGCGGCGGCTACCATTCTTGAAACAGCGATCGGAAGCCCTGTGGTTGTTATAATGAAAAAGAAGGCGTAAACCTTGAAAGCGGCGGCATATAGACCCATTACCTCGTTTCCGATGAGGTTAACCATCAGAATCTGGAATAATGCGCCTATTATTTTTACAATGAAGTTAGAAGCAAGCAGTATAGCCGCACCAAGGGCAAGGCTTTGTGCGCCTTTTTTAAGTTTCATATAAATACCGTTTCAAATGAGATGCGTGGTGTTTAAAGCAAACGAACTGTTTTATCTGGTCTGGACAAATTCATTCATCAGTGAGCCTTCAGGAATCTGAGACGGGTTGATAGCTCTGTAACGCATGAGTTTTTCTATAATTCCAAGACTTTCGTCGTAATATTCGCTATCGGGATGTAGTTCCGACAAAATTTCGATCGCCTCTTCTTTAAGAACAGATGCCTCGTATTCGAAGAAAGTGTTGATATTGACATCAGCAAGATCCGAAAAGGGGTAGATATATTTTTTCTCACCGTTTCTAACGCTCGGCCACATCGAGAAAGTCTTTTCTGCGTTTGCGCTGCGATGGTAGTAATCTCTCACCAGTCTTCTTATTTTCCTTACATCAGAAGGCGAAAAAGGATAGCTGTCGTATGGTCTCGGGTCAAGGAAAATCCTATACATCGCTTTGTTTTCGACATATTCACTATAAAGCTCCGGGTTTAGCGCATGGAGCCCTTCGATAAAGCATATATCGTTTTCTTCGAGTCTGATTTTTCTGTACGTGTCAGTTCTATCCCGCTTGTTGAAGTCAAAAGTCGGTATATATGCCGATTTGCCGATGCTTATATTGTGAAGGCAATCGTGTAAATAGTCGAGGTCAAGGCTATTAACCGACTCAAGGTCGGGTTTACCTTCATCGTCAAGTGGCGCGTATGCGGGATTTTTATAAAAGTCGTCGAGGGAAAGCATAAAGGTGTTAATCTTGTCGCCTGCACTGAGTTTTTTGTTAAGCTTCGCCGTAGTCGTTGTTTTTCCAGCACAGGATGGTCCTGCTATCATAACAAGTTTTATCGCCTTGTTACCGCGGATTTCCTCAACAATCTTCTTGAGTTCGTTTTCGTAATACACCTCGCATGACACGAGATATTCTCTATCTGTCATAATGATGACCACACCTTTCTAATTATCTTGAAGTTTGTTTCGGTCGCATTCTTTGCGACTCGTGCCATGATATACGGCACGAGAGAAACAAACTTCGGTATTGAAAGGTTTATCTTTCAATACTTTTATCTCATCCTCAAAAATGTCTTTTCTGTCACCAGAAAGATACTCGTAAGGATATTTCGGGAATGCGAATCTGTTTATATCTCCATCTTTGACGATCTTTGTGACAGCTGAAGCACCGCAGCCGAAAACTGTACTCCCGTCCTCCATCATCAGCACATTGTAAAGGCATTCTTTACCGGGGAGCGAATAACCGCAGTTCTCGCCGTTTCCGGAGGTGTTCTTCTGTCTGTAGAGGTAATAAGGCTTATAATCTTCTAAATTAAGTTTTTTTGCCGCTATCTCAAGCGACATAGATGCAACATCATCGTTAGGGTCGCTATTGTAGTTCTTTTCCCTTATCGCGGCTGCATTTTTTAGCGCAAGAGTGTGAATTGTTATATTGTCCGGTTTTAGGTAAAGAACTTCATCGAGACTTCTTTCAAATCCCAAAGCAGTATCTCCGGGAAGCGCCGCAATAAGGTCGGTGTTAATTTTGAATCCTAATTTTTTTGCATAGTTATATGCAGTGAAGAACTGTGAAACACTGTGTTTTCTGCCTATTGCTCTCAGTATATTTTCGTCAAGGGTCTGAGGATTTATACTGACTCTGTCGACACCGGACTCTTTAGCAGCGGCGAGTTTTTCTATTGTTATTGTATCGGGTCTTCCAGCTTCAAGAGTAAACTCTAAAACACCACTCATATCAAAGCTTTCGCTAATCGTTCCGGTGATTCTCTTTATCTGTTCCGCCGACAAAATTGTTGGTGTTCCTCCACCGATGTAAATGCTTCTGAGATTCATATCACACTCGGAGATGAGTTTTGCCGTTTTGCCAAGGTCTAAAATTAACCTTTCCACATAATCGGGTATCAGCGCAAACAGCTTCTCTCCACTATAAGAAACAAACGAACAGTATTCGCAACGAGTCGGACAAAATGGTATCGCAACATATAGCGAACAGTCTTTCTCCGAAATACCTTCAAGCATCCTTTTCTGAGCTTTTGCTGCTGTGACACAAAGCTTTGCTTTACTCTCGGAAACCCAGAAATCATGGGTAAAAATTTCGATTGCCCGTTCTTCACCAAGCCCTTCGGCAAGATAACCGAAAGCTCGTTTCACAGGCCTTATCCCAGTGAGAAGTCCCCAAGGAGTAACGAACCCGAACAACTTTTTACAAGAAATTAGAAATGCTCTGCCACTTGCTGCCGCTGCAACTGAAACTTCGCTGCGGTCATGAAGCAGGTCTGAATACGAGACAGAGGCGCATCCTTCAGCTGTATTTATACCGTTTGAAACAACCACTTTAGAATAAAATCCATTATCAGAGCGGTTCAGTGAAAAGTATGCACTGTTGGGAGATTTATCTCCTGAACGGGGAAACTTTTCTCCATGAAAATACATTAAACATAGCATTTGAAAAAAGTATTCGCTAAGTAGCCCCGTGTCGTTATCTATTTTTAGAATCATTCCTTAGCCGCTTTCGCCCCTGTGTCAACCAATACTGTAACCGGTCCGTCATTTTCCGCAAGTACCCGCATGTGAGCGCCAAAAACTCCTGTTTTTGTCGGTATAAGTCTATTAAAAGCCGCTGCAAGACTATCGAAAAGAGGTGCCGCAATTGCCGGTTTTTCAGCACTGAAGAAATCCGGTCGTCTGCCGTGGGATGTATCACCGCAAACGGTGAAGTTCGGCACAAGGAGCACTTCCCCGCCAATGTCAGCTACCGAGAGGTTCATTTTGTCATTTTCATCCCTGAAAATTCTAAGTCCGGAGATTTTGTCAGCGGCTTTTTGTATATCAGCTTCTCCGTCGCCGGCAAAGATACCTGCGAACACAACCAGTCCTTCGCCTATTTTTGCAACATGGACACCGTCAGCGTCGAGTGACGCACTTTTTACTCTTTGTACAACAAGTAGCATTTTCGCTATATGTCAGTGGGATTTTATATCTGATACCCTCTGACAACTTCCTTTACGCTCTTTATTTTCTTTAATATATTAATGATCGATTTGAGGTGATCTATTCCCGAACAGCGGATTCCGATAATCAGCTTCATGTTGCCGTCAATTTCTTTAGTTGTGATGGAGTTTATTACAACCTTCATCTCACTAAGCGCGACAGTCACATCAGCAATCGCATTCGGTGAGGAGCCTACAAATACATCAAGTGTTGCAGTAAATGCGTTGATTTGATTGGACTTGTCAAGCACTTTACCTGACCAGCTCGCAACAACCCATCTGTCCTTGTCATCAGGATTTTTAAGCCCGGATTCAGCTTTGGGACAATCGTATTTGTGAACGGAAACGCCGTAGCCCTTTGTAATATATCCAATAATGCTATCGCCAGGGAGCGGATTACAGCATTTTGCGAATTTAACCTGACATCCGGTAACGCTGTCTATTATAACACTTTGGGACATGTCTCGCACGCGTTTTTCTTTACGCGGCTTTTCGGGTAACTTATCGGCAGTTTCATCGCTGCTTGGCTTTATAAGTCTGTCGAATTCATCTTTTAGCTTAATCGAAATTTTGCTGACAGATATACCGCCGTAGCCAATATTGTTATATAGATCATCGGCTTCGGGAAGTCCCATACGCTGAGCAACATTTCCAGCAATCTCATTTCTCTGAGCGTCCGTAAAATGTCTTCCGTGTCGTTTTAACTCCCTCTCAACTTCATACTTACCCAGTACGATATTCTCGTCCCGCATTTCTTTTTTGAAGAACTGTCTGATCTTGTTTCGTGCTTCGCTTGAGCGGACGATCTTCAGCCAGTCGCGGCTTGGGCCTTTGGATGCAGCGGAGGTTAAAATCTCAATAATCTGCCCTGTCTGGAGTACATAGTCAATCGGGACAATATTGCCGTTGACTTTCGCACCTACCATCTTGTTACCTACCGCCGAGTGAATTGCATAAGCAAAGTCAATCGGTGTTGCACCGTTAGGAAGATCAATAACGTCGCCTTTCGGTGTAAAGACGAAAATTTCATCTTCAAACAAGTCAATCTTGAGCGGGCGAAGAAATTCATCAGGGTCGTCCGGATCTTTTTCCGTTTCAAGAAGGGTTCTGATCCATTGGAGCTTTCTGTCGATGCTTTCTTTTGTACCCTGTTCTCCTGTTTTATACTTCCAATGAGCGGCAAGCCCATATTCCGCTATCTCGTGCATCTCGTGGGTTCTTATCTGAACCTCAAAAGGAACACCTTCACGACCGATAACAGTAGTGTGAAGCGAACGGTACATATTTGGTTTCGGGGTCGAGATATAGTCTTTAAATCTGCCAGGTATGGAGTTAAACTGCTCGTGCATTATACCGAGTGCGCTGTAGCAGTCAAGCTCGGTTTTTACAATAACTCTGATGGCATAAAAATCATATATTTCATCGAAGGCTTTGTTTTGGTTATACATCTTTCGGTAGATGCTGTATATCGACTTAACTCGGCCTTCAAGGGTGTATTCTATTCCATATTCGTCAAGCCTGTTAGCAACCCTATTTTTCGCACTGATAAGAAAATCTGCGTGCTTTTTGTAATTGTCGCTTATGTATTTTTCCACCTCGGCATAACCGATGGGGTCAAGGTACTTTAGGGCGAGGCTCTCAAGCTCCTGCTTGATTTTCTGCATACCAAGTCTATGTGCAAGGGGTGCATAAACATGCATCGTCTCAAGGGCGATCGAACGCTGTTTCGCTCCGCTGCGATATTCGAGGGTGCGCATATTGTGAAGCCTGTCGGCAAGCTTGATGAAGATGACTCGCAAATCTTTTGACATTGCGAGGAACATCTTACGGAGGTTTTCGACATGCTCTTCCTCTTTATTTTCAAAAGGAATCTGCATTAACTTAGTGACACCGTCTACCAAGTTCGCAACATCGTCTCCGAACTCTTTGCGTAGGTTGATACAACTCGCTCCCGGGCAGTCTTCTACTGTGTCATGAAGCAGCGCGGCGCAAATCGCGTCGGTGTCAAGCTTGAGATCTACAACTATTTCCGCAACGGATAGGGGATGAGTTATATAAGGGGCTCCCGACTTTCTGAGCTGTCCATCATGCAGCGAGGAGGCATAGTTGTAGGCTTTTTTTATTTTTTCTATATCATATCCGCCCAGCTGAGTAAGTCTTGCTAAAAGGGCGTCAAAATCGGTATAGCTGTCTGCCACTTCATCATTACCTTTCATCAAAATTAAAACAAGCATGTCGGCATTTATATATTAATTCCTTGCCCTCCGCTGCGTGCTTTACGGAGTAGCTCCGACGCTTCTATATCTACTCTGCCCTCGTAAGGCAGAAGTCTGACTTCAATCTTATGTTCATTGTTTTCGCCTATGTATTCTAAAAGACTTACATCCTCTAAAACATCGAGCATAAATTTTATCCGTTCCGGGTTTGTTTCGTTGTTCCGAAAGTCGATAACAATTTTATTTCCTGCTGATCTTAGGGATTTATAAAGTTCTCTGAAATGCTCTATCGTTGGTACTTCAGATTCATCTCTTTCAGTTTTGCGAATAGCCTTCACAAGCAGCTGGGGTGAAGTATAGCCGTTGTATTCGTTAAGTTCAGCGCAGAAAAGCAAATCGCATACATCACCTTTCTTATACTGAAAAGAGTCAAAAGGTGTGCCAAAACACATTGCCGTCAAGGGATGCGGCTGACAATCCGGTTTCTCCGGTACAACCGAGAGTTTTACATGCATAGCATTCCCTACAGGGACGACACTGTCCAGTACAACACCACTCATCATGAGCAGTGGTTGAGGGTTATCAGTTCCAAAAGGTTCAAGCCTTAGAATTTCTTTTATGCTGCCTACGCTTATATCCGAAAAGTCGCATTCAAGCTCCGGCTCTCTGATACTTTCACCTGCGGTGTCTTTCATGCTTTCTGCACATTCGTTGATTCTATCCATGAAGGCATCAATACTTGCGATATCTATTGTGAGTCCCGCCGCAAGCTCATGGCCGCCGTACTCTGTCAACAAATCACTGCATTCTGCCAGTGCTTCGATTATGTTAAAACCCTTTACACTGCGCGCTGAGCCTTTTGCTACACCATTATCAAAAGAAAAAAGGATGCATGGTTTTGAGTATCTGTCAACAATTTTAGATGCTACAATCCCGACAACTCCTTGATGCCATCCGCTGCTTCCGCAGACGATTACAGCCTTGTCAGGTTGTTCTTCAATCTGGGCTTTTACTTCTTCAAATATTTCTGATTCTGTTTCCTGCCTCTGTTTGTTTATATCACAAAGCCCAACAGCAAGTTCATCCGCTCTCGCTTCATCCTCTTCAAGGAGAAGTTCCACCGCATATTCCGCTTTTGCAATTCTTCCAGCGGCATTCAGTCTCGGCGCGAGAACGAATCCAATTAATGTAGAGTTGACTTTTCGGTATAGCTTCCCTTGCTTAATGATACCTGAACACTTCATAAGAGCCGTCAGCCCGACATTTTTCATCGCTGAAATCTTGAGCAGTCCTTCTTTTACAATTGTTCTATTCTCGCCGGTAAGCGGCATTACATCAGCCACTGTACCGAGTGCGGCAAGGTCAGAGTATTCATCGCTGATCTTTTGTGTATCACCTTCAAGAGCGCAAAGTAGTTTAAAAGCTACGCCCACTCCGGCAAGGGGTTTAAAGGGGTATTTATCATCCTGCCTGTTGGGATTGACGACGGCCACCGCATCGGGGAGTTCATCCCTGCAGCTGTGATGGTCGGTTATAACGAGGTCAACACCTAGCTCTTTTGCCAGAGCTGCTTCATTAACAGCTGTTACACCGTTATCCACAGTAATAATCAGGCTGTACTGTTTTGCAAGATTTCTGACAGCATTTTCATTTAAACCATAACCCTCCGTCAGCCTTTCAGGAATGAAATAACCGCAGTTATAGCCTCTGCTTTTCAAGTACTTATATAATATCGTCGTCGATGTGACGCCGTCAACATCATAATCTCCGTAAATACAGATACGCTCGCCGTCCGCGAGCGCTCTTTTTATTCTGTTTACAGCTTTGTCCATATCTTTGAGAAGAAATGGGTCAGCGAGGTCTGTTATTCCCTCCGAATAGAGAAACCGCTCCGCTTCTTCGGGGGCTTTTATACCTCTGATTGTAAGCAATTTTGCCGTTATCTGATGAATGCCCAGTTTCGTTGAAAGAAGAGCCGCCGCTTCGTGGTCGTATTTCTTTGGTCTCCACTTTACGGAACTCATCAATCATCCTCCCCGGAGTTATAATCTTGTTCACTGCTTAGTATTTTCTCTATCTCAGGTTTTCCGAATTTGTAGGATATTCGTCCTACTACCGCATAAAGGGCTATGAATGCTGCAAGCATGACAACAACGGAAATTGCTGCTGCATAATCACGAGCGGATTTCTCTGATAAAAAGTATATGAGAATCCCCAAAATGATAGGCAATATGAAAACCAGTAGTGCAGCAGTATTTGCTTTCGCATATCTAACCAGCACAAGGTCGCCCTTTACCGCTCCAGCAGTATTTTTTACGACAGCTTTCAGCTCCTTGGATTTGGTGCATCCGTCGCAACCCGCAGCACAAGCTTTGCAAGCTGATTTTCTTCGCGCCACAACAAGGGCTTCTTCGTCTTCTATTTGTAGCACATAGGCTTTGACAGTCATTTTAATATCCATTCTGCCGCAAAGCGGCTGCACGATTTCTTTCTACATCTCACTAATCGGTGATTGTGATATCGACATAATGTTTTCCGAAGGGATAAACTCCGGTGTAGGCTGTGTTAGTGTCGATGATGATGGGTAGCTGATATGTTCCTGCGCTTTTGCCTTCAAGCTCTGCAAGATTAACATAAGCAGTTAAATCCTTTTCCGGATCGAAGTCTAAGAGATTCTTTGTTTCACCTTTGATTTTTACATCAATCATACTGCTGTTTGGTGTTACACTGTATTCAAGACCATCCGGCTTGTTTCTGTATTCGATGTTTTCCAGTCTTACAGTACTTGAATTTATGTCGGGCATTGAAATTTTAATCAAAGCAGAGTTAATGCTGCTTTTGTTTTCAATTCCTACCGGTAGGCTTATGAGCCTTGTAATCTCATAGATGCCGTCAATTTGACTTTCGTGTATGTCGAATACAATCTCGGTTATCTGGGGCATCTTCTCGACGACACCTCTGATTGTTATCGTAGAGGGATTTATTATTACTTTAGCTTTTTCTAAAGGGTAAACATTGTCGACAAAATTGACTTTAAGGGCGATTGTCTTTTCCTGATACACAGGAATATATATATCCGCTTCTTTTGTTCTTAAGTTTACATAAGGGTTGTTTATAACTTCGCCGTTTTTATTCTTGAGTACAAGCTTTTCTCTTGAAGTAACCGATCCGTCAATTCTGTCGAGCTTCATATCGGCATAAGCACCGTCGATTTCATTGACTACATTTTCAGGTCCTTCAACTAAAACGGACGAAGGTGATGCTTCAAATACACCTAAAATCAACCCCGTTGTGTAGCCTGTATGGGTTACTTTAACCGGTACGGACTTACTTATACTGCGGTCGATGTAAATTCTGACATCGGTAGCAGACATGGATACAAGCGTAAGACCCGAAGGCAGCACAGCGTTGAGTGAGCATGTATTTTCGCCGACTGTGTCAATTGCGGAAACATCCGCTTGAATTTGCAAATCAAGTGTTCTGAGCTTCAATATATCGCTTTTTCTGCCTTTTATTGTTATGTCAACCTTTATATCAGTTCCGGAAAGTACGGTGAATCCATGATTCTCTTTTAGCACATCGCCGCCGATTATTGTCACCGGCACATCGATAAACTCCTTTTCATAAGAGGGGCTGTTGACACCCATAACATAAAACCAGAGCACGATGGCGGCTAAAATCGAGAGTATTTGAACCGAAAAGCGGTAAACTCTGTTCTTTCCCGCTTTTTTGGGGTTTATTGGTTTAAGAAAGGACTCCGGTTTCGGAGAGAGGTCATTTGTCATTTTTATGTCCATTCTTTCACTAAAATTGTCAAGCTATTTCTCGTTCTTTTCATTTCCGATATTTATAAACATACGAGTTTTTGACTTGATGTTTTCAACGGTTCCGTTTTCCGTAAAACTCTTAGTAAGGAATTCTTCAAGCGATTTTCTTGAAAACCCTCGTTTCATAACACCGTCAACAGCAACAGAAATAATACCATTTTCTTCGGATACAATGACGACAATCGCATCGCTATTTTCGCTCATGCCAAGCCCTGCTCTATGTCTTGTTCCGAGAGTTTTAACAAGGTCGGTATTCGTTGAAAGCGGTAAAAAGCAACCTGCGGCATAGACTCTGCTGTCTCTGATAATAACCGCTCCGTCGTGGAGTGGTGCTTTGTCGAAAAAGATGTTGCCGATAAGGAAGTATGACGGTGCTGCATCAATAAGCGTTCCAGTCTTTATAACATCGCCTAATTTTGTATGTCTTTCGAACACAATCAGAGCGCCAGTTTTGTTTTGTGAGAAGCTTTCAGCTGCGATACAAACCTCAGTTATACATTTTTGTAAATCGTTATTTGTAGAAGGGTCGAATTTCTTGTTCATTCTTGCAAAAGACCCTGAGCCGATTTTTTCAAGTGCGCTCCTGAGTTCTGGCTGGAAAACGATTATAAGCGCGATAAGCCCGACTTGAAAGAAGTTGCTTAGTAAAAAATTCAGGGTGTTTAGTCCAATAACTTCGCTGAGGAGAAGTATTGCGAGGATTAGTAAAACGCCGGATGCAAGTTTTCCGGCTCGGCGTTCTCTGATAAATTTGAAGGAGTAATAGAAAATGACCGCAACAATTATAATGTCGATTATATCAACTATACGGACTGTGCTTAACTGATTCTCAAAATAATACCAAAAATCCGAAAATGAACCCATGATATGACCGACTCCTCTAAAATATCAATATCTCAAAATTAATTTTATCATAAGCGGTGCTTATTGTCAACCGCCGACAGGGGTATAAAACCTTGTAAAACAAAGCTAAAAGTCAACACAATGTTAAATTTCAAACTTAGTTGCTTTTGTTTTCTTACTCTCTCTTAGCATTAAAAGCCCGAAGGTTATATATGTTCCAAAAATTAAAATTGTCCTTGTCGGAATGACCAGTGCTGCTGCTCCAATTTTATTATAAAGCGACTCGGTTACGAATTTAGAGAAGAATAAAATCAGTGCAGGAAGTGCTGTCGCCAAAGCGTAAAACCATTTTTCGCTTTCCCTCTCAAGACAGATAAACACCATTGCTGCAGAAGGTAACATTGCAAGATAATAGCAGTTGCCAACTGAAAACCGAGCAATCGAATCTGCTAAAATGATAATTGATGTTACAATCAGTGAAAACAGCCAAAGGTCGAAAAAGCCGTTATCCGTTTCGGGGCGGTATCTTGCGGTTTTTAATAATATCACTGTCATCAATCCGCCAGGTATTACGGCAAGAAAAAACCTAAGATATCTGTAGCTATAGCCGATGTTTTCATAACTGATACCACTCAATTCTGAAAGCAGCTCATAGGAGATATAAGAAATAAAAAGAAATAAACCAGCGGAGATAATTAACCTTGCCGTTGCCTCATTCTGAGACACAAAAAACACAGGTGGACGGGGTAGCTTTGGTGATACAGGGCGCGGTTTTCTTTTGATGAGCATTAAAGTACCATAAAAAGCAAGAAACAGCCATGGCGTATAGGAAAACATTGATTTTGGCAAATTGTCTCCGAAAACAAAGGCGTAATATGGCGACAGCGCAAAATATGTCGCCAATATAGAGAAAATAACTATCGGTGTTGTATATCTCCTGCTGTAATCTTTCTGAGCAAAAATCGAAATAATTGCAGCAAAAAATACCGCCATCAAAACTGTAAAATCATTGTCTAAAACAACTACGCCGCAAAGGATTCCCGCACTCAAAACTGCACCGCAAGCGGTAATGGCTTTGTTTTGCATTGCTATGGCAATTAAAAAAATTACAACTGCTTCAAATATGATATGGGCATAGTAGAAATAAACCTTGCTTATCCCCAAAATTCCGAGCATACCGCTGAGTGCATTGTAGTAAAAACCCGTACCGGAACGATCCGCGACAATAATTATATTCAGCGCAGCAATAATTATTCCAACTACAATAAAGTAAATGCAGAGATACTTATCTTTTTTCATTTTTTAGCTAGCCAACCGCTGTATCGTAAAGGTCATTTCAAAGCTTCTGTCCCATGGTAGTCTAAAATTATCAAGAGTCATCCTACCGACTTTTGAGGTTTCATAAGTCCCAAGTCCGGTTATGAAAAGACCGCTATTGAAGTTGTCAAGCACTGAGCTTGCACCAAACACACTTTTTGACGACATCATTCTGGATTTAATTTCAACTTGCGAAAGGGAGACGAAACCCGAACCTCTGCTGCTTCCGGTTATGTAAGATATATCTTTAATATACGCAAAAGTCATGGATTTTAAGAATCCTTCATTGGATTTTTCTGTGATGTCTTCACCGGATTTCAGATATGCAACCCTCGAAAAGCTTTGACCGAGTGAGATACCAATTGCGTTTCCGACGGTGTTCCAGCTGCTATAACCCACAAGCATCGACATTTCAAGAGATTCAATCATTTTTTGCTGAAGAACATCAGCTTTTCCAGATGCGTCGATAATTGCGGTCGGAATTTTGTTACCGAAATTAGTATTCGCTCTATTTAACAACTCTGTTGCATTTGAACTATGCGCAGAGCTTTGTTTTGTCAATACAAGAATTTCAAGGTCGGGTTTTCCGCTCGTTATAATGACGGCATTAAGGCTCTCAAGGTGGGACTGCATGTTAGTAGCAAGGGTTCCTATGTCGAACATATCAGCAGGGCTGTTTTCCTGACCGCCGTAATATTTTACTGAAACTTTCAGCCTTTTCTCAAAATGTTCCGTTCCAAGCCTTGCTATCCCCATCATACCTAACTCATCTGTTCCGGCAAAGATCACACCGTTCGTACCGAGTTTTGATTTAATGTAATTTATCTCGTTAGTTTGAATTGTAATATTAGGGCTTGAGTCGTCAATTCCAACGAAAAAGTACACATTGTCGTTGTTTAAGTTTTTTGTAAGCATATAGTCAACAAGTCTAAGTTTTCTAGCTCTTGCTTTGAGGTATTTATCAATAACCGTGCTTGAAAGAGATGAGCCTATAGTGTTTCCATCTAAACCGACTCTGTAAGTGCTTATTATATTTTCGACATTCAAGGATGAACCTGATAGCTGTTTTCTCGGAATGACACCGTAGTTTCGCAGATTATTGTACTCCGTCATCGAATAACCGTCATAGCCGACAGTTGATGCGAGCCTCATAACTGTATCAAAAACATAGAGTTTATTATTTTTAGCAAGTGAAGAAAGGTAGTCCATTATTGAATACTCAAAGATAAGGTCTTCCGAACTCATAGAACGAGAGCTGACAAGACCACCTGAAAGCATTTGATCAAGGGAGATAACAAAATAATCGCAGTCCTTGTCAACCGTCTTGAGCCAATTTACGAGCGCTTGTCTATCGCCGTACTTTGTTCCGTTCGAGTTAGTTCCTCTGCCGTCAAGCTTCGTTGAATAAATGTCGGCATCCGGAATCAACAGCTCAAGTCCACCTGCAGCTGCTTGATACTTAACCCTATCCACATTCACGGGACGGTCGTCAAGGGGGATATAAGCGACTTTGGGAACTGTTTTAGGCTTTGGAGGGTTGGGATCTTCAGAAACAGTGTCCGATGTATCCGGTTTTGAGGTTTCAGGTTTCGAAGTGTCGGGCTTTGATGTTTCGGGCTTTGAGGTTTCGGGTATCGATTCAGATTTAGATGATTCTGATATTGATGATTCACCGAGACTATTCTCGACAGAATTCGTGTTCGACGACTCGGACATTGACTCTGATATGCTTTCTATAATCGACTCAAATATGCTTTCCATGCTCCTGTCCTCCGATAAATAAGAAGTCTCTTGTAATGATGATGCCCCTTCAGAAAAGTCTCCGCTGACACCCACACATGCAGTCAAGATTATTGTTGTGACTAAAAACAGCGCAAGACTGCTTCCTTTTTTTATTTTAAGCACTTTTATTACCTTTCTTTCAAATATTAAGCCGAAGTTTATTTTAGATATCTGTTTATTATCTCAAAAATTCCATCCGCAAAACGATAGTAGCTGTATTCACCGAGTATCGAGCCGATTTCAGCTTCATCAGAAGCGATTGTGTTTGTGACAAAGGCGTATGTTCCGCCAGTTGTAACCGCAAGCGCCCTTGCAAGGAACTGGGTTACTGTATCGGGATTGCTTTGAGTTACCGGTATAATTCTGATTCCCTTTACAATTGCCATTTCAGTTGTCTTTTTAATGTTGTCGACAATAGCTGTATCTTGGCGCGGTGGTGAGTCACAAAAAACAAACATAAGCTTTGCGTATGCGCCGTCAGTCCATTCGTGGGAATAAACAGCGTCGGAGAGGGCAAATTCAACACCCTGCTCATAGTCGCCCCCACCTGTACAGCTTTGACTTCCGAAAATTGAAACAGCGGTGTCGGTGTCCTCGTAAAACGGGAACGACCTGACAAGATAAAGTTCCCCACAGTCGCGATAAAAGTTGAAGCTTAGTCTGATTTTCAGATCGGGATTTTCTTCTTTGACTTGCTGAAGTATTCCGTCAATTTCTCCGTAGAGCTTATCGAATACATCACCCATGCTCTTTTTTGTACTGATGACAAACATTAGGTCGAGAACTTTTTCTTCGTATTTCGGTTCGGCGTTGACAGTAAGCTCGACAAAGCTGCTGTCTACAACCGTATTTGCGAAAATTCCGTTATAAGAAACCGATACTTTCACTATTGTATTCTCGCTACCGCTACCCATCATATTGCTGAACAGATAAGCCTTACCTTCGTTATCTGTTATCGCAGTGTAAACAAGACCGCCGTCATTGTTATAACCCATAACAACAGCAGTATTGACCGGTTCTCCCTTAGGTGATTTGACCTTAACCACAAGCCTGCCTTCAAGGCTGATACCAAAGGCTACTCCGGCGGTAAGCCCGTACTGTTTTGCCGCAAGGATGTCGTTGTTTATTGATTCGGTAATCGAAGGAAAACTTAGTGATGAGCTCCAGTTTACATTGTCGTCCAAAACGCCGATATACTCATACGACTTACTGCCTTCGATTGCTTTTATCATATCCGGATTAAGGTTGTTACTTATAACGTATTTATATCCGTCAATGAGCTCGCTTTTATTAATGCTGTCTTCTTTTTCGGGTTGCTTAAAAAATTTAGAGAAATTCTCAAGTATAAAGGAATCTAACATCCCTTTATCTTTTGTTTCAGACACGCCGCTTTCGTTATAATGGTTCTCTCCGTCTAAGAGAATATAATCGCTCCCGTAAAGACCGGGGATTGCAGAAAAGCTGACAAGCAAAAATATCACCATAGCAGCAGCATAAGCTCTGAGTTGAAGCTTTTTCCTGTGGTTTGCTTTTTCGGTTTCTCTTGCTGCATCCGCCTCGGCGAGGGATGACAAGAGGCGAAGCTTTGCAAGATAAGCTTCGTCCGATTTCGGGTCGGCACATTTTACTTCGTCAAGCTCGGACATGCCTTCTTTTATTAGCTTTTCTGTTTTATCGCTTTCTAACTGTTTCATATCAAATGTCAATCCTTACTTTCGCGTTCTTTTTTCTGCTTTTTCTGTATCATCGACTTGAGCTTTGCTCGGGCACGGCTCATTGAAGTTCTGACTGAACCACTGCTTATGTCGAGAAGTTTTGCTATTTTTTCAGTGGAGTAACCTTCATAGTAAAACAAATACAAAAGCTTTCTTTGCTTTTCAGGAAGTTCAAAGAGATATTCATTTAACCATACGGTGTCCTCATTGCTTGTTTTTTCACTTGAGCCAATAAATTTCTCGTCGAACAGGACTTTTTTTTGTCTCCGTTTTTCTTCTTGCATAGTCTTACAGCGGTTTATCGCCACTCTGATAAGCCATGCTTTTGTGTGTTCTTCACTCTCGAATGCTTCGCTTGATGGGGTTTTTTTAAGCTTCATATAAAGCCTAAGCATAACTTCCTGGAGTGCGTCGTCCGCGTCGAATCTGCATTTGAGGGTAACAAGGCAGAGCCTTAGAATCATATCAGAGTACTTTTCAGAAATATTGCAGAAGGCTTCGTCGACATCAAACTTTTCGACGGTTTTTTCTTCTTTTACAGTGATAACGGTATCTTCCGAAACAGATAGAACAAAATTTGATTTCGCATCGATTATTCTGTCAGCGGACAACTCTATCACCCGTTTCATGTATAATACCGCCAAGGCGGGGAATATGTTACACTTAAATTATAATTGTAAATTTATCTTGCAATGTTTGGTATATTCATCTCGGTCACTATGTAAATAACATAGTCGGGAGAAAATGATGAAACTTCATCTTCATCGAACTTAAACTCCCATAATGGTTTGTAATAAGTCCTACCGCATCTCTCTGCGATAAAGTCGATCATCATTACCGAATAGGAGTCGCGCATTATGTAAACATCTGGACCGCTGGGCATTTTAGAATTTGTAAGAGATATTTCAGACATTGTCGCTTCGTCGATACGAATTTCTCCGTCTTTGTACTTTTTGCTGTCGTAAGGTGTCTCGAATTTTATATTAGAAAATACAGTGTTTTCATTAAAGTTCGTCAAATCCATGCCTAAATCAAAGTAGAGGTCGCCGACCGATTTTTCTTCCATTGCAAAACCGAAATCTTCTACCGGACGGGGAGCGGAGTTCGGGAACTTTTCGGAAATCTTAGTCATCAGCTTTTCATAAGCAAAAAATGCCGCGTATTCAGTCCAGTGGCTGTCTGTGCGCATATATATCGGAAATTCGTCATTTTTGTTGGCGATAAGCGTATCGGTCATATTAATAACTGTAGCGCCGCCTTCGGTCAGCGCTTTTTCTGCTTGATCTATCAGGGTAATGCCATCAGGGCGTTCCAAGCCCTCGGGCATGTACTCGGGATAAATCGAATTCGGGTTTGGAATCAAGACATAAATAATCTCCGCACCAAAGTTTTCAAGGGTTTTTACCCTCTCTTTTGTTCGGCTTGTTAATTTATCAATTCTTTCTTCGCTAAGTAGCTCTGTTTTCAGGAACTGATTCTCGGTTGCGGTAAAAAACAACCTAAAATCCTTGCCCACCCAGACATAACTTGCGAATTCACTCTCCTGCACAGGACCAAGATCAGCAGTTTCTAAAACCGGCTCGCTCAGGTTCTTGCCTTCTGTTTTAGCATAGATTTTTATATCCCACGGTGAAGTAGCAGTGCTGGGGTTGACTTCGAAAATAAAACTGCCATCAACGGAACCGGTAGACAAAATGAGGTTATCGTCATATTCGACATAAACCGACGCGCCGTCTTCGCATCTGCCGGAATATACATTTCTTCCGGTTTCAACTAAACGGATTTCAACAAGATCCGGCGCTTCTGCCCTTTCAAGCCCTTCTTCGTCGGGAAACATCTGTGTAACAGCCTTTTGTTGAAGGGTTGAAACAGCGCTCGCGGTTTTACTCGCTTCGCTGTTATCGATTTTATCGGTACATGAAATCATAAGAGAAGTTACAATCAGAACAAAGAACAAAGCCAGAGTTTTTTTCATGTTAATCTCCATCCCACCGCGAAGCGGTCACACATAAACTAATGAAATTCAATTTGTTGAATTTCAGGGCGTGAACAATTCGCATTTGGACTTCCGCTAGGTTAAATTTCACGCTTAAAATATTCGCTTTTTGTTTCAAGACCTTTATATCCGTTTTGTCTGAGTGCCTCATAGGCAGCTATTGCCACAGTGTTAGAAAGATTGAGGCTCCTTAAGGTTTCGAGCATCGGTATTCTCACACAGCTTTCGCTGTTAGCTTTGAGCAGCTCTTCCGGAAGACCTTTGGTTTCCTTGCCGAACACAAGAAAAACCTCACCGGAATAGTCAGCTTCGGTATAGCATTTTTTTGCCTTTGTCGTAAAGAAAAAGAATTTACCCGACGGATATCTGTCAAAAAGCTCATCTATGTGGTCATAATAATAAAGCTCAAGCTTGTTCCAGTAGTCAAGCCCGGCTCTTTTCAGATGCGCATCGGTTACTGTAAATCCCATAGGACGAATTATATGTAGGGCAGCGCCTGTAACAGCACAAGTTCTTGAGATATTACCTGTATTTTGGGGGATTTCTGGTTCATGTAGGACTATGTTTAATTTTTGCATATAAATCTTTGCTTTCGTACGCTCTCGGGTTATTTTTTGTGTTTCTTAAAAATTCCGCCATTTTTAGTCGTTATATGGTGATATTATATAATAACTGATAGCATAAATCAATTAATTTTACAAAAATGACTGTTATTTTTTTATGCCTTGTGTTATAATGTGTGCTGTGCCAAACTGCTGATAAATAGAAAAGCTTTTAGGAGAGTTATCATACATGGGGCTTATAAATAAAATTTTCGGAACATACAGCGAACGCCAGATAAAAAAGCTGAAGCCAATCGCTGATAAAATAGAATCCCTCGGCGACAAATACGCGGCGATGAGCGATAACGAACTGCGCTCTCAGACAGCACTGTTTAAACAAAGACTCGCCGACGGTGAGACACTGAATGATATACTCCCCGACGCTTACGCTGTCGTACGCGAGGCTTCTACCCGCATCCACGGCGAAAGGCACTACTACTGCCAGCTCCTTGGCGGCATTGTCATACACCAGGGAAGAATAGCCGAAATGCGAACAGGTGAAGGAAAAACACTTGTTGCGACCCTCCCCGCTTATCTCAACGCACTCACCGGCAAAGGTGTTCATGTTGTAACAGTCAACGACTACCTTGCACGTCGTGACAGCGAATGGATGGGTAATATCTACCGTTATCTCGGTATGAGTGTTGGGCTTATCGTCAACGGATTAGGTTCAGAAGAACGAAGACTCGCTTATGCTGCCGATATTACTTACGGCACAAACAACGAATTCGGATTTGATTACCTGCGTGACAACATGGTCATATATAAAGAAAACATGGTTCAAAGAGGCCATAATTTCGCTATTGTCGACGAGGTTGACTCTATACTTATAGACGAAGCGAGAACCCCTCTCGTCATTTCAGGTCAAGGCGAAGAAAGCTCACCTCTATACGGGCAAGCAGACAGCTTTGTAAAACGCTTGAAGATGTTCAAAATCAAGGAGCTTGATGAAAAGGTACATCATGACGACATCGATGCAGACTATATCGTTGATGAAAAAGCGAGATCCGCAGTTTTAACAACAAGCGGTATCAAAAAAGCGGAAGCGGCTTTCAATGTCGAGAACCTTGCTGATGCCGAAAACGCAACCTTGATGCATCACCTTAACAACGCCATTCGTGCAAGAGGTGTTATGCAAAAAGATGTTGACTATGTCATCAAAGACGGCGAAGTGCTTATTGTTGACCCATTTACAGGCCGTATAATGATAGGCAGACGTTATAACGAGGGACTCCATCAGGCGATTGAAGCAAAGGAAGGCGTTAATATAGAACGCGAAAGCAAGACAAACGCCACAATAACATTTCAGAACTACTTTAGAATGTATAAAAAGCTCTCCGGTATGACCGGTACAGCAATGACTGAAGAAGAAGAATTCCGTGAGATTTACGCGCTCGATGTCGTTGAAATACCCACAAACAAGCCGATGATCCGAAAGGACCACAATGATGTTGTCTACCGTAATCAAGCAGGAAAATATAGAGCTGTAATCAACCAGATTTCAGAATGCAAAGCTAAAGGTCAGCCTGTTCTTGTCGGTACTGTTTCTGTAGAAAAATCAGAATTCCTTTCAAAGCTACTTCAAAAACAAGGTATTACTCATACAGTACTTAACGCAAAATACCACGACCGTGAAGCTGAGATTGTCGCACAGGCAGGTAAACTCGGCGCTGTTACAATTTCCACCAATATGGCTGGACGCGGAACTGATATCAAGCTTGGCGGTAACAGCGAATATCTTGCAAAAAGTAAACTCCGTGCCGAAGGTATGGACGAGGCAATGATATATGAAGCCTCCGGCCACAGTATAACGGATGATCCAGAGATTCTCGAAGCGAGAAAACATTATAACGAAATTTACGAGAGTTTTAATAAAGAAATTAAAATAGAAGCCGACAAAGTTCGTGCTGTCGGCGGTCTGTTCATACTTGGTACAGAACGTCATGAAAGCCGTCGTATCGACAACCAGCTGCGTGGTCGTGCAGGCCGCCAGGGCGACCCTGGTGAGAGCAGATTCTACCTTTCCCTTGAGGATGACCTTATGAGGCTTTTCGGTTCTGATAAGATGATGGCTGTTGTTGAAAGACTCGGACTTGATGAGGATCAACCGATTGACGCAAAAATGCTGTCTAACACAATAGAAACAGCTCAAAAACGCCTTGAGGGCACCAACTTTGAACGCAGAAAGAACGTTCTTAGCTATGATGATGTTATGAATCAGCAGAGAACCCTCATCTACAAGCAGCGCCAAGATGTTCTTGACGGTGCTGATCTCAAAAACAATATAATGGATATGATCGATTACTTTATAAGTAACGGTCTTGACCAATTCGCAGCAGGTGACATCCCTGATAACTGGAACACCGATGCACTACGCGGTTATTTCTATGGTATTCTCACAACGGACGAGGATTTCAGATTTACAGTTGAGGATCTCAACAAAATAACAAGAGATGAACTGTTTGACGACCTCCATAACAGAGCCGTCAAGAAGTACGAAGAAAAAGAAGCGCTGTTCACGCCCGAAAGAATGCGTGAGATTGAGCGCATTATACTGCTTAGAAATGTCGACAGCAAGTGGATAGACCATATCGACGCTATGGACGATTTGATGTCCGGTATCGGACTCAGAGCATATGCACAGCATAACCCGATTGTCGAATACAAACTCGAAGGCTCTAATATGTTCGATGATATGTCCTCACAAATCAAGATAGACACAGCCAGAATGATTCTTACGGTAGTGCCGAAGGAAAAACTCGAACGTAAGCAAGTAATGAAAATCTCAACTGCAACCGAAGGTCCGAAGGGTGAAAAGATTAAAAAGATGCCTGTTAGGAAGAAAGAAAAGATCGGTGTTAACGATCCCTGTCCCTGCGGTAGCGGCTTAAAGTATAAAAGATGCTGCTACGGTAAAGACCAGAAGAACTAAACATCAATAAAACGGAGGTTAAATTTTGGGCTTCGGAATCTGCCTTATAGCCAATGCACTTTTTCTGTTTGAAATATACGGTTTAGAAACGGCATCCTTTGCCCTTTTCGGCTATGCTTTTGCTCTGCTTTCCGAAACGGATAAAAGGTTTTTCCCCGGTGTTTATGTCTCAGCCGTGGGACTGATTCCGGCTGTTATAAGACTTCTTAATATCTTCGATGTTATTCATGTCGAAAAGTACGACCCGACAGGGTTACTGCTCCAATCGGCTTCCGCAGCACTGCTTATCGCCGTTTATGCAATTCTCTTCGCTGGTGTAAAACGCATCGCGGAGGATAACAAAGCTAAAAAGTTAGCGGCGCAGTGTGTAAATGCTGTTAGAATTTCTTCGCTAACCCTCTCGTTTTTTATCATCTCGAGTATACTCTTCAACCTTTTCGCTACAACTTGGAGCCCCGCCGGACAGATAATGGGAATTGCAATCGCCGCTAAATATATAACTATCGCACTTATGACTGTATATATCTATTTTTGCTACGTTTCCGTTTCGACACCGAAGCTAATTCGCAAAGAACAAAAAGCTGATACTGCTCTTGCTGAAAAGGAGCGAAAAGCAAAGGAGAAGGATTGAAAGATAACTTTCTATCCAGAAATTTGTTTCTTTCGTGCCGTAAGCAAGGCGCGAATCGCAAAAGGCGCGAACAAAACAAACATCTAGGTTTATAAAAAAAGATGGTCATAAAAAAGAAAAGGAGAAGTGATTTCGGTATGAAAAAAAGAAATAGCACGCCTTTTAGCTTTCTGTTTCCGCCGATAATAATCCTCGCCCTCGTATTTTTCATATTGCCTGATTTTAACCTAATTGACTTTCTGCCTGACTTTTTAGCTTTTGCAATACTTTATTTTGCACTCGAAAAAATTGCAGAGCTTGATTCACGCGTCGAAATCGCAAGAAAGTATATGCTTGGCTTTGCGCTTTTGAATGTAATCAAGTTTGCCTTTTCTTTCTACACGGGCGGTTTCGCCTTTTCCAGCGACCTTCTTCTCATTTCTACTCTGTTTTTTGTAGCTAATTCAATATTGTTTTTTGTCACTGCGCAAAACCTGTTTGAAGGGCTTAACTACACCTTGATGCGCAATAATGCAGAAGGTTCCCTTAATGCCCTAACCGACGCGAAAACACTGACTTTCTTCTTCGGTTTTGCTAAACTTGCTCTTAATTTTATCCCTCAAATTTTTTCGATTATAGAAGTGGACAGCGTGCCATATCGGTCAAGTCAGTTTTTCCAGGTTCTTGACCAAATAAAGAATGTAGCCATTTTATTTACATTCACTGCCTCGCTAATTCTCGGCATTTATTGGTTCACGGTAATGCTCAAGCTCCTTCGTGCCTTAAAGAACGACACATCTTTCCTTGAGACGGCTTATGCCAAATACGACACCGCGGTTATTAAAAATATAAAATACCTCTCTCGCAAGCGTTATCTGACAGCAAAATACACTTCTCTTGTCGGCTTTGTTCTTTTTGTTACGCTGCAACTTGACGGAAGACAGCTGATTCCATGGTTTGCAGGAGCGATGTTACTCGCTTTCGGTGCTTGGCTTCTCTCAGGGGCATACAAAAATTACACGGGTGAGATTCTCCCATCCCTCGGAAAAGAATTTTACTTTTTGTGCAGCGCCCTAACTGTCACAGAAGGTATTTCTTACTTTTATAGAAACACTCTCAATCTTGAAATTTACCTTAAATTTAGCTCCTTCCAGATGCTTATCCTCGCCCTTCTTGCAGCTGTTTCAGCTTTGCTTTTAATTCTTGTTTCTCTCAGACTGCTTGATGCATTCAGAATTACTGAAGAAAAGCTGTTTGATGTAAAACTCAAAAACAGATATATGTGGCAGAAAGTTTTCTTAGCTTTGTCTGTTGCACTTCGTCTTATAAATATAGCAGCGCAGCCACTCAGAGAATATTTCGGTTTTCCTGAAATAATAGCTTTTGTTTTGTTTGTTTCGGTTTATCTTTGGTATCTGAAGAAGGAAGAATAATCCTATCCAGTCTAATCCTGTTAAAAGAAAGGTCCCCCTATGTGCGGTCATATCGGTTTTTACGGAAAAATTACAGAAAAAGAAAAACAGTCGGCAGAAAAGATGTCATATGCAATACGGCACCGCGGTCCCGACTGGGCTAATATATATTCTGCAGACAATGTCTGCTTTGGCTTTCGGCGTTTGTCAATCATCGATCTTAAAGGCGGAAATCAACCTTTTGAAGCTGATTTTGATGGTAAAGGTTATGCCGCAGTATATAATGGTGAGGTTTACAACTATCTTGAGCTAAAAAGCGAACTTGAAAAAGACGGATACACCTTCCGTACAAACAGCGAAATCGAAGTTATGCTCACGATGTATCATAAATACGGCGCAGAATTTGTGCGCCGCCTGCGCGGTATGTTCTCTTTTCTCATATATAGCAAAACCGATAAAACACTATTGGTAGCGCGTGACGGTTTCGGAATAAAACCGATGTACTACCGCTTTTCCGATGACGGAAAAACCATCGTTTTTGCCAGCGAGCTTAAAGCCTATCTTTGCTTAGACGAAGCATCCTCCTTCAAAGTGGACAAGCGGCAGCTCCAGCACTACTTAACCTTCCAGTATGTCACAGAGCCGGAAACCATTTGTGAGGGGATAAAAATCCTCCCAACCGGAAGCTATATGCTCTGTTCCAATATCGGTGGCAAACTGAAAACAAAAATAACCGAATACCGCAGGTATATTTTCGCTCCCGATGCCACCCAAACATACGAAGAAAAGAAAAAACGCCTTAGAGAAGCTGTTGAAAGCTCGGTTAAATACCATCTCCTTGCTGATGTTCCCGTAGGTACATTTCTCTCAAGCGGTATCGATTCTGCAATTATAACCGCTGTGGCAAGCCGCCTCTCGCCGGGTATCAAAGCGTTCACAGTCGGGTTTGAATCAGACGACAACAATGAAATAGAAAACGCAAATCAGATTGCTAAACACTTAAATGTCGAACATATAAAAATGCAGTGCACGATGCAGGACTTTGTTGACAGCTTCGAAAGTACAGTTTACCACCTCGACTCACCTGTTGCCGACCCCTCCACCGTCGCAATTTACCTTGTCAGCTCTCTTGCAGCAAAGCATGTCAAGACGGTGCTTTCCGGAGAAGGTGCGGATGAGCTTATCGCAGGATACAGACAATACGCAGATGTTATACCGACGGGTAAAATTTATGCTCTGCCAAAACCCGTAAAAAGCGTTCTCGGCTTTATCGCAAAGGCTCTGCCTGATAATGTCAAGGGCAAAGGTCTTCTGACAAGAGGCGTAACGCCAATCGAAAAGCGTTTTGTCGGACATTCATTTGTATTCGGAGAAGAAGCAAAGAAAAAGCTTTTGACAAACTACGACCCATCATTCGACTTTACCGAGAGAACAGCTGAAATCTACGCGAGAAGCGCAGAATATCCCGGCTACACAAGGCTCCTTAAGATGCAGGACTGCGACCTTCACACATGGCTTGCCAGCGACATCCTTGTAAAAGGCGACAGGATTAGCATGGCTCACTCACTCGAGGTTCGTGTACCATATCTCGACGACGAGGTGTTTGAAGCCGCGAAGGTGCTGTGTGATGGTGATAAGCTCTCCCACGGAACGACAAAGTACATCCTCCGTGATGCTTTTTCTGATATAATCAACCATGAAACTGTTATCAGACCCAAGCTCGGTTACCCCGTTCCGGTTAGAAAATGGCTTGGCGGTGACCTTTATGAATGGGCAAGGGAGATACTCGAAAACTCCACAGCTGATGAATACATCAACAAAGCCGAAGCGCTAAAGCTGCTTGAGATGCACAGGCGCGGAGAACGCGACCTTTATCACGAAATATGGGTACTTCTGGTTTTTGTAACATGGTATAGGCTCTATGTCACCGATGCTGAGAAAACACGCCGCACTCGCTCTCTATTAAATAAACAAATATAAATAAACAACCGAAAGGCAAACAGATGAAAAAACTTGCATTCTTTCTCGCACTTGTAATGCTGTTATCCCTTATAGTTTCCTGTAAACCGGCTACGGACTCGTCCAATGAATCCGGTGTCGATATAAGTGATACATCTACAGATGCAAGCCAAGAAGAAACAGATCCAAATCTTATTAATACAGTTGAAGGTATTAATAACTCGCTCATTTACGATATCGACCGCTCTAAAACTTATGAGAAGGTTAATATCATAAACGGGCAGTCCTACACACTCCAGACCGAACCCTCATCAACATACCCCGATGACGGTAAAAAGCTGACAGACACAGTTCTCGGTGCCCCAGGTGCAAATTTCAGTGCTAACGATTGGATAGGTTTTGTTACGAAGAAACGCATCGAATTCACCATAGACCTCGGAGAAAAGGTCAGCGGAATCACCGAACTCGGTGTCAATGTGAACTACAGCCCCTCCGAAGGTCGTACGGCTCCGAAGCTCATAGACTACTACATCTCCGACGATGGTGTAAAGTTTACAAGAGTCGGCAGTTCCACCTCAACAAACGACTTCTCCGGCCAAATAGTGTACACCCATCTTCTCAAACTCCAAAAGGGTATTGAGACGAGGTACATTAAAGCTGTTCTTAGTGGCATAACCTCTAACTGGGTACATATAGACTCATTCCAAGCATATAAATACAAGGAGGTCGTTCCTGTGACCACTGACAATAAATACTACGTAAACGACCCGATGCCGGAAGTTAAGTCTCCCGAATACTGGAGCAGCTCAGACTCTGATTTCAACACAAAAAAGAACCTTGCAGCTGGACTTTCTCAGCGTATCTATACTATTTCTCCGCTGATGGAGGATCTCAAAACCGAATATTTCAACACCCCCGCTTCTACTAAAAAGCTTACTGACGGTCAAAAAGGCGGTTCGAGCTATACAGGCTCAAACTTCGTGCATTTTACAAGGGGTATGGGCAGAGAGATCATTTATGACCTCGGAAAGCTCTCAGCGGTTGATTCCATAGCTATTGGAATGCTTGTTGACTCAGGGCCTGGTGTAAAGCAGGCTACGGCGGTGCAAGTTTATGTTTCCGAGGACGGAAAAGGCTGGCAGCGCGTCTCCAACGAGATTCCTTCAAATCCTGACAACCTTAATGGAACAACAATCCGATATGAAGAAAGTTTCGATTCAGCTTATAAAGCACGCTTTGTAAAGCTTATTCTCATGATTGCCGGCCATACATGGGTTGATGAAATAGAGATATTTGGTACAAAGAACACTGCAGGCGCAAAAACCATTGTACCGGATGCCAATACAGGTGTTCTTGACGGTAAATACCCGACTCCCGACATGCTCGGCGGCTCTGACAATATCCTCCTCGCTTATAACTTTAAGGTTGAAAACCCCGAAGTTGGGCTGACAACAAAAGAACAGTATCTGCCCTATGTCGGTTATTACGACAAAGATGGCGTTCTTAAAGATATATTCTTTGACAGCTATCTCTATCTCCCCTGCATGACCGTTTGCCCCTCCGGAGGCGTTCTTTACCACAATCCCCAGGCGCCTTCATTTGCAAGCGACTGGCTCGCTTACGAAGAAGACACTTTTGGCGATGGATATAACGTTCCTGCTCTCAATGAAGCTGTTGGTGAAGTTACAGCCGAACTCGGTAAAAACGATTTTAAAGCGCCTATATATTTATCAATCTTCAGCACTGTTCCCACTCAGAACAATTTCGGCGATATCGACGGAGATGGTATCTCTGAAGATTTCTCAAAGGTTGAAAACCGCAAGAAGGCTCTAAAATGGTGGATCGACAGACAGATTGCAAGATTTGAAGCCGGCAATTACGACAACCTAAAGCTCAACGGCTTCTACTGGTACCACGAAGCTCTTGAACTTGGCGATCCTAACGAAATTGAGCTTGCAAGATTTACTTCTGATTACGTTCATTCGCTCGGTTATTATATAATCTGGATCCCCTATTACCAAGCTGGAGGTTTCTCCGAATGGAAAACAGTCGGTTTTGATATCGCGAATATGCAGCCGAACTATATGTTCAACGAAACCTTCACCGAACAGGTCGTTTATGACAACGCAGAGCTTACAAAACAGCTTGGTATGGGCGTTGAGATCGAAATAGACGGTAAAGTATTCAGCTCCACTGAATATTATGCGCGTTATATGTCCTATCTGCGTGTTGGTGTTGAAACAGGTTACATGAACGCTATCAAGATGTATTATCAAGATGCCGGTCCCGGTGTCTTCTACAATGCATACAAATCAACCAACCCACAGCATAGAGCAATATACGATTTGACCTACCTTTATGCTAAGGGCAAGCTGACTGTCGGTGAGCTTGATGTTGAACAGACAGAGTTCAAGGGTGAAGTTAATAAAGCAATGCAGGGTTCAATCAGAATAGAAGACAGCATTACCTCTGTTTATACAACGATTGAAATCAGCCCCAAATACGGTTCTGTCGCTCTTTCTCAGAACGGTAGCTTTACCTACTCTCCCCTTAAGGACTTCAAGGGAACTGAAACATTTACAGTCAAAGTTACAAACGGAATCTCATCTCAAATTACCGAAATTAAAGTTATAGTAGAATAATAGCAGGGCATAAAATCAACGGGGTGTGAAAAACACGCCTCGTTGATTTTTTATTTATAATACTAATCTCAATTATAAAAGTTGATAAAATAGAGTGATGCATTCTTAAAGAGAATGCGTTTTGAACGATAATTTTATCGTTACTTTTATTTGAGATTAGTATAAATAGGGGGATTTTCCTTTTTGGATTGTATAAGCTTATGAGGAACGAAATAAGCAATAAAGGAGCTCATATGGATTACGGTGAAAGTAGCTACCACCGCTTTCTTGAGGGTGACCAAGACGCGTTTCGTGAGGTTTTCGAGCTGTACCGTGACGGACTTACATACTTCATAAACAGTTATGTCCGCAATGAAGCGGATGCGGAGGACCTTGCAGAGGACTGTTTTGTTGAGCTGTTGTTGAAACCGAAGCGATACAACTTCAGCTCATCTTTGAAAACGTATTTATATGCGATTGGAAAAAACAAAGCAATTAACCATCTCAAACGCTCAGCACGAAGCACACCCTCAGGTAACGGAGCTGATTTTGAAGAGTTTGTTAGTTCTGTCAACTCCGCTGAAAACGACTTTTTAGCCGACAGCAGCAGCTCGGAGCTTAGGAAAGAACTGCTAAAGTTAAAGGACGATTACCGAACCGCGCTTTATCTGGTTTATTTTGAAAATGCCAGCTATAAAGAAGCGGGGAAGATAATGAAAAAGTCGGAAAAGCAAATCGAAAAACTTCTTTACAGGGGTAAAAATGCTCTAAAAAAAGCATTACAATCGTGAAAGGGATGATAATTAATGAAGTCCTATGATGAAGGATATCGCAGCGTAAAAGAAAAATATCAGAAGCGGCTATCTGAAAAAGGTGAGCAGCAGCACGAGAATTTTAAGATAGTAATCAATAACCGCTTTGATAGAAGAAGGTTTGCTTCAATAGCCACCGTTGCCGTGGTATTCGTTCTGCTTGTCGCAGTCGTATTACCAATAATTCTAATGAATGGCTTTGGCGACTTTTTTAATCCGGGAGGTAATTTCGCCAGCTCGGACTCTTCTGAAACTTCAATTGATTTACAAAACGGATATCCGATACAAAGCGGAATATGGGGCATTGAATACAAATGTGGTAACTTAGGATTTATTGATACTCTTAAAATACGACCTCATAGTGTAACGATTACAAGTTATGAAGAATTGCAGATTAATTTTGGATACCTACAAGTGTACAGTGATATGGGCGTTAAGCAACTTTTTGACGCGCTGTCAATTTACGATCAAAATTTCTTTAGAGATCAAGCTCTTGTTTTCCTTACAATTTTTGAACCATCCTCAACAACAAAGAGAGATGTTGAAGTTACTGAAAAAGTTTACTCTCAAGAACGCACAAATGAAACAACTATTTTTTTAATTGATAAAAGCCCCTCAGAAATGAAGAATGATGAGGAAGCTATTTGGAGCTATCTTATTCCAATCCCCGCAGAAAACGCGCTTAATGAGAAATATATAAAGATAATCGACAAAGAAGAAGATTATAACAAACAACCGGTTTTAATAAGAGATAGCGGTGTTTTAAAAACAGAACTCACTTACCTGAGTGACAAAATTATTGTAGAAGAAAAGGCTACTCCGGATGATTTAAGGTCTTTTAGTTTTTCCGCCGAACTCTATTGCATTTATGGAAATTATGAAAATCCGAGCGGTATGATGCTTTCATATGCTGAAATAATCGATCAAAACGGAAATGTTATTATGCATAGTCAAGATCAAAATCCCGAATATAATCGATTATTCGGGCCAATAGAACAAGGCAAATCAGAAACTTGGGGCTATTACTTCTCTGAATCAGTTGTTAAACGCTCGTACTCGATGCCCGTGTTCCCCGCTGGAACTTATGATATCCGAATCGTCGCTCCGGGTACAAAAGATCTTTATATAGAAGACGCTATTATAATAAAGGGTAGCAATGTTTTCAAAACTGAGCTTACCTATCTTGATGAGAAAATCATAGTAGAAAAAAAGACTTCTCAAGAAGAAAAACGTTCTTTCAAAGTTAGAGTAAACCTAAAATATACCGAAGGAACTTATTCATACTATGGTTCATCAACAAAAAGACAACCGTATGTAGAAATAATCGATAAAGACGGGAATGTTATTTTAAACAACTCAGTGCAGTTAATGACTGCAGATTATGGTTTACGAACATTCACCGCAGGAGATGAGTTCAACTTTGGAATATACTTCGGTGAATCTGGAATCAAATCTTCCGAAACAATGCCCGAGTTCCCCGCTGGAACTTATGATATAAGAATCACCAATCCGGGAGCCGAAGAGCTTTACATCAAAGACGCTATTATCATAAAAGATGATGTCGTAGTCGATGATAATTTTGCAATTCATTTTGAAACATGGATAATCGGAGAACGTAAAAATGTTTTCGACACATTTGACGGTTATATTCAAAAAGATCTCGTAACAAAAGGAATAGCGAAAAAGGATTATACCATAACCAAAGCTGAGCTTGATGAAATTTACCGGAATATTTATCAAATCAAAGATATTAAGCAAGAAATGACATCCGATAATCTTTCGAAAGATAACAATAGGGTAGCTGTATCACCTATGACATACTATGTGATAACTTTCAGTGCTGACGGGATGACTTATACAATAAAAGGTGACTACACCTCGTTTCATTATAAAGACAGCTCACCGGAAGCGGAAGCGTTCTGTAAAGCAGTAGACTTCTTAAATAATTTCATGCATAGTACGGATGTTTACAAATCAATGCCCAAAGCAGAAGGCGGATACGATTGATAAAATTATTCCGAGTTTATAAATCTTAATAAAACGCTTCATGCGATATTTTTAATCACCAGCCGAAAGTTAGCTTTCGGCTGGTGTTTTTTAGTCATGTAAGAGTTATTTACAAAAACATATTGAAAAATCCGACAATATGCGTATAATAAATATGTTGCGTATAATATTATCGGCATGATTTTAGTATCTCCTGTAATTAACCTTCTCAAAAAATAAGAAACATGCAACGGTTATCGTATAATGAAAAAGAATAAAGCGAGTTCTGGCAACGATCGTACCGCCTTAGCTCACAAAAACAATAACAGCGGACTTAAAGCTACCGAGCTTGTTTCTATTACGGCTCTGCTTTTTTTAAAGCTTTTATATTTTTATATCTATATCGGAATCGGAACACATTCTCTAACGCTGCTGCTTGAATCCGCAGTGCTGATTCTTGCCGTCTGGTTTATTTTCGTCCTGACAAAAAAGCGTATGCCCTATGGGCTCACCTTCGGAATTTATCTTTTTGTGTCCGTGGTGATGCTCATTGACCTGACTTATTTCAATTATTTCGGAAAGCTCCCTTCTGTTTTTACCCTCTCGAACACCGGACTTATCGGAGATGTTGGCGCAAGCGTTCTTAAGCTCCTATCCCTCTCCTCCCTCGTTTCAGTAATCGATTTGCCGATTATCGCTTTTTATCTTTTGTTTGTCAGAAAAAAACTAAAAGACATCGAAATCGACGTTTTTTCCCGTTTTAAAAAGATTGTACCGATACTGCTTGCCGCCGTTTTCGCCTTACTATGCGGTGATATAGTCATTACAAGATTTATGCTACCAGACTTGAGAAATGAGTTCGTTGTCTTTCATGCAGTCGATATTGGCAGATATGTTTTCGGGGTAAATGAAAGCGAAACCGGTTATCATGATATGATAAAAACAAATTACACCAACTCCGCGCTTCATGGAGTCGCTGACGGAAGAAATCTGATTGTCATACAGGTCGAATCCCTGCAAGGGTTTGCGGTGAGCAGAAGCTATAACGGTAAAGAAATCACTCCGAACCTCAATAAACTTATAAAAGACGGAGTTAATTTTGAAAATTACTACTACCAAACTGGCGGTGGTAATACCTCGGATGCTGAATTTACGGTAAACAACTCCCTGTTTGCTCCCGAATACGAGAGCGCATATATAAAGTACGCTGATAACACTTATTACGGACTCCCTTGGATTCTTAAAGAAAACGGATTTAATACTGCTGTCGCGTACCATGCTTTTAAGGGCGATTTCTGGAACCGTGAAAAGGCTTATGTAAATCAAGGCTTTGACGACTTTATCAGCCGTGAAGATGTTGATGTTCTCAAAGACGGTGAGACGATAGGTCTCGGAATGAATGACCGTGACTTTTTTATACAGTCGCTCGAGCATATAAAGACTCTCGAAAAGCCGTTCTACTCATTTTTAATCACTTTAACTTCCCATCACCCGTATACAATGCCTTTCGAGAACCGTTTTGATATACTCCCCGAAGACGAAGATTCTATTTTTGCTGACTATATCTCGGCAATCAATTATATAGATGAGTGTATAGGTGTTTTTATCGAAGGACTTAAAGAAGCCGGACTCTACGAGCAGAGTGTGATAGTCGTTTATGGCGACCATTTTGCAATTCCCCTCAACGAAACCGATTCGACAGAGCCCCTTGGAAGACTTCTCGGACATGAATATAACTTCGACGATTTTCTCAATGTACCGTGTATTGTCGCAGTACCCGGTCTTGACGAAGCCACAGCGGAAAAGCTGTCTGAAACGGAAACCGTGACAGGCGGTCATGCAGATCTGATGCCTACGATACTTGACCTTTTCGGTTATAAAAGCGATAATATGATTATGTTCGGCCAAAACCTGTTTTCATCTGATAAAGGTATTGTTTATCCCCAAGCTTCACTCCAAAGAGGATCTTTCATCGACGACGATACTGTTTTTGTGTTTCCGCAAAACAGAATGCTAATTAACGCAGTCGCTTATTCAAAAGCTGACAGAACCCCGATCGACCCAGAAAGCTGCATTGAAAATTACGATGCCGCCCTTGCCGCCTATGCTGATAGCAGTCGCATTCTCGAACGTGACCTAATCGCTGATATTATAGCCAGTGGAAGGGCTGCAGCCCTTAAAAGTCTCGCTGAGGAGGAATCAGCGGAACCCGAAGCTGTTTCAAAAGTAAAACTGCAAACTTCGAGCTTTGGAAAGTGGGAAGATGAGATGATTCGGAACGTTAATTACAGAGCCTTGATTTTTAAACCCTCCGATTTGCCCGGTAGCCATAACGGCACTGAAATTTCTAACGGTCTTCTAACCCTTGAGAATGGTAACAATTTCGGGGTTTTTGTTTCCGAGCCGGTCTTTGTCGGTAACTTTGATATGCTTATTGTTACTTGGAAAGCTATCTCCGCGGATCCGGGTGTTATTTCACCCGATGTTAGAATTTCTATTGCATACGAATTAGATGACGGCGATTATAGCAACTTTTATTCTACAGGACGCTGGTCTCAAAGAAAAGGTGTGTCCGCCTCAGCTTCTTCTTCAGATATACATGGACAGATGGAAACTGACACCTTCTATCCCAATCAGCAAAACAGTACAAAAATTATAATAAAAGCAGAGCTTTTTTCCGATAACCCATTAGAAACTTTTGGCGGACTTGAATATATCGCCGCAACAGGTAACAAAGACCACAAGATGATTTTCGAGAGCGTACCTGAGAAAATGCTCATTGATGTTCCAAGTCGATCCCAGATGGTCATTCCCAAAATAGGCGGTGTTATCTGTTCCCCGACCTCTGTTGCGATGGTGCTTGAGTACCTCGGCACAAATATCCCTACCGAAAAGGTCGCTCAGGGAGTTTACGACAACAAAGTTGGTATTTACGGTAACTGGATTTTCAATACCGCATACGCCGCATCACTTGGTTACAATGCGTATGTTGATTATTATGATATGTACGCCTTAAAATACGCAATTTCCCGCGGAGTGCCTGTTATATGTTCTATAGCGACTTCGGATAAATCAATGCTTGAAGGTTCACCCCAGGCTTATCCGAGCGGTCATCTCGTTGTTGTTTGTGGTTATGAGAATGAGGGCGGAACTGACTATGTAATTGTCAACGACCCCGCCGCACCGGAAAAAAGCACAGTCAGGCGCCGTTACCGTGTAGATCAGTTCAAAAGAGTTTGGAACGGTGTCGTATATATTATTCAATAAAAGGAGGGCAAGCTGATGTCAATATTCGGCGAGAGCAAGAAGATAACAGTTATCGCAGGTCATTACGGCTGCGGTAAGACGAATATAGCGGTCAACCTCGCTCTAAAGCTTGCAGCTGAGGGGAGAGCAGTTTCAATCGTCGATCTTGACATAGTAAACCCACATTTCCGCACCGCCGACAGCGAAAAGCTTTTGCAAGACTCCGGTGTCGATACGATACTGCCGGAATTCGCTAATACTAATGTAGAGACGCCAACCCTTCCCGTTAGATTCCGTTCAATATTTAGCAAAACTTCGGCTGAGAAAACAGCTATAATCGATGTCGGAGGCGACGATGCAGGTGCTATTGTGTTAGGCAGTTATGCCGATGATATAATTGAAGCCGGCTACGATATGTTTTTTGTCTACAATAAATACCGCCCGTCGATATCGAATGTGACAGATGCTTATGAAATGATGCTTGCAATAGAGCGCGCATCTCGGCTTAAATTTTCAGGCATAATAAATAACTCTAATCTCGGTTCGGAAACGGATGCTGATGTCGTTCTATCATCAATACCTAATGCAAAAGAACTTTCGAAACTGTCGGGGAAACCCGTTACCGCCACCACAGCGTTCAAGAAGCTTGATATAGGCAACACCGGAACCGAAAGGTTCATTTATATAGATGATGTTACAAAAAAATTGTTTTAAAAGTTTAAGCGTGAAATAGATTATATCTACTGCGAATTGTTCACGCCACGAAATTCAATAAATTGAATTTCACAAATCTTATATGTAGCCGCTTGGCGGCAGAATGGAGTATTAATATGAAGAAAACATTCTTCAAGTCAGATCGATGCAAGGGCTGCGGACTTTGTGTTACTGCATGTCCTAAGCATATTGTCGAGCTTGACAAGAAAACTATAAATGCAAAGGGATACCACACCGCTTACTGTGTAGACGACGATAAGTGCATTTCCTGTGCGTTTTGCGCTATTATGTGTCCCGATGCTGTTATTACAGTCGTCAAAGAAGAAAAGGGGAAATAAATTATGAGTGAAAAAGTACTTATGAAGGGTAACGAGGCGATAGCAGAAGCTGCAATGCGTGCAGGCTGCAAGCTCTTTTTCGGTTACCCGATCACACCACAAACTGACTTATCTGAATATCTCGCAAAACAGATGCCAAAAAGAGGCGGTCTTATGCTCCAGGCGGAGAGTGAAGTCGCTGCTATAAATATGGTTCTCGGCGCTTCTGCAGCAGGTGAAAGGGTTATGACATCATCGTCTTCTCCAGGTGTTAGCTTAAAATCTGAGGGAATCTCGTACATAGTCGGCTCCGACATCCCCTGCGTTATCGTCAACGTACAGCGCGGCGGACCCGGTCTCGGCGGAATTCAGCCTGCCCAGTCGGACTATTTCCAGGCGACAAAGGCGCTCGGACATGGTGATATGCATATCATCGTTCTCGCTCCGGCGAATATTCAGGAAATGGCACTTCTGACAGGTGAAGCTTTCGACCTTGCTGACATATACAGAACCCCTGTTATGATTCTTGCAGATGGTGCGCTCGGTCAGATGATGGAGCCGGTTGATTTCGGTGCAAAGCCTGTGAGAGAACTTCCCGCAAAAGATTGGGCATGCAACGGGCACGGTCATAAGAGACTGCGTAATATTGTAAACTCGCTATATATCCAACCTGAGGAGCTTGAAAGACTAAATATCGAAAGATTTGAAAGATATAAGAAAATCGAAGAGAACGAAGTAAAATACGAGGAATATCTGACAGAAGACGCAGAAATAACTCTTGTTGCTTACGGCATTACAGCAAGAATTGCCCGCACAGCAGTCAAGCTTGCAAGAGCCGAAGGTATAAAAGCCGGTCTTTTCCGTCCTATCACCCTCTATCCGTTCCCGAAAAAGCAGCTGTTTGAACTTGCTGACAAGACAAACAGGTTCCTCTCAGTCGAAATGAGCATGGGTCAGATGGTCGACGATGTAAAACTCGCAGTCGAGTTCAAAAAGCCCGTAACCCATTACGGACGCACAGGCGGAGTAATTCCGTCGCCCGAAGAAATTCTTGATGAAATAAGGAGGCTTAGGCGTGAAATTTAACTCAAATGATGTCCAATTGCGATGCATTCACGCACCGAAATTCAATAAATTGAATTTCAAGAATTTTTGTGCAGCCGCTTGCCGGCAGAATGGAGAATAAAATGATAAATGTATTTGAAAACCCGAAAGCACTTACAGATATAGCTTCTCACTACTGCCCGGGTTGTACCCATGGCATAGCTCACAGGCTTGTCGCAGAAGCGATTGACGCACTCGACATTGAGGGTCAAACAATAGGTGTCGCTCCCGTCGGATGTGCTGTTTTTGCTTATAACTATTTTAACTGCGATATGGTACAAGCTCCTCACGGACGCGCACCGGCAGTAGCTACCGGTATCAAAAGAGCAAACCCCGATAACTTTGTGTTTACATACCAAGGTGACGGTGACCTTGCTGCGATTGGTACTGCAGAAACAATACATGCCGCCGCACGCGGTGAGAATATCACTGTTATTTTTATAAACAATGCGATTTACGGTATGACGGGTGGCCAGATGGCGCCTACCTCGATACCGGGTCAGGTTACAACCACATCTCCCTATGGCAGAAAACCTGAAATTCAAGGGTTCCCACTCCGTATCTCTGAGATGATGGCAACAATTGACGGTGTCGCTTATGCTGAAAGAGTCGCTCTCGACAATGTAAAGAACGTTCGCCGTGCAAAAGTTGCAATTCAAAAAGCGTTTGAGGTTCAGCGTGACAAGAAGGGCTTCTCCATAATCGAACTGCTCTCAACTTGTCCGACAAACTGGGGTGTTTCTCCTGTTACAGCACTCGACTATGTTAGAGAAAAGATGATTCCTTATTATCCTCTCGGTGTTTATAAGGATATAACAGCTTCTAAGAAGGAGGCTTCAGAATGAGCGGTTTCTTATTCGCCGGATTCGGCGGTCAAGGTATATTATTCTCGGGTAAGCTGCTCGCAAAGATAGGTCTTGCCCACGGTAAACAGGTAAGCTGGCTCCCGTCTTACGGCCCGGAAATGCGTGGCGGTACAGCTAACTGCAGCGTTATCATCGATGACGAACCCATCGGCTCACCTCTTGTAACAAAGCCCGATGTCCTCGTTGTTTTGAACCTGCCCTCATTCGAAAAGTTTGAGAAAACAGTTAAAAAGGGCGGTGTTCTTATTGTCGACTCGTCCCTCATAGACAAAAAGAGCGAACGCAAGGATATAAACTCCTACTACATACCCGCTTCAATGCTCGCTTCGGAAAATGGGCTTGAAGGGCTCGCTAATGTCATTATCTTCGGACATATGATGAAGGCAACCGGGATATTCGATTATGCAGCTGTCGAAAAGGTTCTTGTTGACAGCACACCAAAATCCAAACCACAGCTTGCCGAGCTGAACGCAAAAGCTCTCTCATTAGGCTATGGCTGGCAAGAATAACACCATGAATGTTCCAAAACATAGTGTTTCGGCTATAATAACTGCAGCAGGCGACGGCACAAGGATGGGCGGAGTTTCAAAACCGCTTATAATGCTGGGCGGTCGCACTGTGCTCGAATATGTGCTTGACGCATTTTCCGCTTCGGAATACATCAACGAAATCGTCATCGCCTGCCGAGATTCCGCTCAAATTGAACCATATGCTGATAAATACCGCTCACAACTGCCCGTCCGCCTTGTTGCGGGCGGTGCTGTGAGAGGTGAGTCAGTGTTCAATGCTGTGTCAGCTGCCGACCCATCGTCAAAGGCTTATGCCATACATGACTGCGCAAGGCCGCTTATACGCATGGAATTTATCGATACAGTAATAGAGGCAGCGTTTGAAACAGGTGCAGCAACCGCGTCTTCCCCTGTTACCGACACTATCAAATATATTTCAGACGACGGAACAGTAAAAACGCCTAAACGCTCCGCTTTGTATGCGGTACAGACACCCCAGATTTTTTTGCGGGATGTTTATCTTGTTTCCGCAGCACTTGCAAAAAAGAACCGTTACACTGCGACGGATGATACGGCACTTGCCGAAAAAGCAGGATTTAAAGTAAAGTATGTTTCCTGTGATGAGCCTAATTTGAAGCTTACAACACCGCAGGATATAATTATAGCTGAGGCACTTTTAAAAGCGAGAAGTGTGCGTGAAATTTAACTCAGATATATTCTAATTACGGTTCATTCACGCACAAAAATTCAATTAATTGAATTTCATGAATGTTTTATGCGGTCATTACGCGGCAGGATGGAAGTTAATATGAGAATAGGGCATGGGTACGATGTTCATAAGCTGGTGGAAAACCGCAAGCTTATTTTGGGCGGTGTAGAAATTGAATACAAACTCGGACTTCTCGGTCATTCGGATGCTGATGTCCTCACTCATGCTGTTTGCGACGCCCTTTTGGGTGCTGCGGCAGAAGGTGATATCGGCAAGCATTTCCCCGACAGCGAATTACAATGGAAGGGTGTTTCGAGTATTTTTCTATTAGAGAAGGTTCGGGACTTAATCGCCAAAAAAGGCTTTGCAGTCGTTAATATTGATGCTACAATAATCGCCCAGTCACCAAATCTCGCGCCTTTTATACCTGAAATGATAACGAATATCGCGATTTCTTCCGGTTGTCCTCAAAACGCTGTCAACATTAAAGCCACCACTGAAGAAGGGCTCGGATTCACTGGTAAAGGTGAAGGAATTGCCGCTCACTGTGTGTGTTTACTTAAAGCGAAGGAAGGATAAGCAGTTTATGAAACATAAAAAGTTTATCGGAAATATAATAACTCCAGACAGAATAATCGAAAACGGTGAGGTGACATTTTCCGAAGGAAAAATAACCTATGTCGGCAAATACCGTCCGTCTTCTTCCGACTCTTCTTTTTATGAAGTTACCGATTACACCGGAGCATATATCGCACCCGGTTTTATAGATATTCATGTTCACGGCGGCGGCGGATACGACTTCACCGACGGCACACTTGACGCTTTTGCAGGTGCTGCAAGACTGCACGCCTCACACGGAACAACAACACTCCTTCCGACGACGCTTTCATGCTCTGATGAGGAGCTTTTCGCTTTTTTTGATATATTTGAAAAAGCCAGAGAAACAGATCTCGGCGGTAGTTTCCTTGCCGGAATTCATATCGAAGGCCCATATCTCGCGATGTCGCAAAAAGGCGCTCAGGACGAGCGTTACATAAAAAAGCCAGATCCTGAGCATTATAATAAAATAACCGAAAAATCAAAGCATATACTGCGCTGGACTATCGCACCTGAAATAGAAGGTGCAATGGAGCTTGGGAAAAAGTTAGCTGAAGAAGGAATTCTGCCCTGTATAGGACACTCTGATGCACTCTACGAAACCGCTCTTGAAGCCTACGAAAGCGGTTTTACATTGATGACCCATTTTTACAGCGGTATGTCATCAATGGTAAGAAAAAACGGATTCCGTTTCCCAGGTCTTATCGAAAGCGGATATCTTATCGAGGGGATGAATGTTGAAATTATCGCTGACGGCTGTCACCTTCCACCTTCGATACTAAATTTTGTCTGGAAGCAAAAAGGCGCTGACAGAGTAGCCCTTATCACCGATGCAATGCGCGCCGCAGGAATGACTGAGGGCGTGAGCGTCCTCGGCAGTCTTGATAACGGTCTGCCTGTTATAATCGAAGACGGCGTCGCAAAACTCACCGACCGCAGCGCTTTTGGCGGTAGTATCGCAACAACAGATAGACTTATCAAAACAATGGTTAAAAAAGCAAATGTTCCGCTTGTTGATGCTGTTAAGATGGCATCGAAAACCCCTGCAAGACTTGTGGGTCTCAGAAACAAAGGTGTTCTCGCTCCAGGTTTTGACGCTGACTTCACTATATTTGATAACGATATTAATGTTCTGCGCACTGTTTCTCACGGAAAGGATTTATAATATGATTGTAAAAACCGGTAAAATAGATAAACTAAGTTACAAAGTCTATCAGACTCGTGCTCAAATGGGAGCGGCAGCTGCTTCTGATGCTGCGGAATACATTAAAAACCTACTAAACGAAAAGCCGGAGATCAATATTATTTTCGCCGCTGCACCCTCTCAAAATGAGATGCTCGCCGGACTAATCGCATCCGACATCGATTTTTCTAAAATTAACGCATTTCACATGGACGAGTACATAGGGCTGCCGGCAGATGCTCCCCAAGGCTTCGGAAATTTCCTCAAAAACGCTCTTTTCTCAAAAGTGAACTTCAAATCCTTCAACCTTATAGATTCCACTGCAACCGACCCGGAAGCTGAATGTGACCGCTATGCTGCTCTGCTTGAAAAATTTCCTCCCGATGTTGTCTGCATGGGTATCGGCGAGAACGGGCATATAGCTTTCAACGACCCCGGCACCGGAATGGCGGATTTTAACGACCCGAAAGCGGTTAAAAAGGTTGTACTCGACGATGTTTGCCGCAATCAACAGGTAAATGACGGATGTTTCTCATCTCTATCCGATGTTCCTGATTATGCCCTGACACTAACTGTTCCAGCTCTCTTTGCCGGCAAGCGTATTTTCTGTGTCGTACCTGCAAAAACTAAAGCAGATGCTGTTAAAAATACACTCTATGGAGAAATTAATGAGAGCTGCCCCGCTACAGTACTCAGAAATCACCCCTATGCAACCCTATACTGTGACGCAGACAGTGGAATTTATGTAAAATAAAACTGACATCGAAAGGAATTAGCATGAACCGACTAAAGATTTGTGAAGGCGTCAGCCTCAGCGTGGTAACTACGGAAAAATTCAAAACCAACTTCATCTCTGTGAACCTGCTCGCACCACTGAAAAAAGAAACCGCTTCACTCAACTCTCTTATAACAAATGTACTGAAGAGAGGATGCGAAAGTTATCCGACACTCCGTGACATAAATACAAGGCTTGACGACCTATATGCCTCATCCGTTTCGGCTTATGTTAAAAAGAAGGGCGAGTTGCAATCAATAACCTTTGCGGCTTCTATGCTCGACAACTCCTTCTCCCTTGATGGTACGGACCTTTTTGCAGAGAACTTAAAACTCCTTAGCGAAATAATATTTAAACCAAGAACCGAAAACGGTGTTTTTCTCAAAAGCTTTGTAGACAGTGAAAAAAAGCTGCTTTGCGATGAAATATCCGAACAAATCAACAACAAAAGCTCCTATGCTCTTCACCGCTGCCTTGAGCTGATGTGTGCTGACGAGGCTTACGGTGTACAAGTCAACGGTACAATCCCAGATGTTCAAGCAATAACTGCGGAATCCCTCTACGAGCAGTACCGCACAGTTATCGCTTCCCTTCCTGTTGAGATATTCTTTGTCGGTAATTTCGAAGCTCAAACTGTCGCTGATTATCTGAAAAAATATCTCTGCTTCTCCCCGAGAAACGATGGTTCGTATACAACCGAAATTAAACGAACAGCTACTTCAAAACCCGAATTTGTTGAACCTATGCCCGTTGTTCAGGGAAAACTCTCTTTAGGCTTCAGGATGGGCACAGTTATAACAGATGAAGACTACCCCGCTTTTGCACTATTCAACGAGCTCTTCGGCGGTTCACCCTCTTCTCTTCTATTCAACAATGTCAGAGAAAAGCTTAGCCTTTGCTACTACTGCACCTCAGTGCCAGACGCAATCAAGGGTATAATGGTCGTCGCAAGCGGAATTGAAAACACCAACAAAGAAAAAGCTGAAACTGCGATTCTCGCACAGCTTAAAGCGATACAGGACAATAACTTCACAGAAGAAGAGCTAACTCTTGCGAGAAAGTCGCTCATTAATGCCTACAAAGAAATTCCCGATAGTAATACAGGACTTTATAACTGGTACCTTTCGAGAATTATTTCCGGGCTCTCGTCCTCTCCTGGGGATGCAGCAAAAGCTATCAGCATGGTTACAAGGGAAATGGTCGTTGAAGCTGCAAAGCGTGTTACCCACGAGATGACTTATTTCCTTAAAGGTACTCTTGAAGGTGAAAAGGGGGAACAGGAAAATGACTAAGATAAATGAAACAATAAACACAACAGTACGCGAAAGATTCTTGTCCGTTGACCATCCCTCAGGACTTGAAATTTTTATCGTTCCTAAAAAACATTCCACCTCTTATGCTGTAATCGGTACCCGATACGGTTCTAGGGATAGAACTTTCAAAACTGACTCTGACAAAGATTTTATAACCGTTCCAGACGGAATTGCCCATTTTCTTGAACACAAACTGTTTGAAAACGAAAATGGCGAGGACACCTTTACAAGATATGCGCGCTTTGGCGGCAGTGCAAATGCATTCACCTCTTTTGATAAAAC
>JAQWDK010000020.1:0-20854 GCA_028705495.1 Eubacteriales bacterium
ACTCTCTTGCTTTCATCGACAAGCCTATGAATGACCGTTGCTGATTCTGCTCTTGAAAGCGTTCTTTCTGGCTTGAATGTGTTGTCGGTATAACCCGTTAAGATGCCGGCAGCATAGGCCTTTGTGATGTCGTATTCGTATTGTGTTTTATATGATATATCTGTTATCCCCTCTTGAATTTTATCGTAGTTTTTAATATCCACATCGCCTAAGATTGCGCTCATTATCAATGCCATGTGCGCTCTGTCGATCTCTTTACTCAGGTTGGCTTTTGGAATATCATATTTTGTAAAATATTTATTCCTGACAGCTGCTTCGTAATAACTATCTGCCCAGTATCCATCTGCTGAATTACCAACATCCTTTCCTGTATCAGCGATTAATGACATCTTTATGAATTCGCCGTAGGTTACTGTATTTTCTGGTCTGAAGCTGCCGTCAGGGTACCCTTTTATAATGCCCTTGTCAGACATGGTATTTACTGCTTCATAAGCCCAATTTGATGCCATTATATCGGAATATTCCATTCCGTAAACGGTGTACGCAGCTGACATGATAAGCAAGATTGATAGCAGACATGCCGTTGTCCTTTTCATTTTTTCATTACTCCTTTTCATCACTAATCTTAATTACTCATTTCTATGTTATTATTTTACATTTTATGCATTATGTTCCTGTTTGTCAAGTTAATAATGCTTTTTTAATATAACGCATTTTAGTGCAAAACCTTTTTTATCTGTTGTGAAATGTACCGTTTTCTGGTATAATTCACAATATTGTTTTGAACTGATTTTGTTTCTATGGAAATCTATATGTGTAAATTTGAACGAGCCGGTAAGCTCGTAACAGTGTTGTTTTATATGCCTTCGCTGTAAGTTTTTAATCAATATGAAAAAGAGGTAGCTGAATAATGAAAATAGGTTTTGATTCTGAAAAGTATATCGAAGAGCAGTCCAAATATATCATTGAACGTATAAATGAGAAGGAAAGCGAAAGACTTTATCTCGAATTCGGAGGCAAGCTGGTACATGACAAGCATGCCATGAGAGTCCTTCCCGGTTTTGATGAAAACGCTAAAATTAGACTGCTGCAAAAATTAAAGGATCAGGTGGAAATCATCATCTGCATATTTGCCGGCGATATAACTACCAACAAGACCCGTCAGGATTTTGGAATCACTTATGACCTTGAAGTCCTGAGATTGATTGATACATTCAGAAAATATGACCTTTCTATGAACAGCGTCGTTATTACAAGATATGAAGACCAGCCGTCGGTCAATATGTTTATCAATAAATTAAACCGCCGCGGAATCAAAACATACAAGCATCTTTGCACGAAGGGGTATCCGACTGATGTCGATACCATTGTAAGCGATGAGGGTTACGGAGCAAATCCTCATATTGAGGTGAGCAAACCGCTTGTCGTTGTAACAGGACCGGGCGGAGGCAGCGGAAAGCTTGCAACTTGTCTGAGCCAGCTTTATCACGATTACAGAAAAGGAATCAAGGTCCGTTATGCTAAGTTTGAAACTTTTCCGATTTGGAACCTGCCGCTGAAGCATCCGGTTAACATTGCTTATGAAGCTGCCACTACTGATTTAAAGGATGTGACTATGATCGATTCCTTCCATCTGGAGGCGTATGGTCAGATGGCGGTAAACTACAATAGAGACTTGGAGGTCTTCCCGGTTATCAAGAGGATTATTGAAAAGATCACCGGTGAAGAAGCGGATTATAAATCACCTACAGATATGGGCGTAAACCGTGCGGGTTTTTCCATTATCGATGATGATATAGTAAGAGCAGCTTCAGAGCAGGAGGTCATCCGCAGATACCTCATAGCACAGTGTGATTATAAAAAAGGAAAGATCAGCGGGGATTCCCTGCTGCGTTCAAAGCTGCTGATGGACGACCTAAAACTGAGAATTGAAGATCGTGCGGTTGTAAAACCGGCATGGGATTATGCGGAATATAAAAGAAGCCTAAATAAAAAATTTGAAAATGTGGTTGTCATGGCTATTGAGATGCCGGACGGCTCGTTTGTAACCGGCCGCAGCTCCAGAAGAATGGTGGCTGCCGCAGCGGCAGTCCTAAATGCCATCAAGCAGCTCAGCGGATTGGCTGACGATATTTTTCTACTTTCTCCGGCAGTATTGGAAACGATTCAGCATCTTAAGACTGATATTCTGAATAATGAAAGATCAAGCCTCAATCTTGAAGAAATATTAAGTGCTTTGACAATTTCTGCGACCACGAATCCATCTGCTCAGGTAGCTGTAGAAAAGCTGCTTCTGCTGAATGGCTGCAAGGCACACTGTACGGCTATCTTAAGTGACCGCGACGAACAGACACTGAGGTCCTTAGGGCTGGATGTGACATGTGATCCGGAATATGTTACTACTAATCTGTATTTTAACTGAGCAAGAGAGCTTTTAATATACGATGATTCGATTGATTCAACTGCGATTCTGCCCGGCACTGAAGTGTCGGGCAGAATGTTAATGGATAAAACACTCAAATTATTGTATAATAATAAAATAATCAAATTAATATCGATACAGATAAATCTGTTTTTCAGGGGGATATTTATGAAGACCATAAAAAAAGCCGGCATTATTACCGGAGCAGTATTGGGCGGCGTCATCGGAGGGACGGTCTCAGTCATTGGCAAAGTTACAAAGAAAAAGTTTGTCGATGAGCTCGGGGAAAGCATCATTGATTCATCCATTCTGACAGGCGAACTGTACGGAAGTCTGGCGAGCGGTACAACTGATCTGATTTCCGGTAAAATCAAGAAGAATCAAAAAAAGATTGACGAAGGAATGGGAGACATAAAAGATTCAGGGGGCGCAATAGTCGGTAATATTATTACCAGTACAAAAACCGTTATCGACAACAGCGGTGAAATAGTAAGCGGAATTAAACAGAGAGACGGCAGGAAAATTGTAAAGGGTGCAAAATCTCTGGCAAAATATGCTGCGGTTAGTACTATTACGGTAGGTTCCTTGAAGATTAAACAAAGCGAAGACGATGACAATTTTAAAAAGGGTGGTTCATAATTCATCATAAGATGACTTTTGAAGCACCCTTGTATTATTTTTATATCATTTGAGAAGTTCAATTGCCTTATTTAGCTGCAGGTCAACCTTGTTTTCTGCGCCGGTGATATAATCAACTGTGGCCTTATCTATCGTATCTTTGGTGGTATAGTCCAGAATTCCATATGGGTAAAGTCCTTTTTCCTTCTGGAACTTCTTTATCGCAGCAATGGTCTCTTCATCCATCGTTCCCGATATATTTACTGTATAGCCAAGCATTGACAGGCGCTGCTGAGCTCCGAAAACATTTAACCCTGCTTCTCCGGCCATAGGCTTTGTCTTTTCGCTCATTGGAGCAAAGCCTGCATATTCGGCTGCCAATTCATCTGCATTTATATTTACGCTTTCTGAAATTATATAATTTGGAGATATTCCGACTTTATCGATCCTGTTTTTGTTCGGTGTCAGGAAGTAATACATTGAAAGCTTAGTGCTTGCGCCGTTTTCCGTCTCTGTAATCTGCTGAGCAATACCTTTCCCAAAAGTAACGGTTCCAACTAAAGTCGCCGTTTTACTATCCTGTAATGCACCTGCAAGTATTTCCGAAGAACTGGCGCTTCCTTTATTGACAAGAAGAACAGCCGGCAGCTTCAGCGTTGATAAGCCATCGGCGTAATATGATTCAACAATCTTCCCTTTCTGCTCAAAGTGAGTGATCGGACCTTTCGGCATCAGCTGATTTGCGATCTCCAAAGCCGTATTGACAAGCCCGCCGGGATTATTTCTTACATCAATTATCAACGAATCGGCACCTTGGTTTATAAGCTCCTTTTTCGCCAGACGAAATTCCAAATTGGAATCGTTGTCAAAGCTTGTGATCTGAATGTAACCTATTTTACCTTCCAGCATTTTGTATATCACTGAAACAGTCTTGATCTTTTCCCGGGTCAGATGAAAAGTATGAGCCTGTCCATTTCTATCGATGGTAATAGTGATCTTAGTGCCCGCTTCACCTCTCATCAGTGCAGCAGCTTCATCCAATGTTTTTGAGGAAATGTCAATGTTGTCGACATTTGTAACTATGTCACCGGCCTTTATCCCTGATTTTTCTGCCGGTGTGCCGGGAATCGGCGCCACAACACGGCATAAACCGTTGTAATTTTCTAAACTCAGCCCCACCCCGGAAAACTCACCGGATACGCTGTCTATAAAGTCTTCTCCATCACCTGAAGAGCCGTAATACACGCTGTATGGATCTTCAAGGGAGTTGACCACCCCCTCAAAAGCCCCATTTATCAACTGTTCATAAGAAATATCATCCTTGTAATTGTCACGGATGTATTCCATGTATTGCTTCAGATTTTCGATCTCTCTATCGAGATATTCATCATTGCTCCCTGCATAGACAACGCTGCCTTTCATGCCGAAAATGCCGGGAACCATCATTACAAAAGAAAAAGAAGTAATAATCATTGCAGCTGCAACAATTATCGCTATTACTTTAGCAATCTTTCTTGTCTTATTTGGATCCAAAGAAATCCCCCCTTGTCAGCACCCAAGCATAATGGGCACTAAATTATTTCTATGTCAAGAACACTTCTGCCTTCGGAAAGGCCTCTGAGGCTGATGTGGTAATCAATATTCAGCGAACCTCTTCCCTCCGCCTTTTCTATTTTATTCACAATATCGTTCGTAAGAACTTCCATCGCAACTGAACCGAAAGGTGTATCGTAATAACCCCTGTAACGCTTGCCTTTTTCAAATTCTATTTCGGTGTCGAGTCCGATACTATCTCCATAACGCTTCATTTTTATATTGTCACCTGTAATCTCCAGGCTGGTTGTACAGCCCTCCATACCGGAAAATTCACTTTCATCATACATCAAATAAACCGAGTCGCCATTTACATAATATTTGCCCTCAGTTACAAACTCTAACCGTTCCTCTTCATTTTCGGCAGTCAACTGTTTCCCAACAATTTTTAACATAATGTCTTTCATGCTTCACCTCCTGTCTGGATTTTCAGGTTTTTTATTGTATAGGTTAGTATATCATAATGTAAAAAAAACTTCATTAAAAAATCTCATCCGGGCATTTGCCGCCGATGAGATTCGTTTGCAAACTAAGGCGAAGTTAATCCTCCGCCTGTCTTCCCAGCTTTTTTAGCTCTTCTGAGTCTTCTTTTTCAAAGTCTATATCTTGTTCTTGCGGGATATCCTTCATGCCTTTTCGAGTTGCACTCTGAACATTTTTATAATCCATTTCCTGTCACCTCCTGAAATTAATATAACCACAGAAGGTTTTATTATGCATTATCCCCGCCTTGCTTCGTATCTCTCAAAGCCTAACTTAATGATCTGTTCGATCAGCTCGGGATATGAAACACCGGCCTCCGCCCAAAGAAGCGGAAACATGCTGTATTTCGTAAACCCCGGTATGGTATTGATCTCGTTTAGGTATAGCTTATTGGTTGATTTCTCAAGAAAAAAATCAACTCGTGCAAAGCCTGAGCAATCCAGCAGCTTATATGCCTCGATTGCAATCGATTTGACTTCTTCGGCAATATCGGCCGAAATGTCGGCCGGAATGCACATTTTTGATTGTCCGCCGTCAAAGTATTTCGCAGTATAACTGTAGAACTCACCGGATGGCAAGATTTCTCCAACTGCAGCTGCTTTAGGATCATAATTTCCGAGGATGCCTGTTTCAATTTCTCTGCAATCAAGCCCCTCCTCCAAAACTATCCTGCGGTCATATCTGGCTGCTTCCTTGATTGCTTCCCTTAGCCCTTCGGCATTTTTTGCTTTGTTGATTCCAACGCTTGAGCCCATGTTGGCAGGCTTTACAAAAATCGGATAAGGCAAAAACTTTTCCAACCTGTCGATAGTACTGTCAAGATCACTCAATGCCTCTTCCCTGAAAATGTTCATATGTCTGCAAATTGGCAGATTTGCCCTGGCAAATACATCCTTCGCCAATGACTTATCCATAGCTGCTGCCGAGCCCAATACACCGCAACCCCCATAAGGAATATCCGCCATTTCAAACAGCCCCTGAATCGTTCCGTCTTCTCCGTTCGGCCCATGTAAAATCGGCAGAGCAAAATCGATAAGATCCTTAAGCGATCTCCCACCAGAGCCGAGAACTGTCAGCGCATACTTTCCCGGATTTTCCGTTAGCGCTGCTTCCGCAATTTTCTGCCAGCTTCCGTCTTCTATATTTTTTACAGGCCCGTCATACAGCAGCCAGTTGCCTTCTTTTGTGATCCCAATCAATTTTAGAGAAAACTTCTCCCTGTCGATCGCATTTATCACTGAAGCAGCCGACATCAGTGATATTTCGTGTTCTCCGGACCGTCCGCCGAAAATGATTCCCAATCTGATCATGCATTTTCCCTCTTAGCTTTCAAAAGATCTCTGATTTCAGTGAGCAGTTCTGTTTCCGTAGGTGCGTGAGGCGCTGCAGGAACTTCCTCTGCTTCTTCCTTCTTACGGGCTTTGGAAATCAGTCTTATCGCAAGAAATATAAAGAATGCTATAATTAAGAAGTCAACGATGCTTTGAATAAAATTACCGTAGGTTATAGTAACGTTACCATTAACATATGCCAAATCTGTAAAACTAATTCCCGAGGTCAGTACAGCGACGATCGGCATGATTATATCATTTACAAAAGAAGTAACTATTTTTCCGAAGGCTCCGCCAATCACTACAGCGACTGCCAAATCAACGACATTTCCTTTTAGAGCAAATTCCTTAAAATCCTTCAACATTATTTTTTCCCTCCTTCTGCATACTTTCCTTCAATAGTGTCTCTAAATGTTCCTTGTCAAAATGATACTTTGTTCCGCAGAACTGACAGATCAATTCTGCCTTTTCATCCTCTTCTATTATTTCTGTAAGATCTTTTGAACCGATGCTGATTACAACCTGCTCCAGTCGTTCGACTGAGCAATCGCAATCCCAACATATCTCCCTGTATTCCAGCCGTTCCACTGCAAACTCATCGGGAAGCGTATTAAAAATGCGTGCAAGCAAGCTGTCAATTATAGCTTCCTCTGTTTTGCCTGCAGATTGCTTTACAGTCTCTTCAATAAGACTGCTGATCGGATTCATTTCATTCAGCAGCTTTTCCAGCGCGTCCACAGAATCCGGGTTCGCATCCGGCAGCATTTGTATAATCATTCCTCCCGCTGCCAGTGTCGTATAATCAGTATTTATTCTTACACCCAAAGCTACGGATGAGGACTGCTGTTCAGAAAGGAAGAAATATGCAGTCAGATCCTCACCTATTTCTCCGCTTACTAAGTCAATTTTACCTATATATGGCTCTTTTAAACCCAAATCCTTTATAACAGTCAGCGTCCCCTTGCCAACGGCTCCGCCTACATCAAGCTTTCCTCTATCTGAAAGCGGCAGGTCGACATCCGGATTTGAAATATATCCCTTTACCCTTCCGTTCCCTCCGGCTGTCACTAAAATTTCTCCTGCCGGTCCGTCACCTTTAAACTGTACGGTAAGTTTATCCTGATTGTTTTTAAGCTGCAGACCCATAAGACCCGTACCTGTAAGAACCCTTCCCAGTGCCGCTGTGGCCAGCGGGCTGGTATTGTGGATCTTCCTTGCATCCTCCACCATCGCAGTAGTGATTGCAAGATACACCCTGAAAGAGTGACTTTTGTCAATTGCAATTAAAGCTTTATTCATCTTTTCTCCTTGTATTTATCGTGATCATCGTTCAATAGCCGAATTTGATCGAAATCATTAAACTTAGCGCTGCACATGGGCGTTATCGTAAGAATCCGTCCGAAAGGGGGCATACCCGCCAGGCGTCTATGATTTTATTGATTCCTTAAGTTCAGCCTTTAATCTCCCGATGATCTCCTCCGACTCCTGTCTGCTTTCACCCTTTGCTGAAAGATATATCTTCAGCTTCGGCTCAGTTCCTGACGGGCGTACAATGATGCTGCTCCCGTCCTCAAGAACATATTCAAGTACATCCGATTTGGGAAGTGGAATGGATTCTGTAACGGCTGTGTAATCACCACTCCCGGCATCACCAAAAATTTTTCTCTGTGACTGCATGTAATCTGCGATTTCAACAACATTGCGGTCTATTATGCGAGTCGGCGCCTCCGCTCGCAGCCCGCTAAGGATACTGTTCATCTTTTCCATCCCGACAGCACCTTCGAATGTGAATTCCATCAGATCATTTTTATAATACCCATATTTTTCGTATAACTCTCGCAAACGATCGACTAATGTTTTTCCGGCTCTTTTATAGCAGGCTGTCATTTCGCAAATAAGCATGGAAGCATTCACCGCATCCTTGTCTCTTACATAAGCGCCGGACAGATATCCATAGCTTTCCTCAAATCCAAATACGTATCTATCCTCTTCTCCTTTTGCTTCCAATACTCCGATCTGCTCTCCGATAAATTTAAAGCCTGTGAGCACATCGATCATGGTCACACCGTAATTTTTTGCCACCTTATCCGCCATCTTGCTCGATACGATGGTTTTTATGGCAAGGGGGTCCTTCGGCATGGGTTTTACGTCACATATAAAGTCCAGCAGCAGCACACCAACCTCATTTCCTGAAATTAAAAGGTATTCAGTATTTCCGGTTTCATCTGCATGCCTTATTGCAATCCCTACCCTGTCACAATCAGGATCCGTTGCAAGCAGCAGGTCCGGTGCACCGCCTTCATTCGTGAGCTGTTCGCAGAGAGCCAGACCTAATGTCAAAGCTTCCATTTTTTCAGGGTTCGGATAAGGACATGTCGGGAAGTTTCCATCAGGCAGCTCCTGCTCCTTTACGATGCTGATCTGTTTGACGCCTATGCGTTCCATGATTTTTCTTACAGGCATATTCCCCGTTCCGTTAAGTGGTGTATAGATTACTGACAGATTTGAACAGTCAATGCCGGTACTTTCATTTTGTACCGCTTTTAGATAAGCTTCCGTCACCTCCGGCGGAATCAGCTCAATCATGTTATTTGCTTTTTCTTTTAGCGCAAGAACAGCTTCATGAAAGCCTGCCTCTATATTTAATTCATCCGCAATAGTTTTCACTCCATCAAAAATGTCTGTTTTTTCGATCAGTGAGAGGACTTCCGCCGCAGCGTCCAATGTCATCTGACAGCCCTCTTCGTTATAAACTTTATAACCGTTATATTTAGAAGGGTTGTGGCTTGCAGTAACCATAATGCCGGCGCTGCAGCGATAATGTCTCACGGCAAATGAAAGTGCAGGCGTAGGCATAAGTTCGAAATACAGATACGATTTTATCCCATTTGCTGCAAGTACTCCGGCTGCTTCCAGCGCAAACAAATCCGAATTTATCCTGCTGTCGAATGCGATTGCTACTGAAGGTGAAGCCTTGGAAGTCTGATTCATTCCCGGCCCATAATGCACATTCAGGTAATCCGCTAAACCCTGTGTCGCTTTTCTGACGGTGTATATGTTCATCCTGTTTGTCCCGGCACCCAATATCCCCCTTAAGCCGCCGGTACCAAATTCCAAGTCTTTATAGAAACGCTCATATATCTCATCCTTATCCCTGATGCCCAGCAGTTCCTCTCTCAAAACCCCATCTAAGTCTTTCTGGTCCAGCCAGCGCTTCATCATCTCTTCAACATGACGCATGCAATCACCCTCCCTTTTAATATTCTGTTATTTTCATCGTTTAATCTATCAATACGATTAGCTTTATTTACTGCTTTTACAGGATTATAAATCATAATTTATTGTATCATTTTACCATAATATTGAACGGCTGAATACCTTTCTGCAAACGAAAATTGACCACATCTAATCTGATTTTTCTACCCTTTTCGGCCAAAAATGATATTTCTTATTTGGACAAAAAAGTTTTGGACAAAAAAGTGGCTAACGCAACTTCGGCTGCTATTTGTGCAAAAACCAGAAAGACCCGCCGGATTGCGGGCCTTCTGCTTTGTTTTATTCTATTCGCCTATCAGCTCTAATGTTTTAAACTTAAGCTTAAGTGTGGCGGGTTTATCTCGTTTTTCGGTTAAAGGGTCGTATTTTTTATCCAGGAGGATATCTTTATAGATGTCCTCCACGATTTCATCCTGTTCTACGGTTTCTTCAGCACCGATCAAACAAAGCGGCGGGAATAATACACACCACCAGTTTTGCCCTTTCCCTTCACCGATCGTAACATTCAGCGCCTCATAATTCCCTGCTGGGAATATTACGTCTCCATATGTTTTTTTCGGAATCCATTTCACACCTAATTCCGCTTTTGCTTCGTAATCATAACCGTTTTCTTTTATGATTCTTTCCGCTGTATCTTCAATTTCTATTATATTTTCCTGAATATATTCTCTGGACTTATCCAGATCAAGGCTTACCCTGATGCCGCTATCTTTCTCATCAGCCTCTTGCTCTTGCTTTGCTAAGCCACCCGATGCTTGCAGTTCAGTCAGCTCCTGCGCCATGGTCTCCTGTATTAGCTCACTGTTTATCTTTGCAAGAATGCCGTCTCTGACCTTAAGCTTTAACTGCTGATCTTTATCCGAATCACTGTTCGCGATGACATGGAATCTTATAAAATCATCATTGCTAAGCTCAGGATTGCTGTACACATTCCATGTGCTGAAAAGGATAATGCAGATTAGTATGAATATCAGAAACTTGAGCTCTTTTTTTCGTAATCCCAATGAAAAATCCCTCCCCTGAAAAAGATTTCCTGTAATCATCTTTTCCAAAGGGAGGGGATTTTATACATTTACACATTTATAACAGTTGGGATTAATGATGTGTTGCAACAATCAACAGTTTTGTACCCGGTTTAATCTCCTTTCCGGATTCTAAATCATTAAGGTGAAGAACCTCATCAATTGTGGTTCTATATTTTTTAGCGATTTTCCATATTGTATCTCCTGTTCTTGATATGTAGAGAATGATCCCCGAAATTTGTTGAAAATCCTGTGAGCCTTCCAAGAAACTGATATGTTTAATTAGCTGATATTTCTTCTGACTTGATACTGAGCTATTGACCAGAATCCCTGCATTTACTTCAATCTGTTTATTATTGATTTTATCAAACCACAGTTCCTTCAGTACAATATCATTTACAGCAGTCATTTCCGGAGTAATTCCCGGAATTTCCATAGCGCTTCGGAAAGGAATCTCCTGCCTGACATTGAATACTGTCTTATTCACATCTGCAGATGTACAAATCAAATTAACATCTATGATCCCCTCAACAATATTTTTCGCCTGGTCAATAAATGATCTTTTCTGATTGATATTTCCGGATAGATAAACGACTTTATCGACGTCGCCATATCTTTCAGGAATATTGACAATCTCTCTGGCAGACAATTCCGCGGCACCGCTTCCACTTTGTGTCATTACTCCTATTTCATCCGTATCATACTGAATGTCCTTTATGTGATGGTATATGTCGGCTACGATTTCCTTTTCAACGGTTTTATATAATTCCAATCCTGTATCCACGTTCATATCCACTTCAAAAAGGTTCATGTTTCCGTTTCCATCCTCCTTTACATTAAGATTTAAGGATGAAATATTGAAGCTGACTTTACCTGCAGACGAATATGTATCCTTTGCATCATTGTCTGTGTCCAATCTGATAAATTGGGTGAATTCTGTTTTACCTTGATAGAAAACCGGTACAGCTTTTTTTCCTTCAACAGCGGCTTCAGAATCTGACGTTTTTACTGCATCTGAATTTCTTTCTGCTCCAAGGTACATGATATTACAATAAACTGAAGCATTTATTACTGCCTTTTCCTTGGTTATCTGCTTATGATTTTCTACAATATTTATATCGTATTTAAGTATCTTCATAATTTCAGGCATGTTTTCTTTTAATAAGAAATTTTCTTTTACTTCTATAGTATCCGTTTTTCGCATTGCAACATCTGTAAGGTTTATCTTTTCTTTCAGTATCTGTATTTCTTCATCTCTGACACCTTCGAAAACCTCGATATCAACTTTACGATATTCTTTGATTTCCAATACAGCCGTCGCTTTTGCCTTAAACTTCCTTTCATTTACAACTGAAAAATCAATGGATTCGATATGTGCCGCAATCGCTAACTCCGAATAAGGACCGGAATTCATTTCGGTTTCATTTTTGAACGGAATTTTTGATTCAATCGATATGATAGGGTCTTCATTCGATGCGTGTTCAGGAGCATAAAGAGTCTGCAAAATCAGATCTCCCGAGATCCTGACAGTATCAGTTTCCGATTGTCCGGTATGAATCTCTCTTTCGGCAAGTTTGACTTTTCCGTCCATAGAAAGAATCCGTGCAAGATCAGGCTTTACATCTGGCACCAGGATATCTTCTTCAATGTAAATACGTATCGGCTCTTTCATTTTCATATCGACTAACTTCAATTTGCTGTTTACTATATTCCCGATTGCCGGAACGATCTTGGGAGGTGTGTTTTTAGGTACAAAAGCCGATTGCAATGCAGACCGTTTAGCTGGTAAAGGGACAGCAGCCGGTATATTTTCTTCTTCCGGTTCCGAAAGCTTCTCCGGTACGATTTCTTCTGCTTGATCGGAAAGGTCTGTCTGTGCAATTTCTTCCTCCGGTTCTAAAAGATTTAGCGGTATGATTTCTTCTTCCGCTTCTGAAAGCTTCTCCGGTACGATTTCTACTACCTGATCAGAAATATCTGCCGTCAGAATTTCTTCTTCTGCCGCTTGGTCAGTCTCCTTTGAAATAGCTTCAACTGAGATATTTTCTGAATCCGCGTTTTCTGCCTCGGCCGCCTGCCTTACGCTCTCATGAAGTATTCTTTCATAGGCCTCCGGATCGAAACGATTTGCAGCACCTCTGGGAGTATATTTGAAGTTATATTCATCATCTGCTTCTTTTGCGGGCTGCAAAGCAAAGTCCGGGATGTTTTCAAATTCAAATGGGTACTTTTCATATGTCATCGTAATTATCCCCCTCTATATACTGTTTATTCTACTATTCGTTGCTATAGTGTATTCTGCAGTAAAGCTTGTTATGACAAAAAAAGGACCCACCCTAAAGAAGGCGAGTCAAGAATGTTTCATGATTCATTTGTTTTATTTTCGAAAAAGCAGTTTTTCCTCTACTTTTGCTTGTAAATAAGCCGAATACTGTCGGGCCGCTGCCGCTCATTAATACTTTTGCAGCCTTGCCCTCCCGCGTCATTCTCTCCTTTGTCTGCATGATGATCGGGTATTGTTTAAGGCTGTAATTTTCAAGTACATTGATCATGTTCTTTGTTATTTTATAATAATTATTTTCCCGTAATCCATTCGTTAATTCCTGTATATTCGGACGTTCTTTTACCTCCGAAAGGTTTAGGCCTGCATAAACCTGTGCAGTAGATACACTTACAGGCGGTTTTGACAGTAAAACCGATGCTTTTAGCGGAGGCACAAGCTCAAGCTTTTCCCCTATGCCCGAGGCTAAGGCACAGGTACCTGCTAAAGGCTCCCGTCTGAGCAGCAGGTCTTCATTGAGTGCTGCCTGCCCTGCAAGACAGAAAGGAACATCTGCGCCAAGCCTTGCACCAAGCCTCATCAATGTATCAAGATTTAGATTGAGATCCCAAAGCCGGTTCAAAGCATGGAGAACTGCGGCACAGTCTGCGCTGCCGCCGGCAAGTCCTGCCGCTACAGGGATTTTCTTTTTTATATCTATATTGATTATGCTTTTCCCTATAATATCGTTGCCATACCGGGCTATCATTAATTCCGCTGCTTTATATGCAATATTCCTGCTGTCCGAAGGAAGAAACGGCAGATTGCTCTTAAGATTAATCTTTATATCCTGATTATCCTCGGTCAGAGAAACTCTAACAAGATCAAACAGATCTACCTGCTGCATAACCGTGAGGATTTCATGATATCCGTCAGGCCTCTTTCCTAAAACATCAATAGCAAGGTTGATCTTTGCATATGCCTTCACCGTGATATCTTTCATCTCTTCTTATTTGTTTTCTGATTTTTGCTCTTGCCGGTTGTTCCCTTAGGTCTGGTAGTGCCTGCTACCGCTTTGGCTGCCGCTAATTCCTTTTCCCTCTCGGCTTTCGCTTTCCTGCCTGTAATGTAAGTGCTGCCGGTTACAGAAATAGGTCTCGCTCCTGCTACCTTCTTAGTATCTTTCTTCATCTCTGTTTCTTGAGCCGATGCGTCGTCTTCGTTTACTGCTCCTCTTCCGTTTTTCCTTTCTCTTGCTTTTTCCTTATCTTTTTCCGTCTGTGCCACAACAGCTTCCACAGACTTTCCGGTTTTTTTCGCAACTTTATATGGATTTACCTTTATTTCATCAGCTTTCTTTTTCTCTTCTTTTTTCATTGCCCGTTTTGTAGCTATGGAGGTATATGCAATCATACCAACAACCATTAACCCCATAAGAGCCATATTGACAGTTGTATCTGTGCCGGTATTTCTTGTTTTAAACTTGACGATTTGGTCCTGACCCAAAGTGTCTCCGTTAGCCATCTTAAGGTCCCCGGATATAACCAGCTTATATTCGCTGTTTGATTCCAGGGGCTTGTTTACCAGTACCCAGATTTCATCCGAGTTCTTGGGATATAAGATTCTCAGAGGCAATTCTTTGCCCTTTTCGTTGGTAAATTTAAAGGCCCCTTTATTATCTTGCTGTACTTCCTTTGCAGACACATCTTCATTAAAGTAAAGCTTTACAACTACATTCTCAAGCATGGAATCGCTACTGTCGTTCTCAGGATAGCTGTGCAACAATTGCAATCCCGACGCAAAACATACTGAGAAAGACATCAAGCACATTAAAATAGAAAGGCTGAATATAATGCCCGCTTTTTTCATATTGAATTTTCCTCCGATTTCTTTTTTCTAAGCTTCTGAAAAAATGACTTCATTAATATCTCACATTGTTTCTGCATGATTCCGGTTTCTATCTGTACTGAATGATTTAGCCTTTCATCCTGCAAAATATTCATCAGTGAGCCGCAAGCTCCTGTCTTCGGGTCAGAAGTGCCGATAAAAACCTTTTCTATTCTGGCCAATACCATCGCACCTGCGCACATAGGACAAGGCTCGGCCGTTACATACATCCGACATCTTAGCAGTCTCCATCCACCCAGTTCATGGGCAGCTTCCCGAATCGCTAAAATTTCCGCATGGGCTGTAGGGTCTTTAGTCGTCTCCGTTTTATTATGTCCCCGTCCGATTATAATGCCGTCTTTCTCAATCACGGCACCAATGGGGACCTCATCAATGGAAAGGGCTTGTTCAGCTTCCTTCAGTGCCTCCTGCATGAAGTCTTCAGGATTCATATCCGCGTCATGCTCCTTTCCCTTGGTTTCATATGCTTTACAATGGTATCATACTTCGTCATTTTTTTCAATTAAAAAAGATCCGCCCACGTACGAGCGGATCAATAATTGGAATATGAGAATTATTGTTATTTACTATTAGGTAAGAAGAAGGGAAACGGCGATCCTTGGTTAAACCTCTTCAAGGTCTCCTGTTTTGCTGTCTATAGCCACAATCCAGTAGCCATATGCGTTTCTGGCAGATTGATCTCTTTTGCGATTCTCCTCACCGGCCAAACTTGTTCCACGAAGGGGCTGCCAATATGTAAACCCCGATTTTCCTCCATCCGGTTGTTCCTCATCTAAAAATCTGCCCGGGATTCCGAAGAAAAATCTGGCTGCGATTCCACTATCATCTGCTTTTGCGCCGAAAATATAGTGGCGATATTGAGTTGCAAAATAATGCGCTCCCGGTGATACTATCGGCAAGTTTGTTATATTCACCATCTTTTTCCACCTTGCTCCTGTCTTATCCTTGTCAAAGGGAGTAACATCCTCATAAAACTCGGCAATCTGGCAGGTATGGATGCACGCATTTAAAACATATTCATTGTAAAAATTATTATATGTTTTCTTTTCTATTTTCTTCTCTTGCGGAGAAGCGGCTTCAATCAGATCGGATGCATCTGCTTCCTCAATGTCCTCTTCAATATCCTCATCTAGTCGAAAGGGTTCGGGCTGAAAGGGCTCCTCCTCATTGAGAGTAACCCCCTTTAGCACAGGATGGAGCGGCTCCTTTTCATCTATAGTTGATGCGGCCGCGATAATAGCCGTTGTGAAATTGTTATAAGGATTCCCTTTTCCGTCCATGTTCAGCGGCAAGAACCGGAAATAGGATTCTCCGTTTCCGTATTTATTAATCAATAAATTGCCGATAACAGCATGTATGGTCCTTTCTCCTTTTTTACCGAAAAGTATCAGTTTGTATATGTAATCCCCTTTTTCAAAATACTTAAGATTCTGGACCGAACACCGGAAAGCGCCTTTGTTGTTACCCGTTTCCACCTTCAGGTAAGCTTTTATTTCTGCCGATTCCTTTGCCGCAAACTGGGTGTTCTGTTCTTCCATCATCACAAAAGAGCGGTTATATTTAACGTAGTTCATCAGCTTTCATCTCCTCCTTATTGTATCATGAACCTATTCCCTCTCATGGTTCCGATTCTATTATGCAGCGGCTGCATGGTAAACAAATTGCCCTCTGCATTCTTGTAATCATCCACACAAATTGGTAATATAGATATATGCAATTCAAATTTGTAATATGCGAAGAGAATAAGGCGGGAGGAATCTATAAATGTTAAGACGGGAGTGTAAGAATGTGGGTTGATGTTGTTATTGTGGCCATCCTTGCCTTTACTGTCATTTTCGGTTTTAGGAATGGCTTTGTTCATACGTTCATTCATACGGCAGGTTGGATTATTGCAGTTGTTTTGGGGTTTGTCTGGTATCCGCATGTATTGGATTTTCTGAAGGAGAAGACGGGCTATTATGATTATGTTTACGATAAGATAGCTGATAGAATTACAGCGAACCTAATTTCAGCATCGGATAACGCTATCGCTGCTATCCCGGAAATAATCAGAGAATTGCTGCAAAAGGCAATCGACTCAGCCGCAAATGCACTTGCACTTACCCTTTCTGAAAGTCTTTCAAATTTGATTTTTAATCTGCTTGCTTTTTTATTAGTTGTGCTGGCAATCAAATTAGTATTGCTGATGATCACAACGCTTTTCTCTAAGGAAAAAAATGGCGGTATACTGGGAGGTATCGACGGGCTGTTCGGATTGTTGGCAGGCGCTTTGAAAGGTATTATCCTCGTTTACATATTGCTCGCTTTAATGGTGCCCATTACCAGCTTGTCCGGTAATACTACATTGATTAATGAATTGAACAATTCAGTCCTGGGAAGCTATCTGTATGATAATAATTTAATCCTATGGGCTGTAAGAGATTTTATATAGTTATAGTTTATATAGTTGCCACTTCTTCGAAACCGCGGTTTTCTTGCACAAGAAAATTCATCGAAAGTGGAAAGGGAAAAGGACAAGAAATAAGGTTGAATTGAGAAGTAGTTTCCTGAACAAGGGATAACAACACAATGGAAAAAGAATTTATTGAAAGAAACGCCCCGGTATGCTAAAATTACTACTGTACTGTGCTCCCGTAGCTCAGGGGATAGAGCGTCGGTTTCCTAAACCGTGCGTCGGATGTTCGAATCATCTCGGGAGTGCCAAGTAAAGCCCTGCAATCTCAATTGTTGCAGGGTTTTTATATTTATGCAGAATATTAATTTTGCACGGTTCTCAGGTGTTTTGTCACCAGTTTGTCACCAATTCAAAAAAATTACCGAATGAAAGTCCTATCGGCATTGTTCTGTTCTGTTGATTTTTTGAGTTGCCTGGAGTACGATAAAGGCAAAAATGAGAGGAATAGAAAGGGGTTGTAACGTAATGACCGTACCGAAAATTATTGAAGATCTCCAACGAAAGCTGGATGAAGCTATGGAGGCAGACGATAGTCCTTACATCCGGATCGAGGATGCAGCGGATATCCTCGGATGCCATCCCGACAGCCTCCGCAAAATCATTTACAACGGGACATGCCCCTTCGGAGTAGGTTTCGCCGGTAATAAGGCTATAAACGGATTTTCAAAGATTCCGAAGCTACCCTTCTACTACTGGATGACCGGACAAACCGGGGCAAACATCACGTATGAGAAAAGAAACGGTGGGGGCGGGACAATACACCAGCCCTTTAGCCTGTAATATCGCCATCCATGACGGCCTGGGCCAGCTCCGGAGGTGCGGAAGGTTTTGATGCGGCGAAGAGGAGGGAAGGCTGGATGCCGACGGCGTCTTCGATATTGCGAAAATTTTTCGTGATATAATCAAAAGCCTGTATGTAATTTTCTGCCGTTCTGAGGCTTATCCCAACACTTTCACACCATACCCCGAATGTTCCGCTCTTATGGTTCGCCAGCGTCTTGTGAGCGAGTGATAATTCAAGGCCGATATCGTGGACGGTCCGGATCTTAATTTGACTGATAGTCTTCGCCTTTTCCTGTAGGAAGGAAGAAGTCTGTTCGTCCAACTGAGAATAATCGAATGCCGGCGCCTGTTCCACTTCTACCGGCTTGATAACATCCGGAACAGATTCGGGCTTCTCAGTAACGATTTCAGCGGTTTCACCCCAGAGAACAGAAAAACCGCCTTGTGGCGGTCCCCTGTTGATCAGCTATATATTACCCCTTGCTTATGATCTGGAGAAACAACTCCAGGAACTCCCGGACCTCGTGCGGGATTTCTTCGGGAATCATTCCTGATTTATTAATAACATCGCCTACCGTCATTTCAGATCAACTTCCTTTCTTTTCTTCGCTGCCGCTCCGAGCGCTTTCCGTTCATGACGCCAAAAGCATATATTTTCGCCAATGCATAGAGCAAACTATTTTCTTCTTCTATGCCGCTATCGCACAGTTTCTTAAGGGTTTCCGTAACAGTCATATCGTACTGCTGCTGGTTGACGATTCTTTCGATCTCTTTAATATTTTCCATGTGATTACCTCCCCAAATTGAAAATAACGCGGGCCATTTCGTTGGACAGGCCGAATTCCTTAATTGCTTCGTACACGTCCCCGGTCGTCAGATCGTCCCTTATGGCGTGGATCTTTACCAGGTTCTCCTGGATGGTTTTTATGCTTTCATGTACGTCGGCTTTGATGCGTTCGTGTAATTCTTTTTTCATTACTTTGTCCTCCTTACTTTGAATATATTTCAGCTGCCAGCTTAAAGGAATACTTGAAACCAAGGACAAAGCCACCCCTCTCCGAAAGCGCGACCACATTGTTTAATTCTGCTTCAATCTCTAGAAGCTCATCTCTAGTTAAATCACGTGTGATCTTCTGTAAGAATTCACGCCTGAACGATTCTTTTTCGCCGACGATTAAGCGGTATTCTTCTTGATATTCTTCAGTTTCGGCGCACTCATGAAAGATAGTTTCGATAATTCCGTTTTTCGTTTTTCTCATAACTGAAATCCTCCTATTGTACTTTCTGCCTGTAATTTGTATAATAGGGGTACAGACTTCCCCTTGCGGGTTGATTGGATTGTGAGCCATTTCGCAACTGCCAGGTTAATGAATGGCTCACTTTTTATTGGCCAAGATATTCGAGAATAATGAGACGAATCAATCCGGAAACTGTAAGCCCTTTCTTTTCTGCTTCTGCCTTAAGTTTCTCATGTTGTTCAGCTGACAGGAACGTGCTGATCCGCTCGGTATGTGCTTTTGGTTTTGGCGACATCTCTCTCACTCCCTTCTTTTATGTTTTTATTATATGCTCGTTACTTGTACTTGTAAAGTACATTTTTATCGAAATCTAAAAAATAATGTCATATTTTGAGTCAATGCATAAACACTGTATAAAATGGAATGGGTGCATAAAGACGATCTGCCAAACGCCTTCCTTCTAGGTACTATGTACCTAGAAATGGCCTCCAAACGTCATATTCGATTTATGTTTGCGGTGCGCCATAATCTCTCAATCATTGGAATTTAGGGCCCTATTCGATTTTATGGCATATTGTGCATACTCTCAAAACGCTTTAAAATCGGGAATATGCGTCCAAAACCCTTGAATATGGTCCTATTTTGCCCAATTCTACTTTTCCACTGTTCCAGCCCTTATAATCGTTTAGCGACCGTGAGGACTGCGACTTTGGGGCAGTCGGAGCGGTCAGAAGGCCACTGGAGGCGACTATTTTCCCTTGACATTGCATCCTCATTTCGAGTATATCCATGTATCGGTTATTTTGAATAAATATGAAGGAGGCTTTTGCCATGATAAAAAACACACAGATTCTGAAAGTCGGAGCGAATACGAATTTGTCCGATCTCAAAACAAGTACCTTTGAACACCTGCGGTCAGATGGATCCGTAATACTGGACGCGATTGGAGAAAAGGCTGCGTATGTGGCCCTAAGAGCGGTCATCTTCACTCAGCGGCAGCTGCCAGAGAATGTCCTGATCAACACCCAACCTGGGATGGTTGTCGTTGATACTCCGGAGGGAGATAGAAAGGCGGTCCGTTTGACTTTGGAATTGAAAGCGTCGTAAAAAGAAGTGGGACCATAGCCATCAGGCCATGGTCCTTTTTCACATAGGCTTCAGGGATTGCAATTACCAAAATATAGGAATATAATCAGGCTATCAATTACAGCCTTTTAATAGTTTGAATGGAGGTATTATCATGGCAGAAACTTCGAGCGCCTTGTCCTGGACATTGATTTCAGAGTGTTCCATCCCCAACGACATGAATGATTTGTTGGTTGAAGGAGAAAAAGCTATTGCTGCACTAGATAATAAACGATTACGATCTAACCAATAGTATTTACCACTGCTACGGCTAAATTCATATTTATGGTAAATCTGCGAATAAGCTGACAGGCAACAATCCCAGCCAGCTAACCACAAC
>JAQWDK010000020.1:20864-36639 GCA_028705495.1 Eubacteriales bacterium
TGATCGTAAGAGATGCGCAGGGCCTTACGGGTAAAAAGGTGGAGATCTATTCCCTGCCCTATGAGTCAATCAATATGTGGTCAACAGAAAATGCCGGCACGCTGGATCTGAACGCCGAGGTTGAGCTTTGGACAAGAGCTGGCCATATAAAGGTTAGCCTGAAGAAAGGCGTCGACATAAGAAGGTTTGACAGACTGATTGCGGAAGCACTACTGAAATAATGATGGGCCCCGGCATGCAGCTGGGGCTTTTTTTCCTTATAAAACACAGATCGGCTCCGGAAGTGGCCGCTATCACCATATCATTGATCCCCGGACTACTCAACCCAATTTTCCTCGCCAGACAAGCAGGCGCTAGCGGAGGCCTCGGCAACCGGACAAGGTCGAGGAATTGGCCCCAATAAAAGAAGCCGGTCTTAAATCGACGATTTTGGGCAAATAAAAAAACCATCACAGGATCTCTCCCGGGTGACCTTCTGATTTTTTGTAATGCTCCGGATTTGTTAAATATTTATTCCGCCGCCGTTAGTTCTTGATTGATATTAATATGATACTCCTTGAGTGAGCCAATTAGCTGAGCCTTCTTGACATTCAGCTCTGGTGTGTCATTAATCTTGATCTTTTTAGCGATATCATCTTTTACGCTAAAAGTTATATTAGAAATAGCATTTTCGTCAATTCCGGCATTATGTTTATCTATATAACCAAGTAGCTTTTGCCTGGCTATGTAGTTTTCCAGGTCATTTTCGCCATATAACATCTTTCCGTTTGTTAATTGCAGTTGATTTTCATATTTCCCCATATCGGTATAATTTTTCTCATCGATAGCGTTGCCAAATCTCCAGAAAATTTCCTCATACTCCAGCAGACTTGTTTTGTTTGATTCATACTGTTTTTTTAACGATTTTTGGTATGTCTCGATCATTGAAATAGATTCTTTTTCCTCAGAGGTGCTTAATGCTGAATTTAATTCATTGATAATATTTACTCTCAATTCATTTTCGGCTCTTAAAAGCTCATGTTTATTCGATTCCAATAAACCCTGGAAGGCATAAACCGCAAATCTCGTGGGGTTTTCCAATTCATCATAAACTTGCATTAATGTATCTTCGCTAATCGTCTGTTGAAATAGGTAATCTACACAAATATCGTAAGCAACCGCTTTATAAACGTGTTCCGCGGTTAATCTTTCCGCTTCTTGTTTTTGCTGATAATTTATAACACCAATATTCAATCCGGCTAAACCAATTATAATGATGGCCACAACAATTAAGCGTTTTTTGATTTTTTTCTTTAGAGAATCATTATGCTGTGAATCATTATTTAAGTTGTATTCTGTTGGGCAACCGCAATGTGGACAAGCTGCAGCTTTATCGGAATAATCTTTATTACATTCTCTGCACGTTATAATGGCCATTTCTCCACCTTCAATCTTTACAGTATAATTTGATTTCTTAATTCGAATACTTGAACTCACTATACGTTTTTCTAAGGTGAGAATATGTTTCTTTTGATGAGTCTTTAACGCTGATCTTTACTCCTGCGCCAAAGTCTTTTTCGTAAATTGATATGATATCATCCTTAAAAACATCCTTGAATAAACGTTTATCTAATGCACCAGCCTGATATAGACCACAGGCGTATTCATAAGCATTTATATAATTACGGATTTCACTCTTATGAATATAATTCCATTCTAATTTTCGCCCAGCATAACGCTTAGCATTCTTTCTTTTCATCCACGGACGATCTTGCCCATATAGGTCATTTAATGTTGAAAAGAAATGCTGTTTCTGAGTAAAAATTAAATTAGAAACACTGTTAAAGGTGGTTATTTCAGCTTGCTTTTTGCTTAATATTTTTTGTGCACGCATAGTTCTCCAAGCAAAGAAGGCAGCCAGCATTGCACCTACTCCAGCGAAAGCAGAAATTGCTGGGGAGTAATCAAGCAGGAGGGCTTTGAATGAAAATAATCCCATAATGGCTGCGCTAGTCGTAATAGTTGCGCTGGTAGTTGTCATACGTTATCATCACCGCCCAGATTTGTTATGACCGTCGGAGGTATTTCATCGGGATCCTCGGATCCAGTTTTTATCATAAATAGTCCTTTTCTCATATATATCACCCTGTTTCATCATTGGTCTGGAGGTGGTTCATCGGGATCTATGGGTGGCCCAACAATTGGAGGCGGTCCCACAATCGGAGGTTTATCACTCATCGTCATCACCACCAGTTGGCGGAACTGAATCCGGAGATGTTTGCTTTTCGATGGGTTGTGATATGCTATATGTGCTCACTTACTTCCACCTCCCCCGCTCGTTGCAGTAGGCGCTTGTGAATCTGGACTTACTTGATCTGTAGGATTAACTATTTTATTAATCATTCTTGATCTCCTTAATCATTTTCTCCAGCTTCTGGTATCGCAGCTGACGGTGGAATTTCATCAGCATCTAATGTAAAAGTCTCATTAATTATTTTAGGTTCTTCAGCCATGTTCATTTTCCTCCTTTTGGAGGAATCCCATCAGGGCTAGTTGACCTTGTTTCAGGCGCCTTATCGAATAAAATATCCATATCCGAACCCTCCTTTTTCTCTCATCGTACTCCAAAAAATAGCAAAATTCAACAAAAACGGTTCGACATCGTGATTACTTCTGGATTTTCCGTTTACGGGTTCTCTGACCAGTGTACTTCTCTGTTGTTTTTATGTATATTATCCTTATAATTTAATAAAGCAGGTAATACCATGAAGGCCATTCTTAAAACCGCAGTGATCACCATTATTTTTATTGTAATTAGTTCATGAATACAATTGTTATAAAGTAAAATAATGGTTCACGGAGGGAATTCGTTCCCTTTGTAAACCAACTAAAAATCTAAACTACCCGCCGAAAAAGGCTTTATTTTGATTTAGGGCAAAAACAAAGAACCACCGCGGTGGTGGTTCAAGGCAATTATTTCTATTTTATTCCTCTTTGTGATATATCTTTCCAATTGGCCGGAAATCCCATAGAGGATAAGATTTCATCAATTCCAATAACATTAAGCCTTCTTGAAAGCCAGCCTGTTGCTTCGGTCAACTCACCTATCAAGTGACTAAATTCGTTGACGGAAATTAAATATCTCAGAGCTATCACTGCTGCAAACAGATCCCTTTTCCCGTTCACATATTCATTCTGATGGATTCCTATTGAGAGGTTTTTATGTACGTTAGTATTGGCGAGTGGTTTTGTTGTTCTTATGCAATAAAGCCGGTTCCCATGGGCGCTGAAATTTCTCACGATTGAAAGATAATAAAGAAAGCTCTCCAAGTCATTATCTAAAATTTTAAATATCTTTGAAATTGACTGCCTGTCCTTTGTCTTCATAATGCTGTAGAATTTACTTATTGCGCCCATTGTTAAAATGTTGTTTAAAACCCACATGGGGAGATATCCGTAATTATTCAGATAGTGTTTAATGCAGGGGTCTGAAGTATTTGATGACACTTGACGCTGAATATCCGCCAACACGGCAGATATTTGTTTGTCGGCATCTTTCATTGCAGTATTGAAATTGTTGTATTTTAAAAAGTTTTCATGCCCGTAATTTTCTGAAATGCAATAAGATATCAGGCTTTTTATATTCGTTTCCACATGGAGGATATGCCTTAAAAAAATCTCTCTTAATTCACGGTCGAAACAATATAGGGCGTGAATTTCTCCCACAGTAGTCCCAGGAAGATATTGCTCGTCAGGATCCTTCTGGAAAAGAAAAGGCTCCTTATATCCGTTTATAAGCTTATAGTATCCTTCTCTCTGAATAATAAATTTAGCCTTCTTGCGCTCGGTAGGAGGAGTAAGGGTTATCCCTCTCCCGGCCAGTATGTCCAATTGTTCGTCATAAGTTCTAAAGACTTTGTCTGACATAATCCCTCCAAAAAAAAGACCCCGGGCCCGAAGGACACCGGAGTACGTTCCTAATTATTATACGCATCAAAGACAAATTTGATACTGTATTGTACTCCGATCTTATCACCGTCATTTTAAAATGTCAACCATTTTATGCAAAAAATATTAATTTGAAGATGTCTCAATTTGTATTATTTTGTTGTCAATTGTATTGTCATTCACAAAGAGGAAGGCCATCTGTATAAATATTCAAAATGAATGTATGTTATGCAATTCCTTTTCAGCCCACCCTTCTAGTAAACCTGCATCCTCATATGTATAAAAATACCCTTGCCTGAAATGTTCCACTTAATGCCGGAAGGTTTCCGTCTATGCATCGCAACCTTTCCAATTCTCTTATTTCCATCGTACTCTAAATAATACCAGAAAGCAACAGAAAACGCATTGGTCTGACCGGAGGACATTACCCTGATATTCCGACTATCTTCTGATACCATATCTCCTGATCGACTATCCATCCTGCAGGGATTGTCAAAATTTCCGGTACCTACGCCGCTGTTGGTGCTGCGAAAATACCCTGTCCCACAATCCACGGTCTACCCGGCTCACTGCCTCCAGCTCCACAATAGAAGTAAACCCGTGCCGCTTCCACGCTGATACGCCAACTCCCCTATACCCGATATAATCATCAATCCCGATCCTCCGACATTCCTGCTTTGCCTTGCTGGTAACGTATTTCCTTACGCGGTTCAGATTAGTATAATAAGACACCCGTGCGGGCTCCTGTTGTTCCTCTGGGATCCTTAAAAATCTGATTGCTTCCCCTGGAATGCAATTCTTATGCAGCATGGTTAAAAGAATGTCCTGGCCTTGGCCTTCCGTTACTGTGAGTATGGCGTTCTCAAGGAGTTCATGAACATCATCCCAGAAGTCTTTATTTTCAACAAAACGATGATCATCCTCGGAAAGCTGATCCGCCACTAGGTCATGAAGCGTAATGTCTTCGGCGTTTTCCAGCGGAGCATCCAAGCTGACGACATTGTGCATAATATTGTGCTTATCCTTATTAGAACGAATCCCCAGGGCTCGATTGAAGCTATTTTTAAGGCTATACGTCAAGTAAGTCAGAAACCTCGCCCCACCATCCGATTTATAGCCATTCACAGCTATCAGAAAATCAAAATACGCCTCATTAATAAGGTCGTCCTCCAACTGTTTGATGTTGTCCGCTTCTCCGATCAGACGTCGTTTTGCCTTGAGGCAGATATATTTATACACCTGGTCCCACAGCTGGGGTATGTACTCTTCCTGTCCGTCCTGAATCAGCTTTACAAGTTCCTCGTTGGTCATTGCATTCCCTCCCGTATCGTGATAATATATCCGATAATAGGAGGTTCTTCTGATTCCTCTATTTTATAGGCAATTTTGACGATTAATTTTAAAGGTGGTACTGGCATACCACTTTTATGTTTTATTGGGGAATTCTACCCGCAATTACTCCTTCTCGCACGTCTGGACCAATACCCATGTTTCATCACCGTAATACTCGGTTAATTCTTTGCTCAGCTCTTTTTCGAGTCCCCTGAAGGCTTTTATAGTCGCCGCCATGAGTTCATCGTTTATAAAACTGTCTGACGCGGCCATGATATCAGGAGTCGGCTTGCGCTCGTTTATCATCTCAAGCAGGGTAAGAAACCATTTGCACATATGATCTGATACCCGGTTCGCAAGATCATTTATAACCGGCTCATATTTCGCTATGATCTCCAAGGCCCCCGTATCCTCGTTTAGTGTAGCAGATCGTTTGAACCGCTTTACTTCCTTGAGGTTGATATCTGAATATAGTTCCACGGCTTTTTTATTGAGCCGTCCTTTGATGTCGTTTAGTACGGTGAGTAGAGCCTTTATTATGGGATCTCGGAAGTCATAACCTTGGCTTCCCCACAGCAAACCATCTTTCAAGAGTCTTTGATTTATTGGAAGGCCCGGGAACAAGTCAAGCTTCCGAGTTAAAGTATCAAATGTTGCTAAGCGGTGACGCTGGAGAAATAATAAGTTCGCTCCCAAGCCTTGAAGCGTCGTTGTCGGAGCAATGTTTATAAACCCGATACGGACACAGGCGTCTATGCTCCTGAATAGCTCGATCGTCCTCTCGGCATCTTCCACCGTGGTCTTTTTATTGAAGAGGTCCAGATCCGCAGTATTAGCGGATTCCACACCGATAAACGCAGATGTGCAGCCGGACTTGAAGAGAAGCTCCATGAGTTCAGCATCAGCCATCTTATGAAAGTCTGGTCGGAAATTCGCTTCGTATGTATGCCCGGGCAGCTCCCTTATGATCGCTTTTAGAATCTCCTTCATTCGCGCCTTAAAATTGCTGTCAAAGGAAGGATCTCCGAAACGAAAAAAGTTCACATAACCGCTGATTTCCTGGAATTGCTTAACCTCACATATGATATCCGGGATATTCCGGTATCGCAGGGATCCTTGGCGCCTCCCGATAGCACAGAACGAACATTGCCCTTTACAGCCGTGTGTCGAAAAGGTAATAAAGGAGCTGTTCGCCGTTGTAGGCTTTACGGTATTAACATCCCACTTCTTGGCCGGCCTGGTCTTGTGCCGGTATGTAATCCCTGGTACTTCGGAAAAATCCTTGCCCTGGTCGATGGCACCGGCCAGCAACGGCAGAACCTGTTCCGGATCATCGTTAATGAAAACGCCGACGTCCTTGTATGTATCCGAGACTATGACAACGTCTTTACCTTTAAAGAGCTCCTGTATCTCTCCGTGTTCCCGGCCGCCGCAGATCAGAAAAAGAATCCGGGGGCTCATAGCTTGCAGCTTGGCGTATAGATTCTTCTGGGGTTGAATGACCTCTATTTCGTGTTTGTCCCCCATCAGGGAATCAAGGTTCACTATCATCCTCTGGCGGTATATATTAATGCACTTAGGTGCGACAATAACGATTTTCATTTAACGTGCCTCCCTTTTCGAAAGATAACCCCACCACATTCCGCGGCGAAATTATTACGGTCAGACTTAAGCCGAATTGCAGTTGAATCCACAACATATGGTGGTTTGCCCTTTTACCGCGATATCTTCGGTTTCTGTCTTTCCGTATAAAACAGGTGAAACGGTTGAAATATAGCCATTTTATTTTAACTATTCCCACAATTTATGTTTAGGGATACAATGGTTATTTTCTGTCAAGAAGCTCCCGGATCCGGTTCCGTCTTTCCTCCGGCGTTATATCCTTGTGCCGTATCTGGCAACCGTATTTATTAAAGGACGTCTTCAAGTCGTATTTTAATGGCGTGGTCGACTTTAGATCTCTCGGTGTAAATGTCAGCCATCTCCAGGATTACTTTGCCGTGCTGGAAACTTCCGCGCAGCGCCTCACGAATAAAGGTGTTGAGGACTGGTGCAATGGCCTGACCGACAAGATCCTTTGACCGCGACTTATATATCTCAATAAAACCGGGTTTCACAAACGCATCGTAATATGTTGACCGATCGCATTTTGCAATCTTGCAGATGTCCGTTACCGTTTTCATTCGGTGTTCTGGATTTGTCAAGACTTCCAGTAAGCTTTCCTCCTTGGGAGTCGGCTTATATTCTGTTAGGTTTTTTAAATCTGCCATAGCTTGTTCACCTCACTATTCCAGGGCGTTCGGCAGCTCCTTCCACATAAAAAGGCGCAGAAACAACCGATTCGATACGGTTATTCCCACGCCATTAATTAACAGCTTCCAGCGGTTTCCCGATGGGGTACTATCCTTTTATTGATTATATTTTAATCCAAATTGATCCGGATGTACAGTATATTTGGTTATTCCTACCTTGGGGTAATCTTGGGAGTCTCCCTGTGTGTTCTTTGCGCCGACCTAGTTGTTACCTTGTTGTAAGTAGGGCGTTATCATGGAGCAAACCATTCCTCGCGTACTGTGGGAAAACTCCTCTCAGCCTTCCCGTAATCTACCCGCAGCAGGAACTACCTTGCTATAATCTTGCCGTGACCTTGATGTAATCTTGATGTCCACCCGCCGGAACATTGTCATTTAACCTTATCCCAATCTTAGCATAATCTTAGCGTAATCTGCCGCCGGCAACCTTGACATTACCTTGACTCTACCTCACCCTTATCTCACCCTTAACTGACGATATCTTCTGCAGATTTTTGCGCTTGCGTATGGCTCACAAAGCCCCGTTGGATGTTCTTAATTATGAAAATCCATCTTAGGTATTTCTTAGGGTTATTGTCACCCCTTTTTATGGACTCTAAAAACTCTAAATGATATAGCCTCAGGGGATTCCCTTTTTTATAGTGTCAGAAAACTCTAGTCTTTTTGGGTGTCGGAAATGTCGGAATGCCCTGCTTACCAAGAAGTCCGCGCTCTTTTTAGGGTGTCAGAAATGTCAGTATACTCCACTCATTATGGAATTTTCACACTTTTTAGGACCTCCGAAATCTCCGAATTTATTGCTTGAATATAAATCACTTTATACTGGCCATTTCCGGAAGTCTTAGGGCCTTTCATCCTGGTCTTACCCAGTACCGGCTGCAGCGCCCTGAGGATTCGATCCTTTTCCTGGTCGCTCTCATAGGAAACCTTTATCTTTACAGTCACTGGTCATATCCTCTCTTGTTGCCGCGTGTTAAGGCATTCATAATTGCCTGTTCACTGTCCCTGAACTCATAACCACAATTAAAGCCATCGCGAAAAGACAGTTCTACATTTTTAACCATCAGCGCAATCAGTTGGTCATTGGTTTCCTGATCCAGCGGCAGACCTTTAATGAAATTGCTCAGCTCTGCTGTACTTTCTTTATAGGAGTCTGACCAGCCGCCTTTACTTAATGGGCTTTGTTCTTTTTCATTTTGGGGGTGGAATTTTATTATATTATTTTCCATTTGTGTATCCTTTCTTTTTTGCCGAAATTTCGGCAATGTATCTGTGCGGGGCTTTCACTAATTTGAGGAGCTAGATTTTGCGGGAAGCCCTTATTTCAAATGCGATCTTTCTGCCCTATATGAGACCGAAAGTACCGAAGGTGGTCCCATATCAGACCAGATGAGAGGTTGTCCGAATTTCGGATGATATGGATTTATTTCCGAAAATTTCGGAGATATCGCTATTCCGAATTCCGGAATACTGGTTTTCACAAATTGTGAAGACCTTGACTCGCTACCGGCAGAATCCTCGCAAATCGCGGATATCTTTATTGCCGAACCGTTCGGTGATATCATTCTGATCCGTCTGTCGAAATTTCGACAGATGATTATATTGCGAAAATCTTTTCGCGATATTCACCTGGATCCGTTTGCACAAATTTGTGCAAATGAGTTTACTAGAGCCCCTACACCTTTATCCGAATTCCCGGGTTAAAAAAGCCTTAAATCAAGTCCTGGTCGGCTTTACTGGATTATATGCGTTTCCCGGATCTGTTTGATTTTGTTGGGTTGGTGTTGCATAAATTTTTCGTAGATGGTAGTTGTCAAAATACTGACAACCTATTCCCACGGCATTTCATATACACCCTTTGCATTTCTCAGGATCCTTCGCTCGATCTCGCTGGTGATCTCCTGGCAGCGGTCCTTTGTTGCATACCTACCGAGAAATCGCGTTTTTCCTGTCTTCGTATAGATATTATTGATGTAATATCCACCCAAGATGCTTTTTACGATCTCAAAAGAGTTACAGTTGATCACAGCATTAAGATCCTGTGTTCTAATAAACATTTGATATCTTCCTCCTTTCATGATTTTATTAAAAAGTGACATTTAAAGTGACTTTTTGAAATCGTTACAGCCCTTAAGTTTTTAATGCCTGAAGCCTAAAAAGTGAAAAGTGAGTGTTTTTAAATCTTTTTTTATAATTATTAATTATTTTTTAGTAGCGAATATTTTTTTAAAAATTACTATCACTTTTATCACTTCTATCGGTCAATCCGTTGCAAATGCTTGTTGTATGATTTTTTTAATGTCACTGATTCTATCACTTTTCAGTCACTTGTTTTATCACTTTTCCCGACTACCGTTCCGGATCATAAATTAGCCTGAAATCTTTCCACGCAATGCCTTTATAATTCGGGTATCCATCTATGGTGCCTAGGGTTATTCCCAACTTTTCAGCTCTGTTTTTGATGTTCTTCTTTTCAAGTGCCTGCAGACTATTTACCTGACAGTATTTAAGATATTCATCCTCCAACAGCGTCTTCTTGATGTGATCACCACGGGCCCCAGTGAATTCGCAATTGTCTTCAATAAACCGGTAGAATGTATCTATTCGGCTTCGGTAGTCTTTCATTAATGCAGCCGAGGAGTCACTTGCGGTAAACTTATATCCATTATCCAGCAGCCGATGAAGACCGATCATGGCCCATCTAAATATCTGATCCCTTTCTTCGAGGAGCTTGTCCAGCAGCATCCCATCCCTTTTCTCTTCTGGGATCACTTTCCGACAGTGAACGAGGATCAGCCTCTCGAATATGTGGCCACCCTTATCATCTTTAAATACCGGCAGATCGTTGCAGTTGATTGTAATTCCTCCGTTGAAGATGCAATTAAACCCCATCTCGTTTTTTATCTCTGTGTAGAGCGCATCTCCTCCGGTCAACTGCTTAAAGACTGAGCTGTCATCTATGTCTTCGGCATTCTGATCACCAACAGCAATGAGCCTTTTCCCGTAGATGTCGCCCATGGACCACCTGGATGACATTTTCGACATTGAAACATTTATTGTATTTTGGATTCCGACCAAGTTAACGAGCATAGATAGATACTGACTTTTCCCTGTATTACCGAGCAGCGAATGAAGAACCATGCACTTCTTGAAACGGTAAACCTTGATATTTGATAATATCAGGCCGGTCCACTCCTGGAGGATGTCCACGAGCTTTTCGTCGACCACTCCATCTTCGTCAGTACATAATTCATTAATATATTTAACCCATCTTGTCGGGGCCTTATATTCACTTGGATATGAGCAATTCAATTGGATTGTGCTCAAAACGCTATTACTATGCGCAATAAGTTTCTTGGCATGAATGTCATACAGTCCGTTCCTGACGTTGATGTACCTCTCATCATTATTGATATCTTCAAAACGATGCACATTTACACCGGAGTACATCATCAGATTTGCAACCTTGTTAAACATATCATCTTTACCAAACCCCACAGGAATGTAGCGTCTTATGATAGCCTTAATGTCGTTTCTGCTGCGCCTGGTATATACTCCGTTTTCGCAGACATAAACCAGTTCGCCCTTTGTTCCCTGTTCTTTGAGGATAATGCAATCCAAGGTCTTCAGGATGCTCTCGGCAAGCTTGTCCTCGTTTATCTTTATGGTGATTTTTCCGCCTCTTTCATCAAGAAATATCCATGGGGCATATTCACCCGATGTCGAATCGATTAATTCCAGGAGATCATCCTTGCTATGCTTTTCGTCTCTTATATAGTCCGTGACATCGCCTTTTTCTTTTTCCGATGTTACAACAACCTTTAAATAATGCGCAAAATGCCGAAGATCTCTTGAGATCTTATCTTTATATTCCATGCCCGGTTCATCATGGTCTGGAAGGATTATTACTTTTGCTCCAGTGAAATATTTTGCGAATCTTTTATCCCAACTGCTGCTGCTTCCGGATGTCGTGGCAGTGAGCCCTAAGGATCTTAAAGTCTCAACGTCCTTTTCGCCTTCAACGACATAAACCGGGAAGCCATCTCTTACTGCTTTAACTAGCGCCGGCAGATTATAAAGAACCGGATCCAGGTCGCCTTTTCCGATTTTCATGTGTTCATGGTTCTGATCCAGTATCCCATAGATCATATCCTTGTTGATGAAACGAACCTTCGAATATAGATAGCGGCCATTTTCATCTGAATAGTGGTATTCCGCTCCGATTTTATTGTCGTATCGCTTTTCTATATATGCACGCCAGGTCGATTCCTTTTTCTCCGCTCCGAGGTCACTCCAGGACAAACCGACCTTCTGAAGGATATCCCGTACATCGCAGCCGGCATGGCAGTGCATTAAGATCCTATCTCCCTTTTTTGAAACGGAAAGACTTGCCTTCTTGTCAGCGTGACAAGGGCATTCGCATTGAAAGGAATTCTCTTTCAGCCTTTTGACTTTATTGAATCTTTGCAGTATTTCATCTATATCTTTTGTCATGATAACTCCTATTGAATGCGCCTTATCCGGCCATAGGTATTTTGATTATCTTTCTCGGAATCTACCACATTTGCCTGCATCAGTTCCCGGATCCTCGCCTCTAGCAGATCAATATCTATAATGTATTTGCCTTTACCGGTTCCAACTTTCATCGCAGGGTAGCGCCCGCTGCGGATGCCCTGCCTGAGTTCCCACTCGGAGAGTCCTACAGTTTCAGAGGCTTCTTTGATTAAAACACGTTTACCCATATATGCATTGCCTCCTCTACACATTGCTTTCGCGGCTTATCTGATCAATGATCTGCAAAACCCTCTTTTTGTCTTCTTCCGAGAACTCTTTCCGGAGTTTTCTGGAAAACGTGCCGTCCGTAATGCCGAGAGCCAGAGCCACTTCCCAGTATTTGATTCGGCTTCTTTGCATCTTTTCCCTGATTTCCTTATTTGATGTCAATTGCATCATCTCCTTTCCTAAAAATATTGTTGTGTTATTGCTTTTGCTTTGATATACTAACATCAACATGTTTCGTTGTTGCTATGTATAATATTATACGCCGAAATAATTTCGTATGCAAGTTTGATTCGCATCTACAGACGATATTTGACGGCTGCGGTTCGTATGTAAAAAACGGATTATCTCCATACGAATTTTGAACTGAAATTGCAAGGAGCAGAGAAATGGATGATAAAGTTTTTTTCAATCCTCAGGATCCTCAAAGGCGTACTGATAATAATTTAAATTTAGTAATTTATCGTTTTTCAGATGGCACAGAATCCATTGATTATACTTTTGAAGTATTTAATGAAAAGCGTAAAGAAAAGCAAACCGGCCCAGTACTTTCTGCTTTTTGTGACCTATTATCCTTGAATTTTGAGGCATTGTCTTGTGACATAATTGATCTCTACGCCTCTAATCTTCAAGAATTTGATTCGTACGACTCGTTTATGGAATCAAACTGTATGAGAGCCGAAATACTTGATCTTTTAAAAAAGCATGGCATTTTAATGATGTCAAATTTAAATGTTGATCGGATCTTTAATATAATAAACGAAGCAACAAAGCGCACTTCAATAACGAATAGCGAAAGCAATGAAGGCGCAGGCAACATAATACTATCTTCTAGGTTTGATGAGAATACAATTAAACAATTCAGACGTGAAGAAGAACTCCTAAAAATAAAAGAGAATATCCTTTCACCTAAATACTTCTCTGACCTTTTTTATATACAATCCTTTGTTGAGGTGGTCCAAGAAAACAAATTAAAGAAAAGCACAGAGATGCTCCATTCCTTTATGTCCAATTATATTAATAACTCAAGAGAACCGGATAAATTCCAGACAACAACTCTGACGCATAAAAGATATACAAACAAGATTAAAGCAAAAAACCAAATAGCGGATTTTATTGAAGGGTTGGTCCCGTATGAAGATTATTACGCTTTTCGGCCTAAAAGCACGGAGGAGATTTGCATTGCATCTTTGTATTTATTATTTGGGAGAGACTACGATATAAAAAAATGTGCGAATTGCGGTAAATGGTTTGTACCATTGGGCCGATCAGATACACTTTATTGTGACAGACCGAGCCCACAGGACTCGAACCGAAGTTGTAAAGAGTATGGAACCGAACGGTTATGGTATGATAAATTAAAACAAAATGAATCCGCAAGTCTTTGGAGAAAAATATCACAGACAAAACAGAAAATGGCTTCCAGATATAGTGACATTCCTGCATATACGGAACAATACGAGTTGTTTAAGATCGAATCGAAGCAATGGAAATCAGACGTTAAAAATGGCATAAAAACCGAAGAAGAGTTTATTGGATGGCTTAAATCACAAAAAGAAAAGAAGGTGTAAATATGGCCAACATAAGAATCAGGGGTAACTCTGCCACAATACAAGTATCCAATGGTTTCGACTCGGCCGGAGAGAGGATCCGGCCCAATATGACCATCGAGCGCGAGCCGGGCATGACGGACAAGCAATGGGAACGGCACATCCAAAAAACGGCCATTGAGTTCGAGGAGAGAGTTAAGAAGGGCGTCTATCTGGACGGGAACAAAATTACCCTTGCTGAGTTCGTGGATTTGTGGCGGACCAAGTACGCCCAAAAGGAGCTGCAGCCTAAAACCCTTTTCGAGTATGAGCGTCATATTGCCAGGATCACCAAGGCAATGGGCCATTTGAAGATTGGCAAAATACAGCCGCTTCATATACTGGAGTTTTACAATAATCTGGCGGAACAGGGAGTAAGGGAAGATAATCTTTACCGTGCAAACAAGAAGTTCACACAGTACCTGAAGGATAACAATATCAACGGCACAATGCTGGCGGAACTTACTGCCACCAACGTTAAAACATCACGGAAGTTAATAAATGGCGAAAACACAAACAAAGAGAAAGCCTCCCAAGTCTGTGAACGACTTGATATATCACTTAAAGATTACTTTGAAGTCGTGAAGCAGGCCGGCGGCGTCCTCAGCGAACGGACCATCCAGCACCATCACAGGACACTAAGCGCTATTCTGCAGAAAGCTGTTGAGTGGCAGGTAATATACGAGAATCCAGCCCGGAGGGTGACGGCCCCAAAAGTCACAGAAAAGGATATGCGCTATTTTGAAGAGGATGAAATCCTCCGGCTGTTTGAAATTCTTCAGCAGGAACACATTAAGCATCAGGCCTGGATCTATATAGCGGCTTATATAGGCTGCCGCCTTGGTGAGCTGGGCGGGCTCCGGTGGGAGGATGTGAACTTTAATGAGAATCTGATCAGCATACACCAGGCATCACAAACTCTCCCGGGAAAAGGCATCTTTATTAAGGATCCAAAGAACGAATCCAGTAAGCGGACCGTATCTGCTTCACCAGCCGCCATGCGGATCCTGAAAGAGTATCAGATCTGGCAGAAGGAGCAGCGCCTTGCTATGGGCGAATTATGGGTTGATTCCGGATTTATCTTTACAAAAGTCAATGGAGAAATCATGAATCCAAACACCCCGACTCAATGGTTTTTAAGCTTCAGGAGGAGAAATAACCTTCCGGACGTGAACTTCCACGGTCTGAGGCATACCAATGCCGCGATCCTGATCGGGGAGGGCGTCGACATTCAGACAGTCGGCGGAAGGCTGGGACACGCAAAGCCCACGACCACCGGGAAGGTATATTCCCACTTCTTGAAGAAGCCGGACGAAAAGGCTTCTCAGAAGCTTGAAGAGAAGTTCAACGGGAAGAAAGAAAAAGACGGTGGACAGGTTGTTAATTAAACAGGGAGCGCATCCCTGTTTTTTTATTTGTCGCAAAGGTTCCCCCTTTATGTGGTGCTGAGAACCTCTTTCCCTTAAAACCCTGTTAAAACGAAAAATAGAGCCTCTTTTGTCACCAATTTGAAACTGCCTTACTTGATACCATCTATTTTCAATGTAAACATAATTCTGTGCTGTCACCACATTGTCACCACTTTGTCACCAAACACCACTTAACCGCGCCTTTTATAGCATCAAAACACCTCAACCGAAACGTACAATACATTGAAATACCAACAATGTCATTAAGCTGCATAAAGCCACAGAAATCAAATAAACGGTTTCCTAAACCGTGCGTCGGATGTTCGAATCATCTCGGGAGTGCCAAAAAATAATGACGTCTTCATGGCGTCATTATTTTTTTGTATTCAGGTAGAGATGATTCCGTTATATCTGCGCTTCGTTTTGC
>JAQWDK010000006.1 GCA_028705495.1 Eubacteriales bacterium
TAAACGGTAATAATTACGTCTTTGTAAAGAACACAAATTTCAAAAAAGACTTTGATATAACCCTAAAACCAACCGAATTTGCAGAGCAAACAAAAACAAAAATAAATTCAAAACTAAAAAAAGTAGATTTTCATTCGCCCGGAGCTTTTAGATTTGACAGCTCTGTTCCCGGTTCTGTTAATGTTATAACTGGAACATCTGGGACGACAAGCGGTGGAGAAGCGGTTCTTATACAGCTCGGACTGTATCCGTCCGTTAATGCTATTTATATGAGTTTGCCATCACAATACAGCCTTGAATCAAGCGCAAACGATAATAATAGCCAACGAATCATTTTTTATAAAACCTACAATAACATTCCGGTTATTAGCGAAAAGACTAAAATTGAGATTATAACAGAAAAAAACAAGCTCTCTACGATAGATTACTGTTGGAGCAGTATCGAAGCTGCCGAAAAAAGCGGCGATAAGGAACTGATTACAGCGAGAAAAGCCGCTGAAGTCTACGATGAATTCATCAGAGCAAAAGTAGGTGGTGCTGAAAGCTTATTTAAGGACAAAAACATTGTTATCAGACCAGTATTTGCTGAAATTGATAATGGTTTTACAAGAGCATTCATAGCGGGTGAAGCTGGCGGATTTTATGGTTCTCTGATAATAAATGCAGAAACCGCAGAAGTTATATCATCATTTCTCGATGAATGAAAAAAAGCAGCAGGATTAATTCTGCTGCTTTTGATTTTGTATTAATAATGTGAATCCTCGTAAGTTAGATACCCACCCGAAAGGTTGTTCACCTTTGTAAAACCCTTGCCTTTGAGTATCATAGCTGCGACATGCGCGCGCATCCCGACCCTGCATGTGATGTAGATGGGTGTATCTTTTGAAGCAGTTATTTCACCGAGTCTATCACGCAGTTCGTCAACAGGTATGTTTACTGAACCTTTGATATGTCCTAAGCGAAACTCAAAAGGGGTTCGGACATCGACCAGAAAACCGCCGTTTTTAACAATATCATCAATTTCATAGTATTGCACAAAGCCGTATTCACCTTCGAGTGCATTGGACGCTACATAGCCAAGCACATTCACAGGGTCTTTAGCCGATGAATAGGGAGGTGCATATGTCAACTCGAGAGCTGCGAGATCATGAACTGTTCCACCAAGTGCTATAGCTGTGGCGATAACATCGATTCTCTTTTCAGTGCCTTCTTTGCCTACTGCTTGAGCACCTAAAACTCGACCGTCAGTTGGTGAAAACAGCAGCTTTAGCGCGATATTTGAAGCACCTGGATAGTATGTGGCATGGTTAGTCCTGTGGATGTTAACAGCACGGTAGGGGATGTTTTTTGCTTTAAGCTGGGATTCGTTGTTGCCTGTCGTTGCAGCAATTAGATTAAAGACCTTTGCAACAGAGGTGCCAAGTGCTCCAGGATAGCTTATATTTCTGCCGCTGATATAATCTGCGACTAGTCTACCCTGCCTGTTCGCGGGCCCTGCAAGTGGTATTGCTGTTTTACTGCCGTCAATTAGGTCTCTGACCTCGATCGCATCTCCGATAGCATATATATCTTCTACAATCTCGCCGCTTTCAGCGTCAAAAGTTTTAAATTTATCGTCGGTTCGTATATGCCCGCGAGGACCGAGTGCGAGTGAAGCGCTTTTTGCGAGACTGTTCTCGGGTGCGACGCCGATTGCAAGAATGACTAAATCATTCGGAAGGCGCTTTCCGCTTTCGAGTACAACAGTTCTTCCGCCATCATCAAATTCTACAATTCCATCACCAAGGATCAGAGCAACTCCGTTGCTGATAAGTTCCTTATGAACAATCTGCGCCATTTCAAAATCGAGAGGTCTTAACACTTGCGGCAACTTTTCGACAAGTATAACCGAAAGTCCTGCTTCACGTAGGTTTTCAGCCATTTCGACACCGATAAAACCACCGCCGACGACTACTGCTGATTGCTGGTTTTCTCTGGTGACTTTATCTTTGATAGCGTCGGTATCAGCTATATTTCGTAAAACATATACATCTGTTGATTTGTCTAATCCCTTTATTGGTGGCTTTAGCGGCTTTGCTCCAGGAGACAAAAGTAGAACATCATAACTTTCTTCGTACTGCTCGCCTGTTATTGTATTTTTAACAGAAACGCTTTTGGCTGTTCTATTAACCGAGATAACCTCAGAAAAGTTTCGGATATCAAGGTTATATCTTTCTGACATGCCCTTGACTGATTGGACAAGGAGTTTATTTCGGTCTTCAATTACACCACCGATATAGTAAGGAAGGCCGCAGTTGGCGAAGGAGATATATTCGTCTCTCTCAAACATAATAATATGTGCATCTTCGTTGAGTCTGCGAAGCCTAGCAGCTGCTGTCGCTCCACCTGCAACACCACCGACAATTAGAATTTTCTTTTTCATATCTTAAAGCCTCACTTATTAGATTCTTTACTCAAGTCTATCAATAATAAGCTTTAAAGTCAATGAAATAGAGTTGGTTTTGTGTCCAGGTTACAATGTCACCGGTGAAAGTTTACTTTTTTTTCTGGTGAAATAAATCATATAGATAATAAACATCAGAGAAGTAATACTCCATGTTAGCGGATAGCTAAAAATAACATTGCGGAAGCCGGGGAACAACTGCGGACCGAAGAACAGCCACAACATCCTAATTCCCGGGACACCGAGGGCTGTTATAATAAGCGGAGCAACAGTGTTTCCAAGTCCTCTGAGCGTTCCCGAGAAAATTTCAACACATACAAAAGTTATATAAGTCGGAACAAGGAAGCGAATGATTTCAACACCTTTTTCTATTACAGCAGGGTCGTCATTAAACAGTTTGAGAACATACCCGCCAAAAAAGTAAAGGACTACGCTGATTGTAACAGAAGCAAGGCTAAGCATACCAAGGCAGGTGAGTACACTCTTTTTTATGCGGTCGATTTTACCAGCGCCGTAGTTTTGACCGACAAATGTTGTGAGAGAGATACCAAAAGATGAGCTGATCGCCCAGAAGAAAGCGTCAATTTTTGCGTATGAGGTCCATGCGGCGATTGTGTTCGTGCCAAAACTGTTTACAAAGGATTGTATAAAGATGTTTGAGGTTGTATACATCAGATTCTGGAATGCTGCGGGCATACCGATTACCAAAATCCTGCGGAGAATTTGTTTGTAGAAGCGGATTTTTTTGATGTAAAGCTTTATGCTGTCTTGGGTGCGAACAAGGGATAAACATACGAGGAATGCGCTGACGGTCTGGGCGATAATTGTTGCTAAAGCTGCACTCGCAACACCCATATTTAGATTGATGATGAAAAACAAGTCAAGGACGACGTTGATTAAAACACTTGTTGATAGAAAATAAAGCGGTCTTCTTGAATCGCCGACGGCACGGAGTATTCCAGCGCCGATATTATAAACAAGGTTGGAGACACTGCCGCAAAGCACGACTCGTAAATAAGTCAGCGACATCGGATAAACCTCTGGCGGTGTATCCATCCAAACGAGGGCATGGGGAGCGATTATTATTCCAAAAACTGCTACAAAAAGTCCACCCGATACCGCAATTGCAAACGCAGTGTGTACTGTTTTCGAGACTTCCTCTGATTTGCGCGCTCCGTAAAACTGAGCTATTGTAACGGTAATACCGGATGAAAGAGCAATGAAAAATCCGACAAGCAGATTTAGGATCGTACCTGTCGTTCCTCCAACCGCTGACAAAGCTTCCTTGCCGAGAAACTTGCCGACGATAGCAGCATCTATTGTGTTATACATAAGCTGCAAAATTGAACCGAGCAGCATCGGAAAAAAGAAAAACAACAACTGCTTCCAAATAACACCTTGAGTTATACCTGTGTTACCTGAATAAGAAGACGGCTGCTCGTTTTCTAAAAGACTATCTGACATAGAAATTACCATTCTGCATTTATACTATGTGGCAGCAACTGCATGATTCGCTGTACAGCTTAATATAACATATATCTCGACTATTTTCAACAAAAAGAGTTGATGTAAAATTTACATCAACTCAGTTATTTTAAGGAAATTTAGGATAATTTTCGCTTCTGCTCTGAGCTGCAAGAAGATCGACGAAAGCGGTCATTTCAGCAGTTGAATTCATAGCCCAAGTTTGCTCAACAATCCTGTTTCTGCTGTCTTGCGGAAGTCCCACGAAGTATTTAAGAGCTTCATCATTGTGAGCGAGAGCTACAGTAAAAGCTATCGGCAGCTTTTCTTTTTCGTAATTTATCATAGTGACAGTTCCTTTCTTCGGTACTATCTTTTCCATTTAACGAATATTTATTATTAGCAGACTTTGAGCTTTTGGGGTGTTGACAAAATGCGATAAATGAATTAAAATAAATATAGATGTAAAATAACAATGAAAGGAATTAAGCTGTCATGGGGAAGAAAGTAAATTCGATGGCTACTGAATTTAAAAAGTTTATAACGAGAGGTAATGTTATTGACCTTGCAGTCGGTGTTATTATCGGCGGCGCGTTCGGCAAAATTGTAACATCCTTAGTAAACGATTTGATTATGCCCTTAATCGGTCTTATATTAGGGAAGGTAAACTTCAAAGAACTAAAAGTTGTAATCGCACCGGCAACTGAAACTGTACCGGAGTCAGCATTTCGCTACGGCGCTTTCATCCAGTCTGTAATTGATTTTCTGATAATTGCGCTTTGCATTTTCTTTATGATTAAGGCAATCGCAAGAGTGCAGAGCAAACTTGAACGCAAAAAAGCCGCTGAAGAAGCAGCCGCAGCTGCAGCAGAAGTAGCAGTTCCTGCCCCACCTCCGGAGCCGACAAAAGAAGAGGTTCTTCTTGCAGAAATCAGAGATATTCTTAAAGATATTAAAAAGTAATTTACCACATAAGCAACTACTAAAACCGTTTACCGGAGGGGGTTGGCGAAATGGGTCAGCAAAGTTTTTTGGACTTTGAATATGGTCTTAGAAAGCGAAGGACAAAGCGGGATGAATTTCTTTCCGCGATGGATAAGCTTCTGCCATGGCAAGAGCTGACTGAAATAGTCGCAGACTACTATCCGAAGGGGCAGCGTGGCAGACCACCTAAGGACCTTGAGATGATGGTCAGAATGTTTCTTCTACATAGCTGGTATCGTCTGTCCGATAAAGCGATTGAAGAAGCGGTCTACGACAGCGGTGCAATGCGCACATTCCTTAGCGTGAGCCTTGCCGACGAGGAAACACCTTCAGCCCGTACCTTCGCTAGGTTCCGCCGGATGCTCAAAAAGCGAGGACTCGACTTAAAAATAGAAAAGATTGTGAGAGAATGTCTGTCAAAAAACGGACTTTCAATAAGACGGGGTAAGCTCGAAGAAGCGTATATCTCGAAACAAAAACAGCCTAAAAAATAGTTTTCCATATAAAAAACCTCATACCGGTAAATACTGGTATGAGGTTTTTCCGTCCGTAAAATTATTCGGCTTTTTCGTCAACTATCTTTAGAGCTTTCAAGTCGTATGTTAAATAGTCTACAAAAGGTTCTTCAGAAAATGATGAAAAGTATATCGAAATTAGTATTTTTACTTTATCATCCGGTAGCCACTCTGAGAAATTAAACCTAACGGATTTATGATTATAGTACATTAATTCGATGTTCAAAATTTTGCCTATATCTTTGTAAGAAGGCAGTTTAATAAATTTAGAGTTTTGAATGTCAAATACATCGGTTGTAGAATAGTACCTTGACACATACCCGTGAGTAATAGCGACATATTTATTATTTTCCGACCAGTTCACTCCAATTTCATTGTCATAAATATCTGAAACAGCAAGGACTGAATTTGTTGTGTTATCAACGAGTCTGATGTTGTTAAATATTTTTGCACTCCAACCAGTGTATAAAAACGTATACACCGAACCTTTTATTGAGTACTTGCCATCTGGGGATGGATAATCAAGATCGTACAGTTCGGGTTTTATAATATATTTAATATACTCAGCGAAAGCCCGCCGTGTCAAAACATCAGTGGTTGCTGTTATGTCGTCAAGAATGAGGAATGCTTCCTCACCTAAAGCGACTAATGCGGCTGTTTCTTCGGGATAATCTACCGCCAGCCCTGCTTCGTTTTTATAAGAACCAAAATCTAATCGTTCTACCCCATCAAGGATAACATCAAGATATCCATTAACTAACGAAACCATGCTATCAGTTGATTCTTCTGGTGAGGTTTCTGAGCTGGTTTCGGAGCTGGTTTCATCAGAGAGCTCATCACTCGCCTCAAGGTCTGATGAAGTTTCAGCAAAACTTTCTGAGATGTTACTGCTGTTAATGTTTGAAGTACCATTAGCAATAGAGCTACTAACGCTGGAAGTGTCGGAAGGGTTACATGCGGAGAGTATAGAAGTGATTGCCGCTAAAACAAGAATAAATGATATTGCTTTCTTCATTATGTAGATTTTCCTTTGTATGATAATATATTACCAGTATACATATTATTTCCATCAATGTCAATTTAAAACTGCTTGTAAAGTTCAAAGTCAGGAACAAAATAACCTGCCTGCGGTTAAGGCCGCAGGCAGGTTATAATATCTTTACTTTTGTTCGTTATCCGACTTCTCAAAATACTCAGGAATATATCGTCCGCTCTTTGAGTGCTGCCTTACACAGAGGGTTAGAAGGTACTCAATTTGACCGTTTAGCGAGCGGAAATCTTCTTCCGCCCAAGTTGCAATCTTTTCGTATAGCTGTGGTGATAGCCTTAGAGGCACTTGCTTTTTTTCGTTTGCCATTTTAAATCATTTCACTTAATATAAGCTGCCGCTGTTTACGACAGGTTGAGCGTCGCGATTTCCGCAAAGAACCACTAAGAGGTTGGAAACCATTGTAGCTTTGCGCTCTTTATCAAGCTCTACGATACCGTTTTCGCTGAGTTTGTTGAGTGCCATTTCCACCATACTAACCGCACCGTCAACAATCATTGCTCTTGCATCGATAATCGCGCTTGCCTGCTGACGCTGAAGCATTACGGAAGCGATTTCAGTAGCGTATGCAAGATATGTGATACGCGCTTCTAGAATTTCTAAACCTGCAATAATAACCTTTTCTTGAATTTCTTTACGAATTCTTTCAGCAACAACACCGCTCGAACCGCGCAGACTGCCTTCGTCTGCCTGGCCGTCGCCAGTGGTGTCAACATTGGGTGCTACATCATAGGGGTAAATCCTAACGATGTTTCTAACCGCTGCATCGCATTGTAGTGAGAGATATTCTTTGTAATTATCTACATTAAAGACAGCTTTTGCTGTATCAACGACACGCCAAATCACCGCGACTCCGACTTCAACGGGATTGCCGAGAGCATCGTTTACCTTCTGCTTAGAGTTGCTGAGCGTCATAACTTTGAGAGATAACTTCTTACCGGAAGTCAAATCCTGCATCGAGATTGAGGTATTGCCCTCGATGAACAGTTTGTGTTTTGTGTTGTTGTCGACATCGTTGCTCTGACCCAATTTTGTCTGAGCAGCTGGGTTGACAGCTGTGGAGAAGGGGTTTACATAGTAGAAGCCTGCTTCCTTTAGTGTGCCTGTGTACTTGCCGAACAGAGTGAGAACAAGCGCTTCCTGCGGGCGGATAATTTTAAGCCCCATAAAAGGTATGAAACCGATGCATAACCATAGAATACCGGGAATAAGCGGGACAAGCCCCAACATATTATTATCCTCTAATAGTATTGAGCCATAGATAACCGCTCCGATTGAAGCTAAATACAATACAATAAAGAGAACCATGCGTGGTAGACCGGATTTTGCTTTTAACATTTTTTCTTCCATAATGATATCCTTTCTGCCGATAAGCGGCTACACAAGGGTAAATTAATCGTTGTTGAACGACTTTACTCTGCATTTTTATAATATCAATCTGATATCAAAAGTACATCATAAAAATGTTAAACTGATGTAAATTAATGAATATTTAGGTAATCAATAAAATGATGCCAGTCCTCACTTATTAATGAATGCTTACCTTCTTTCAAATGATACCCTATGCTTCCTTGATGGAAAACATCACCCGCTACTGGTAGCCTGTTGGGATGGGTGAACCCCTCCATTCCGATCTTTGCATAGACCTCATCTGCTGCACAGCATGAAAGGTATTCTGAAACCGGGTCAGCCCAAAGATCCTCACTTGAGCTGGAAACATATACCTTTCTCGGAACCATTGCTGCTATAAGAAAATGTTGATCGAAAGGCAAATCCATTTCTCTGTCAACATATTTCATAAAATTCTCGCAAAACCAATGCGGGAAAGCATTGCAAATGATCTTTAGATTTTCACCCACCTTGTTACGGCTCAAAGCTGCACCGCAGCAACCTGAATTATTAGATATTGCACAGTAAAATCTTTCGTCCGTCGCACCTGCTAAAAGCGCTGTTTTGCCCAGCCTTGAATGACCTATGACTGTGGCTTTACCACTGTCGAGCTCGGGTATTGTTAGTGCATAATCCATTGCGCGGGATGCAGCCCAAGCCCACATCGCGATTTTTCCGCAGTCGTGAGGATTTCGTTTTTGGCCATCGTAAATTATCCCCGCAAGTCCATCATTAAAGTCTCCATCATCAGAAGTAATGTCTTTGTAGCAAAATGATATGACTGCGTAACCTCTCTCGCAAATTTCATCGATTGGTAAGCTTACATCTGGCACACTATCTCGGAAATTTATCATCACAAAAAACGGCAGCTTTTTTACTGTCTTTGGCATTGAATGATAGATTGGAAACGAAAAAGGTTTACCGTTTAGCGTAGTAGTTATAATAATTTTTTTCAGTATAACTTTGCCTAAAAAAAGCTCTTTCTCCGAAACTTCAGAAAAAGAAATTTGTTCCGGCTTGGGAGGTAAATAACCGTATTCTTCAAAGCACAGAAGATCAACAATTTCTCTTCTTCTGTTAAGGTATTCATCAATTGTGTAGCATCCATCCTGCCACACTGGCATTATATTTCGCTCTTCTAAGAACTCCTTCATGTTTTACCACATCCTTTGTAAAAATAATACCATAGCTGGTATAATAAATCAAACAAAAAATGGCGGGGTATAAGCTCCGCCATTTGCTTTAAATTATAGAAATTCTTTTAACTGCTGAACATTATTCTCTTCAAACTCTAAAAGTCTTTTCATAAGAGCCAATATCTTTGGGTCTGCATTCTTATACCTTTTCAGGTTTTTAACTGCATTGATGATCCCCATATTGCTTCCTATAATAAGCATCTCAGCGACATGTGAAGACGAATTATCTGTTAAGGTCTGCATATTTATCATCAAGTAAGTTTTTAGTTTCTCCAGAGCGCTCAGCCCTTTTTCATCACAACCTGCTTCGTTTAACGCTTCTCTTGCTGTTATATGAATTTCTTTGTACTCCTGATACTGGGATTTCAAGCGTGTTTTAAAGTTATTGTCGTCGACAATCTCTATAAGCTGATTGATTGTATCAACTCCCATTTGGGAATTTTGGTATATAAAGTTTAATAATTCTGCGTTTCCTGTCATAAAGCACTCTCCTTTAAGCTTATTTTGACCAAATATAGTCCAATAATTCAGAGAGTAATTATAAAAATCAAAAGCGACAATTCTCAACTGAGATTTGCCAAATCGCGGGTATTAAAGAAAAATCGCGCACTGCTACAGTGCGCGAAATTGTGTCCAGCTTCAAGCTGGTGGTGCACCTTCAGGGATTCGAACCCGGGACCCACTGATTAAGAGTCAGTTGCTCTACCAACTGAGCTAAAGGTGCGTTTATTGTTTTATGCTCTCCGTAGGACAGCTTAAGCATTGTATCATAGCAGAAGGCATTTGTCAATACTTTTTTTATTCTTGCGCAAAATTTATTCCAACCGTTCCTATATTTTTCCTTCGGAATACAAACGGCAGTAACCTCATATAATTCAACAAAAGGGGGTATTTGGTTTGGAAATCAATTCTTTTTATGAACATCGTGTCAGGGATCTGGCAGTTTATGTTATAGAGAATAAAGCGACAGTAAGAAAGACTGCTTCTGTATTCGGGATATCAAAATCAACCGTACATAAAGATTTATCAAAAAGACTTAAAAAAATATCACCCATACTTTTTAGTCAAGTTGACAGAATCCTCCAAATAAACAAACAGCAACGACATATCCGCGGAGGGAATGCTACAAAACTCAAATATATGAAAAAGTCCCATAGTCAAGATGAAAAAGAGCTTCCTACTCAGTTATAACACCTCTGTAGCGTTCACCGAGCTTTTCTACTGTTGAACGGCCGTTTGTTATCTCAGAAATTTTATCTGCTATTTCTTCAAAGTCGGAAGAGAGAACCGCATACTCCACAGTAACATTCTCGGTATAGTCTGTTTCGGTCACCAGCACTCCAGCTTTTTCAAGCTCAAACATCAGCTTTTGATGCTCGTTATATTCGATAGTTGTGCGGCATATATGGAACATACGCATCTGTGCAATCCCTGCTGCGTCAACCGCAAGCTTTGCTGCTGCTGAATAGGCTCTGACAAGTCCTCCTGCGCCGAGAAGTGTACCCCCGAAATATCTTGTCACAACGACGACAGCATTTATGATATTCTCTTTCCTTAATACCTCAAGCACGGGCAGTCCTGCAGTTCCGTGCGGTTCGCCGTCATCACTGAACCTTGCGGTATTTTGCTCTCTTAATGAATAAGCATAAACATTATGCGTAGCATCCGTATGCTTTGCTTTGATTTCGTTTATAAAGTCTACCGCTTCCGTTTCGCTCTCGGCTTTCTGGGCATAACCGATGAACCGCGACTTCTTTTCGATTAGCTCAGCAGAAGCGAACTTGAAAAGGGTTTTGTAACTATTCATATTAATGTCCATTCTTCGAGTTAGTTAAGCTTAATACTATTTTCATAAAAAGAGCTGCCGCCATCAGGCGAGCAGCTCTTTTGTTACTGGTTTATACAGTATGTACTGGATTATCTGCGCTTTTTAGCAACAACAACAGCAGCACCTGCGATAGCTACCATTGCGATAACTGCAAATATAGCTGTACCGTCGCCTGTAGGAGCAGTGCCCTCGCTCTCTTCTGCAGAAACTTCTTCAGAGGTTTCATCTACGACTGAGTCAAAGGGTTCGTTAGCTGTGAGGTTAACTAAACCGTAACGCTCAAAGCTCTTGCCAGCGTTAATACCGGATGCGAAAGCAACATAACCGCCTGCGTAATCGTAGTAAGGGGGTTCAGCATCTGCATGGTAACCTTCAGCTGTCTTAACACAATTAGAGAATGCGAGTCCGGCTTTACCGCCAACTTCGATGCCTTCGGTCTTGCCGATTGCTGCCCACGGAATAGCCTGTTCATATACATCGAAATCGCCGTGTACGACTTTAAACTTAAAGTCAGCGTGGTCTCTTACTGCGCCAAAGTGATTGCAGCCTTCTACCATATCAACGCCGTCCTTGTATTGACCTATCGTCCATTCACGTGCGAATGGAGCGGCATAAGCTACACCCCAATCCCAGTCCTTACCGTCAGCTGCGGCAAAAACAGGAAGAGTAGGATCATCATAAACCATTGCGGTCATAAGGCTTGGCTGTTCGAAAACCCAGTTATTAGGTCCAGGTGTGTAGTTAGGTTCAACATTGGTAACTCTAACTGCATAGTAGAAATAGTCGTCATCCCATGTAGCATACATGTCAAGTTTTACATCAAGGTTATCTAAACCAGTCGTGTCTCTGCTCCAAGCAGAACCATTCTTGTCAAACGAAGCAACGTGCTTGTATTCTTCGTCGGAGATAACACCGTCAATAACCGGTGCTGTTGTGCATTTTGGAACGTTAATTGTGGCGATAGGATCTTTTGCCGAAACCGCTGCGGTTATGGAGAAAACCATAACGAGGGCTAAGGCGAGTACAACTAATTTTTTCATATAAACCTCCTAATAAAATTGAGCACTCGCGAACGAGAGCTTCATTAATAAATTTATAACATAAAAATTCATAAATGTCAATAGATAGACGGAATAATTTTTTTGTAAACATCGCTATAAAATTCAATGATTTTATTGACATATATATGTAAAAGGAGTATACTTGCACTATAAATTGCGAATTAGTCGCAAATTGAGGTGTGAAATTGGAACAGTACAGTACAAAACAGCGCCGTCTGCTTTTGAACTTTTTGTCGAAGAACGCGGATATACAATTTTCGGTAGACGATATATCAGAAAAGCTATCTGAAAAGAAGATCAGCAAAAGCGCGGTTTATAGGAATATAAATAAGATGGCAGACGAGGGAATTGTGGAGCGATTCATTGTTGAGGGCAGCAAAAAGCTACTATACCAATATATTGGCGATGATGAATGTCTTGCACACCTCCACCTCAAATGCGGTATCTGCGGCACGATAACCCATGCCGATTTTAATATTACAGGCGACATTACCAAAGCGGCGTCGTGTGCAGGTTTTACCCTTGACCGCAGAAGGACGATGTTATTTGGTGTTTGCAGTTCTTGCGGTGATGAAAAAAAGACAGAAAGAAGCGGAAAACATATATGAAGAAGGTTGTATTAATATTAACTATTGTCGCCTTATTACTTGGTACCTCAGCAGGGTGCGGGGAAGTGGTAAAGCAAAGCGAAAAGCTCAAAGTTGTCGTTACGACATTTCCCCCCTATGACTGGGTTAGACGAATCCTCGGCGATAAAGCAGACGAAGCTGAGCTTACGCTGCTGCTTGACAGCGGTGTCGATATGCACAGCTACCAACCTAACACAGATGATATAATAAAAATAACGACAAGCGATGTGTTTATATATGTCGGCGGCACTTCGGATACATGGGTTGATGATGTGCTGAAAAATGCAGTTAATAAGGATATGAAGGTTATTAATTTAATCGATGAGTTGGGAGACGCTGTTAAAGAGGAAGAAGTAAAAGAGGGAATGGACGACGACCATGACGATCACGACGACCATAGTGAGGACGAAGCAGATTTTGATGAGCATGTGTGGCTGTCTCTAAAAAACGCTATGATGTTTTCGGAAAAGATTGCGGCTGTCCTTGGACAAGCTGACTCTGAAAATGAAACAACATACAAATCAAACGCTGATAAATATATAGATGAACTCAGTGCGTTGGACAAGCGTTATGAGGATGCGGTTTCGGAAGCTGCTCACAAAACAATCGTTTTTGCAGATCGTTTTCCGTTCCGCTATCTTGTAGACGATTACGGTATCGACTATTATGCAGCATTCGTCGGATGTTCTGCTGAAACTGAAGCGAGCTTTGATACAGTAGTGTTCCTTGCAGAAAAGCTAAACGAACTCTCTCTCGACAAAATTCTAATAATTGAAACATCCGATGGTTCGATTGCAAGAACGGTCAGAGACAGTTCTAATGCGAAAAATCAAGAAATTTTAGTTCTTGATTCTATTCAGTCAGTTTCACAAACGGAGATCGATTCAGGTACAACCTTTATCTCTATTATGGAAAGCAACCTTGAAATATTGCAAAAAGCTCTCGGAAAGAAATAATGCCCAACGATTGGAGTTATATATGTCACTTATTACATGCCGCGATCTATCGCTTGGTTATGATGGCAGAGCCGTTGTCAGCGGATTGTCGTTTTCAGTAGAAAAAGGCGACTATCTATGTATTGTCGGAGAGAACGGTTCCGGAAAAAGCACCTTGATTAAAACTCTGCTTGGACTTTTGCCAGCAGTCAGCGGTGAGATAACTTTTGGCGACAACCTGAAACGGTTTGAAATAGGCTACCTCCCCCAGCAGACAGAAGCGCAAAAAGATTTTCCGGCATCTGTCTATGAGATTGTGCTTTCGGGATGCTTGAACGGGTGCGGATTTAGACCATTTTACACTAAAGAGCAAAAGAAAAAATCTACAGGCAATATGGAAAAGCTCGGAATAGCTGACCTTGCTAAACGCTGTTATAGAGAGCTCTCCGGCGGTCAGCAACAAAGGGTGCTGCTCGCACGCGCGCTGTGTGCAACCCATAGGCTCCTTCTTCTCGATGAACCGACTGCAGGACTTGACCCGAATGCTTCGGCTGATTTTTATAAGCTTGTCAGTAAGCTTAATTTAGATGATAAAATTACTATAATAATGATTTCCCACGATGTTGCGACAGCTCTTGCTCATGCGAGTCATATTCTGCACATCGGAAACTCAAAGTCGCAGTTTTTTGGCAAAACAGATGAGTATAATAAAAGCGACATAGGGACCTCATATATCTGCAGCTGCGGAGGTAAACACCATGAACGAAGTAATTGAAAAGCTCGTTTTGTATTTCGAGTATCCGTTCGTGCGTTATGCTTTTGTAGTTGTTGTGCTTTCAGCTCTTTGCTCCTCGCTTTTCGGTGCAACCCTTGTGCTGAAGCGGTTTTCTTTCATCGGGGACGGGCTTTCGCACATAGCCTTCGGTGCAATAGCTATTGCAGCTGTTCTGAAGCTGACGAATGAGACGGTGCTTGTGATGCCCGTGACAATAGTGTTCGCTGTGCTTCTGCTGGGTATGGGCCAGAACACAAAGATTAAAGGTGATGCGGCGATTGCGATGCTGTCGGTCGGTTCTCTCGCGGTCGGTTATCTGCTTATGAATGCGTTCTCTACTTCCTCAAACATAGCGGGGGATGTCTGCACAACACTGTTCGGTTCAACCTCAATTTTGACAATCTCAAAAACCGATTTGATTGTCAGCGTTGTCGCATCAATTATCGTTATCATTATTTTCTTTTTAACATACAACAGAATTTTCGCCGTTACCTTCGATGAAACCTTTGCGAAGGCAACAGGAATCAGAGCGGATTTTTACAACCTGCTAATAGCCGTTGTTATTGCGATAATAATTGTTTTGGCGATGAACCTTGTCGGTTCGCTTCTCATTTCAGCGCTTGTAATATTCCCTGCGCTCTCAGCGATGCGGGTTTTCGGCAGTTTCAAATCAGTTATTATATGTTCGGCGGTAATTTCTGTCGTATGCGCTGCCGCAGGACTTGTTGTTTCAGTTTTAGCAGGGACAACTGTCGGGGCGACTATAGTTGTAGCGAACATCGTTGTTTTCGGCATCTTCTACACAGCGGGACTCGTTAGAAGATAAGAAAAATCAGGCTGAACAAAGCGTTCAGCCTGATAAATTTTTGGTTTATTATTCTGTAACTGTAGGTTGCTCGGCTTCGACAGGAGCTGAGCTATTTTTTTGACCGATGCTAAGGAAAAGGTTGAGAAGGATTCCGAATATTGCAGCGAAAGCGATGCAGGGGAGGTCAATACTACCGATGGTAATATATCCGTCGTATGCGTAGTGTCCGCCAATGCCAAGAACAAGAATTGTTGCAATTACAGCGATATTTCTTGAGCTGAACATATCAACTTTTCTGTCGATCATTATTGCGACGCCTTGTGCGGTTATAGCGCCGAACAGATAAATCTCGAGTCCGCCGATAACTGCCTGCGGTATCGCATAAAGTGCGCTGATAAGGGGAGTGAAGAACGAGATGAGCATTGCAATGATTGCAGCTCCGATAAGAACGGGAGTGGAGAAGACCTTTGTAATTGCCATTGCGCTGATGTTTTCGCCGTAGTTGGTACCGGCGGGACCACCCATTGAAGCAGAAACCATATCGCCGATGCCGTCGCCGACGAGGTTGAGCCAAAGCTTGTCCGCAATATTGTACTTCTTGCCGTTCTTCTTCTTTTTGGCGAGGTCGTTTACATAAATGTCAAGCTGATAAACATGAGCGGTAGATTCCGGTATTGTAGCAAGTGCAATCGGCATTATAGCCGCAACCGCACCCCACGAAACTTTAGGAAGTGTAAAGTGGGGAACTGCGAAAACACCTGAGCCCATAGTAGCAGCAACTTCATCTGGTAGAGCGCGGAAAAGCGGGACTCCGCTGACTTCTTGTACGATAAACGCAACGATACAACCGACAATAGGTCCTAATAGGAGGGAAATTTGTCCTAAAATGCCCTTTAAATAGACTGAGAAAATGATTGTCGCTAACAAGGTGATACCTGAAACTATCCAGAAAAGGTCGTTTGTTGTGCCTATCGCACTGTCAAAACTTGCATCTTTTATCGCATTACCTGCAAGGGATATACCTATTATAATTGCGACCGGACCTGTAACTGTAGCAGGTAGAATTTTGTCGATGACTTTCTTACCTGCAAGCTTAATTAGAAGGCCTGCGAGAATTGAGATGACACCCGACATAATAATACCGAACTGTATGTACGATATCTTTGTGTCGTGGAGCATTCCCTCCCATTCTTTCGACATCATCAGAGATGCTATTGCGGGGAGATACGAAAAGCTTGAGCCGTAATAAAGAGGAATTTTACCTCCTGTTACGAGTATGAAGCAGATCGTTGCAAAACCACTTGCAAAAACCGTTGTAGAGACATGGAACCCGGTTATAAGAGCGACGAGGATTGTCGCGGGGAACATAACGACCACTTGCTGGAGAGAATAAAGAATTAGCTTCCAAACCGGTGGGCGCTCGTCGGGCAGATAGCCGATGACTTTTCCGTTGTTCATTTTGGTTTTTCCTTCCTAAACATATTTTAATTTTCGGCAGCTCCAAAATCCGGTGCATTTCGACAATAAACGCATGGAAAACAGGAAAAAACCCTAAAAAAACAGCCAGGTTAAAGAGCTTAACTTGGTTGTTCGTCGGTTGATCCCGGCATTTAAGCCGTTCTGCGACGCAGCGTATCGGCACACGGGCATTGGATTCTGTTTTTATCAGCTTTCGCCGATTCATTATCTAAAGTATAATATCACTATTTGAACACTTTTTCAACAAGAACTTTTCGCACTTAACAACATCTTAACATCGAAAGATAAATATTAACAATAAATTAATATAATATCAGTATTTGGATATCGATTTTCATTTATCGATATGGTATAATAGTCGTGCTCTTGCTAATACCTAATTAATAACCTCATACGGCACGACCCGTCAAAATCTTCGATTTTGTGAAGGTAAACTAAAAAACAAAATAGCAGTCGTGTTCTTAACTCTACCTATTTAATAGCCTTACATATGTGTATCCATTCGCTTTATTGCGCTACCTGACAAAAAATTCACGCCACATATCGTAAAAAACAGTATTTTCAATATATACATAGTGTTTTTGATTATGTTATAATAAAAATACGGAAAATCTTCTGTTTTTTGCGGTATTTTCCGGAGATTCTACATGAATAACAAAAGCAACATCCTTTTAGTGGATGACGACCCGGGTATTACCAATTACCTCAACACAATTCTCAATATGAATGGCTTCGAAATGCTACATGCTAAGAATAGTTCGGACGCTTATATGATGATAACATCATATTGTCCTGATTTAATTTTATTGGAATTAAATTTATCTGATACCGATGGAGTTAAAATCATAAAATCGGTTCGAGAGTGGTCGGGAATACCAATAATTGTTCTTTCTACGCGCTCCCATGAAAGAGACAAGGTTCATGCACTCGATTCCGGTGCCAATGACTATATTACGAAGCCCTTTGGCAGCGCCGAACTGCTTGCGAGAATACGCGCAGCACTTAGAACTTCCCGTATCAAAGACAACCCAAAAAACATCTGCGAGGATGGTGTTTTTCAGACAAGAGATTTCACTCTTGACTTTGAAAAACGATATATTACGGTACGAGGCTCGTCTGTGCACCTAACGCAGAACGAATATCGTATTGTAGCACTACTTGCAAGGTACGCTGGGAAGGTTCTCACATATGATTATATTATAAAGTGCATTTGGGGACCGAACGCTGAACCCGACAACCAGATACTCAGAGTCAACATGGCGAATATCAGAAAGAAAATTGAACTGAAATCCTCCGAGCCGGAATACATCCTGACTGAAACAGGTGTAGGATACAGAATGACGGAGTAAAGGGAAGCCCACAGAGCTTAAAAAATCATCAGTTCGACACAACTAAAGATTATTTTTATTAACGCTTTCTTTATTCCGGTCAGGTCAATCTTAACGGCAATTTACGACAGGCGTAAATATAATTAATAAGAATATATATCAATCTTTATGTAAAGGATGAAATAACAATGGGAAAGAAAATCAGTATTTTAGGTGTAGGCAACGTTGGAGCGTCAACAGCCTTTTCGTTGACATTATCAGGAATTGCCTCGCAGATCGTTCTCGTAGATATCAATAAGGCAAAGGCACAGGGCGAAGCCCTCGACCTTATACAGGGAACACCGTTCAGCGCACCGGTAGATGTTTACTCGGGTGAATATGAAGACACAAAGGGCTCCGATGTCGTTATCGTCGCTCTCGGTATCGCTCGTAAGCCAGGTCAGTCCCGTCTTGACCTTGCTCAGACAAACGTAAATATCGTAAAAAGCGTTATGCCCGAAGTCGTCAAGTATGCTCCGGACGCGGTTTATGTAGTAATTAGTAACCCCGTTGATATACTGACTTATACAATCATCAAGACAACAGGTCTCCCGGCAAGCCGTGTTATCGGTTCCGGTACAATGCTTGACACCGCAAGACTTCGTACAAGAATCGCAGAATATGTCGACCTTAACCCGAAGAATATCCATGCTTATGTTTACGGTGAGCACGGCGACTCTTCTATGATTCCTTGGTCACTCACCTCTATCGCAGGTATGCAGATGAAGACCTACTGCAAAAACGTTCTCGGCAAAGAGGATATGTTCAGCAAAACAGATTTAGATGAAATCGAACACGATATGCGTACAGGCGGTGCAAAGGTTATCGGACTCAAGGGCGCAACCTATTATGCGATTGCAGCCTCCGTTCACCAAATCGTAGAGTGCATCTTCCAGAACATCGACACCGTTCTTACAGTTTCGAGCATGATAAATGACAGATACGGCATAAACGATGTCTGCCTTAGCCTTCCTTTCGTTGTAGGCGTAAACGGTATCAGCCGTGAAATTAACCCTCCGCTGCTTCCGATTGAAGAAGAGCAGCTTAGAAACAGCGCTAATGTACTCAAGGGCCTTATAGCCAACCTCGATATATAGGAAAAATAAAAGGAAGGTTGAGCGTGAATTTTTGCCTAGTCGAAATCCGGTTTCAAATTATTCACACCCGAACCTTAGAATGGAGTTTAATATAATGAAAAGAAATTACGCAGAAGAATCCCTGAAGAAGCATGAAGAGTGGCAGGGCAAAATCGAAGTAGTTTGCCGCGCTCCTCTCAACACCCGTGATGACCTATCTCTCGCATACACCCCCGGCGTTGCAGAACCTTGTCTTGCAATCCAGAAGGATGTTGACCTTAGCTATAAATATACACGCCGCCACAATATAGTTGCGGTAGTAACTGACGGAACAGCTGTACTCGGACTTGGGGACATCGGTCCTGAAGCAGGTATGCCTGTTATGGAAGGTAAATGCGCTCTGTTTAAGACCTTCGGTGATGTTGACGCAATTCCTCTTTGCGTCCGTTCCAAAGATGTTGACGAAATCGTCAAGACAGTAACTCTTCTCGCTGGTAGCTTCGGCGGCATCAACCTCGAAGATATATCCGCTCCCCGCTGCTTTGAAATCGAAAGAAGACTCAAGGAAACTTGTGATATTCCGATATTCCACGATGACCAGCACGGCACAGCAGTTGTAACTCTGGCTGCAATGTTCAACGCTCTCAAGCTCACAGGCAGAAAGTTCGAGGACATAAAGGTTGTCACCAGCGGCGCAGGTGCTGCAGGTATTGCAATAATCCGCCTTCTTATTTCCATGGGTCTGCGTAATGTTATCCTCTGCGACCGTAAAGGCGCGATCTATAAGGGACGCGAAGGCCTCAATGCTGAAAAGATTGAGATGGCAGAAATCACAAACCACAAGCTCGAAAAGGGAACTCTCGAAGAGGTTCTTGTCGGCGCTGACGTGTTCATCGGTGTTTCGGCTCCCGGCTGCGTAACTCCTGAAATGGTTAAGTCCATGGCTAAAGACCCGATTCTGTTCCCGATGGCTAACCCGACACCCGAAATCATGCCCGACCTTGCAAAAGAAGCAGGCGCGGCTGTTATCGGTACAGGAAGAAGCGACTTCCCGAACCAGATCAACAATGTTCTTGCGTTCCCGGGTATCTTCCGCGGTACATTTGACGTTCGCGCAAGTGATATCAACGACGAGATGAAGGTCGCTGCAGCAAGAGCGATTGCAGAATGTGTATCAGACGAAGAACTCAACGCTGACTACATTATCCCCTCCGCTCTCGATAAAAGCGTTGCCTCGAAGGTTGCAGCAGCTGTCGCTGAAGCAGCTCGCAAATCCGGCGTAGCTCGCATATAATCATATAAAAAAGAAAAATCCGGTATCGGGGTTATCCCAGTACCGGATATTTTCTTTTTCTTAACTAAGAATATTTACCAAATTATTCTTGACATTGTAGATAATTGATGTTAGTATCAAAATACAGAGCATTGTCATTTTATAGAATATGTTTGAATAATTATATAATTATTGCTCCAAAGTAGACAAAATCATGATTGCAATCCAGAAATATAATGGCTCAAATTTTGAATATCGCAATACGATTACATAGGTGATAAAATTCAACTTGGAGAATTATATTATGAAAATTAAAAAATATGCAGCTTTAATTTATATGTTTATTTTCTTTTCGTTATTTTTTATTTCTTCCTGTAAAACAAACCCAAGCTCAACTACCGAAGAATCTGTTTATGAATACGGTGGTATTACATATACGATTGTATCGAATTCGGCGTTTAAGCAGAAGGTCGATATAAAAGCAACGGAAGTTGAAATTGATGATTCGTTTAAGAACGACTTATCTGAAAAATTGTCGGGCATAAAATTTACAAAGCCTAATTTTATTGGATACTCCAACAATATTAAGTCAACAAACGAATCGCTAGATAAAGAGCAACTAACCCAAAAAGCAATCGAAAAGCTAAAAGAGTTAAATCTATACCCACAGTATGAAGTAAGGCAAGAAGTAAGTGTCTCTGTAAGAGGGCAGTTGCTAAACTCCAATTCGGACAGTGAATTTCAAATTTCAAATCTTTTTATTTTGTTGCGCCCGGTTTATCGTGAAATTCCAATAATAAAAGAAAACAATGACAGCATTTCCATCGGCTTATCGGGTAACGGTGAGATTGAAAGTCTGAGTTTTTACAACATTGATGTACAAATAACACCGAAACTGGGCAAAGTGGAGCTTCTTCCTGTCGAAAAAATAATAGAAAAATTCGACGAAGCAGCACAAAAAAAGGTTTCGTACAAAGAAGGTCAGCTCAAAAACCTAAAATGCACCCCCATTTATTACTTCTATGAAGACAAATATATCCCAGTTTGGTGCATTGGCGAAGGAGATGATTTAACTAATCCGTCATATGTAAACGCTGTAACTGGTGAGGTTATAATGATCGGATTTAAGTAACTGTTATAATTTTGTATATCAAACTAATAATGTATAGCAATTTTGATAAAAATAGTATAATTAGAAAGAGGCATTGTAAATAATAGGATATTGAAATTTTACGACCCTATATATTTCGTAATTTAAATAAATAACGATAGGAATAATAATGAAAAAAAGAAATGTAGTTATTTTCTCAGTGGTATTAATCGTGATTGCTTCAGCAACTTTTATAATTATCTCGAATTATAATAAGCAGTTCGTCAAAGACAGATATTATTTCAATGCCCATCACAATGACCATCACAAAGAAAGGTATATTGAAATCCCAGGGCGGTGCAAGCTGCTCGAGCCTCCTTTTTCAGGGTTTTGTTTAGAAACAGATAAAAGCACTGATGAAGTTTTAAAGTTCTACGATAACTACACTAAAGACCGAGAACAAATTACTACCAATGTAGGCACAGGATATTTTATTGAAAGTGCAAATCTAATAATCTTCAAATATGAAGCCTTTGAAAATCAAAATGGCAAGACATGTATTGTAATAGATTATGAAGAATATTTTAAGCCTATATCTGATAGTTAACTTTTTGTTGTTTTAAAAATGAACTCTGCTTGTTTAATAACAGACGGAGTTTAATTTTTTACTTTTTTCTGATTCCGGTAAGGTCGTTGATTACTTCGCCAGCCATTATAAGGCCTGCTGTTGCCGGGACAAAAGCGTTGCTGCCCGGTATTTGCCGCCTTGTGGTGCATTTTCTTGCAGTCCCCGGAGGGCAGACACAGCCGCGCTTACATGACGGAGCACCGTCTTCAATCGGTGTACGCGCCACTTCCTTCGAATAAACGACTTTGAGAGATGGGATACCGCGCTTCTTTAGCTCGTATCTCATAACCTTAGCGAGAGGGCAGACAGAGGTTTTGTGTATATCGGTGACCTCGAAAAGAGAAGGCTCAATTTTGTTTCCCGCACCCATCGAGCTTATAATGGGTACGCCGAGGTTAAAACAACGCTGGGCAAGCTCAAGCTTTGCTGTTACCGTATCAACTGCGTCAAGCACATAGTCATAGACCGATAAATCTACTTCATCCGCGTTTTCTTTGGTGTAAAACATCTCATAAGCGTTGACGGCAGCCTCTGGATTTATATCGAGAACACGCTCTTTAGCAACTTCAACCTTTGATTTACCTATGGTTTTATGCGTTGCGATAATCTGCCTGTTCAGGTTCGTAAGACAAATTTTATCGTCGTCGAAAATGTCAAGCAGACCCACACCGCTCCTTGCGAGCGCTTCGAGCGCGTACCCGCCGACACCTCCAACGCCGAAAACCGCAACCCTTGCTGTCTTTAAGCGCTCTGCCGATTCACCATATAAAAGTTCAGTTCTGGAAAATTGAGTTTGTTTCATGAATTTTGTTCTTTGCTGTTTTTTATTGATTCGACAAGCTCCATGAGGCCTTCCTCAAAGTTTACACCGAACCGCACATCCGTCTCTGCGGCTTTTGTGCGCTTTATGCTACCGACTGTGAAATTGACAGCAATTACGGTGGAAGCTTGCAAGCTAAGACCGCTCATCAGAGCCGCTACAAGGGCGCTTGCGAACACGTCCCCAGTACCGTGATAGAAGCCATCAATCTTTTCTGATAGAGCGATGTTGACTTTATCTGTGCCTTTGTCATAGGATGCGGCGCCGAGCTTGCCGTCTTCTAAATATACACCCGTGAGGACAACTTGCTTTGCTCCGATTTCAGAAAGTCTTTTGAGTAAGCTAATTATATAATCTTTAGAGTAAGGCCCTTCCTTGTAACTCTCTCCTAAAAGAAGCAGAGCTTCTGTCATATTAGGTACAATGAGATCAGCCTTTGCGCAGAGCTTTTTCATCCCATCCGGAAAATTGTCGGGGAAAAGGCTGTAAAGCTTGCCGTGGTCGCCCATAACAGGGTCAACGGCAATGAATGTACCGCGTTTTTTATATATATCGAAAATATCTGATATTATATCAATCTGTTCAAAAGAACCGAGATACCCGGTGTAAATCGCGTCAAAATCAATGCCGACTTTTTTCCAGTGCTTAACGATTGGCATTATATCATCGGTTAGGTCTCTGAAAGTGTAACCGCTAAAACCTCCGGTATGGGTTGAGAGTACGGCGGTGGGAATGGCTGAAGTCTCAATACCAGCTGCTGATATAATTGGCAGAGCGACGGTCAGAGAGCACCTACCAAAGCAGGATATATCGTGAATTGCGGCAATTCTTTTTTGAGCTGACATTTGTATTCATCCTTTCGTTCAGGGCAGGGAAAATGTTGTTATTCGTTATTTGAAACATTAAACTTTTCGCCAAGCTTGTTAAATAGTGTTGCTACCGCTACACCGATTATTATGGCGAGCGCACTCAAAATATATCCGAGTGCATCTTTTGGGAGTCTGACTTCTGAAATAATTATTGTAAGAAGCGAGCCGGACATAAAGCCAGTTACCATATAATAACCTAAGCTATGGTATTTATCAAATACATACTTTGTAAGCTTCGAGAACAGCACCATGCCGACGACAAAGCAGATGCCGACGGGTGCCATAGTCCAGACCTCAAGATTTTTCGTAGCAGACATCATTGGCTCGTAAACGCCAAGCACCATAAGTATCATCGAAATGCTCATACCGGGAATCATGCTTGAAATGCCAGCGAGTGCGCCGCTAATGGGGAAGAGTATGTTCTGGGGTATGTCGGATGTGAGTGATTCGTTGGTTATCTTCAAAATACCGATAGTTAAGGCAAAAGCGAAAGCGAGAACAATCGCGAAAATGTACTTTTTCTTGAATGGACCACCTGTTTTAGCCTCCTTCAAAACGGAAGGAACGCTGCCACCGATGAGTCCGACAAAGAGAAGGAAGGACGGCACACGGTAATTTGTAAACATCCAGTCGAGGATATTGACAAATAGTGCCACTGCGACAAGAGCACCAATACCGAGAGGGAGAAGGTAGAAGAAGTTTTTCTTAAAGTTTTTGAATGGGTTCGAAACGATTGTGATTAGATCGCCGTATATACCCATTATAACTGCAATAACGCTGCCGCTAACACCAGGTGCTATTACGCTGACACCGAACAGAAATCCGCAAAGGACCCTGAAAAGAAAACTTTTTACTTTTGTTGCTGTCATAAATCCTCCAAATATGTCATTTATCAGTACAAGAACATCGCATCGCCGAAGCTGAAGAATCTATATTTGTCCTCTACTGCAATTTTATATGCTCTCATCACATTTTCATACCCGCCAAAAGCGGAAACAAGCATCAAAAGAGTGCTTTCAGGAAGGTGAAAGTTGGTGATAAGTGCATCAGTGGCTTTGAAGCTGTATGATGGATAGATAAAAATACCTGTTCCGCCGATAAAGGGATGAACTATGCCATTGTCGTCGGATACGCTCTCAAGAGTTCTACACGAGGTGGTACCAACGCAGATAATCCGTCCGCCGTTTTTTCTCGCACTGTTTATAATTTCAGCATTTTCTGCGGTAACTTCAATATGTTCGTTGTGCATTAAATGCTTTGTGATATCCTCTTCTTTAACAGGACGGAATGTGCCGATACCAACATGGAGAAGAACCTCGGCGAAGAGCACACCTTTAGCTTTTAGCTTTCCGATAAGCTCAGTTGTAAAATGAAGTCCCGCTGTCGGAGCTGCTGCGCTGCCATCGATTTTGGCATACACAGTTTGATAGCGGTTTTTATCCTCGAGACGGCTTGTGATATAAGGCGGTAGGGGCATTATACCGATTTTGTCGAGTACTTCGTTAAAGATACCGTCGTACTTGAACTCAATTAGTCTAAGACCGCCGTCAAGCACATCGAGCACAAAGCCTTCCAACAGACCATCGCCGAATACAATCTTGTCGCCGGGTCGGGTTTTCTTGCCCGGCTTTGTCATGCACTGCCAGACATCGCCGTCACGAGTGCTATCCCTTGACAGCAGTACAACCTCAATCTCTCCGGCTCTCTTAGGGTTTTTCCCAAAAAGCCTTGCTGGAATAACCTTTGTGTCGTTTACAACGAGACAATCACCGGGGTTTAGAAAGTCGATTATATCGGAGAAATGGTGGTGTCTTACCTCTCCGGTTTCTTTATTAAGAGTAAGAAGGCGTGAAGAATCACGCTTTTCAATTGGTGTTTGAGCGATCAAAGATTCATCAAGCTCATAAAAATAAGATTTTGTTTTAAGCAAGTCGGGCATTAAATTGTTCTCCTCCGAGCTACTTTTTATGTGGCAAAAGCCTGTCTCGGTTAATAAAATGGTATTGACGGGATTTTAATATTGCGAAGGTTATTAAAGCACCCCAATTTCGAAAAATAAGAGGTTTTTACTCAACCGTTTTATTATAACAAAATAACAGCCCGATTTCAACAGTAAATAAAAAAGACAAAAAGCGCGAAATTTGTTGAAAATCGGAAAGAAATCAATAATTTAAGGATGGTTAATCCGATGAAAAAGCCTGTTGTGTTCCAAGGAACGGCGACCGCCGTGGTCACACCGTTCAAGAATGGTGAAATAGATTTTATAAGCTTCGGTCGTTTGCTCGAATTTCAGACAGATAACGATATCGATGCAATAGTTGTATGCGGTACTACGGGGGAAGCGGCAACCCTGAGCGCATGTGAAAGGCTAAGGTTAGTTGAGTTTGCCGTGCGCCACTCAGGTTCAAAAGTCCCAATAATCGCCGGCACTGGAAGCAACAGCACTGCAACCGCGGTTGAACTTACTCGTGAAGCTGCTGAAACAGGATGCGACGCCGCGCTTGTTGTGACGCCCTATTATAACAAAGCAACTCAAGCGGGACTTGTTAAGCATTATGAAACGATAGCGGATGCATCTGAAGTACCGATAATTATATACAATGTGCCGACAAGGACTGGAGTCAACATCGAGCCTGAAACATACGTGGAGCTGTCTAAGCATCAGAATATAGTAGCAGTTAAGGAGTCGGGTACGAATATTCCGAAAATTGCAGAAATGGTACGCCTCTGCGGCGACTCTTTGGCTCTTTATTCCGGAAACGACAACCAGATATTGCCGCTGCTTTCACTTGGTGGAATTGGTGTTGTTTCTGTGTTATCGAATTTTCTCCCGGCAAGTGTTGGAAAAATATGTTCGTATTACTTTAGTGGCGACTCACAAGCGGCTCTTGACAGACAACTGAAACTTCTGCCGCTTATGGAAGGTGTTTTCTGCGAAGTCAACCCGATACCAGTCAAATATCTGTTATCACAAAGAGGATATTGCACCGATGAGGTCAGATTGCCGCTGACAACAATTGAACCGGCACATGCTTCGATGCTTGATAGATTGGCGGCTCATGTAGGGAAGAGTTAAGGAATAAAAGTTATGATGCTCGCTACGCTCACAGCTATGAATGCCCTGACGGGCAAGTTATGATGCTCGCCATGCTCGCAGTTATGATTGCCCTGACGGGCAAGTTATGATGCTCGCTATGCTCACAGCTATGAAGTTTATAAAAAATACCGTTGTTGGTTCTTGCCAACAACGGTCTATATTTTGATTGAATTAATATTACTTTCCCTCATGCGCCCCTCCAAACTATCATTTTTACATTAATTCTATACTAAAAAAGTATTTATAAATAGAAAAGCAGAATATTTATTGACACATTTATAAATTTAAAGTAAAATATAAAATACAAACAGTGGAAGCAATGACGTTAAAAATGAGAAATATAAAAAAATATCTTATTGTACTTGTAGTGTTATCGTTTATATTGTTATTTGCAACCAGTTGTGTTAATACAGGCAATGAAACATCGGAATCTGCTTTCTCCGAAACGGAATCAACTTATCCTGAACTGAAAATCGAGACATCAAACGACGAAAACAGATTATACGAAAGCATGGAATATACATTTATTCCGGACGATGAAATCATTGGAACATGGCAGGCTGGCAATGCCGTTGAAAAAATTGAAGATTTTGAAACAGGAAAACTATTATTCTCATCACCAGAAAAACTATATTGGCAAAGCTGTATATTTTTCGACAGTGGGCTTTTATCGTATAAATTTTCAAACTCCAAAAACGCAACAGAAAAGTGGACAAAAGGCTATGTTCTTTATTCAAAGTTTGGAGTAATTCCGGCATATACACTAAAGCAAATAGATGGGAAAAGATATATGTTCGTCGAATGGAAAATAGGTGATTATCCATTCACCGGAAAAATACCGTGTTATTATGTATTTGAAAAAACATCTGATAACGCGGTCTTTCCCATAAATGCTTACGACGATGTAAGAAACGAAGATATCCTAGTCGCAGACCTTTCGTCTTTTGATAAAAAAATACTTACTCTGAAGTTTAACGAAAAAACGATATTCCCGGCAAGGGAAAAAATGCCGGCCCGAGATGAGTATCAGCCAGATTATATAATGGAGGCGGGAAAAAATCCTGGGCTTGGTGTTCGTTCCATACATGATAAGGGCATCACGGGAAAAGGTGTAACCGTAGCCATCATCGACCAACCCTTATATATCGACAGTCACCCCGAATATGCGGGTAAAATAATTGAATATAAGGATTTCGGATGTGAATCGGAAACCAGTATTCACGGTCCTGCAGTTACAAGCCTTCTCGTCGGGGAAACAGTAGGAACCGCACCCGGTGCGAAAATATATTATGCCGCCGTACCATCTTGGAACCTCGACACAACCTGTTATGCTGATGCTGTCGATTGGATTGTGGAAACGAATAAAAATCTCCCCGATGGCGAAAAGATAAGAGTTATAAGTATTTCCGGCGCCCCCACGCCTTCTAACGATGATTGGACAAACGGTGAAAAATATCTTGAAAGCGTTAAACGCGCGACCGAAGCGGGCTTTTTAGTTCTTGACTGTTCAAGCGAAAACGGAATGATCGGGGCATGCGGATATGATTTTGACAATCCCGAAGATGTCTCTTTGTGCAAACCCGGATATTTAAACAATCCGGTCTGGAACAAAGATGATATTCTCGTTCCGGTACAATACAGGACACTTGCGGAAGAGTATTTCAGCAAGGGAGATATTACTTATCAATATACCGGCGAAGGAGGATTAAGTTGGGGCATTCCCTATGTAGCGGGGGTTCTTGCAATGGGGTGGGAGGTTACCCCCGAACTTACGGCAGATGAAATCATAGATATACTTTTTGACACAGCTTATGTTGATAGTTCCGGGTATAAATATATTAACCCGACTGCATTTATTAGCTATTTAAGCTCCAAGGAGTAAGAAAAAGTGAGAGCATAAACAAACAGCAGTAAACATGATTATTTCGCAAATTACCGTGCAATATTAGGAATATCGAATATGTGGGTGACATTTTCACGTAGTCTAAGTAAAAAAAGGAGTTTCTTTATGGTATATAATGGCACAGGTACACTTGAAACAAAACGGCTTATTCTTAGACCACTGACATTGGATGATTTTGAAGCTGTTCACTCATGGGCAAGTAACCCCGATAACACTCGATATATGTCATGGGGTCCTAATAACGAAGAGCAAACACACGGGTTCCTGAAATCAGCAAAACCAGGTCAAGACTTTGCGATTGTTTTAAAAGAAACAGGTAAGGTTATTGGCAGCGGCGGAATTTATCCTGACAGCAACAATGACACTGCCGACATCGGTTGGATTATACATATAGATTATTGGAAACATGGTTACGGAACTGAATTCGGCGGTGAACTCATTAGGCATGGATTTGAGGACTTAAAATTACGCCGTATTTATGCGTTATGTGCTGCGGTAAATTACGGTTCTTACCGTGTTATGGAGCGTAATGGAATGCGCCGTGAAGCTGTGAATGCCAAAGCGTTTTGGGCTCGTGTCGATAATGAATGGATTGATCAAGCTGTCTACGCCATTCTCGCTGACGAATATTTTAATAGCAGTAAAAACCAAACACCTAAGAATACAGAATAATGTTAAAACGCATGATTGATGTATGCATTTTACAAGTCGATGATTTTTGCAGGTTGAAGAAACCACTTTAATCTTCAAAAAGAGGTATTTATGAGCATTAAGGATGAATTTATAAAATCTACTCAAAGTTTGCTAGATTTTTGTGATTACCCGGCTGTTAAGTATAAAATTTTGTTTCAGCTTTTAGACAGGTCGTATTACTGCGAAGAATTAAACCTGCTGCGAAAAGATTTTTTGTATAGTGATATTGTTGATGAACTTTATAGAGAGCAAAACAGAAACGGTAGTTGGGGTTATCGCTTGCAGTCGAAGGATTATACTGCAAAGGACAAATTTCCTACATCACTTGTAGGCATAAATCGGTGTTTATACATAGGGCTTACTATTGATGACAGAGAAATCCTACAAATGTCTTATTACTATCTTGAAGACTTTTTGAGAGGGACAAACCACGAGAAACTGCATGATAAAAACGAGAGGGACGTTCCTTGGCAAACCGCTACAATATGTAATGCTATCGAAGCTATCAAGCCATACAATGAGCTGTGCGACAGGGCATATCGCGAATGGCTTTACATTGCGGAGCGTACTTTTTCGGGTGGCGAATACTCATTTGAAAGAGAGCGAGATGCCCAGCACGAGGTTTTTTGGACAAAAGAGGATCGACTTGTGCCACTTCAATTTGAGTTGCTGTTAAAACGCCGTGAAAATATACCGCCGGCTCTTGAAAACGCAATGCTTCACCATTATGGAGAACACGCTTATTATCACGGACATTTTTGGAGAGATTGTCCTGCAAAACTGCCTGATAGCTTTGTTTACAAGCAAACAAGACGATGGATGCACTCATTTAATTACATAAACAATTTCAGGGGTTCGTCTTTTTATCTTTCAAAATCTGTTGACTGGCTTTTGGAAAACCGAAACACAGACGGTCTTTGGGATTGGGGGACGCAAGCGAAGGACCCATGGGGTTATTTTGGATATTTTTCTACGAGTAGAAATTATAACCACAACCGTGTTATTGATTGTTCGATGGAAATTTTGAGCTTTTTGAAAAAGTATATAGATAATAATTCTCAACAAGAAAGGTTCGGACATAACAAAGAAAAAGCTTGATGTAACGTGGAATGATGTACATGACTCAACAGGCTATCTCTTTTCTTTTGCAAAGTCTCTATCCTACGCCGTTAAAAACAGCCCATATAGTGAGCTTTCGGAGGACATTATAGCTACAAGCGGATTCGCCTTTCGTATGTGGATTTCAGCTGACCTATGCCCAAGCGAAACAATAAACAGGGAACGCAAAAATGGTTCAGGCGGATATACATAAACCCAATACAACCTTGACGGCGACAAGATAATAAAAGCTTTACGCGAACAAAAACCGCAACGATGTACTTCTATTACAACCAAAACGAAAACGGAGAATTACATATAAACATGAAAAAATGGTTTTTTAGCATGCTTTTTGCATTATGCATAACATTAACTTTGCTGCCGGTTTCAGTTATGGCGGAACCTTCTCCACAAGCACGATGGGGTATCTTGGGTGAAGGTTTTGAAATGCCTGCAGATTGGATAAGCAGCGGCAGCCTTGTCGATGCTGTAAGCGCTGCGAACGGTTATCCCAACAGCACTGTGTATATCCAACTCCTGTCTGATGTAAGCACAACAGAACTGAATCTTACGACAAACAATGCCACCATCCTCGACCTGAACAGTAAGACACTAATTAGCAGCAGTTCTAACGTTATATGCCATTACGGACTCGGTAAACTAACAATTACCGATAGCACAGCTGAAAAGAATGGTCAGATTACATGCCAAGCTCCGGAGAGTGATACTATTATTCTATACGGTGGCAGCCTTGCCATTGAATTCGGTACAGTGGAAAACACAGGAATCGGGTTCGCGATAAATAACTACAGCATCGGCAGCGTGGAAATAACTGGCGGAACGGTAAGTTCTACTGGGTTTGCTACAATTGTTAACCAGTTCGTCGGTACCTTGAGCGTTTCTGGGGGTGTCGTGAAGGCGAAAGATGGAATTGCAATTTACATCTTTGGCAGCGGGAAAACTACCATCAGTGGCACGGCTAAAATAACCAGTGCAAATACAAATTCTAAATATGGAACGATTTTTATCCCTTATTTTCGCGGCCAAGGCACCGATACTGTTCTCGAAATAAAAGGCGGATTGATTGAAAATACCGCCAATAATGGAAACGCAATCAATAACAGCAGCACCTACACCGTGGATATTTCCGGAGGTATCGTGAATGCCGCAGGCGTGAATGGTGTTGGTATTCGTGTTTTGAGGCGAAATGATTCAATCGTAATCTCAAGCGGCACACCCATTATCAAGGGACGTGGGATGGCGATGAGTGTAATTCCGGTTTTAAGCACGGATATACAGCTCGGAGCCAGCACCGATTACGATGGTGACTTGTTAGCTGACTACAATTTAAGGCTGCTTTTCACCTATGATATGAATAATTATACCTTTATTATCTATAATTATAAATACTTCAGATTTGGACCGAGTACTGCTGTAGCCAGAATCGGTAAAAAATTCTATACCGACCTCCAAGAGGCATTTGACCGAGGCGAGAGTGGGTCCACTATTCAACTGATGAACAACATTGAGCTCAGGCAACCTATCTTTAATGATAAAGGTAAAACCTTCACCCTTGATCTAAACGGTAAAACTATAAGTGGTGGCTCAACCATCATCCAAAATAACTGGGGCATATTAACTATTACGGACAACAGTGACGGTCAAAAAGGCATCATTATGGGCGGCGATTACGAGACGATTCTGAACAGAAGTAAACTAATTATTGCCGGCGGCACAGTGAGTTCAAGCAGAAACTCCATGTACACAATTAATAATCAGCTTTCCGGTACAGTTAACATTGTTGGCGGTATGGTGAGTTCAAGCGGGTATAATTCAGCTGCAATTTTCATCGCATATTACATGGGCACCGTGGACGTTTCAGGAGGTACTGTGATTGCAAGCGGAGACAATTCAATCGCAATTTATACCCGAAGCGCAAGCACTATAAGTGTTTCCGGCGGCACAGTGAGTGCAAGCGGAGATGGTTCGATCGCAATTAGACACATGGGAAATAAAGCCGTAATCATTTCCGGAGGTACAGTAAACTCGGATTTGTATATTGCGATTCTTACCGACAGGAGTATTGTAATACCAAGCGGTTCGCCTGTTATAAAGGGCGGCTCTGTGGCGATAAACAGAGCTCCGAGTTTTGACGATACCGTTTTAATGGTTGCGTCAAGCAACAGTTTTGATGGAAGAACATCGGTCACATATGATATATCAAAAATCGGAACCTATAAATACCTTGAGTTTGGGCTAAGCCCGGTCAGTGCCGATGACGACCAATGCGGCGGTATAGAATCCTCAGCGCCCGAATCAAACATCTCCACTGTTGACAATGGCCCTAATGTCCCTCCAACGGGCGATGGCTCCAAATTGCTGCTTTTTGTACTGCTAATGATTACCGCTTTGTACGGCATGGGAGCAGTAGTATGTAGGAAAAAACGTACACGGGTATAACTCTGATTTTTCCTCTAACAAATTTGCAAAAATTCAGTTTTTTATGTTATACTATCGCTATTACTTAATAATAACAGGAGAACAACATGAACAACAAATCTACCCCATCCAATACAATGCTCTCGTATGTCACCGTCGATTCAGAACAATTTAGCTTTACGAAAGACAAGTTTTTGCCTGCTGTCGCTTATACCTTGGACGGCAAAATACAAGGGCGAATGTTTGACTCGTTTTTGTTTTTACCTACTCCAAGTTTTATATATAGCGCAAAAAATGGAGGCCTTACTAAGTCAGACTGGCAGCGTTTTGTAGACAAAGGCATATTCGCTGACGGTGGTAATTTAGACGCTCTTGAACAGGCAGCGCTTTGCACACAATCCGCTTTAGGCGATAATAAGAAGCTAAGCGTTGTAATGACTGTTTTCCCTCCCGATGTCGGAGTTAAAGAGTTCGGCGAGGTGGACGGCAGAATGCTTGACTTTGCGAATATTGATGATATGAAAGCCGCTGTTAATTGGTTGGTTGATGAGCAGATTAAGCGTTTCGCAGAAAAAGCTTACAAGGCTATTGAGCTCGCCGGCTTTTACTGGTTTGAAGAAAGCATTGATCCATCTGACGCTGCTCTAACTCAGGTTGTGCGCAGCTTTACCGACTATGTTCGTAAGCTTGGCTACTTTTCCTGCTGGATACCTTTCCACGGTGCGAGTGGCTGCGATTCCAATGAGCTTTTTGGCTTTGACAAGATAAATATGCAGGGTAACTTCTTCCCCGGACAACCCGGTTTTCCTAACAACTATGCCTACTCTGATTATTTCGGTCACCAAACCGCAAAGCAAACCTTTGAGCGTGCGTGGGATATTATTGAACCCAACGGTATTAGCTTTGAAATGGAATTCGGTGGTGATGTGTTAAACAAAAAGAGCATCACAGGGTTCAAGTGTTATATGCTTTATGGCGTAAAGCTCGGGATAATGGACTGGCATCTGTTCTATTATATGGGCGGCTCACATGAAGTACCAGAACTCGCCTCCGCCACCGACCCTTATGCAAGATCAACCTACGACCAGCTGTTTAAGTTCTTAAACGGAACATTAACCGAAGCTGATATTGTTCTCGAACCGGAAAACGCCTATACAATCATAGCGAAAGACTGGTAAAATAAAAACAAAAACACTGCCGGGGCTTGTCGCTCCGGCAGTGTTTTAGTCTGATTTTTAATTTTATTCCTTCTTGTAACTTTTCTTTTATTATATTATAATAGGATAGCACAATAATAAGAGATACAATGTTTCGGTGATTTGCACCGAATGTGTAGTAAAAATAGGAGGAGAAAGAAATGTTTTGTAAAAATTGCGGAAAAGAACTACCGAATGAAGCAAAATTCTGCAACGGTTGCGGTGTTAAAGCTGATCAGCCACAGCCGATACCGAATGTAGCGAAACAGAATGCAGACAATGCAGAATCACAACCACAACCACAACCACAACCACAACCCAACACACCACCGCAACCGCAACAGCAGCCACAGTCCCAGCCATACACACCACCACAGACATATCAACCACCGCAGTACTATACGGCTCCTGGTAACAACGCTTACTCTTCACAATTCGACAGAGAACCTTTGAGTGTTCTTCAGTACATAGGGATGTTCTTACTGATAGGTATACCGATTGTAGGCATTGTCTTATTGTTTGTTTGGGGTTTTGGCAGTTCTGTAAACTTGAACAAAAAGAACTTTGCAAGAGCTATGTTGATCCTAAGTTTGATAGGTATCATTATTTCTATTATTTTCGGAGCTATTTTAGTGGGCATAATCGGCCAACTTATTAATAGTTATAATGGAAGTTTTTTTAACTAAACATGCATAAGAGGAGATTATATGCATTAGGAAAAATGATACCATAAAGTACAATTACTTTTATCGAATTTTGTGCCTTGTAAACTTTTAAACCTCTTTTGTCTACCAAGCAAAAGAGGTTTTTTCTTTCTTAATTAAATAAAGAGCTCACAGCTAAAGGATGAGCAGTTCATTCTGTCATATAATTATTACATTCACTAATTTAACTGCGAAATCATGGTAAAAGCAACAAAATTATGACACAACATGCTTTACTTTTAGCAATAATTGTACTATAATGGTAAATAGTTGTTGCTTGGAGCATATATGACAGAAGGTAAAATAGGTATACATTTAATTATTAGCACTGAGGTACATCATGCCATTTACAATCGTTCGGCAGGACATCACGAAAATGAATGTTGACGCAATTGTCAACGCTGCAAACACTGATCTACAGAGGGGTGGCGGTGTTTGTGGTGCTATATTCAAAGCGGCCGGAGCTGCTCAGCTACAAGCTGCTTGTGATAAGCTTGCCCCAATTAAGACTGGTGAATCGGTTATAACGCCGGGCTTCCATCTACCTGCAAAGTTTATTATTCACGCTGCGGGGCCTGTGTATGGCCAGTGGAGCAAAGAGCAAAACGAACAGCTTCTTCGTGATGCCTACACAAATTCACTTAAAAGAGCTGTTGAAAACAAGTGTAAGAGCATCGCTTTTCCTCTGATTTCAAGCGGGATTTATGGCTATCCGAAAGATGAAGCTCTTAAAGTGGCTACCTCGGTTATAAAAAACTTCCTTGCAGACCACGACCTTGATGTGACTCTTGTGGTGTATGACAAAACATCTTACACCGTTAGCCGAGAACTCCTTGGCGCAGTCAAAAGCTACATAGATGAGTACTATGTTGAGACGCATGAAAGCAGGCGGACGCAGCACTTTGAGCCAGATGTTTTACATAAAACTGAAGAGTATGCTTCCAAATACAAAAAACCTCGATTTGATGATGTACTTGAAGCTTCTGTTTGCGCACCGGATCTTGATGATTTAGTAGGCAACCTTGATGAGCCATTCTCACAGATGCTGCTCAGACTTATCGATGCTAAAAAAATGACGGATGTCGAGGTTTATAAACGTGCGAACCTTGACCGTAAGCTGTTCTCAAAGATCAGAAGCAGTAAAAGTTATATGCCAAGCAAGAGAACAGCGGTCGCTCTTGCTATTGCGTTAAATTTGTCGCTTAGCGAAACAGATGGTCTTTTAGAGCGCGCGGGCTACGCACTTTCACACGCTGTAAAGTTCGATGTTATTGTAGAGTATTTCATCACAAACGGCAAATATGATGTATTCGAGATAAATGAGGTGCTGTTCGAATACGACCAGCCACTTTTAGGAGGGTGAGTTAGTTGTCGCTTCTGAAGCGACCTTGGATCACTCCATAAGGTTTATAATGAAGTCACAATAAAACTTATGGAGGGCATTACAATGAAAAATGGACTATCTGAACTGGTATTTATACTGGACAAGAGCGGATCGATGAGTGGGCTGGAGTCCGACACAATTGGCGGGTACAATTCAATGCTCGCGAAGCAACAGGCTGTTGAGGGCGAATGTTTTATAACGACGGTTCTGTTTGACAACAACTACGAACTGCTTCATGACCGTATCGACCTCAAAGCGGTCAAGTCTATTACAGAGAAGGAGTATCAGGTTGGAGGCTCGACTGCACTCCTCGATGCAATCGGCAAAACAATAAGCAAAATCGGCAACGCGCAAAAAAATACCACAGAAGACTACCGTGCTGAGAAAGTTATGTTTGTTATAATTACAGATGGAGAAGAAAACGCAAGTCGGGAATACTCAGCTGAAAAGGTAAAAGCAATAATTGAACGGCAAAAAACCAAATATGGATGGGAGTTTATCTTCCTCGGTGCAAATATCGACGCAGTTGAGACTGCAGGGAGATTTGGTATATCAGCAGATAGAGCCGTCGACTACATGGCTGACAGCAAGGGCACGAGTCTAAACTACAAAGTAATGTCACAGGCTGTTGAAACATTCCGCAAGGAAGGCAAGGTTGACGATGATTGTTTTGATGAAATCCGTAGGGATGTAAAGAAACGCGGAGGGAAGAAATAATATTCGCGAGTAATGATGAATATTGTGAGGTGCGATATGATATTAAGAATTCAAATAACACTTACCCGCGACTCTGTATGCATGGGTGATGATGTTGAAGATCATACAAAAATTATAGATATCGTTCCAAAACAAAATGTGCATGAAACAGTTATGAGTATAGCGAAAAATTATTTACCTAATATCATGGGTTACGGTCACTCTTGGGATTGTTATCTTGATGGCACGAAAATTGCAGTAATAAACGGAAACTGTAATAAGATCTTGCCAATAGCTGATTGTCCGACATTAACAAATGGCTGTGAGCTTTACTTTAAATATCATTCGGCAACTTACTAAAATATTTTAGTAGCAATCATAAAGAACAATAGTCGAGAAGTAATAAGCAAAAGTCACCAGAGAGTATTTGCCTTTCTGGTGACTTTTTTCTAATTATAGCGTTTTTCTTTGTTGATCATAATCGAATAAAAGTGGGTATAAAGGTGACTCCCCAAGAACCCTGGATAATAATCAAATCAAAAAATGAACGGTAAAATAGCTCCGATTTATACAGTTTTCTACTATTGTTGTCTATATGCGTACGGACTTATTCCGAACTGCTTTTTAAAGACACGCGTAAAGTAGTTATAATCCGAAAAGCCGACCGACAGAGCTATATCCGAAATTGAGTCGTTGGTAGACTTAAGTAACTCTTTCGCTTTATTTAGTCGCTTGTCTCGCACATAAGCAGATACACCCATAAGAACGATGTGCTTGTTACCGCTCCAGCGATGCTCAAGGGATCTTTTTACGTTAATGAAGCAGCAGATACATTCCTCTACCTAGCTGCTTTTGTCAGCGCTGCTATGATGACATTCGACGACGCATTAAGTCTTCTACCTATGGCAGCGATGATAATTTTAACAATTGCCCTATATATAAGCGACGAGAGAAAGATTCGTATTCTATCGTTACTTTCGATACCTTTTTGGTTTTTCTATGATTTTAATATAGGAAGTTATGCTGGAGTTGCATCAGAAATAATGAACTTCACTTCAATAGTAATCGCACTAATAAGATACCGAAAGAAAAAACAGACTTCGCCTTAAGACAGGTACCGTGCTTGGTATGGTTGCACACTTGGTACATAACAGGCGTTTAAAGAAAAAAGCAAAAAAGTGACATGTTCAGAAAACGGTCGTATATTTTATGTTGATTTTGAATATAGTGATAAAAACGGAATGCATTTCAATCAAATGACTTAGCTGTGATGACAATGCTGTAATGATAGAAAAACTTAGAGATAAGCTCCCTATATTTCAACGGCAACACTTAATGAAATATCCGATTTTAGAAAAGGAGAATAATTATGTCAAAATGCGAACGCTGTGGTGCAGAATTCGACTTATCGACTGCAAGGCGAATTATAGGCCGTTATTATGGTGCAGGAACATATAATGATTATTACCCGGGCGGCGACGTGTGTGAAAATTGCGCAGTTGAAGAAGTTAGCGCTGATCACGCAACCGGGGAAGAATTAAAAGAGCTTATGGGTAGTTCGTGGGAAGATTAACAAAATCATATTCTACATTCGTAGTAGCAAATTAATTACCTTTCTGTCCATTTTGTCTCATTGCTTCGTTGTTTGAATATAAAAATTACAGCTCAATGCATGGGGTAAACTCTCCAGCATTGAGCTTTATTATATCAACCAATAATTTAACGATACTATAATTTAACGATTGCAAAATAATTGGAAATAGGGAAGACTTAAACCACCGATTTCATGCTGTACCAGAATAGAATTGCCCCTTTTTCCCGCGTGTTTGAATATAGAAATGCTCTACATACTGATAAATTCCATATTGCATAAATGTAAAATAATGATATAATAAAATTAAAAGAACAATCTTAAAATGATTATTTAATGGTGATGCCAGATAGACTTTAGCGGACATACACAGGATGCCCGGGGTAGTCTTATCGCTCTACTCTGCACAAACGTAAGTTGCCTAACAAGCGGAATGCAAGGACGAACCCACACAATTGCTGAAACATCTCGTGCTGGTATGCAGTTACAGGCACGGTTTTCTTCCCTGCAGCATACCTTTTCTTAATATAACAGGAGCCGTTCATTATGAATAATAAAATGAAAAGCTTATCAGTTTGTTTGATGTTGGCATTATGCTTTACTTTCACGGCTTGCGTTAGCGATCCAGCGAGCTATTATTTCGATTATGAAGAGCTCAAAGAAAAAGTCATAAAGATTGAGCTTATAAATTACGACTACTCCAATGTAAAGTCAGTAAAGAAGAAAGCGGATATTTTACCGTTTGATTTTGACAGGATGGAAATTCTCGAAACATTGTAATCAAAACAGTATGATAACTTTTTATCCGATTTCTCTAAAATATATTTTCATATATGTGATGATATGACGAGGTATTTTAACTCTGCGGCAGGTATAAGTGTGAGGATTACTTATGAAAGCGGTAACTTCATAATCTTTTGTCTCAATCAGGAGACCAATTTTGTTGGTGAATTTACTGAGAGCGGAGATGTAGATGAGCTTATACTTTATTATGTATTATCTTCGGACTATACAAATTTTGCAGCTTTCATAGATTTATTCAACAAATATTTTAACACTAACATTGATTAGTGAAAAATTGGTTGATATTTGTCAGCAAAGAGGGCTGCCAATTATAGGGATAGATTCTGTTGTTGTTACGGAAACAAAAATACAGCCTTTTATGGAACATAGCGTTGACCTTTCTGATTCACAAAACTCCTACGAAGATGATAAAATATTCCTGAACCATAAAAAAGATTTGGGATTTGTTTTTGAGCTCGTATACTCACATTATCTATGAATATAAAAATTACAGCTCAATGCATGGAGTAAATTCTCCAGTATTGAGCTTTATTATATCAACCAATAATTTAACGATACATAGCTTCAATAACGGAAAAAAGCTATATATAAATTTAGCCGCTGCTTGTGGGAATATTAAACTGCTGCTTGATAAAGGATTCCGCTGTTGTTCCTTTGATGGTATTGTGTTATAATGCAAAAGAAAATCATTTATATAAACTTAAACATCGATTTTTTTATTAGAAAACATTATTTTTTGGAGGCAAAATTTCATGAGCCAATCGCATTATATCGAGGATGGCGAATTGAATGAAAGAGCAGTTTCGGCGGGAGAAACTATAGTACTTGCAGTGCTTGCGGCAAAGTATGTACATGCGTCGCTTGCGCCTTGGTGTTTAGCTGCGGGAATAAAAAAATACACTCCGGAGCTTTATGACTATGTTCGCATTATCGAATGCACAATAAACCAACCCCCTGCCGAGGTCTTGAAGAAGATTGTTAAAAACTCACCGCGTGTTGTCGGCTTCTCCTGTTATATATGGAATATAAACGAGACTCTTGCTCTATGTGCGGAGCTAAAACAAGCGAATCCAGAGCTGATAATAATTTTAGGCGGCCCGGAGGTTGGCTGCCGTGCTGAACAGGTACTTCTCGAAAACGAGCAAGTAGATTATGTTTTGGCAGGGGAAGGTGAGAAAAGCTTACCTGCTTTTTTGAATTATATTTTTGAGAAAAAAGAAAATAACGAGCACGGTTTCAACCAGGTGCCAAGCTGGATTTTCGGGCTTTGCGGCAGACGCTCTGACAAATCGATATACCAAAATCCAACAGATACATCAGGCGGGGAGTTGATTTCTCCGCTTTCCGCAGGATATGCAGAAGAGGTCGGCGGACGCATAGCATATTTTGAAACAAGTCGCGGTTGTCCGTATTCATGTGCGTTTTGCCTATCAGGCGGCGGTAAGCCTCGTTTTTTTGATTTGGATGTTTTGCTGCCCGATTTACTGAAGCTCTCGCAAAGCGGCACTCGCACAATTAAATTTGTTGACCGAACATTTAACGCAAATGCAGCTCATGCCAATAAAATTTTGAAGTTTATACTCGAAAATTATGGTAATGAAATTCCATGCGGAGTTTGCTTTCACTTTGAAATTGCGGGAGATATTCTGCGCGAGGAAACCTTTTCTTTGCTCAAGCAGATGCCAAAGGGAGCGGTACAACTTGAAATCGGAATTCAATCCTTTAACGAGAAAACGCTTCAAGCGGTCAACCGCAAAGTAGATTCCACTCTTTTGCACTCAAATATACAGCGGCTTATCGCAATGGGAAATATGCACATCCATATTGATTTAATCGCGGGGCTTCCGTATGAAAACATAGATACATTTGCCCAGAGTTTTAATAAAGCGTATAATCTCGGTGCTCAGATGCTGCAACTCGGCTTTTTAAAGTTGTTATACGGCAGTGCTATGCGAGAGAATTCACATATTTATCTTTGCGAATATGACAAAAACGCTCCCTATGAAGTGAGTGAAACCCCTTGGCTTTCCAAGTTGGATTTTGATTTGCTTCATTTAATCGAAGACGCGCTAAGCAGAGCCTATAATAGCGGTAGATTTAACTTGACTTTAAATTATGTGTTAAATTCAAGCGGTATGACTCCTTTCGAATTTTACCGCGGTCTTGGTCTCGCCGCCACGGGACGGGGAATATCGCTTGATGATTACACAGCATTGTTTCAAGAATATTGTCTCTCGCTTGAAAATGTAAACCCAGACACCTTGCGGGATTTTCTTGTGCGCGATCGACTTGAAACTAACTCGACAGGCATTTTACCTTTATTTCTGCGGAGACACAGCGAGCAGTTGAAAAGATTGGCAATACGTCTGGCGGCAAGTCCTGAAACCGCACCGAAGAAAGGCGTGCGTCGCAGCATTGCAATACTAAATTCTTCAAGCACTATCTGTTTTGTTGATTACACAGCAGAAAACCAAAATCCGGTTACGGGACGGTTTGCACTTAAAGAACTGCCCTTAGAATAGTCGCATACCGCCTATCTTTCGGAGCTTGAGCCTAAGCTGTAACGGCAGGAGGCATTGTCCTTTTTGTCACGTAGGCATGCATATAAAACAGGTTCAATGTTAGAGAGGAGTTCTCCGGCACTGAGCCTTTGGGGTTGATTTTGGTGTGGCAGCTAAATTTTAACACATTTGGAGCTGTTTCTGCACTTTTTTATTCTTTATTTACTGTAACACATCTATTGCAATACTACAACCACATCAAAGAAGAAGTGGAGACAGCATTGACACTCTATCAGTGTTGTGATATAATTTCTAGTATGCTATTCGGTTAATAAAACATCACACGGTATTTTATTCATTTCTGACCGATTTATTTAGCTATTTCCGAAGGGAGCTCGTATACTCGATGAAATCAAAACTATTAGGATATATTCTGAAGCGGCTTCTGCTTGCGATTCTTACGATATTGGCAGTTATAACCATTACGTTCTTTGTCATGCATGCTGTTCCAGGAGGACCTTTTGTAAGCGAGAAAGCGATTTCTCCGGAGGTTCAAGCGGCGCTTGAGAAGAAATACGGTCTGGATAAATCCGTTCCCGAGCAGTATATCACATATCTGAAAGATATTGTCACCAGATTTGATTTCGGACCGTCGCTTAAAATGCGCGGACGCGATGTCATTGAGGTAATCGGAAACGGTCTGAAGACTTCCGCGAAAATCGGCGTCATTGCCTCCGCCATAGCACTTGTGTTCGGAATTGTGCTCGGAGCCGTCGCCGCACTGCGGAGAAACAAACTGATAGACCGTATTATAATGATATTCACAACCGCTTTCGTGTCAATGCCGTCGTTTATTATGGGCTCGTTTCTATTATTGGTGTTTGCCGTCAGTATGAAAATCCTTCCGGCAAACGGTTCGACCGCGGAAGGTCTGATACTTCCGGTAATAACACTTTCGTTGTCCCCGCTTTCGCACATAACACGTCTTACAAGATCGTCGATGCTTGACGTGCTCGGTCAGGACTACATTCGCACAGCAAAGGCAAAGGGCGTTTCGGGTATAAAAATACTATTCGGTCACGCGCTTAAGAATTCGCTTATCCCGGTTATCACTTATTTCGGCCCTATGCTTGCTTATATCGTAACCGGTTCGCTTGTTGTTGAGCAGATTTTCGCGGTTCCCGGCATAGGTGGAAACTTCGTCAGCAGTATAACAAACCGTGACTACCCTCTTATTATGGGGACAACCATCATACTCGCCGCGCTGATAGTTATCATGAACCTTGTCAGTGATATACTTTACAAGTTCGCCGACCCGAGAATAACTCTGGAATAAGGATAAAATAGATATGAAGAAATTTCCTTTAACTCTGCATCTTAATGTTGACGCTTTTAATCCCGCAACCGATGCAGAAAAAGAATATATGGTTCAGATGCGTCCCTCGACGACATTTTTCAAAGACGGTATGAAGCGGCTTCTGAAAAACAAGGTCGCCACAGTCAGTATGTTTGTAATTATCATTATCGCTCTCTCCTGTTTAATACTTCCAATGCTATGGCCCTACTCCTATGCCGAACAGCTCGGAGTCAAGCTCGGGAAACCGGTTGACAATTCATATAACAACCTCCTTCCATTCCAATACGGAGAGACCGAGATGGCAAAAATAGCTTCCGGGCAGTCGGTTTTCCCGCATATTATGGGTACCGATTCCGCCGGGCGCGATTACTTTATTCGTATAGTATATGGCACGAGAATATCTCTAGCTGTCGGATTCTTTGCAAGTCTTATCGTTCTTATTCTCGGTATGACCGTGGGCTCTGTCGCAGGATACTACGGAGGTAAGGTAGACCTGATCATAATGCGTGTTGTCGATATCATTTATTCGCTTCCCGATATGCTAATGGTCATTCTGCTTGCCGCGGCACTGAGGCAATCCGGGTTGGCAACAGCAATTGAAGGCACGGTTCTCGAAAAAATCGGAAGCAATATAATCAGCCTTTTTATAGTTTTCGCACTTTTATACTGGGTCTCTATGTCAAGACTTATCAGAGGTCAGATTCTCTCGCTCCGCGAGCAGGAATATGTGCTTTCCGCAAGAGCAACCGGAGCGCGCGGACGCTGGATAGTCACAAAGCATCTCATACCCAACAGTATCGGCGTTGTGATAATTTCTACCGCTCTTCAGATACCGAGCGCAATATTCACGGAAAGTTATCTTTCCTTTCTCGGACTCGGAGTCAACGCCCCGATGCCCTCACTCGGGTCGCTTGCATCGGACGCACTTAACGGAATCAGTTCATACCCTTACCGTCTGATTATTCCAGCAGTAGTAATATCACTCATCGTGTTGTCACTCAATCTCTTCGGTGACGGTCTGCGCGATGCGTTCGACCCCAAGCTAAATAACTAAGAAAGAGCAAGAACTATGGCATTACTCGAAGTAAAGAATCTGCAAACATCTTTTTTCACCAACGCCGGAGAGGTGAGAGCAGTTAACGGTGTCTCCTTCAACCTCGACCGCGGCAAGGTGCTCGGCATTGTCGGAGAGTCAGGTTCCGGAAAATCGGTTACCGCTTATTCTATCATGCAAATACTGGCGCCGACAGGAAAAATTGTTGACGGTTCGATAAAATTTGACGGTCAGGAACTTGTAGGTTCCGGCGAAAACGTTATGAAAAACATCCGCGGAAACCGGATATCAATAATATTTCAGGATCCTATGACTTCTCTTAACCCTACGTATACCATCGGGCATCAGCTTATGGAGGCAATACTGCTTCATACAAACCGTAACAAGAAGCAGGCTTATGAGAGAGCTGTTGAAATGCTTCGCCTCGTAAACGTAAACGAGCCCGTAAAAAGAATGAAGCAATATCCCTACGAATTCTCCGGAGGAATGAGACAAAGAGTCGTCATTGCAATGGCACTCGCCTGCGAACCCGACATACTTATCGCAGATGAACCCACCACAGCACTTGACGTTACGATTCAGGCTCAGATTCTCGACCTTATGAGTTCCCTCCAGAAGGAGCTCGGAATGGCGATTATTCTGATAACACACGACCTCGGTGTTGTGGCGCAGATGTGCGATGAAGTTATTGTCATGTACGCCGGATCAATCTGCGAACAGGGTACCACCGACGAAATCTTCTACCGTCCGGCTCACGAATACACCAAGGGCCTTATGCGCTCGATACCCACGGCAAACACCGCAGGAAAAAAGCTGCATCCGATAACAGGAACACCTATAGATCTGCTCAATATGCCGAAGGGCTGCCCATTCGCTCCGAGATGCGAAAGAGCCATGAAAATCTGTCTTAATCAGCGCGCGGAGAGATACGACCTTGAAGGACCGCATCAAGCCGCCTGCTGGATGAATCTGAAAAACGCCGTCGAATCCGGAGTTACTAGGATTGAACCGTTAAAAGATAACACAAAGGAGGTCTAAAAAATGGATAAAAATATATCGGACCGTCCTTTACTTGAAGTAAAGCACCTGAAACAGTATTTCGATATCAACATCAGCCTTTTCAAATCCAAACCGTTGAAAGCAGTAGACGATGTTTCATTTGACATCAAAAAGACCGAGACTCTCGGACTTGTCGGAGAATCCGGTTGCGGAAAGACCACCGTCGGGCGCACGATACTCCACCTCTACAAACCTACTGCCGGAGAAATAATTTATAACGGCAAGCCGATTGTTTCAGCATCCGACATCGCAGGTTTCCGTAAAAAAGCCGCAATGGTCTTTCAGGACCCGTATTCATCGCTGAATCCGCGTATGACAGTTTCCGATATCATCGGAGAGCCGCTTGACGTTCACAAATTGTATTCCAAGAAGGAAGAACGGCGCGATAGGATTCTGGAGCTTATGGATCATGTCGGACTCAACAGCGAACACGCTTCGCGCTATGCTCACGAGTTTTCCGGAGGTCAGCGTCAGAGAATCGGAATTGCACGCGCGCTTGCTGTAAACCCGGAATTTATTGTCTGCGACGAGCCGGTATCAGCGCTTGACGTTTCAATTCAGGCGCAGGTTATAAATATGTTCGACGAATTGCAAGATAAACTCGGTCTGACCTACCTTTTTATCGCGCATAACTTGCTTGTAGTCAGACATATCAGCGACCGTATCGCCGTTATGTATCTCGGAAAAATAGTGGAGCTTGCCGATGCCGCCGAAATTTACGACCATCCGCTTCATCCCTATTCGAAAGCGCTTATGTCCGCCGTTCCGCAGCCCGACCCGCAGATTGCACGTGCCAATAAGAGAATAGTGCTTTCGGGGGACATTCCAAGCCCTCTTAACGCTCCGTCGGGGTGTGCTTTCCGAACACGCTGTCCATACGCCACTGCGCAATGCGCACAGGAACTTCCGGAACTCAAGGAAGCCTCCCCCGGTCACTTAGTTGCTTGTCACAGGGTGTCAGAAATCAACTGAACACCCTATTTGACGATTTAAAGCCTAAGCGGGATCTGGTGCAACACATCCCTGACTGGACTTTAAAAATAAAAAAAATAAATTTTTGAAAGGAAATCATGATGAAAAGAGTAGTTTCTATTCTTTTAGCCGCACTTATGCTTCTCTCGTTGGTATCATGTGGGGATAAAAAATCGGCAGAACTTGCACCACCGACAATAAAGTACCTTTACAATACCAGCGATGCCCACAAAGCTATCGGTGAGTATCTCCAGAGCGCTCTGGCGGCTGCAGGTTTCACAATGACGCTCGAAAACCAGGAGTGGAACACCTTCCTTAACACTCGTAAAGACGGCAACTATGCTATTGCAAGAAACGGCTGGCTCGCCGACTATAACGACCCGATCAGTTTTCTGGACATGTGGACCTCCTACTCCGGAAACAATGACGTTCAGTTCGGTAAAGGTGCTCACGCAAATCTCAAGATGTATAGTGTTGACCTTACACCCTATGGCGGCGCAAAGATTGAGAACGGCACATGGGCTGAGACCTATGACGTCCTTATGGGACTTATCAAGTCCAGCACCGATGAGGCAAAGCGTTTCGAAATGATGCACATAGCCGAGGATATGCTCATGAATACCGGAAGCATCACTCCTCTTTACTTCTACACAGACCTTTATATGCTTGATGATTCGGTTGAAGGCTTCTACTCCAACCCGCTCGGATACAAGTACTTCATGTATTCCAACGTAGACAGCAAGACCGATAACATCAACGTATGTCTCGCTTCCGAGCCCGACACACTTGACCCGGCTCTCAACAGTTCCGTTGACGGTGCTACAATGATCGCGCATCTTTTCTCCGGACTTGCAAAATGGGTAAAGACGGAAGACGGCAGACTTGAAATAGTTGCCGACTGCGCAAAAGAGCTCGTTGAAGGAACTATAAACGACGACGGAACGGTTACTTACGTTTACACTCTCCGCGACGGTCTGAAGTGGTCCAACGGCGAAGAACTGAAGGCTTCCGATTTCGTAAATTCCTGGAATCGCGCAGCATCCGAGGAACTCGCCGCAGATTACGGATATATGTACGAGATAGTTGACGGTTACGGCACAGATAAGCTCAACGCCGTTGCCGATGATGCTAACAAGACCATCACCGTTACCATCATCAACAGTGCCAAGTACTGGAATGAGCTCCTTGCTTTCCCGTGCTACTTCCCCGTACACAGCTCCGCATTCACAGATGAAAAGTGGGCTACAAAGCCGGAAACCTACATCAACAACGGTCCTTATGTAATGGATTCCTGGGAAAACAAGAGCAAGATAGTTCTGAAAAAGAACAGCAATTACATTGACGCCAACGAAATAACAATGGAACAGATCACCTGCTACCTCTCCGACGATGCCAACAACATGCTTGCAAACTTCAAGAAGGGTGACTGGCAGCTTATTGATGACGTTCCTACGAACGAAATCGCTGCTCTTAAGAGAGATTACCCGACAGAGTTTACAGTATCAGGTCAGATCGGTACTTACTATGTATGCTTCAACATAAACTTTGACCTTCTTCCCGGCTCAAACCTCGCAGGTGTTGAGAAGGAAAAAGCTCAGGCTGAAATCCGTAAGGCAATGGCACTTCTATTCGACAGAAACTACATCGTCGAGGAGATTGCTCAGGGCGGACAGGTTCCCGCTTCCTCGTTTGTGGCTATGGGTCTGACCGATGCCAACGGATCGGGCGAATTCTATAAGCTCGCAAACAAGGCCGCAGGCAACAGCTACTACGGCTATTACGATACTTCCAAAGAAGCTTTCGAAGGCAACACCGCAAAAGCTCTCGAAGTACTCAAAAAGTATTATAAGCTTACGGTTGCCGACTGATTACAAAATCTCTCCGGGTACTCCTTATGATTTGCACTAAGTAAGGGTAAAATTTATATAAGCATACGGAGAATAACCCCCTGCCCGTTTATACGGTCAGGGGGTTATTTTGATGCAATAAAAAAGCAGTGTAAACTGCTTTTTGCTTATTGCGGTAAGACGAGCACTACTCTTAAAGAAGCTAGTGCGGAGCTTTGGAACGATGACGAAACATTAATGGGATTCCTAAATGATGCTTTAGCAATTGGAGGTATGCTGTTTGAACTGATGGAAATCTATGAACTACTTATAACATTTAATGAAAAGTTGTGGAATGCCGCCATCAGTCAGGTTACAGTCAATGATGACGGAAGGATTGTATTCCATTTCAAAGACGGGAAGGACATTACCGAAATACTGTAACGGCAGAGGGTAGAATCTTTACAAGTTCCGGATAAATGATAACAATCTGATAATTTCTTGCTGTATTGCTTGACTTTACGACTCTTTCTTTTGATAATGTCTGTTCAGAAGGAGGGGCTACTATGACAAAAGAACAAGCTGAAGCGGAAATAAAGTACCGCTTAGTACGATTAGCGTTTTCTAATCTTCGTGAAAAAAATATGATTGCAGATACATTCAACAACCACCCGCGATATGGTGTGGGAGTGCAATAATAAAAAGTCGGGGCGGACAAAATGTGCCAGCATCCATGTGTATGATAATGAGATGCAATATGCGGTAAAACTCGCTTTGGTAAAACTGTTAAGTAGATATGGTAATACAATCTCGAGCTGTAAAGAAATTTGGGATGCCGAATTTGGCAGTATCCCGGATGACATACATTGTTATTTCGACCGTTTCAACAATTTACCGCCGAACAGTGTTTTGTTTGACAATACAATTATTCGTGTGCTAATTACAACAATAAAAATTACGAGCAGTCATAACCTTATATTCTGCTTTCTTGATGGCAGTTCATTTCGTTATCGCATCTCCTCCGAATCTCCGAAAGGGAGGCCCAGTGCATACACGAAAAGGAAAAACCATCAGAATATATTAAACTTACATGAAATGGGGTACACAGCTACTCAAATATGCGACGGCACCATGTCCGGGAATATGCTGGCGGCGAAAGCGGTGGCATTTGAGGTGCTGGAATATGAGAGAAAAACAGATTGAACGAAAACTGGTGAATGCGGTCAAGGCGGCCGGCGGCATTGCGCCCAAGTTTGTGTCTCCCGGCTATGACGGGATGCCGGACAGACTGCTGCTCTTTCCTGGTGGAAGGATGGCTTTCGTAGAAGTGAAAGCGCCGGGAGAAGAGCCGAGACCGCTGCAGACGGCAAGACACAGGCTACTTAGAAAACTTGGCTTCAAGGTTTATGTGCTTGATGCAGAGGCGGACATAGACAAAATTGTGAAGGAGGTGATGCCGGATGAAGTTCATACCACATGAGTACCAGAGAGCTATGCAGTCGATTACATCGAAAAGCATAAAAACGCCGCAGTCCTCTTGGATATGGGCCTCGGCTGAGCAAGACGGTCATTAACGAAGACGATACAAGCGTCCCGGTATCTGCTATAACAGGCTGGTACACGCAGGTTTATGAGCCGACGTTCACAGCTTTACCATAATGGGGGGTAATTAGAAGCATGGATAACATCATAAATACTACTGACAGAAGCGCAAAGATAACAATAGGTGGTAAGGAATACGAGATGATCCTTACCACAAAAGCCACAAAGGAGATAGCGTCGAGGTATGGTGGACTTTCTAATCTGGGCGAAAAGCTCATGAAAACTGAGAACTTCGAATTGGCTCTAGATGAGGTGGTGTGGCTCATTACGCTGCTCGCCAATCAGTCGGTGCTGGTACACAATTTGCAAAACCCCACTCAGAAACGCGACTTGCTTACAGAGGAAACGGTAGAGCTACTTACATCACCGCTTGAACTTGCTGTTTACAAGGATTTCATCATGGAAGCAATGCTGAAAGGTACAAAGCGGAATGTTGAGTCCGAGGAAGATAGCGTCACTGGTGGTTCCACATCAAAAAACGCACAGGTCGGTTAAGCAACGACGAAGAGTTGTTTGCCCGGCTTATTTTTTACGGTGTCACTCTTCTCCACCGGTCCGAGCGGGAGGTTTGGCTTATGCCGCTGGGTCACCTGCTCGACCAGTGGGAGGTATATAAGCAGTTCAACGGTATGGCTAAGCCGAAGCGGGAGTGGTATATAGATGACATAGTGCCATTCGGGGTATAAAGATCTCTCGCCCTCTTGAAGCTATTGTGAATTAAACTTTTGCAAAGAACCATCCGCCTGCTGGAACGAAAATACAATAATCTTTCCCTTCATTATGTGAAATGGAACCATTGCCTTGCAGCTGTTGGAGTGGTTTACCGCTTTTGACGGTAAGCGTGACACTAATATTTGCTTCGGGTATAAATGTCTCGCCGTCCGCAACTGTACGGCAGACGCCGCTATTGTTTAATAAGAGTACATAATAGATTCCAGTTTCTTGATTATATGTAAGCTGCATCGACGCACCACCCTGTAGCTGTACAGGAAGTAGAGTGTTAAGGGACTCTGCTGCTTTTTGTACATCGACAATCGACTGTCTGTATGCTTCTTGGAAAGCCGGATTGCATGTAGCATCAATGAGTATCGAATATTGTTTGACTGTCGGCGAATCTTCTGTGATGATATCGATTGAATCAGGGGTTAAACAGTTGCGCAAAGAACCGGTCTCAGTTCCGCTCATTGGTGCACTGTAGACAAATAAAAGGTTCAGTGCATTCACTACAGTTGTAAGCTTATGTTGAAAAGCACCGTCGACTGGGTAGCTTAGGTAGGTATCATGAGACAAGGCGAGGTCTACAACCAGCATGTCTTTAGGTAAAACCAATGCTGCTTTAATGACGGGCTCACCGATATCAGGATAAAGATCAACGAAATCGAGGAAGTCCTTTTTCACTTTGCCGTAGGGAGAAAATTCGAAGTTTTCCCAATCATAGAAGGTATTGCACATGCCCCATTCCTCTGCCATAAATGACGCACCTGCCATATAAGAGTAGAGATGCAAACGGTGCTGCAGAGAACGGGAGGAGCCGCCGTTATCGCCAGCGGTATGGAACGGTAAGGACACTGCAGTAATATTCCACTCGTTTTTTTCTTCTCTGTGGTAACAGCATGCAGAAAACGGGCTGCCTCCCCACGGTTCATAATATGTGCCGAATGGAATACCTGCTGCACGTGCCATACCTCTTGTAAAGGCAACTTGAATACGCGTGTTTGCGGTTTGTGCACCGATTTCAGGCATTAGTCGTTTCGCACCATTACGAATTTCCAATGGCTGTGCTTGCATCGCACTGTCACAAGGGAGTAGATCACCGTCCACCTGTACCTGCCGTTTGCAAAATAGTTTTTCCATTTCTAACAGGTAATCCTCGACACTTTCCGGAACACCCATTTCTGCATATTCCTTTGCGTTCATTGCTTCAAGGAAGATGTGCTTAAACGGAAATGCTTTGCGAATAGTCTCTGTGATTGCTTCGGCAGTCCAAGCTGGACAATTGTTATTTATAATTTTAGACAGGTCCGAGCGGACGTTGGACATCCATTCGTGCATCTGGAATCCCCAGAAGTTTTCGCCAAGTAAAGTACGGTATGCATTGACCAGTTCCTTGTCATAAGGATATTCTTCCAGAAAACATCCACCCTGCAGACGGTCTATGTAGAAGGGACAGCGAGTTTCCTTTACATATTTATACAACTCTCCGTCAATACGAGCAAGATTATTGAATTTTAATGATTCCGCAATGTCAATGCTCTGAGAAAAACGGATGCCGTCCCCAGGACGAACGAGCCCCGCAAGGATTTGTGCATCCCATGTTTCGGGCATGTAACAGTGTAGATATGTAAACATTAAACTATTCCTTTACTTCGACAAATTATAATTTATTTATGCTTCGTTAAATGAAGTTGAAGATATTTATTATTTATGTTTATTATACTATTAACGAAGAAAAATACAAGAGATTTCGTCAAAGCTTTTTTAAGATAAAAACGTGGATCTTTCTAAAAAATATGTAAATACCATAACGAAAGATAATTCTTTGATGTTGTCTTTTTTCATGCTCAATTTTTGAAAGGAGACTAACATAGATTAAATAATTTACGATGGTAATAAGGTTGTGAGCATAATGAGAAGTTAGAATATTAAGTTATTAGTAAATTAATGCATTAAATATTCAGGAGCAAGCCAAAGTTGTTCCTTTTTCTTTCTCTTTTTTAGGAGGAGGTGAGGGTATATCTTACCTAACGTGTTTAAATGAAAAAGGGATTACTCAATGGTAACCCCTTTTATAATTACTTCTTGTTTTCTTTGAGTTTTTTTAAGGCCACTGCGAATTTTGTATCGCTTCGAATGATTTCGTATTCAGACCTGTTCTCGAATTCATCGATATAATCGGATAAACCATCACGTGGCCCAATTTTACCCATTCGTATTCGATTAACTAGGAGCGAAGTGTGCAAGGGGACGTTTATATTATTGAGCGCATTGAATTTGATTATATGCTCAGGTGCTTTTTCGATATAAGCGAGCGCTTTTTCCTTGACACCGAGTTTGCAGTAGCAAACCGCGAGCTTCATAAATATGTTCGCGACATGTTGCTCAGCAAAACCGTAATCACCGTTTTCGTAGAGTATATCAAAAAGCTTTTCGGAGTACTCAAGCATTACAATCTTTTCATTTTCCGTCAGGTTACCGACATTGTACATAGTTTTTTATACAATCATAGATGCTGTCCGTAAGGCGGCATATGACATCTTGATTATATTCGACGCACTCCTCGCCTTTTAAGCAGCCGTTGTAGATCAGCTCTCGGCATGTCAAAAAACTTGGAGCCATCTCGGCGTATTGTTTCGCTGTTTCTAGATCACCTGCATCGACACAGTCAAAACAAAGCACGCGTATCACGCTTTGGCGTAGTTCGATGTCAGAGCTCTCTGCGAGCAGCCTTTGCCCCAATTTCCGCCTTTCCTCGAATTCGCTCTTGTCAAAGCGGTTGAATCGATAAAACAGGCGTTTAAGCACTTTATGGTTGTTGGGGAACTCTTTCGCTGCTTCGCGCCAGAGTGTTAGACGTGCTCGGCTGTCACCGTCGAGAATTAAATCGTCATCACGTTTTTCGTATTCCGCGATTTTTGCGTCAATCGCCTTTTCATCCATTCCGAATAGGGAGTCTAACGAGATGTTGTAGTACAGCGCTATTGAAGGTAGAAGAGAAATGTCGGGAAGACCGTCTCCGCGTTCCCATTTTGAGATAGCCTGCATGGAGATGTTTAAATGGTTTGCCAATTCTTCCTGTGTGTTACCGCGTTCGCGACGAAGTTTTTTCAGCGTCTCCGCAAGTTTAATTTCCATAAAACTTACTCCTTTTATTAAAGTAACAAGCGCTTGTTCTGATATTATTATATGGGAACTCAAATTGAAACGCAATAACCGCACCGTAGATGTTTGGTTGTAATTATCAACTCTACGTTTAGTTTTGTTTTTTATAGTTTAACTGTATGGTAAAACTAAGGAGGCTTATAGATAATTTTATTGTATATAAAACACGAATGTTGTTGTACTATGTCGCATTCTATGTTAAAATGGTAGAAAATTAACGCGGAGTATGTTATGAAATCATTTTGGTTCATGCTTATGCTAATATTTTACCCATCTATTATACCTATCACTGTAACGTTGATCAGGCTAATTATTGTCAGTGTTAAGCTAAAAAAATCTCAATATAATGCAATAAGCGGCAATGGACTATTTAGGACATTTTTTAGTAAAGGAAATTATGGTGAATTTTTAATATTTGCTCAGCTAGAAAAAATGGGTGAATCAAAAATTCTTACTAACATTTACTTACCCTTGGAAGATGATACAACAACAGAGGTAGACCTAATCTTGGTTAATTGTTATGGTATATTTGTTTTCGAATCAAAAAACTACAGCGGTTGGATCTTTGGTGATGAAAAAAATAAAAAGTGGACTCAGTCGTTAAAGGGCGGAAAAAAGAATAAATATTTCAATCCTATTTGGCAGAACAAGGGTCACATATCTGCTATTGATGCCTATTTAGACAAACAATATACCAACGCTTTTTATTCCTACATTGTTTTCAGTGAAAGATGCAGTTTGAAAAAGATTACTATAAAATCTGATAATGTATCAGTAATAAAACGAAATATGCTAATAAATGAACTTGGAGATTACATGACTTTCACTCCCCCTAAGTTGACACAAGAAGAAACGCAACTCATTTATGAAAAATTAAAAGCTAATACATTGGCAAATAAGGAAACGAAGAAAAAGCATATTGCTGAAGTTAAAGCTAAGCATAATCTATAATTTAACACAATCATTTTAACTTGACACTCTCCGGAGCGTAGTTATCAAGTGCCTATGCCTTGTACAACACCGAATGATTATAATCGGGTAGAGCATAAACTAATCAGCAAATTCCAGCTACCATATAACGACCAAATCAAAAAATCTTAAAAAAGAAAGGGATTGTAATGTATGGGAAAATACGGTGATGTTGCGGTTAAGGCTGCATGCTATGTAAACGAAGGTCATACCCCGCTCATTGCGTGGAACAAAGCCAGCTGTGAAATATTCAAACCCGGTAGTTCCTCCCAAAAGAAGGGGTGCCCCAAGAATGCGTTTCTCGGTTTATATGGAGGGGCAGGTACAAATGCGATGTATGCACAAAAAGCATTAGCCTATCTAAAATCTAATCCGAATAAGAATGTAACTACATACGAACTATGGGCAAATGTTATGTCTGGTGTTCAAAAAGTACACAACCAACAAATGGATGTTGTTCTTTCGTTATATCATGAAGGTCTCATCTAAGCAACCCTAAAAGAGATATTGACAGACAAATGAATAAGTAATAACTGCAGTTAAGGACGCTCCGAAAGGGGTGTCCTTTTCTTATGCCTTTCAGGAGATTGGAGGATAACTGTACATATGGGATATGACACATTCGGATTACGTATCGGAGTCGAAGGGGAGAAGGAATTTCGGAATGCACTCCGAGACATCAACCAGTCTTTCAAGGTCCTCGGTTCTGAGATGAAGCTTGTATCCTCCGAGTTTGACAAGAACGACAGAAGTGTTCAGGCTGTTGCTGCGCGACATGAAGTGTTGAATAAAGCTATACTCTCCAATGAAAAGTACAAAGGCTCGGCACTTTTGCAAAAGTCCTTCACGGTGGATTTTCTTACTAAGAAAACAAAGATCAATGAAGGCGAAGTGCCACAATACTATGTGGAAGATAGTCATCCGGCAATCATTGAGCCGAGAGAGTGGGAAGTGGTTCAAGCTGAACTCGCCAAACGCAAGAATAGCAACAAACGTCATCGCCAGACAAGCACTTTCTCAGGAAAAGTCTTCTGCGGTGATTGCGGAGAGATATTCGGCTCTAAGGTCTGGCATTCCAACAGCAAGTACCGCCGTGTGATATGGCAATGCAACGGAAAGTTCAAAAGGGAAGATAAGTGCGGAACACCTCATCTTTACGAAGAACAGTTAAAGAAACTGTTTATTTCCGCAATGAGCGAATACTTTGCAGACAGGGAAAGCGCTATTGAAAAGCTGCAGTATGCTCAAAAGACCTTGACCGACACCGATTTCATTGATGAGGACATTAAAACAAAAGAGCGTGAATTAGAGATGCTTTCGGAAATGATTCGCATCTGCATCAACAGCAATGCCACCAACACGATATCCGAAGAGGAATACAAAACAAAGCATTCTGACCTTTGCAGGCGGTTTGAAGAAACCGAACAGAGCTTGAATGCTTTATACACCGAGCGTGAGCAGATGAAAAACAATGCTATTGCAATCGGGGGTTTGCTCTTTGAACTGACTGAACTCCAAGACTTGCCGATTGCATTTAACGAAAAGCTATGGAATGCCGCCATCGACCATGTGACAATTTACGCTGACGAACGAGTTATATTCCACTTCGAAGACGGAAAGGACATTACCAAGATGCTGTAACAGCAGAGGGTAGTGTCCTTTTAATTGATTCGTATTTCAATGTCTTAAAACCCTGTTATGACAATAATATATATAGCATTTCTTTCTATATTTATATAATTAAATAAATATCGGAGTGGTTAGATGGACATTTATAAAAACTTAAGCGACACAGTTTATTGCGATGGTTTTTTTGAATGCGCTCATAAATTAGTAGACTTTTCAAAAGAAGCACTAGCCAATAAAAGTCGAACGAAAGTCGTCAATTCCTTTTATGAACGCTTACAAATGCACGGATTAGGGGAATATGCTTTCCAAAAAAGCAACAAGCAATATTTTATATATGACGGGGAATCTTCAGTTAACTCATTTATGGCGATCTCAATGCCAAGACAGGAAACACCTGCCAAATAACAAAAGACAGACAAAATGTACCTGCATCCATGTGTATAATAACGAACTGCAACATGAGGTAAAACTTGCTTTAGTAAAACTGTTAAGTAGATATGCTAATACATCTCTAGCTGAAAAGAAATTTGGGATACCGCATTTGGCAGTATCCCGGATGACATACAATGTTATTTCGATTATTTCAACAATTTACCGCCGAACAGTATTTTGTTTGACAATACAATTATTCGTGTGCTAATTACAACAATAAAAATTACGAGCAGTCATAACCTTATATTCTGCTTTCTTGATTGCAGTTCATTTCGTTATCGCATCTCCTCCGAAACTCCGAAAGGGAGGCTCAGTGCATTAGCAGTGTCAACACATTCATTATGTCCAACTTGCCAAGGTTCGGGTCTAAACCCTAAAGTTTTAGAATGTAGAATAAATGGCTTAAATATCGCAGAATACGATCAGTTAGAACTTCCAGAAGCACTAATAGCGTTGAAGAATATAAAAGATCCTATGGGAGAATCCATAGCTAAACAAGCAATCCCATATGTAAAACAATTAGTTGACATGGGACTAGGTTATTTGAGTCTGTCAAGAAAAATGGGTACTCTGTCAGGTGGCGAAGCTCAAAGGGTAAAAATTGCTCGACATTTAGGGAACAGTCTAAATAATTTAACATACATTTTCGATGAACCAAGCGCAGGGCTTCATCCGGAAGAAGTGGACATGTTAATTCAGATGTTGAAATGGATCAAAGAACAGCATAATACTGTAATTGTAATCGAACACAATTTATCAGTAATAAGAGTAGCAGATGAAATAATAGAGATGGGACCGGGAGCAGGTGCAAGTGGAGGGGAAGTTGTCTACCAGGGGAAAATAGAAGGATTAAATAATTCTCCGACAGCAAAAGCCTTAAAGCATAAGCTAATAATAAACAAAAATCCTAGAAATATAAATAGCTATTTTACAATAAGAAGAGCAAGTAACAATAATTTAAAAAATATTAATGTAGATATTCCTAAAAATGTATTAGTCTCTGTATGCGGAGTATCCGGTTCAGGTAAAAGTTCCTTAATATTGGAAGCTTTCGCAGAAAGATGCCCAGAATCCATAACGGTGGGACAAGGCGGCATAGGGATCTCCAACCGTTCAACAATGGCTACTTACATGGGTATAATGGATGATATTCGCGCAACATTTTCAAAAGCAACAGCTCAACCTGCAGGAATATTTAGCTTTAATTCTTTGGGAGCATGTCCTGTCTGCAAAGGAAAAGGAGTTATAACGCCGGAAGTAGCATTTGCAGATCCGGTAACAATCCCTTGTGAAGCATGTGGTGGTTCGAGATATTCAAACGAAGCATTATCTTATCGATATAGAGATAAAAATATAATTGAGATATTAGAATTAACAATCGACGAGGCTGTCGATTATTTTAAAATGCAAAAAGTTTTAAACAGGGTTCATACACTTAAGAACGTAGGATTAGGTTATCTAACATTAGGTCAGACTACAAGTTCTTTAAGTGGGGGAGAAATACAACGTCTAAAACTTGCTAGCCATTTACAAAAGGAAGGACAAATTTATCTGTTAGACGAACCATCCCTAGGTCTACACGCAGAAGATGATGAAAAGCTTTTGAATGTGTTCCAAAATATTGTAGATAAAGGCAATTCTGTAATAATAATCGAACACAATCTAGACTTTATAGCTTCAAGTGACTGGATTATAGAAATGGGTCCGGGAGGAGGAAAGCAAGGCGGACAAATTATATTTGAAGGCACACCAGAAGAGATGTTAAAGACAGAGTCAATAACAGCGAAATGGTTGAAGAATGGATAAATTGGTTGACATAAGAAAGTTCGATATATCAAGAAGTCATTGATAAACAACCTCGTAAAATGAGTAAAGCACCCTACCAATTTCGTAGAGTGCTTCTTTCTTTTCCGCTCTAATTCCTCCACATCCACCATTACACCAAACTTAAATTCTACGGTGAATTGGTCCACGGTAACTTGTTTGCCGTTGTAGACTGTAACCTTTTCAATCAGCCGCCGGACAAATTGCTCGTTGTATTCGGCGAGATCGGTGGGCTGCTTCTTGAGGAAAGTACTCATATCAACTATGCGCTTTTTGAGTTCATCACGGTTGACGTTTGTAAAGCAAACAGGAATTTTCGATAGTTTAAAAATTACTTGTTAAATGTATACTTAAGTATTATAATTATATCAGGTTAATCAGCATGACCGAGATATGCCTTTATGGTTATTAGATCTTATGTATTTATTAAGAAACGGAGATGCGATATGGGGTTGTTTAAGAAAATATTCAATAAGAAACAAGACGATCAACAATCAATGCAAAATAATGAATATCATCAAACAGAACCGCATGATAAAATAACCGTTGAAAGAACCATTGATATTACTGATGGGATTTCTTTGCTTGAAAAGCATAAAAGCGGTTTGCTTGATGACAAGTCGTTTTTTAGTTCTTTCGGCAAAGTTAATGTTTTTTATTCGACACCTTTTGGAGACCACAAAGACGGTGGCAGCCGATTGTTTGTTCTACCAGCACAAGATAAAACCGCTTATCTCCCTGTTTTTACTTCAATTGAACGAGCAAAGGATTTTTATGATAAAGTTGGAAGAGTTGGATTTGTAATTATGGAAAATTCTTTTACATCTTTTCTTGAAACAACAAAGAAAATAAACCAAGGGAATACACCAATAAAATTTGGTGCAGTAATAGATCCTGGATATTATAGTGTAACTATCAACGCAAATTCATTGCATATTGTGATTGATATGACAGTATAGACATTATTGTTGCTTAGTAAACAGTGTTGATCAACTTTAAAATCTAACCACCCAAGTATCAGCGTTAGCGAGATTAACAATTGCAAACCCCAAGGACTGAGATACGGTGGAGATTTTTGATCCATCGAATCAGCTAAGGGTTCTCGGTGTTGGCGTAATATCTAGCGAGGTGCGTTAATGAGATATTTTTGTTCTGTCAGTGACCGAGTGGGAACATGTTATCATAAATTTTTATAAAGGAAAATGAGACAATAAAACCTTCTGAAAATCGGATTCAATGCTATTACATGATGATACTCTTGTAGAGTTAAAAATAGGAATTTAAAATAAGAAAAATTTAAGTCGTTATTTTAATCATTTGTAATAAATATTTAAGATATTATGATGTTAGGAGAAACAAATTTGCAAACTGCTAGGAATACAAAATTTTTTAAAGTATTATCAAAATTAAGCAGTATAAAGTGGAGTATTGCATTAAAAGGTATATTTACAGGCTTAATTGCAGGTTTTTTAGCTGTATTATATCGCTTTGGTATAGAATTTGCTGCAGAGACTGCAGTAAAAATATATGATTACTTAAAACAAAATACAATTATGATACTTCCATGGATTATATTAATTACAGCTGCTGGTCTTTTTATTGCATGGCTTGTAAAGCTTGAACCAATGGCAACGGGAAGCGGAATTCCACAGGTCGAAGGCTTGCTTCTTTATGGCTTGAAAATTCGATGGTATTCGGTTTTGCTCGTTAGATTTATAGCAGGAATTATATCAGCTTTCTTTGGACTATCTCTGGGTCGTGAAGGACCTTCTATACAGATTGGTGCATCAGGTAGCCAAGCAGTTGCAAAACGTATCAGTAAAAACAAACTGGAAGAAAATTATCTAATTACAGGAGGGGCTGCAGCCGGTTTATCAGCTGCATTTAATGCGCCTTTATCAGGAATTGTTTTTACACTTGAGGAAGTGCACAGAAGCTTTTCAGGGTTGGTATTGATTGCTGCTACAACAGCTGCTCTGACTGCTGATGTTGTTTCAAAATGTTTTTTTGGCTTAAAACCCGTACTTAGTTTCGCAGCAACTCCTGCACTTCCCGGAGCATTCTATGTTTGGCTTATTCCGCTTGGAATTTTGTCGGGTTTAATAGGAGCTACTCTGAATAAAGCGCTTCTTGGATTCCAGAAGGCATTTCGTAAAATACCTTCTTATTTGCGTCCGTGTATTGCTTTATTAATCGCACTGCCAATCGGACTTTTTATTCCTGCCGTATTAGGCGGTGGGCTCAATTTAGTTCAGATAGCAGAAAAAGCAAAAAGCGGAATTGCGGTTATAGCACTTTATTTGGTTGTTAAGTTTATTTTTACTTGTACAAGTTTTGGAAGCGGAGCACCCGGAGGAATTTTTATGCCCATTTTGGCTGTAGGAGCTCTTACCGGAAGTTTTATGGGTCTCATCGCATTACAATTTGGTTTACCTGCGGAATACATTCCGGATTTTGCGGTCTGCGCAATGGCAGGTGCATTATCCGGATCAGTTAAAGCACCTGTTACAAGTATCCTTCTTATAGTGGAAATGACCGGTTCTATTACACACATGCTCCCGGTAGCGGCATGCTCGTTTATTGCGTTGTTTATATCGGACGTTTTGAAAACAACACCGATTTATGAAGCCTTGTTGGAACGGATTGTAGAAAATGATAAAGAAGTAAAAAATAATAAACTCGGTGGGTTAATTGAAGTATCTGTTGAAATGGGTAGTATTATAACGGATAAAGCAGTACGTGATATCGATTGGCCACAGGGAGTACTGCTTGTAGGTATACGAAGAGGAGATAGTGATATTGTTCCGAATGGAAATACGAAAATCTTGCCGGGAGATTATTTGGTTATCATGTCGTCTGAAAACACATACAAAGAATTGAATGTTAATATCCGCGATTTATGTCACGCAAAGAAATAGGTAAAAGGAGAGATTCATATGGCGGAACTAAAACCAAACAACATGATGGAGATGTTTTCGAGTTTATCAAAACTTTTACCGATACACCTCGAAAACGTGAAGATAGTTATGAACTTGTGAAGTTAATGCAAACAGTTACGGGACAACCACCAAAGATGTGGGGGCCATCGATGATTGGGTTCGGCAGCTATCATTATAAATCCGAACGTAGCAAACAAGAGGGTGATTGGCCTATATTGGCATTTTCTCCGCGTAAAGCAGCGATTTCATTATATGTATATACGGGGTATCCTGAACATGAGCATTTGCTGAATAACTTAGGAAAGTATACAATAGGAAAAGCATGTATATATATCAAGAAGCTGTCAGACATAAACTTAGAAATATTGGAAAAGTTGATGCACGCTACAATTAATTTTTTAGAAGACAAATATAAGCCAAATATATAGAATTTTGTGATATCCACAACCTCAATAGGCATAATTCTATTTCTTTTAGTTATATTCATTCTCCTAATCGAATTACTTTATATTATCATAATATGGCGGCAAGTCCTGAAACCGCACCGAAGAAAGGCGTGCGCCGCAGCATTGCAATACTAAATTCTTCAAGCACTATGTTTTGTTGATTACATGGCAGAAAACCAAAATCCGGTTACGGGACGGTTTACACTTAAAGAACTGCCCTTAGAATAGTCGCATACCGCCTATCTTTCGGATCTTGAGCCTAAGCTGTAACGGCAGGAGGCATTGTCCTTTTTGTCACGTAGGCATGCATATAAAACAGGTTCAATGTTAGAGAGGAGTCCCCCGGCACTGAGCCTTATGGTTATATAATATTAAAAACCAATAATTTAACGATACAATAATTTAACGATATTAAGGGTAAATGTCAACCAAAAAACCGAACTGGCATGAAATAGTAAATAAAATATTAAATGTCTAGACGGACGACACGTGTAGCAAAATTGGGACTGTTACGAGTGTCAGGCATAGGTTTGCAAAAAGTGCTTTCATCACTAGATTTACTATAGAGAGCTCAAGTAGAAGAGGTAAGGCGCTCAGTATGTGTTTAGACCGACACAGAAGATTATTTCTGTGGTACATAATTTATTATATGGCCAAAACGACAATATCAGATCCACTTGTCTGAAGTTAGTTAAGTCAATCTGTCGCATATAATCTATGGACTGCCAAATGACATATTCTGTCGGTGCCTACTAAAATTCTTACAAAAGATCTTTTTTCGGTGTTACACCGAAGGCAGTTGCAAGTTCTCTTAATCTATCGTCTGAGATACCTTCGGTTATCCGGTGTCCCAGAGTCTTCATATACAACTCAGCGGACTTTTCAATTGTTTCAATAAGTCCAAATGTCTCGTCGAGGTTGCTACCGGTACAAAAAATACCGTGGTGCGCCCATATTACTGAGCGGCATTCCTTTAACAGCTCCGCGCTTTTTATGCCAATCTCTACATTACCGCAAAGCATCCAATCAAGTACTGATACACCATCCGGAAACACGATAAGGCTCTCGGTGATCATCCTCCACAAAGAAAGAGTAAAACTTTTTGAATCAAGCGGATGTGTGAGGGTCATTGCGATGACATTTGTCGGATGTGAATGGATTACAACTTTGTGATTATCGTCCACAGCAAGTCTTGATTTATGAGCGAGGATATGAGTTGGCAGCTCGCTTGTTGGTTTGCCGCCGTTTTCGAACCCCCAAACAATATCTGCAAATCCATTCTTACAAAACCTTATAATTCCGAGTGATTCTTTGGGTTCGTTTGGTATGTTTCTAAAATATTTGCCTGTTCCTGTAACAAGAAGTAGCTTTCCTTCGAGATTTGAATTGTCAACACCGGTGTTTATTCTACATATAGGGGGTGCACCGGCTAAAGATGCTTGGATTTCGCTTTCATCCACTAAAACGCTTATATTGCCCCCGTTGCGTTCGTCCCAGCCAAAATCATAACAGCATTTAGCGATTTCGCATACCTTTTTTATTGTTTTGCTCTCAATAATCATAATGTAACTCACGCCCTTTTAAATTGGACTTCTCTCTCGTATTTTTTTACATCATTGAGCCATTTTTCTCTGAGTGGAACATCGTTTTGTTCACAGAAGAAATCGTACACATCTGAAAAGGGGAAGCTTTTTAATTCCTCGCAAAGCGCAAGTCTTGCGGTATAGTCCCCTTCAGTTTCAAGCTCTTTAAGCTGATTAGTTGGCTCAAGAAGAGCAACCAGCAGTGCTTTTTGCATATTTCTCATCCCAATGACCCAAGCCGCGACTCTGTTGATGCTGGCATCAAAATAATCAAGTCCAAAATACACCCTGCCAAGGTAATCTCCTCTTACTAGAGTATGAGAAATAGCTTTGAGCTCGTCAGAGAAGGTTACAACATGGTCACTGTCCCATCTGACGGGTCTTGACACGTGCAGTAGCATTTTGTCCGAAAATAACATCATTGTCGGGATTTTATCAGCAATAGATTCGGTCGGATGGAAATGACCAGTGTCAAGGCAGACCATCTTTTTCCGCGAAATCGCGTAAGCCGCTGTAAAATCGTTTGAGCCTGTTACATAGCTTTCAGAACCAATCCCGAAAAGCTTTCCTTCGAGCGATTCGGCTATGAGGTTCTTATCCATTTCTTCTTCGAAGATACGGTCGAGCGATTCAATCATTCTTCTGCGTGGACCTTCAGGGTTTATCGGTATATCCTTATAACCATCGGGAAACCAATAATTTACGACGCTCGTCTGACCGAGCTTCTCGCCGAAATGCTTTCCTATTTCCCTGCACCTTTTACAATGTTCAATCCAAAACTCTCTTATATTTTTATCGGCACTGCTAATTGTAAATCCGCTTGAAGACAGTGGATGGGAAAAGCATGTTGGGTTAAAGTCCAATCCTAAACTCTTTTCGGATGCCCATTCAACCCAAGGCATATAGTGTTCCGGTGCTATATTGTCAAGTTGAGGTTTTTTTTCGCTGTCAACATAGATGGAATGAAGATTAACTTTATGACGACCCGGAATCAGCGAAAATGCTTTTTCCATATCAGCTCTAAGTTCAGCAGCATTTTTTGCCGCTCCGGGGTGATTCCCGGTTACGCTTATACCGCCGGAAATTGGCTGATCGGTAAGGAAACCCCGAACATCATCACCCTGCCAGCACTGCATTGAAATTTTAATGTCTTTTAATTTTTGAATGGCTAAGTCAGTATCAACACCGATAGAAGCATAAATTTCTTTTGCTGTATTATAACGGTTATAAGTACTCATAAATTAAAATCCTTTCATCCCGGGCTCGTATGTTTTTATTCTACAGCTGTTTCTAATCAGCTTCTTTGCTTCGTCAACGCTTGAAATATCACCTATTGCAATCAGAGTACAAACAGCGTTTCCGTAAACTGTTGCTTCGTGAGGCCCAGACTCTACGAGTTTTCCGCATTCAGCAGCTGTTAGAGTACAAAGCATCTCTGAGCGACTTCCACCACCAACCATTGAAATTTTATCAAAAGTCTTTCCCGTCAGCTCTTCAAGCTCATGGAGTGTTTCTTTATACTTTTTTGCTAATCCTTTATATACAGCAACCATATACTGCCCGCTGTTTTTTGGAAGACTTTGTTTTGTTTTAGCGCAGTAATTTTTTACTTTCTCTCTGTTTGAACCGGGGTTGAAAAAGATAGAGTCGTTTGGGTCAATGACGGTATTAAAAGCTATCTCCGCTTGCGCTTCTTTTTCGAGTGCATCGTAATCGACTTTACCATCAAATACTGTTTCTTTTATATGCTCCTCGATTAGCCACGAACCGGGTATGTTCTTTAAAAACCTCGTTTTGAAATCATAACCTACTTCATTTGTAAAGTTGGAGTTTTGCGTTTCGAACGAAATTAACGGCACATCAAGTATCGTTCCGAAAAGGCTCCATGTTCCGCAGCTAATAAAAGCATTTTTATCGCTTGATGGCAATGCAAAAACCGCTGATGCTGTATCATGTGTCAGTGAAGCAAAAACTTTTATACCCTTGCATCCGTATTTGTTTGCTATTTCCGGTTTTATTTCTCCGTAACATTCACTGTATTTTATTGCTTCAGGGAACAACCGCTCCGGAATTGACAAAAGACAACAAAGCTCACTGTCAATAACTTTTCGGTAAGGTTCTAAAAGTCCGGTTGTTGAAGCGTTGGTAACTTCAAGACGCATATTTCCCGTCAGAAGATAGGCGAAATAATCAGCAATCATTAGTATTTTATCGGTCTTATCAATTATTACAGGTTTATTTTCCGCAATGTATTTAAGCCTATAAATCGTGTTTATCCTGTTATGCTGCACACCTGTTCTTTGGTAAAGACCAGAATCAGATATTATTTCTCTAACACATTCAACACCAATCTCATTATGTTCGTCTCTGTAGTGAGCAGGTGGTGATACCACTTCACCGTCATAACCCATCGGCACGAAATCAACGCCCCAACTGTCAATTGAAACAACATCAAATCCACCAGCAGAGACAGCTTTATCTATACAAGAGAAAAACTCACTTGTTAAGTACTCCAAGTCCCAACAATATGTATCGTCGACAAATTTAGGTGTATTCTTAAAACGGTGAATCAGTTTTTCTTCAAGATGATCTCCATTTCTTTGAAAGACCACCGCTCTACCACTTGTTGCACCGAAATCAAAGCACAAAACCCTATTCATTTCATAGCTCCTCGAAAACATACTCACCATAACTCAGATTAAAGACATTATCATTACATTCCTTATCTTTGCACTTATATTGCTTACCGGTATTTGGTAAAATGAGTCTTGCGGTTGTTCCTTGGGGAATTGAAAAGCTATAGCTGAAATTACTGTCTTCGTTTTTCCACTGCGAAACAATTTTACCCATATCGCATTCGTATTCAGCCTTGACATATGTAATCAGCGACTGTTCTTCAGGTACTTCTTCGGGACTTCTGAAGTCAGGTTGCGGTTTTAAAATAAATGCATCAAATCCGGCTTCGCCTGGAATGATTCCTGCCATAGATGAATACATCCATTCGGCAAGAGCGCCGTAAGCATAATGATTAAAGGAATTCATATTAACGTCACCAAAACCGCTTTCTGCGGTATAGGAATTCCACCTCTCCCAAATTGTTGTCGCACCCTGTCTTACGCAATAAAGCCAAGATGGGTTTCGCATTTGCAATAATAGCGAATAGCAAAGATTTTGGAGACCTACTTCACTTAATGTCTGTAAAAGGATTCCTGTACCGACAAAACCGGTAGATAACGAGTAATTATTTGTTATGATCTTATTTTTCAATGATGAGACAGCGTTCTCTTTTTCTTTTTGATTTAGCATACCGAATTTTAAAGCAAGAAGATAAGCTGTCTGTGTTGTTTCTGTAAGATCGCAGTCCTTCATATAAAGGCCTTTAAAATATGAGAGTATGTTTTCCGAAAGCTCTTTGTAAAATGACTCTCTGGCTGTCTTTTCGAGTATTTTACTTACCTCTGTCATAATAACAGCATTATTGTAATAATAAGCGACGGCGATATATTTATTATCTGTTTTTTCATAGCAAAGCCAATCACCATACATCGTACCCGCACCATCAAAACCGAATTTTGATAGATGATTCATGTACTTTTCCATTGATTCAAATTGTTTTTCAAGGACAGTAATATCGCCATACATCTTATAAATTTTGTACGGGACTATAATGCCTGCATCAGACCAAGCAGCGTGACTTTCGCTCTCGGATGAATTGAAGATACGTGGAATGACATCACAAAGGCTTTCGTCATACTGGCTATCTCGAACATCTTGGAGCCATTTTTTGAAAAATCCACGCACATCAGCATTATAAGCTGCAGCTCCGCAAAAGATTTGCGTGTCTCCTGTCCAGCCAACTCTTTCATCTCGCTGAGGGCAATCAGTGGGAACAGAAAGATAGTTTCCACGCTGTCCCCAGAGAATGTTTGAAAAAAGCTTATTGACCTCATCGCTTGAGGTTGTAATAAAACCTGTTTCTTTTATATCGGAGCCGACAACTTCAGCTTTTACCGATTCTATATAGAAGTCACCATTCGCTACAAGCTCAAGATATCTAAAGCCGAAGAAAGTGTGTGATGGTCTATATTGTTCGATACCCTCACCCGAGCAGACATAAACCACCCTTGATTTTGCCGAGCGATAATTTGCGAGATAAACAGACCCTTCAGGGCCATCACAACCTCTCTTTTTATCACCGCTATCGTTTAGTTCTTCTGCGAAATAACCTACTATTTCAGTACCCTTTTGTGCTTTAACTTTTATATAAGGCCAACCAACAAGGTTTTGGCTAAAATCGAGCTGTATAGTTTGTCCTTGCTTCACCTTGATGCGTTCGCAACCACTACCAATCACTTTAGAAACTATATTTATTTTACCGAAATCGCTACCATCACTGACGTTTCCTTCATACAAGACTGCTTTTTCAGCATCTCTTTCAAGATGTTTTCTTACGCGAATAAATGGTTCCTCTGCTTTGCTAATCGCTCCAGTGAAACCTTCAAAAATGGTAGCATTGACACAGTTTTCATCTTCAATGAGTTCTTTGGTTGTACGAAGCGCGTTGGCGTCATAATATTCACCGTCCCATATATCCGCATGCATTACTGGGCCAGTTAGTAGGCATTTCCAATCTGTGCTTGTAGTAATCTTTTGGCTGTTACCTGATGCATAATTAATTGCGAGTTCAGCTATAAGTGCATTTTTTTGAAATCCATGGTATCCAAATGAAATCCTACCGCTCCACCAACCGTTTGAAACTCTCACAACTATATCGTTTTCACCGTTTTTGAGGTAAGGTGCTATATCATATGTATAATAAAGTACACGTTTTTTATAATCTGTCCAACCCGGCTTGAGTTCATCAAATACAGTTTCGTTAGCAATTTTTCTACCCAGCCGATTACCATTTATAAAAACATCAAAAACACCAAGAGCGCTTATTTTAATTAGGGCTTCTTTCATTGGTTCGTTTATATAGAATATTTTTATAAATGTCGGAATTCCGTTCCCGCGCGGCAATATTACATCTTTTGAATTAAAACTTAGCTTTTCCCAAGGATTTGGGAGGTTCTCTTTTACTTCTGTCGGGCAACAAATCCAATTCCAAAAAGTTTTTTTATTCATTTCTACTCTCCATGGCAGAATTTCTACTATTAATTATATCATAATTTAAGGAAAGAACAACAACCCTTTGTCCTTTCCTTAAAATTATTCTTATCATCTTACGAAGGATATTTTAACAAAATTATTTTATTTGACGCCTTTTAACAACAGTAAACGCTGCACCAGAAACTATAACGATCATAACTAAAGCTAAAGATGAATCTGATGTAGAAGGGTTTTTAGTTTCAGAAGTTGTTTCGACTTTTGAATCTTCTGCTTCGCTTTCTTCTGGTTCGCTTTCGTCTGGCTCTTCTACTACATCAACAATTTCGTCAGCTTTAAACGCAACGCTATCGTCTGTGGATACTTTGATAGTAGCCATTATACCAATAGATGGATCAGCTATACCGTCTTTGTAAACCAAAATGCCTTCAACAACGGGGCCCATCCAAACTCCAACACCTGCTCCCGGATCTGATCCTTCGTGAACAAGGAGGAGATATTCACCTGCTTCAATATCTGAACTAAAAGTAAATTCAACCCAAGTGTTATCGGTGAAGTTTTCAAAAACTTTTTCTGCTACCGCTGTTTTAGAAACGGTAGTTTCGAAATTTTTCTCCCATTTGAAAACTGAAAATGTTAGGTTGCCTATGCTATCATCGTAGCTGGGGCAATATACAGTACAAGATTTCCAGCTTCCTGTTGTAACGAACCTAACTCCGACTGAGCTCCCCTCAGGAAGGAGGCTGATTGGTGAAGGATCCCATCCAACATAAAGCGACCCGTCAACATCAGCAGCGAAAGACACAAAAGACGACAGCGACATAAATAGAACTACTACCAACAAAATTGCTAAAGACTTTTTCATGATTTTCTCCTGTTATTTTATTTTACTTGCAGTTGTGCAATAATGCCAAAATCAGATTCACTACCATTTTGATATGTGGTTACTGACACTCCAGAACCTTTCGTCCACACGCCTACTCCAAAACTAACATCGGTACAATCATGTAGAACAATTAGGTATTCACCTGGGGTAAGGTTAGAGTTGATCGAAAAGTTTTGCCAGCTGTTATCCTCAAAATCTACAAATGCAGTTGTATAAACTGGGTTCTTTGATATAGTGGTTTCGTAATCTTCGTTCCATTTATAGACGGATAGATTTATTGTTCCTGTGTTGTCGTCAAAGCTTGGAAAGTAGAATTTTCCACCAGTGAACTCGCCTCCAGCGTTAAATTTAATTGCGACTGTAGAGTTTGGCTCGTTTAAGTTGATCCAAGAAAATTCTGCATTGCTGTATGTATCAAACAACCCTGTCATTGCAGGAAGCTTACCGTTTTCAATTGTTCCACCACTGATTGCAGGCATGTTAAACGGGATGCCTTCATCAGTTATACCAATTAGTTTATTGTGGGGTGGAACTTTTTCGTTGTCATATGTACCAAAACCGTAAAAATAGTTTTTTCGTATTTGGTGAGTGGAGTCCTCTAAAACTTTCGTATCTACAATAGAACAATCATAAAAAGCCATACCGCATGGATAGTCGTGATTGTCTAATGCGTCAAATATAACTCCTGTGCTTGACTCGTCGTATTTTGCGAAGTGACATCTGTAGAATGAGATTGAATCGACAAATTTGAAGTGAGCTGCGACCGAATTAGTTGTTGTATGAGTATCAAACCTGCAATCTATAAAAGTTGTCAACCATGTATCATTTGTTGCCGAATAATCACCATCTATAAAGAGACAAGTAGTGTTGTTAAGTGTTGTCACAGAACTTATAGATTCAAAACGATTGAAAATATTATAGTTTCCTGTTGGAGCCTGACCTCCCATTAAAACTAGTCCCTTTTCTGTAAATTGTATAATTTTTAAATTTGAAATTATACAACCAGAAATTGCTGTAAGAGTTAATCCATTTTTTGCCTTAGAGCCTCCGTTGATATAAAGGCTTTGAATATAACAATCAGATATCCTACCTTTAACATCGATTACCGAATCCATTACTGCTGTTGCAATAATTTGTGTGGGTACATTTGTCCAAGTTGCGAACCCTCCTCCTTCACCAATAAGTTTTATGCCGTTTCTCGTTGAAAAGCCTTCACCTCCGTCACCGTTACCGATTACAATTGGACTTGAAACGGGATATGTTCCTCCCGGTAGAGAGACTGTTCCGCCGTAAATAGGTAATGCATCTATAGCTGATTGGATTGCTAGATAATCGTCTCCGCTTCCATTTCCTTTAGCACCAAACCATTTAACATTAAGGCTATTTTCTTCATGTATGCGTATTAAACGCCCTACATCGGTGGAATTTATTTTTATTACAGTTCCACCATTATCAGGGGCAGTTGATTCGGGGTCCCAAAAGAATAAACCACCAGCTCCATCGCCAACTTTATAATATCCCTTTAGAACTATGATACTATTTTCATTTACAGAAGGAACGCTACGCAGTTCAGACATCGTTTTTGCAGTTATTACTGTACTATCGGTTATAGACGATAAACTACTCACTTCAGATCCATCCATTCCATCATTTAATTTTGTTGATGCGCAAGAAGATGCGAGAGCCGTAAGTAAAATTGTACAAACTACAAATATACATGTGTAACTTGATTTCTTCATATGATTCCCTTTCTTCATGTACATTTATTATTCTTCAATATAATGAGGTAAATTTGAAAAGGTTTCAATAGCTCGCTGCATTTCTGTTTTTGCTACTTCTTCTCTCGCTTCATACATAGAAACAAAATTTGGTTCTCCCATGTTAAGCATTGCTACAAGAATTTCCGGGAGATTACCCCATCTGTATGCAAAACCCATATCAATGCTCTTAGTGCTTAAAATGATATCAAGCATAGATTCACTTTCGTTGTCGCGTGTGTTTCGATAACGAAGTATCTTCTCGTAATATGCCTTAGCGAGTGTGTTTTTTGACTCAGCTGCAAGAGCTTCAACGATCAATGCTGTATTTTTTTCATTTTTGTTAGAGCGTGGTATTGCAACCACAGTTGCTCCCCAAGCACCAAGGAGATGGTAATAATCCTCTTGATCCTCATCATACTTTGGTAGCGGTAATAAGCCGAAATCGACCAAAGAGTCTCTCATTTCAGGGACATGCAACATACCTTCAGCGTAAAAAAGCATACGACCTGTTGTAAAAGCATCTACGATATATTCAACTGGCGATTCTTTAAAGCCTGGAATGTTCGCATAATAGTTCGCGCTCATGAAAACCTGTTTATCGTTCATGATGTTATAAATCTTAGTAAATGCTGATATGTTCTTATCATTCATAAACGAAATCTGAGGATTGCCAGATTTGTCAAGTTCAAATGACCTACCGCCTGTATTATAGAACAGATTATACATTGTATCGTTTTGACCGCCAATTCCGAATGTATCCTTTATATCGATAACCGAATCACCGTTGTCTTTGTAAATTCCTTTTGCCATCTCTTCAAACTTGTCAAGCGTCCATTTTCCACTTTTAACAAGATCATAAGGATTATCAAGACCACCATCTTTGACCATTTGTTTATTAAATAAAATTACAGGTAATGTGTCGTTGATTTGAATTGATATATCTCCTATAGCATAAAACGTTCTGTTTGCAAGAGATAGGTTATCAAGAGCTTTTTCATCCCACCAAGGCGCTTGTAAATTGATATGTGGCAGTTCCGATAAGTCGTAAAAAGCACCCTCAGAAGCTAAAGAAACTGCATCATAAAGTGAAGAATAAACAACATCAAAGAGACCTTGCTCGCTTAATGCTTCTTCTCTAATAGCAGTAAGCATCTGACCGCCGTTTCTTTCACCACCAACCGCATAGGACTCAAGCTTTACTTTATATTTTTCTTGTATGTAATTATTTCTTGCTTCGAGAGCATCATTTATGATATCGCTGTTTTTTTCGTGTTGTTCAAAATCCCATGTTTCGAAAATGCCATGTTCGTGATTTCTGATAAGAAAAGTGACAGTAAACTCATTGTTAAAATCAGTATCGGGCACATCAGCTACATATCTGCTTTCCTCATTTGATGTTTCTGATGTGGAATTTATGCTCTCATCCGTTATTGAAGCTGTCCCTCCACCATTACATGAAACAAGTGGAAATAGAAGAAAAATAGTTAAGATGATTGCAACGGTGATTTTGATGTTTTTCATTGCTTGCAACTGTCCTTTCGTTTTTTTGCTTGAATTTTTACTATCGTGCCTTCCCTTTATCAAACATAGTTAAATTAGTTTGATTTATTTCTATTATACTTGTTTCTCTGTTATTAACAATGGCTTTTCTTTGTATAGAACTTATCCTAATTTGCTTTTATGTTGTTTTTCAGCTCAATTAGAGTAAAGCAATGTACAATTATGATAATTTTTGTTATAATCTAAATGAATTGACAGTTGCAGAGCATAAACAGATAAACGGCGAACAGATTATGAATCTACGGAGAAGAAGATGAAATCACTTAACCCAACAGGAAAAAAATTTGAATTTGAAAAAGAATTCATTAAATCACCAGAAGCAATCGGCCCCCTTGTGCTTCACCAATTAGGTGAACTTTTTTGCGAGCCTGGATATCAATGTGAACCCCACAACCAATGGTGCCATGAAATCAGTTATGTTGTTTCTGGTGAAGGTATTTCTATTATAGACGGAATAGAAATACCTGTGAAACAAGGTGATGTGTTTCTAACCCCCATAAATTGTTTTCATATTGTTAAAGCTACAAGCGAGTTCAGATACCTGTTTATCGGATTTGATTTTAGTCTTTCTGCAGGTGAGGAATATAATTCTTTAAGAGCATTCTACAAAACCTCTCCAACGAATATAATCAAAGGTAAACAAGAGGTTGTTTCTACATTTAATAAATGTCTTGATGAATATTATAACTCGCTGCCAAATCACAAACTAATGATCCAATCTTACATGATGCAGTTATTAATTCATGTAGCCCGTCTATTTACAGTAACAAAAAATATACGATATCTCGCTGATAATACAGTAAATTATGTGGGACTGTCTTTATATTCTGTTATTTTATTTATCGACACTAATATACATACAATCAGAGACGTAAATACAATCGCAAAAAGTTTGGGATATAACCCTTGTTATTTATCGCATATTTTCAAAAAGCAAATGGGAGTTACTTTACAACAATACCTTTGTAACAAGAGAGTTGAAGAAAGCATTAGATTAATTAAACAAAATGGTATTTCTATATCTGAGGCGTCTTATCTATTAGGATTTTCAACACCTCAAGCATACAGCCGCGCATTTAAACGCGTCAAGGGTATGAGCCCATCAAAGTTTTTAGAATCTCAAACATAAAAAAAGCAGGTTTTATCCTGCTTTATCTTTTTATATTTCTATATTCTATTAACCTCAAACACGAACAATTTTACATCCTCTTTATTAATAGAACAAATCACATACATTTTATCATCGACGATAATAGAATGTGGATATCCATATGTCCCCCCTTTGAATGAGCCGGGATATTTTAGGGGTATTAATTCATCAGAAATTACATACTCATGGTCAAAAACATAACCATCATTTGATGTAAGGATTGATAAAATGCCCCTATCTGCTTTAATTCCTTGACGTAAAGGGTTGTGAATAAGATATATTTTATTGTTTGGAAGTTTTCCTGTGTGGAACTTTGAATTACAGTCGCTTATATTTGTTTCAATGACTTCACTCCATGTCTCGCCATAATCAGAACTAGTACTCGAGTATAGAACATGTTTATTTGATCTTAATAAGACGTTGATTTTTTTATCATAGGATTCATAAATAGACCCTTCGCAAATAGAAGTATCATCGTTATTGCATCTAACTGTTGTTATCATAAATGAATCATCATAAAAATCTTCTGTGATTTTTATAGACGGTAGTGTTGTCCATGTCCAACCACTTCGCCCAGATAAGTCAAATGTGTATGGGAAACTTATATTGCCGGAAATGATAAGACGTTTGCTAACTTCGAGGGGAGGATAGTTGGGGACAATTTTTAATCCGGTTTGAGTAAGGTTGACCCAATTGCCGTTTTCATAGCAACAATAATACAACATTGTGTTTTTGTGAGGAGACGGAATTTGCAATTCAGTCCCTTTATATTCGTAAGAACCTATATATGCTAATAAATTTCCATCATATTCATAGAAACCACCTGCTGTTAAGATGCATTGTGGAGATATTTGATCATAAGATGCCAAAATTTGGGGCTCAGACCATTCTATGGCATCTTTAGATTTGCTATACATTACACTTTGACCCGGTGAATCTTCGTCTTTTAATCCCACTGACCACATAGCAAAAAACGAACCATTATGATAAGCAATAAAAGGATGGTGTGAATATTTGTAGTCGTTCGAATCTGAGTTAAAAATAACATAAGATTCAACTTCTAAAAGGCATTCTACGTTTTCAACTTTCCTTGTTATTTTTCTAATCATATTAATCTATTCCAAGAGCCTTGTTATAAAGATCGTCATAGAATTTTTGAGTTGATTCAAGAATTGCTTCTGAGCGAGATGCAACTGTATTAGAGCCACTTTGGAGTATTGTTTGCAAAAACCCTCCTACATTCCCCTGATTGTCGATATTAAAACCTATATTGTAAACAGATGACTCTATTATAATATCGAGCATTCTCTGTGAGTCTTGATCTCTTAGACTACGGTTATAAAGGATAGTATCAACAAATGCTGGGCGCATTTTAAAATACGAAGCTGCTGACATAGCTTCCATTATTAAGGCTGTACGCTCGATCGATTCAGCGGTGGCGTTAACAGGGATACCCAATAAGCCCGCTCCAACAATAGAATAGTAATTTTCTTGTTCTTCATCATATTTTGGCAATGGTAGAATTCCAATATCAAATTCGATTTCGTTTAATATAGAATAATGTGTAGAATTGAAAACTAACATTAAGGCATTACCGTTTACGAAAATATCATATTTATCATCGTTATAATCTACCATTTTTATGCTCTTGTCAGCTATTGCACCAAGTAAGCTATCTGCTAAAGAATTCATCTTTGAATCATTAAATTTTACGGCTGGTTTTCCGTTATTGTTTGTTACAGGAAAAACCCCGCTCGAATACATAACTGCTTGCGACAGTGCAGAAGGTAATATCACTCCCCATCTATCATCGTCATCATCTATGCTATTACCATTCGTGTCGTTTTGTACACCCTTTAGAACGCTGAGCATCTCGTCGATGGTCCATTTATCATCATAAACCAATTCGTACAAATTGGGTTTTTGAAGTTCTTCAAGCATTTTTTTATTAAATACAATACATTGGAATGAATGATTTGAAATAGTGATATCATTAACGACAAAATAAGATTTATCTCCGAGTTCTAGTGCTTCATTTACATCTGAATTCCACCAAGGCATATTATAGTCAACATAAGGCAAATTCTTAAGATCATAAAGTAAACTATCCGTCATAAGGGAAGCAACTCCAACACTTGCATGTGGGGTGACAAGATCAATGTCGTTCCCGTTCGACTGTATGTATGTTCTTAATTGTATAGATACATCACCACCTGGCTCTCCACCTTCAAGAGCTTTTATATTGATATTATATTTTTCTTTAAGAAGCTGGTTGCGTTCGTAAGCAGCGTCATTCAGAAGCTCTGATTGAAGCTCATCTGCTTGTACATAAACAGCACAATATTCATTATTAAAACGCAGTGGCATGAATACTGTGAAGTTGTATTCATCAAAGTCTTTATCTGGAAGGGTTTCTAAATAATCATTTAGATTTAATGCTTTACTTTCTTCCTGAGAAGAAATGTTTTGTGAAGCACCGTTTGAACCATCGCCAGGATTGCTGACACAGCTAGATAGAACAATTGAGACGATAACAAATACAAGAACATAGAATTTCGCTTTTTTCATTACTAGTCCTCCAATATTTAATAATAGGCTATATCTGTTTCTACTTTAACAAATATAATGATACTTGTAAACTACCAGAATTCATTTAAGAGTTATCTTTATTTGCTATTTATGGACTTGTCAAGAAGTGGGTAGTCGAAAAACACCCAAAAATGGTAACAGCATATTATTAGATTCTCTGAGCCGGTGTGCAGATCTTTATGCAGCCACTTTGGACAATAGTTTCCAGTATATAGCCGGAGGCAACCCATCGGGATTAAACCTTAGTGTTGTAATATCCGAAAATATATCTGAATATCACGCTTTTTACCTCTTCACGTGACATCCGGTAGGTGGGCAGCTGGTATAGCTTTTCCTTTTTTAATGTGGCAAAAAAGCTCTTCATTCGGGCGTTATCATAACAATTTTTCGCTGTATTTCAGCACGAATATGTGACGCTCCGATGTTTTTACTTCCTCCGGTCTTTTGTAAAAAAACCTAAGGCATCTTTTAGAATATCATTTGCTCGTTGTAGTTCGGCAATCTCACGTTATAGCTGACTGTTACGCACTCGAAGCTCATCATCGTTAAGTGTCGGTTTTGCTGCTTACGCGACTGCTTTTCGATTCTTTCGCCACTCAGCAATGGTGTAATACGGCATACCTAGTTGTGAAGCTGCCTTTTTTACCCCGATCTCATCGGATAGCTTCAATGCTTCCTGCTTGAATTCTTTACTGTACTTCATTTCTTGCACCTCTTCTGATGTAATTCTATCAGATTTTTGGGTGCTGGTCGACTCTACTTAAAGTATAACACTCCAACTCATTATACCATATTTGGTTACAGACTTCTCTTTCTATTGGGGCATATCATTTTAGCACATACACAAAATAAGTTCTCCATTATGTAGTAGCAGATTTTAAATATACAAAGGATTGTGGCGGATACATTATTCCATATTCACACAGCTTTTTACGTTGCTCATAGGCTTCCACGTTTCGCAACCTATAGGTAACAGCTTTTTTCTTGCCTTTGTAGTAGGTTCGGAAAAATGCATATGAAATGCCTGCAAAGATTGAAAATTAAACTTCTATTTTTCAATGGACCTGTAATAACGGAGGTTTTGTAATGGCTGACAATAAAACAATACATTTTATACCTCCATTACCTCCAAAGCGATAAATGCAATCAAGCATTGTCCTTTTTGTCCCATAGGACTGTATATAAAAAACAGGCTCAATGTAAGAGAGGAGTTCTCTGGCACCGAGCCTTATGGTTATATAATATTAAAAACCAATAATTTAACGATACTATAATTTAACGATTGAAAAATGCTATATTTCAACTGTATAAACCAATATTAGTTATTTTTTCGGTGATAGCTATCAAAAACGCTAACAGGGGGGGACTTGAACCACCGTTTTAACCCGTTTTACAGCCGTTTTTAGGGCAAAAAAGGGAATTACCGCTCTTGAAATTGTATCAAGAACGGTAACAGATATGGCATACCTACTGTTACTTGATACAATGCACCATGTTTTTGGAGTGTGGTGTATTATGTTTGGTAACGGTTTTCTGCATAGTGCCCCCAAGGACAATGGGGACAGAAAGGACAAAATAGTAATTTATAAAATTATCATAAGTATCTACTTCGCACTTTATCGATGGTTTATAAATATTAAACAGCTAATACTTATCATAGTCTATTGCCGCATTTGCCACAAAAGCGCGCGCCGGAAACAACACCGGAGCCGCATTTCGTGCAGAACTTTACCTGTGTGGCAGTTTGGTATATCAGCGGCAAATCTTCATTTGGTGCGACATCGGACAGAAACAGCCAGTCGATGTCCTCGCCGTCCTCGCATAAGCCGATGGCTCCGGCGGGCGAAACCACATAAAAGCTGTCCTCATCGATCTGGTTTTCACTGTCGCTTGTCTCGGCAAGCACCAGCAAGCCTTTTACATCGTATCTATCATCGGCAGTGGCAAAGCTCCAACTCTTGCAGCGTGTGGCGGCAAACTCTGCCGCCTCGAGCAGGGTGGTAAATTGTTTCATTTCAAAGCCTCCTTATTTAAATAATAAATTATCACACCGCTTGCAGCGGTCGTTTTGGATGGGGTTCATCATGGAGCAGACGTTACAGTAGATAATGCGGTCTTTGGATTTATCGTATTTCTCGTATGTGCCGAATCTTGGATGAAACCGCACCCTGTCGCCAACGGAAAGATAGTCGTACATACGCCTCCCACTGTCCTTTTCCACGATGGTCTTTTTCTTGCCCGCGTCGGTGTTAATAATTGTGGTATATTCCGTATAGGTTCTGTAATTATCATCCTCGCCGCCCCTATGCTCGCTTTTTTCCTTGCTGTACTTATTGACGACCACACCCTCCCACATGGGCTTCTTAGTTCTTCGCAAAGCCAGTAGATTAACGACCAGCATGACAAGTGCAATGCCCACGCCAATGACAAGGGATTCTCCAAAGGGGAAATCGTCCATCAGCAGACCGGCGACGGGAAAGCCGATGAGCGGCACGAAAACCAATATCCACATACAGCCAATGGAGAATTTTTTGTTTTTCTGTGCGGCTTCCAGTATCTCAGGTGAATTATACCTATCGGAAAAGCCGGCCAGCCCCGCGCCACTTTGTGGGGGCGCGGAAGCTGCTGCCCCGCTCGCTTCCGTCGGCTCCGATGTTGCCGAATTCACCGCCTTGCCGCACCCGATGCAAAATTCAGCTCCCTCTGGCAACTCTACGCCGCAGGCCTTACACACGCCGGGGGCGCTGGCCTGTGTTTTCTCACCGCAGGCCGAACAGAAAGCCGCGCCCTCCGGTAGTTTGTTTCCACAGTTGGGACAAAACATATCCGTATCACTCCTTACTTTAATTATTTCAGGCACGGCGGGCTTCCTCGCCGCTGTTTTCTTCTTTTTTCCACCTCTGGCTGTGCGTATGACCAGCAACAGCAAAAGCAAACAACCGATGGGGGCGAGGATATGGTAAATGATCGCACCCTCGCCAATCTCGTCAAAATCGGCAAGCATGGCAGGTTTATTGATATAGGGTAAAAATGCTAAGTATCGAATATGCTCGCTACGTGTCTCACCCTCCTCAAGTCGTGGCCAAGCTTCATCGCTCTGATATATTACATACCCCCGATACTCCTTACCGTTAGCCAGAAACCAATAGCCCTTGGAAACGGTGCGGGAGCGGTTTGGTTCCGCATCCGTGTTATCCAGCCGGTTGCCATAGCTGTCCACCGTACCCATGACACTCTCTCCCCATAGCCCAAGCGCCAGAATGGAAAGGCTGTTATATGTGGCGAACATCAAAACAGCGCAGATAATAATGAGGATGGGCAGGGGGATGTTTTTTTCAGTTTTCTTCTTTGCCATGAACCCACCTCCCGTTTATTTCTTGATCCACTCGTATTCATAAGCTGTCGTTATCAAGTTGTTTCCGCCGCCCATGCTGATAAGGATATAGACTTTATCTCCATTAGCATAGCCGCTCGGCATTTCGCCGCCAACGGTGAGTTCTCCTCCTAAATATCCTGTATTTGTATCGTTCTTATTTGTACTCACACGGGATTTTTGGGGATTTTCAACTACTTCCCATAAATCCATGTTTGTGCCGTAGCTAACAAACGGATCGTCATGGTTTACGGGCGTTATGCTTGCTCCCAACGAAGCGCCAAGATGAAAGCAGATATTAGGCGATGTTTCTGCCGATATTTTTAAATCGATTGTGACCTTCTCGCCACCTAAATAACTATCCTTCGGTGAACTTGCAGTTCCAGAATTATTGACAAATTCACCGTGGCAGTCGTCGTGCGTGCTTGCTGTATACCAATGATGCCCGATAAACTTGCAGTTGTAGGAGTAGCTTCCACCACCACCGCTCCATGAAGATGAATAGTTTTCATCAGCCGCGCTTTGTTCGTATTCATTCTCAAACGACCGAACTAATTTCCAATAACCGATTGTCTCCTTCAGACTTGCAAGATACCCCTTCTCTCGCATCCAGTCATAGAATTTCGCCCTGTCCTTGCCGCAGCTGAGCCACTTGGCGATTGCTATGCTCAAATTAACTTCACGGTCTTTTTCACTGCCGAAAACAGATATATCTCCGCCCACCATTTTCAAAATTACTTGTCGAATGGTAAAGAGCGACCGCAGCCGCTGCTCAACGGTCATTTCATATTTATATCCGTAATCAAGGCGGTTGAGTAGGTTGATGTCCTTAAAAGTCTGAATAATCTTCTCATATTCAGCCGCTTTGGCTTCAATCTGCTTTTCATTCGCCAGCCTTTTTTCGAACTGTTTCTTTAGATTGGCATCCACAAAGTCTTCCTGCGCTTTTATTTCCGCTTCGGATAGTTTGTCTTTTCCGTGAAGCCTGCGCCATGCTTCCTTCCTTTCGCTTAAAAGGCGGTTGTAATACCCGCGCATCTGGATTTTAAGCGTTTCCCAGTCACCGGGATTCAGCGTATAACCGTAAGCGCCCTCCTTTGCCAGCCCCGCATACGACTTGTAAGCACACTCCATCTCATAATCTTTCCACGCCATAATACCTTGCTCGGTCGCCGCCTTGCTTAAATCACCTATGGATTTTATCGCGGTCACCGCGCCGCCCGCGGCGCCGCCAAACAGGGTAACGCCTAAATCGGTGAACTCAACCAGCGCTGTTTTATAATCCCCATTATAAAGAGCCTCTGCGCCTTGGGTGAGTGTGCCCAATTTACCTAATCCCTCCATTAGGCTTTCTTTAACTAAAGGATTTTCTTGAACCACATCAATTGTGGCTTCGGCAAGAAGCTCGCCGCATTTATAGGTCAATGCCTCCATATCGGCTTGTGCTGCCAGTTCCCGCGTCGTCGGGACTATATTCATATCCAACACACGGTCAATGATTATTTCACGCATCTCGCTGGCATACAGACCAATCCCATCAAAATAATCATTGCACACTGCATTTATCTTTTCCATGTAAGTCGGATCTTTCACTTCGTTGCTGACAGCATCTACCGCCATTTTGTGTGCGTATAGTTTTATCTGATCTTCTCTGTTCATCAACTTACCACTGTATGATGAAAAATGCCAGGTTTCAAATTCCAAATATCCCTCGGACAGACGAACAGGGTCGGGGATAATTGGCTCCCACTCGCCGCCGTTCCAATATGTCATGACCGTTCGGTCAAAGCTCTCGGCATCCGGAAGGTTTTTCTTATTGAGTTTCATTGTGATTTTTACAGGTTCGTTTAACCGCACGTTTTCCATACCTTCAATACTTATATCAATTGGTAAAGCAAGAAAACTATCCTTTGCAGCGTCATAAGCCTCGCCGCTTCCCACTTTGGTCACATTAACTTTTACGTCCTCGTCGAAACAGTTCTTTGGAATGGTTAGACTCCAACCATCTTTCTTTAGATTTCCAATTTTCGTTTCTTTATTGGTGACAACTGTGGTTGAACCAAAGCCGCTTTTTCCACATCCGGACAACCCTGCCATAGCTGACAACAACATTACAGCAGTCAGAATAAGGGACAATAATCTTCGTTTCATTGTGTAAATCCTCCTTAAAACTTATTAAACCGTGAATTTGAAAACCAAATCCGGCGGCACATTGAAAAAGCCGGAATAATAGTGCATTGTAATCTCGCTCTTATCGGTCTGCCGCTGATAGACCATCCAGCCGCCGGTAGATTCGCCAGGGGCAAGCTCTATGTCCTCCATATACCGCTCGTTCCTGTCAGCCACATCAAGCATAACCTGTGAGTTTTCTTCCGATTTCATATCGCTGTCGTCCCCGGTGGGGCCTTCCTTGTAGATGATGCAGATATCCTTCTTGTCGGGGGATTCAATCGGTTCGTTGGATACGTTTGTAAACGTAAACCAGACCTTCAAATATTCGAATCCATCCTTCGGTCTTGAAAGCATACCTGTATAATCGAAAGGCTCCGCTCCGTCAATAGTGATGGAAAGCCCGTTTGCTTCTGCCGCATCGCCGATACCATACACCTTTGCTTCTGCTTTTTTTGAGTTATCGGACGTTGTGCTGTCGCCTGTGGGCGTAGATCTTTCCGACGGTGATTCAACGCCGCAAGCGGCGAGGGAAATCATCATCATAAGTGTCAGAATGAATGCAAATAACTTTTTTATAGTGTTTCCTCCATTATTCAGATATAATTTTACTGGATTACCAACCGTTTACAACTGCTGTTACACCGGTTTCATGAAGCAGCTTTTGTGCGGCATCCAGCAGCGCCTGCTTTTGAGTCATTCCGTGCAGCAACTCTACCCGCATGGTCTGAGCTTTGTCGCCAAAGGTCAGGTACATCCGCTCCTTATCAACTTTAGCGGTGTACAGCCGCACGCCATTTACCCCGTCGAGACCCCACTGGTAAATTTCACTGCCAATGAGGATACCAAAGGTAGATACTACGGTTTCCTCGGTGTCTTTTTTCCTTTGGCGGCCCGGTATTGAAATAAGAGCCGATGGCACCGCAAGGATGCGATTATCCCAAATAAGTGTTGCATCATAGAGCCGACGGCTCTGCCTCACCAATAACAGGAGAAATATAAGACTGATAGCTCCAAAGATGAAAACCGCTTCTAACATGAATGCCATGCCGAGCCATACCGACAAACAAATACCGGCTACGAACAACAAGGCATATCCATTGCGCCGTTCGCGGATTGATTTCATTTGCACCATCCCTCCTTCATCATATAGTTTAGCGAAGTATGCCTGAAAAAACATCATTCTAAAGGATGATTTTACGAAAAAAGCCCCTCACCCAAAAGGGCGAGAGGCGGGTTAAACAGTATTTATGCGGTTTTATGCATCATCTAACCGTTTGGTTTTTCAGCAGGGTGCTGACGAGTTCCGCACGGCTTGAAACATCATATTTTGAAAAAATACTTTTTGCGTGTGTTTTAACGGTATTCTCACTAATATACAAAGCTCCTGCAATTTCACGGTTGGATTTACCGGAAAGAATCAATTGCAATACCTCTTTTTCCCGAACCGTCAGAGGATCAAGGGTTTTTATCTGATGAATGATGTCTGTTTGTTGAGACTGGCTCATATTGTCATAAGCGGCAAGGTAAGCATGGCTTTTCAGCAATAGAACAAGCCGGTGGTTGAGGGGCGGCAGCATAACCAATGTAACGCATACCACCGTCAGGGCAATTACCGCAACCTCCGCACTTGGAAGCCCAATAGATGTTACGGCCATTCCCAAGTAGCCTCCGCAAAGGACGCCGAATACATTGGCGGAAAGACCGATGCCAAAGGTTTGTGCCGGGTTATCGCTATAATCCAACATTTCTCCAAGGATGCTCCACCAAAACAGATCAAAAATACCGCAAGCACCGAGCATCAGCGTATCCACAGTCAGATAGTCGGAGGTGTTTCTCCCCAGCAGCATAAAGCTGAGGAACGATCCCATAATCATTGCCATTCCAATATACAAAATTCTGGAACGCTTTGCTTTCATAGGCAGGTTGCGCATAATGGCGAGCGCCACGATATAAGGCGCGGCCCAATACCAGCTAACCAAACCGGCCAGATGCTCAAAAGCAGGGTTGATGACCTGATACATCAGTCCGGAATTAATTGTGATGATAAAGACAAAAAAACACAGCAATATCAGTTGGTTTTTAATGCCGCCATGCGTCATGTTTATAAATGTTTTGTTCTGCTCATTCTCCTGCCCCAACGGCAGGATCAAAATGAAGACCATACCGATTACAAGACAAAGCACAGAGAGGCCAAGCCCGATAAAGGCTGACCTGTTCATAGCCACCACGTTAACTGCAATCATCAGCAGATTGGAATAAATCAGAACATCGGCGCAGGATTTAATGCGCTCGTTCTTGGGCGTAAAGGCCCTGAGAAAAAATCCCCATGCCGCCACCGCGCAGCCACTAAAGTACCCGCTGACAATCAGTCCGCCCAACCATAGAGAGGAGGGAGTAAAAAAGAAGGGAACAGAAGCGGCTAAGCATAAGCCCATGCCGCCGAGCATCACGCTTTTGGCGACCGCCTGTGATTTGACAAACAGGCCGCAGGTAAAAAGCCCTGCGAAATGCGCGATAATTGCAGTCAGTATGTAATGGTCGGTGTCTGTTCCACGCAAATCCAGCAGGCTGTACAGCACCTGCCCCTCAAACTGAAACGACAGAATGTAGGCAAATAGAAATGAAAATCCGGCAACAGAAATCCTGCGGGCGTTTATTGGTTTATGGCCGTTCATGTGATAACCTCCTCTCTTGATTCTTTCATTTTTCTATGCCGGTTCGCATTTCAAATCTCATTTTTTCATCTTTAGTTAACAGAACCTTTTTATATCGCCTAAATTGTGGCCCTAATTCTTCTAAATAACTCATTCACATTCGCCTGACATTTTGAGATAGTGCGATTTTTGGCTCAACGCTTCAAAAATCATCTCAAACACTTCTTTGTAAGCCGGTATGTCGTGGTCGGGTGCGTAGTTAATGCCGTCGCCTGCATCGAATTTCTCGTCATAGATGAAGCGGAGTATTTCATCAGCTATCCGCTGCCTTTTGTCGTCCCCGCCGATGTGGGTTTTCACCCGCTCTCGCAAATCCTCGATGCTGTAACTACAGAGTTGAAGAAAATAGTATTCGACAATTCTCTGAATTACGCTGAGAAGCGTTGCCGGAAGCCGTGCGTCCCTGTATTCGCACCATAAAGCATCATACGAGTTTTTTACAGGCGAAACGTTTTCTACGCCACTTTCATTCGTGACGCATTCCATTTCATTGATTTTAACGGTAGAAACATTCTCATCCGATTTCTTGACAAAGAAAAACGATGATTTCTTTACGATGTCGTCTTTGCTCGTTTCGTATTTATGGGATATTTCTTTGTGGAAATACGGATTGTGTGTCAAAACAAAAATCTGCTTAATGTTGAATTGGCCACCGTCTAAGAAGCAGTCCTCAACCAATTTACGGACGAGTGAGCTGACGACAAAAAGAACACCGCTGTCCATACTCGAAACAGGGTCGTCAATGACTACGATTTTTCCCTTAACAAGGTCTTCTTTGCGCCACGCCCCTTGAACATAAAAGTAAAAATATAAAAACGCTATAAAGTTCTTTTCGCCCTCGCTCAGACCTTTGGCGACTTCGCCATCCTCGCGGACAACTTCATATTTATCAGGAACTCTCGCGTGGGGGCGGAGTTGAAATCCTCTGAACCCTGTCTTTTGGAGCAGGGCATTGATTTTCTCAACCGTGGACGCCGTACCACCCATTTTGTCTGACAAATCTCGAATTTCATTTTTGAGGACACCGAACGAACCATTAAGCCTTTTTATAGTGGTTGCTTTTTGAAGGCTGTCGGCTGCTAACTTTTTGTCCTCAGCGTCATACGCTGCTCTATCTCCGCTCGTTTCGAAGGCCAACAGCTCCCACGCTTCATTGATACAATCTTCGCAGGTTTTGCCTTTGGCATCGAAGATTTTGTTGTTGGCCTCAAACAGCTTATTTGTTTCGGTGAGAAGATCGTTTACTCGTTCGACAAATTCGCTTATGCTGTTAAGTCCGACTACTTCCGAGGGCTTTTCAATTTTCGCGGCTATTTTCTGATTGTTCATCTGTACTGTGTTTTCAATCAATTTTAACTGTTCGCCATATGCTTTCCAATCGCCGAATCCTGTCTGTGGAATTAACTCGATGTACCGTCTTAACGGTTCGATAAATGAGGCTGTCATATACTCGTTATATTTTCGCCCATATTCTACGAGGTGGGAGCAATCCTGAGAATATTTTTCGTCAAAGCAGGCGAGGAATTGTTCCTCGAAGTCGGTGGGCAGTTCTCGTGAACAATAAGGACAAGAACCCGCTGCGTTTTTGGAATAATGTGTGTGGCCGGTATTAACCCAATCCATCGCATTCAAGTTCTGCCAAAATCGGCTATAAGCGTTATCGGCGGTGCTGATTATCGCTTGTCCGAGAAGTGAGTACGTTTCTACACTCTCAAGCTTTGTCAAATCCAATAATTTTAGTGGGGCGGCATCATATCGTGTGGCATTCGGGTCGGTTGCAGCTTCGTAACGGGATTTTATATCGTTAAAATCACGATCTACGGGGGCGGTGCTGCAAACTCTCTGAAAACATCGAGCCGTAGAACTCAAATCGCCTTTGCCACCGAAAACCTTTTTGTACGATGCTGGAGATCAGCTTTACGATGGGAGGCAGTGCTTGGCTCCCACTCGGTCAATTCTATATAGACCGGGTCAGTACGTCATATCCGGAGGAAAGCATCTCTGTTACAGCGCGGAATGGTATTGGAAAACTGCTGAAGGAACAGACCTTTGATGAAAACAACAGTTTTCTGAACACTACGCTTAAGGATAACCTTGAAGCGATACTGTTGCTATCCGGTATAGAAAACTACTTTGTCGGAGATCCGCAAAAAGCGTGGAAGCTTACCTTTGAGCCGAATACCAATCTCCAGTCCGGCATTGAGGAAATTATCGCACTTCTTCCCGGCTGGCAATTACGTGAAAACACAGACGGGACGGTCGGTATCGCTCCCGTTAGTGACAGCCGATTTGAACAACCCTCGATTTATGTGTTTGAGCGCGACAAAACTTGCTTCAGCTATGATGTGGAATACTCGGATGAGAACACCTGCGCCAAACTGTGCGTTTTCTGCAAAGAGCCTGCCGCGACGGTTTATATTACACTCCCACCGCACAGGTGGTGGGTTTCTCCGCAGCACAAGACATTGTATGTCGCTGTGCCTGACGGAACGGATGGTGCCGCACTTGCAGCATACGCAGATGAGCTGGCAAAGCTAATCGCCATCAGCGGAAGAATCGAGAGTTTTGCCGGGATTTTCACGCCGCAGCTGATTATCGGGGACGAAATCGAGCTTGTCGAAACAAACGGTAAGCACAGCAAAACCGGCACCGTTACCAATGTCCGGCACAAGTTCGGAAAAGGCGGCTTCATCACCGAGTTCACCGTGGACAGCTCCGGCAGAAAGGGTAAGGCGCTTCTTAAGGACTATGTTTCTCAAATGGGAGATAAATCCACACAAAGCAAAGTGGTAATCTCCTGATTATATTTCTGGCGACAGCACTCCGACTCGGGGTGCTGTTTTCATATTCAAAACAAGAAAAGGGGTATTTTATATGAAAGAGATTTGGAATTGGATTCAGACAGCCATCGCCGTTGCCGGCGGTTGGCTGGGATGGTGCTTGGGTGGGGTGGACGGCTTCCTTTATGCGCTCATCGCCTTTGTGGTTGTTGATTACATCACGGGCGTACTTCGGGCAATCGTGGAAAAGAAGCTGTCCAGCCGAATCGGAGCGCACGGCATCGCCAAGAAAGTGGCGCTGTTCCTCGTGGTCGGCATCGCTCATCTTATTGATTCCTATCTGCTTGGAGGCGCGGGCGCTCCGCTTCGTACAGCGGTCATTTTCTTCTATATCGCCAACGAGGGCGTGAGCTTGCTGGAAAACGCCACGACCATCGGACTGCCGGTACCTGAAAAACTCAAAGAGGTGCTGGCGCAGCTTCATGGAAAGGACGGCGAGGCGAAATGAACCTACGAAAATTGATATTCACAAACAACGCTTGCTACAAAGCAGGCAGAACCATTACACCAAACGGCATCATGGTGCATTCTACCGGGGCAAACAACCCCAATCTCAAACGCTACGTCGGACCCGATGATGGACTGCTCGGCAAGAACCAGTACAACAATCATTGGAATCAAGACAAGCCCGGTGGCCGTCAGGTCTGTGTTCACGCTTTTATTGGCAAACTGGCTGACGGAACAATCGCCACATACCAGACGCTTCCGTGGAATCATCGAGGCTGGCATGGCGGTTCAGGCTCGAAAGGTTCGGTCAACGATACCCATATCGGCTTTGAAATATGCGAGGATGGCTTGACCGATGCCGCTTATTTCAATGCTGTATATAAAGAAGCAACTGAATTATGCGCCTATCTCTGCAAGGAGTACAAGCTCGACCCTATGGCAGACGGTGTTATCATTGGGCATTACGAAGGACATAAGCGTGGCATCGCCAGTAACCATGCCGACCCCGGACACTGGTTTCCTAAACACGGAAAGTCAATGGATTCTTTCCGCGTTGAGGTTAAAAGGCTGCTCACAGCGACTGAAACACCTACTCCGACCGAACCGAAGAAACTGTACCGGGTTCAGGTCGGTGCATATTCTGTCAAAGCTAACGCTGATGCCATGCTCAAAAGAGTTAAAGCGGCGGGCTTCAAGGACGCCTTTATTAAATACAGTGAATAATGCGCCACTCTTTACGCCCGTTGAGGATTTTTCTGCGGCGGGGATTATTTTTTTGCCCACATACTACGGATTTCGTCCCCTCACTGTCCTTTCGATAGTGAGGGGAGTTTTTCTTTTCCCTCGGAACGGAGGGTTATCATGGAGCCAATTACAACCGAAACGATTATCAGCGGAAAGGTATATTGCGTTACAGCTGAGTGTTCCCCGACCGCCACTGAGACGGTAGAAAAAAAGCTGGAACGCCTTATTTGCCGCCACGTTTCAGACACAAAAAGTTATCAAACTAAAGAGCCTGAAACGCTTGCTATGTCTGAAATTGTACGCGAATATACTACTGATTCTATAATAAAGGAGTAGGTAGTATGCAACAAATCAGGCAAACGGACGACAACAAAATCACGGCTTTATATGAGCGGTTAAGCAAAGACGATGATTTTGAAGGTGATTCTAATTCCATCGTCCACCAAAAAGAAATCCTCGAAACATATGCAAAAAGGAATGGCTTTTTTAATATTCGCCATTTTGTGGATGACGGGGTCAGCGGGACGCTGTTCAGAAGACCGGGGCTGGACGCTCTGCTCGACGAGGTTCGGGCAGGGCGTGTCGCCACAGTCATTATCAAAGACCAAAGCCGTATCGGACGTGATGTGCTTGAGGTCGGATTGTTGAAACGCACCTTTGATGAGTTCAACGTTCGGTTGATTGCCGCCAACGATAACCTCGATACGTCAAACGGTTTTGACATTATGTCGATTTTTCGAGATGTTTTCAACGAATGGTTCGTAGCCGATACCAGCAAGAAAATACGGGCGGTGTTCAAGGCAAAAGCACAGTCGGGTAAGCACCACAACTCAATCGCCCCTTACGGCTTCAAGCCATCAAGCGATGACCCTTTTATATGGGACATTGATGAACCGGCCGCCGAGGTTGTTCGTGAAATTTTCCAAATGTGCATTGACGGAATGGGGACAAAAGCCATAGCGCTTGCATTAAGGGAACGGGGGCTTGACCGTCCGAGCATTCACCGTCTCAAGCGTGAGGGCAAGCAGTTACCGGAGTACAAATACCCGAATAATCATTGGTGTGCTTCCAACATATCTGATATATTAGCAAACAGGGAGTATCTTGGAATTGCAACCTTAAGCAAAGTTACGGTAAAGTCCTACAAGGATAAGACCCACATATACCGTCCTGTTGAGGATTGGACGATATTCGAGGACGCACACCCTGCCATTATTGAGCAAGAAACATTTGATGTCGTTCAGCGTATCCGAGACGGACGCAGGCGACCGACAAAGCTCGGTGACATGGGCGTTTTAAATGGGAGGCTTTATTGCGAAGACTGCGGCAGTAAACTCCATATTAAGCGGCGGGCAAACGGTGCGAAAGCGCAGTATGTTTATTACATTTGCAGACAGAGCCGAGCAAATTCGGACGGTTTTGGCAACTGCACACCGCATTCAATCCGTCAAGAAATAATCGAACAGCTCGTGCTTACCGACATACAGCGTGTGTTCGCTTTTGCAAAAGACCACGAGGTCCGTTTCATTGAAATGGCAGGCAAAAAGGCTCAAAAAGACAATGAGAAAAACATTAGAAAGGCAAAAACGGAGTACAGCAAAGCCGAAAACCGCATCCAACAGCTCGACGACATTATTTCTCAAATTTACGAGGACAAGGTCAGCGGAGAGCTTAGTTCGGAGCGGTTTGTTAAAATGCTCGGCAAATACGAACAGGAGCAGACTGAGCTAACAGTAAAAATAGATGCCCTTCGCCCCGTGCTTGAGCAGGCTGAAGCGCAGACACAGGGCATTGACAAGTTTCTTCGGATGGTTAAAAGGTTCACGGAGATTAAGGAACTCAGTGCCGAGGTTGTAAGCGAATTCATCGAGAGAATTGAAGTCGGCGAAACGGTGATGGTGAACCCACGGAGGTTTCCGAACTGGGCAGATGAAAAGCGTCAAGACATCAGAATTGTGTACAACTACATCGGAACAGTGCCGCAAGAGAAAGATGCAATTAAGGCAAGTGCAAGTGGAAAAACAGCTTATAAAGGATAACGGCGTGAACTTTGAGGGGTTCACGCCGTTTTTTCAGGCATTGGGGATTTGTCCTTAAGGAGTGTGTTCCGACGAAGGAATCTCGGCCACGAATACCAAATACCGTGATGGGTTCAATCAGATGGTGCAGGATGCCCTGGACGGTAAAATCGACCTTATTGTTACAAAGTCCGTCAGCCGTTTTGCGAGAAACACGGTGGACAGTCTTACCACCGTTCGAAAACTTAAGGAACACGGCACGGAGGTTTACTTTGAGAAAGAAAGTATTTTCACCTTTGACAGCAAGGGTGAATTGCTTATAACGATAATGTCGAGCCTCGCACAGGAGGAGAGCCGCTCCATTTCAGAAAACGTCACATGGGGACAAAGGAAGCGTTTTGCTGATGGGAAAGTCAGCATGCCTTATAAACAGTTTCTCGGCTACGACAAGGGCGAGGACGGCAATCCGGTTATAAATGAAAAAGAAGCCGGAATCGTAAAACTCATCTACCAACTGTTCCTTGAGGGAAAAACTCCGGCTGGGATTTGCAGATATTTGGATAAGCAAGGCATACTTACGCCCTCTGGCAAGCAAAAATGGAGTCAGACTACGGTAAACAGTATTCTGAGTAATGAAAAGTATAAGGGCGATGCTCTGCTGCAAAAACGGTTTACGGTGGACTTCCTTATGAAAACGATGAAAGTCAACGAGGGCGAAGTTCCGCAGTACTATGTAGAAAATAGCCATGAAGCCATTATCGACCCTACCGACTGGGACCTCGTGCAAGCGGAGATTGCCAGGCGCAAGACGCTCGGCAGAGCCTATAGCGGAAACAGTGTTTTTTCATCAAGATTGGTATGCGGCGATTGCGGCAGTTTCTTTGGTCAGAAAGTGTGGCACTCAAACGATGCTTATCGCAAGATGATATGGCGTTGCAACGGCAAGTTCAAAGGCGAAAAGAAATGCACCACTCCACATTTGGAGATTGAAACTATACAGCAGAAGTTCCTGTTCGCCTATAATCAGCTAATGGAAAATCGTGAAGGAGTCATCAGCGACTGCAATCAAATCCGTAACTTAGTTTCGGACTGCACGGCGCTGGATGCGGAGATTGACAAACTGACCGAAGAAATCGAGGTGTTGGCGGAGATGGTCAAAGCCTGCGTTAAAGAGAACGCTGCCTCGGTACAGTCTCAAGAGGAGTACACAAAAAAATATAACGCTCTGGTGAAGCGTTACGAAAAGACCTCCGTACGGCTTGACGCACTTGCCGCCGAGAAGTCACGCAAGCAAGACCGAGACCGTGAACTACGGCTTTTCATTGAATCGATAAAAAAGCAGCCCCTCGTCCTCGAAGTCTGGAGCGAAAGGCTGTGGGTGGGCTTGCTTGACAAAGCTACGGTTTTCCACGACGGCAGAATGGTATTCCAGTTTAAAAACAGCACGGAGATTGAGGCCCAGTTATAAGGCTCGACCTCTTTTTCACCCAAATGAAATAACATCTATTGTATTTGCCTCAAAGTCTGCTGTTCGCGAACAATACATAATTGACAAAATAAGCTGAATCGTGTATACTTATAATACAAGTTATACAATTCATACTTATTGAACGGAGGATATAAAATGAATAAACATAAAGGCAAATACGCTTGGACGGTCAAGGTGGGTGAAAAAGGACAAATCGTAATACCCAAAGAAGCCCGCGATATATTTGACATCAATCCCGGTGACACTTTGATTATTCTGGGTGATGAGCAACAAGGAATAGCGATACCTCCTAAAAACGCTTTAACAAAGCTTGTTACAACGCTTTTTGATGGCACTATGCCTCAGAGGGAGGACGAGGAATGAACGCTATCACAATTACAAACCTTTCAAAAAAGTACGGAGGATTTACGGCGGTAGACAATTTGAACCTGACGATTGAGCAAGGCGAATTGTTTGCCCTTTTAGGTATAAACGGCGCGGGGAAAACCACAACTATAAAAATGCTGTCCTGTTTGATTAAGCCAACGAGCGGCAATGCAGTATTGCTCGGTGATAGCGTGAGAGAACACCCGCAAGCTGTCAAAGAGAAAATCAATATCTCGCCACAGGAAACAGCTGTGGCCGCCAACTTATCAGTAATCGAGAATTTAGAGCTCACAGCGGGCATTTACGGTCAAGATATTAAAACCGCAAAGGAAATGACTGAAGAAATGGTGTCACAATTCGGACTTGATGGTGTTCGAAATAAAAAAGCAAAGCAATTATCAGGTGGTATGCAAAGACGGCTCTCTATTGCAATGGCTTTGATTTCAAATCCACAAGTCTTGTTTCTTGATGAACCCACTTTAGGGCTTGACGTACTTGCTCGCCGGGAATTGTGGGCATCTATTCAAGCATTAAAAGGAAAAGTGACCATTGTTCTTACGACACATTATTTAGAGGAAGTGGAAGCGCTGTCCGATCGCATTGGCATAATGGCAAATGGTAAATTGGCGGCTGTTGGAACGGTAGCTGAATTGACCGAGCAGACCGGCACAAATAAGCTGGAGGATGCTTTTGTTGTTCTTTCAGGAGGTGCGGTATGAGAATTATTTTGTTTGCAAAACGCAATATTAAAGAGATTTTGCGTGATCCTATCAACCTCTTTTTCGGATTAGGATTTCCGTTAATACTGCTTGTGCTGTTGTCTGTAATCAACGCAAGTATTCCTCCCGAAGCGAACAATCCGATGTTTTCGATTGAAAATCTCGCACCCGGTTTAGCAATGTTCGGAACTGCATTCATGGCATTGTTTACAGGTATGCTGGTATCCAAGGATCGTACTTCGTCCTTCTTAATGCGCTTGTTCGCCTCACCTATGACATCTTTTGATTTTATATTAGGTTATACTTTACCAATGCTCGTTATGTCTTTGGCGCAAGCCGCAATAACTTTATTAGCTTCATGTATTGCGGGGCTTGAACTCACCGGCAATCTCCTACTTGCCATCCTTGTGACAATGCTGACCTCGCTTTTGTTTGTGGGGTTCGGTTTATTATTCGGAAGTTTACTGAACGATAAGGCAGTAGGCGGCATTTGCGGTGCATTGCTTACGAATGTTGCAGGATGGTTGTCCGGGGTGTTTATTCCGATTGACTTAATAGGCGGCGCTTTCAAAAAAGCGGCTGAGATTCTACCGTTTTATCATAGCGTGCAAGCAATCAAAGCAACCTTAGACGGTAACTTTGTTGAAATACTGCCGCATTTGATAATTGTATTGGGTTATACGATTGTTATTTTTATACTTGCGATTATTGTTTTTCACCGTAGAATGAGCGGTGATAAGGCATAGAGTTTATATGGTGAGAGTGCTTGAGCTTCCAAGCAAAGCCGCTATTCCGTAAAAATAGGTTCTGGCAAAGAAATGATCCGTAGGGAATTGGATGCTAGGGCTAAAATCAATGGGGTGCATTTTATCAATAACGGCACCACCTTCACATAGCAGACACATATTTTGCACTCAAAAATTTACGAAGATGCACACCCTCCAAAAAAATGCACACCCCCTCCGATATTTTGCACACCCCTCTATAAATCGTTAGCGAGGGTATCGGTTTAAGGCAAAATTTCTCGGAGAAAGTGTGCATTTCTTGTTTCAATGGACCTGCGCGATGTTGCCATTTTTATGGGAAGGTGCGAAAAAGCCTTATTTCAAGCCACTTTCGGGCATAAAACAAGAACGCTAATGTTGATAGCCAGTGTATCAAAATTAGCGTTCTTCTATGGCAAAGAACACGAGTTTGATACAAAATGCACCCCCTTACGGTTTTCCCGTTTGTAGGGTGAACACCCTGCTGTCTCCCGTTTGTTCCGTGTGCAGAGTATGAACACACTGTTCACTTGCCGTTTGTTGAGCAGATTATTATTAATTCGTACCGTTAAGTAGTTTATTGCCAATAATATCACTTGCGAGATTTTCTCGCAAAGCTGTAATCTTGGTTTCAATCGCCTTGATTACTTTAATAAATTCCTCGTCTGTTTTTCCTGTAGGATCTTCCAGACCCCAATCCTCTCGGTGTATACATGGTAAAAATGGGCATTCCACATTGCAACCCATTGTAATGACTATTTCCACAGGTGGGATATCTTCTAAAAGCTTTGGATGCTGGGTTTCTTCCATGTCTATCCTGTAAAGCTGTTTCATAATCCGCACTGCATCAGGGTTTATACGATCTTTTGTTTCTGTACCTGCAGAATAGCTTTCGAACACATCTGAAGCTAAATGCTTGCCGAGTGCTTCGGCTATCTGGCTTCGGCAGGAGTTGTGAACGCATATAAAGGCCACCTTGGGTTTAGTAGCTGTTTGCTTTTTATCCATGGACGGTTTCCTCGTTCTCTAAAAAGTTATTATTTAGATTCACTTTCTGTGCTTCAATTATATAGGAGGCTACAAACTCTTCCGCACTTTTTCCGGGCATCCAACTTTTGATGATATCTTTACTGTTATCTTTGGGATTCATGCTAATTTTTATAAAGCCGGAGTTTTTAAGCATATTTTCAATATTTTCCACATGTTCAGCTCCGGCAATACAGCCGGCAAGATTTGCGAAATCATTTTTTATAGACTCCGGTATTTTTGCTGTGGCGACTACATCAGATATCGAAATTCGCCCACCGGGTTTTAGCACTCGATAAGCTTCATTAAAAACCTTCTGCTTCTCTAAAGACAGATTAATAACACAATTTGATATGATGACATCAACTGTGTTATCTGCCACCGGCAGGTGCTCAATTTCACCTAAGCGGAATTCAATATTTTTATAACCGCTGTCCCCGGCATTTTTCCTGGCCAACTTAATCATTTCGGGTGTCATATCTACACCGATTACGAAACCAGTTTCACCAACCTGTCGCCTTGCAAGAAAACAGTCAAAGCCTCCGCCACTTCCCAAATCAAGAACTACGTCTCCTTGCTGAAGTGACGCTATCGCAATCGGATTGCCGCATCCTAAACCCATATTCGCCTGGTCGGGCATATTTGTTAAATCATCTTCTGAGTACCCTAAATTTTTAGCGGCTGCATTAGTATCAATGACAGGATCGCCGCCACAACACCCCAGACTACAGCAACATCCGCTTGAACCTTTCAGCGCGACTTGAGAATAATTTTTCCGGATCTTTTCTCTGAGTTTTTCCTTATCTTTCATCAAAATCACCTCCAAGATTATCGTAATATGCTTATTTCATTTCAATGCAATGGCGACAACATAGTTCTACACATATCCCACAGCCGTTACAACGCTCGCTATCAATTTTCATTCTTGAGCCCAACGGTTCGTCATCGTCTTCAATCCATGTGATCGCACCAGGTGGGCATTCCTTCAAAGGTTTGCATATACGATTGTCTGAAGCACATTTTGATTTGTCAATGTATGCTTTCGTATTTTTCACCCTCTGGCCTTTTGCAAAAGCTTTATAACCTCATCGGTTTTTAGAACTTTGCCATAAGAAACTACTTTGCCATCTACAACCAGGGCAGGGGTCGTCATCACACCATAGGCTGCAATCTGGGAAAAATCGGTTACATGGTCGATTGTTGCATCCATCCCCAACTGCTCCAATGCGGCCTTTGTCGCTGTTTCCAATGCATTGCATTTCGCACAACCGCTTCCAAGTACCTTTACGCTTGCGCCTCCATCCTTTGCTATTTCAGCTTTTGCCATGCTTTCCGCATCGCAGTTACCACCACAGCAACAAGGTGTCGTTTTTACCTCTTTGTTTTTCTTTCCAAACAGTGCCATAATAAATCTCCTTTTTAAATTATTAAAATCCAAGATAAAACATATAGAACCCGATGAGTAAAATTAGAGTACCCATCACTATTTTCAATACGTTGCTTGCTTTTCCGTATCTTTCGCTGGTAGAAAGTTTTTGAACAAAACCTATGGATGTACCGGCGGCAATGGCAAGTATTCCGTGTCCTATAGAGTAAAGCAGCAATAATAATATGCCCCAAACAATACTTCCTTTACCGGCTACAATGGCAAGCAGTGCAATAAGTACGGGTGTGGAACAAGGTGAAGAAAAAATCCCGCCGAGAATTCCGGCAATGAATGCACCAGCAAAACCCCTCTTGGTGTTTTTAGAAATAAGATAGCTGGACGGGATGATTTCAAATATACCCCATGTCTGCAAGGCCATCAATACCATGAGTACTCCAAGGACGATATACCACCACGATGCGGACGTGCCCATGAGCCGCCCCGCGATGGAAGCAATCACTCCAAGTATAGTAAATGTCACAGCTGCTCCGGCTGCAAAAGTGAGCGACAACCGAAATGCTCGTTTTGTATCCTTTTGCCCTGTGCCGCCTACATATCCGATTACCAGAGGGACACCGGAAAGGGAACAGGGTGTGAACGAGGTTAGGACACCCGCCAGTAGAGCCAGGAGAGGAGCTAGCCAGCCACTTGTCTGAATGAGCTGTGACAGATTTTCTAGAGCTTCTGTCATTTGTCCACCCCCATATCATTAAGTATACGCCGCATTTGATCTTCGGTTAGGCCACCTTGATGCACTGTAAAAACATGTTCATTTGTGTCTTTCTTAGAATACATTGTGAACTCGATTTTAATATCATCACTGGGTACATAGGGTGTGCCGTCAGCATTAATAAACACCTGGGTAGGGATAACCTGGATGGGAAAATCATTTGCTGCACCTGGATTTTTCCAGACGTCAACAAACTTAATTATCGCTTTACCCTGCATATCGGCATTCATTCTTACAAGAACAGGAGCCATTTCCTTACATGGATCACACGAGTCAGCCCCAAAATCAATGATAATAGGCAGTTCATAAGAGGTTAGTAATTCTAAGTCAATACTTGTCGCTTCTAATGCAAAGTCTTTGTTTTCGACAGTCGGTGGCGTCTCCGAATTTGTATTTTTAAATATCCAAATACCCGCGATGACCAACACGATGAAGACGGGTATTATTATTTTAACGAGCTTTTCCTTATTCATCAGCAAAAATTCTCCTCAATACTTCCCCTAATTAAGTAAAGGCGCGATAGCGTTGAAAAAGTACCCTACAATTATTATCCCTACAGCGCATACTCCAATGAAGAGAGCCATCAATTTAGGTTTAATGGCTTTGCTGAGCATAATTAGAGAGGGCAGTGACAGGGTGGTAACTCCCATCATGAAGGCTAATACTACACCAAGTTGTGCACCTTTGGCAAGCAGGGCTTCTGCAATCGGAATGGTCCCGAAAATGTCGGCATAGATGGGAATTCCTACTATCGTTGCCAATGGAACAGCCAGCGGATTTCCCGTTCCTAAAATCTTCACGATCCATTCCTGTGGAATCCAGTTATGGATAACTGCGCCTATTCCAACGCCCACCAATATATATGGGAAGACCTTCTTTAAAGTGTCAATTACCTGATCTTTTGCGAAAACCAAGCGGTCACGTCTTGTAAGTTCTGGGGCTTCAATGTCAACACTTCCACCTCTGGAAATGAATTTTTCAACGTATTTTTCCATATGCAATTTTTCAATGATGGTACCTCCGACAATAGCGATTATCAAACCAAGCGCCACATAAAGTATAGCAACTTCTGTACCAAAAATGCTCATCAAAAGAACTAACGACCCTAAATCAACCATAGGAGAGGAAATAAGAAACGAAAAAGTTACCCCTAATGGCAGTCCAGCACTTGTGAAGCCCATGAACAATGGAATGGATGAACAGGAACAAAAGGGTGTCACCGTTCCCAACAATGCAGCAACTGTATTTGCTCCAATTCCACGAAAGCGTCCCAGTATTCTTTTAGTCCTTTCCGGCGGAAAGAAACTCTGGATATAAGAAATAATAAAAATTAATACGCAAAGCAAAACAACAATCTTGATCGTATCATAGATAAAAAATTGTGCACTGGCGACCCAGCGATTACCGATATCCAGCCCCAAAGCCGATAATCCGCTGCCTATCACATCATTGAGCCAATTCATGCCGAGTATTTGATTCTGAAAAAAGTCCCAAATAGCTCTTAATACTTGCATTGTGATAAAACCTCTCCTTCATAATTGGACAATCATATCCAAAATATTTGATGTATAGTGCCTGAAAAAAGCCATTATTCGATAAATAGCCTTTATAGACAACAATTGCTTTTTTCAGTTATTGCATTCGGTGTGAGGAGTTCCTTCAAAAGTGCCATAGCTTCTCCGCCACCCTTTTCACATATTGTATAGTAAGTCCATTTTCCCTCAGGTCTGCTGTCCACGATCCCAGACTCACAGAGAATTTTCATGTGATAAGACAGTGAAGACTGCGGCATATCAAGCTGTTCTGTCAGTACACAGGCACATTTTTCACCGCTCCGAAGTAACTCGAGGATTCGTAGACGCTTTTCATCGCCGAAGGCTTTGAACACCTTTACTTGATCATCGTATGTGGTTATTATGTTCTCACCTCAAATCTAAAATACTTGATATGATATAGTATATGCTTCAAATCTAAAAATGTCAATATGAATGCAAAGAAATTCACAAATAATTTGAAAAGCCGGAAAGCGTTGATACCAAAGGACTTTCGGAAAACAAAAAATGAGACATAGGGGGTTCAAATCCCCTTGTCTCGAAAATTTTTGCAAGGTGAAATTTTCGTTTTTGCTCAACCTTGTCTCATTTTCAAAAAAACGAGCAAACACTGTAAACATTGAAGTTACAAGGAAAAATGTAAAGAACTGCTTCTGAAATGAACCACGGGGGTTCGAAAATCAGAAGCAGTTCAAGAATTTATGCTATTTTTGTAATTGCAGAAATATTTTCTTATCTTTTGAAAAAGGTATGAAAACATGCTATAATGGAGCAAGTAAAAGAGGTGTAGTTTTATAAAAATTAGCTATAAGCCGTTATTCAGGCAACTACTCGAACGTGATATAAAGAAAATGGGGTTGTTAAGAGCTGCAAAAATCAGTACATCCACCTTATCAAAACTCGGTAAAAACGAACCAGTCAAGCTTGAAATGCTCATGCGTGTCTGCGAAGCACTCCATTGTAGAATTGAGGATGTTATAGAATTTGTGGACGATTGACGATGATTCTATATATAACCAAAGATACCTTTGCCTTCTTCAAGCTGAAAAAGCCGTAGGATATGCTCTTTCCCGTTACCAAAACGATGTCTCAAAAACTAATTGAAATCGAATCGGGTGACAGACTCCTTGAAGGGGGCGGTAAACTATTTTATTTTGACAGACGAAAATGCATTCAGGTAACCAATTTATGTCCATGCTTAAGCTTGTACTTGTTGATGTAAAGATGGATGATATGCCGGACGCAGACAATACAATTGCACACTATCTGTTTAATTTGTATGAATACGACGCTGTAATGAAAAAGATACTTAAAACGTATTTTATCTAAAAAAACAAGGTTATGTTAAGAGAAAGATAAAAACTTTCAAATCCATCGAATCAAATCCAAAATTTGCGACTTATAGGTGAAAGCTTTCAAAACGAGGTGAACAAATGCATTATCAGAAAATTGAAAATTACACAGAGTATTTGTTCTCTGCCGCCTTACAAAAATGCCGCAACCTACAGGACGCAGAAGACATGACACAGGATGTATTGCTCTTGGCGCTGTCCTATCAAGGTGAAGTGAGTAATATTAAAGCGTGGCTGTCATCGGTGCTTAATCACAAGTATTATGATATGCTCCGCAGAAAGTACAAGCTTCCATGTGTCAGTATTGACATGGTTCCGGAGGAGAGCGAACCATTTGCCGATGCGGAAACCGATGATAAACCTCAGGCGGATGTTGTTCGCCGTGAGGTTGCCTATCTTGCCGGAAAGTACCGTGAGGTCATAGTACGTCATTATCTGCAAGGCGAAAAGGTTCAACAGATTGCCGATACCATGGACATACCAAAAGGAACCGTCCTATCACGGTTATCGGCAGGCAGAGAGCAGATGCGGAAAGGATTTGACGAGATGGAGAATTACGAGAAACAAAGTTATCAGCCCGAACGGTTGGAAATTAGTTGTCACGGTAGACAAGGCTTCCGTGAAGAACCCTGGTCGCTTGTTGCGGATGACATGATGAAGCAAAACATATTAATTGTTGCCTATGAAAAAACACTGACAAGTGTAGAAATTGCAAAGGCTCTCGGTATACCGACTGCATACATTGAGCGTGCAGTGGACGACCTTGTAAAATCGGAACTAATGGTAAGAGTGGGCAATAAGGTTTTTACCGATTTTATGATTACCAAGCCGGAACAGCTTTTGAAAGGTTTAGATGCCGAAATTGAATTAACACAAAAGCATTATACGGAAATATTAAACTGCGTCAATAGCTTTCTTCACGAACTCCTTGTGTCGGAATTTTTATCAGAATTAACAGAAAGCAAACGCAAAAAGCTGAAATACTACTTTTTACTCCACCTGTTTTCATCTGCAATTTATACGGCAACACAGCGAATTATTCCGTCAAAGGAGGAATATCCCCAGCGTCCTGATGGAGGAAGGTGGATCGCTATGGGTTCGCAGTATCCGCAGAACTTCGATTTTGAAAACTACCGATTCAGAAAGTACTGTTACGGCGGTGAGAGAAGATCATATGATGAAAATTATCTTGGAGCATCTGCTATTGACCTGCACATATATGACACCCAGCCTGACCTGAATCTATACGAACACGGTCCGATTGAAATACATGATGATAATCTTGTAAAGCTACTTTATATTCTGTCAAGGGATATTCCATTTGAAAATTCAGGATTTAATCTTATATTTTGCGAGGATATTCCACATTTAACGAAGTGCGGAATTTTAGTCATCAAGGACGGAAAGCCGTTTGTAAATCTGCCGATGCTCACACCCAAAGAATACAACATACTTGATAAAATCCGAATCAAGCATATGTATTTGATGGTGGATTTGTTTGAGCCTTGGCTCAGAGAAATATTTCCACAGTTAAAAATTGACATTCCGAAGCATCTTGTTGGTAGAGTCGCCGAATTCAGACAGTATTCATGTTATGCTATTCCTATGGCGTTTATGAAGAAAGCCACTGAATCCGGAGATTTCGATACCAATAACGCGACACCGCCCATGGTGTTTGTGGTGGATGATCAGAATAAAAATATTAGATAATATATCAAACAGCCCCTGGAGTCTAAATGATTTCTGGGGCTGTTTATTTTTAATATGATATTGAATATTCAACTTTAGCTGTTTATAATTACTCTATACATCAATTGATTTACACCCTGATTTCCGTTCCGTTTTTGAACCGGAATACTATTTTCCTGTCAGCCGTCACCGTGGCGGTTTCAAGCAGCGTAATCCAAAGCCGCTCGTTCCATTCGGTTATCGCCAGCGGTTGCTTTTTGAGCATCGTTATAAAGGCGGTCAGCTCCTTGCTCTTTCGAACCCGTTTATCTCGCTCCGCTTCGAGTGCAGTGTAATGTTCCAGAGCGGCGTTATAGCGATTTTCCATGCGTTCAGTTTCCAGTGCGTAGGATTCCTGCGACTGGGCGATGGACGCATTCTTTTTTATATGCGCCTGCATAAGCTCAGACACAACGGCCATTTCGTCATGCTCATGCTGCATTTCGGCATCCATCGTCGTAGTGTCGCAGAGCGTCTGCCGAATAAGCTCACAGTCAGCAAGAACTGTGGAGCGATTGCCCATCAAGTCATTGTAGGCAATAAGGAAACGTTGTTTGATTTCGTCCTCGGTGAGTCTGGGCGTGGCACATTTGATTTCATTCATAAACTTCCGGTTGCATTGAAAAATAACCGTGCGGTACTCATCTGTGGAGTGCCAAACCTTACGCCCGTAGAATCCACCGCAATCGCCACAGATAAGCTTGCTGTGAAAAGCTTTGTCACTGTAAGCTCTGCCCAGTTCCTTGCGCCGTGCCATTTCGTCTTGTACCATATCAAATTCCTCTGGGGTGATGATGGCTTCATGCGAATTTTCCACATAATATTGGGGTACCTCGCCGTTGTTAATGCGTAGCTCTTTTGTCAAGAAGTCAGCTGTAAAGCGTTTTTGTAGTAATGCATCTCCCTTATATTTCTCATTCGTGAGGATGCTTGATATCGTGGATGCCTGCCATTTCTGCTTTCCCGCAGGGCTTAAGATTCCGTGTTTCATGAGGTAGTTTGCAATGCCCTGAGTGGTTTTGCCCTCAAGAAAAAGCTTGTAAATAATACGAACGGTTTCTGCCTCCTCCGGAACGACCTTGAGGTTTCCGTCTTCACCCTTTTCAAAACCGAGAAAAGTGGAATAGGGGACACTGACCTTGCCGTCTGAGAAACGTTTCCTCTGACCCCATGTGACGTTCTCCGATATGCTACGGCTTTCTTCTTGCGCTAACGAGCTCATAATAGTGAGTAGGAGCTCTCCTTTACCGTCAAAAGTGTAAATATTCTCCTTCTCGAAGAAGCATTCCACCCCTTTTTCTTTCAGCTTCCTGATGGTAACAAGACTATCTACAGTGTTTCTCGCAAATCGGGAGACTGACTTTGTAACAATAAGGTCAATCTTTCCAGCAAGGGCATCAGCTATCATTTTCTTGAAACCATCTCTGTGTTTTGTACCGAGTGCCGATATGCCTTCGTCAGTGTAGACTTTAACAAACTCCCAATCGGTGCGGCTTTTAATATAATCAGTGTAGTAATTAATCTGAGCCTCGTAGCTCGTGAACTGCTCATCGCTGTCTGTAGAAACACGAGCATAGCCTGCTACTCTGCGTTTCGTGAGTGCATTTGTCGGCAGTGCCGTGAACTTATTTTTCGTCGCCGGAATCGTCCTTACTTTTGCCATTGCTTTTTCTCCTTTGCCTCGTTCTCTCCGCAGCAGCTTGTTTCATCTCCGCTGTCCAACTGTCGCGCCGCGATTTATCCGACCATGTGCGTTCTTCTGTTCTGCCATCCTTGAATACAAATAGCAGAAGATTATCGCCGGGTACTTCAATGCGGTCAATACGCTCGGAAAAAACTGCAGCATCAAATTCCAATATACCAAGAGCATCTGCACAGGCTGTTTTGAGCGTGTCTTCGGGTATCTTCTTCCCGTGGCAGTAGGCTTTTCCCTGTGAAACATAAGTGGAACAATTCCAACCTACCGAACCTTTATAAATAATGCGCTTATAATTCTTCTCGCAGTGTGGACAGTAAATAAGTCCAGTAAACTCTCTCGTTTTAGGCCTTGGCTTGTTTTTATGCATATTTTCCATTTCCAGCATTACTGCCTGAGCCGCCTCAAAAGTGTCCTTGTCAATTATAGCGGGGTGCGTATCCTCTGCATAATACTTTGGTAGTTCGCCCGTATTACGGCATTTTTTCTTTTCTAAATGGTTGTTGCGATAATGTTTCTGTAGCATAGCATTGCCTGTGTATTTTTCGTTTTCAACAATTTCACGGATACGCTGTACACACCATTTTCCACCGAGTGCTCCGGAATAACCTCTAGTATTTAAATCTCTACTAATTGAACCTAAAGATTCTCCTGCAATAACTCGGTTGAATATTTCTCTTACAATAGGAGCAGTTTCAGGGCCTATTTGGATTTTATCTTTAGAAATGCAGTAGCCGAAGAGAAAACGCAAATTTACCAATTCGCCTTTTTCAAAACCTTTTCTAACGCGCCATTTCTGATTTTCGCTTGCGGACAAGCTTTCCTCCTGTGCATATGATGCGAGTATGGTAAGCATTAGCTCTCCCTCAGCGCTTATCGTATGAATGTTCTGTTCCTCAAAGAAAATGTCCACCCCCAGCGATTTCAACTCACGCACGGTTTGGAGAAGTGTTACCGTGTTTCGAGCGAAACGTGAGATGGACTTGGTCAGTATCAAGTTCACTTTACCGGCACGGCAGTCAGCGAGAAGATTTTGAAACCCGCCTCGGCTGTCTTTTGTGCCGGTCAGTGCTTCGTCTGAATAAACGCCTACATAAAGCCACCCTGCGTGGTTTTGTATTAGGCTACTGTAATAGCTGACTTGCGATGACAGCGAGTGAAGCATCGCGTCCTTACCCGTGGAAACACGAGCATAAGCGGCGACCTTTTTTGGCTGCTCCAATCGTGGCTTCTGTGGCATTTTTCTAACTACTTTCGGCATAATATCACCTCCTCGCTTTACACCATGTTCGCATTAAAACTGAGATTTATCAAGTCAATTTCGCGATATATACTGCCAATTTTAAGTCCATATTTTTCGGCTAATTTGTGCTCAATTGATACAATGTCATCCTTGTTGATGATGCCATTCTTGAGCATAATTTGTGCCTGTGTCATTGCTGATTGGTAGGCTTGAACTTTCTGAAAATCAGTCATTCTCGCCACCCTCCTTGTAACGAGCAGCGATATAGCAGCGGTGAGAACAATACTTGCGTTCACCCTTGCGGCGCATATGTATTTCTTTGCCACAGCAGGCACAGTTCACCGTGTATGACATTTCAACTTTCGGATGTTTATTCCACCATTTACTGCGGCAGTTATCGGAGCAGAAGCGCCTCATTCTCCGCTTGCTAATATCAATCGTTTCTCCGCACTGTTCGCAGACGACGGTGATTTCTTGCGCCTTGCAGTTTGTTTTGCTCCTGCGGCAATAGGACTTCACAGTGTTTTCTGATACACCGATTTCCTTTGCTATTTTTAAATATCCGTATCCGGCAAGGCGCAGTTCCTTTATCTGCATCCTTTGTGTATCTGTCATCTCGGCTCCTCCAATCCGAAAGAAATCCGCCCTTTTCAAATAAGGGCATTGTCTCCTTCTACTTATAGCCGAAAAATTTAACCCCTTAAATAAAAGATAGCCCACCGAGCAGAGAATCCGGCTCGATGGGCATTGTGGTTTAAGCTATTCTATTTTAATAAAAGCATCGGTGAAGCCAGCGTCCTTAACTTTCTTAAGCATGTTGTCAGCATTCGCTTTCACGGTGAATGCACCGAGCTGTATGCGGGGAGTGTTATACTGAAGAGCCGACAAACACGATGGAATCTGCTAGAATAAAAACAGAAGATGTGCAAACCTGAAATGATAAAAATATGCTTATCGAAAAAAGCTCTCGATAGGTAAAAAACACTGTAAATTATCTTTGATATATAATCGAGACATACATCACTTAAAATTAACATAATAAGATAAATATATCTAAAAAAACCAATTTAGCTATTGACATAAATAAAATTATATGTTAAAAAAATATATACGCAAACTAACAATATTAATTTTATTGAAAAGGAAACGCGAAAATGAAAAACAACAAGAAAGCATCTTCCGTTATTTCCATTATCCTTGCATGCCTTATGTGTTTTTACGCAATCCCCATCCAATCAATAGCAGAAATGATAAACAAAGAAATCGACAGTAGCTACAATGTAAATTCCGATATTGACGTTTGCCAGATCTATGAAGTTGAAAATAAAAGAACGAAAAACTCAAAAGTGTTTTTAATGTCAGATGGAACATATCAGATGTGTATTTATTCGTTCGATATACATCAGAAGAGAGATGGTGAATGGATAGAAGGATTAAATAATTCTGAAGAATATATTAGTAAAGATATTTCAAAACTACAGAATCATATTTTATTTGACGAACGAAGCATAAGTGGAAAACTGTTGCTTACAAAAGAATCATTTTTAAAATATTTAGTTGACGATGTAGTTAGTAACGTTGTTTTCGACATTGAGTTTTATTATGATAGCTTATGTAATATAGATGTGTCTACTTCAAACAACATTGAAACAGTCGCTGATAGTAATAAATATTCCGTTGGACTTGTTAATGAAACGAGCGAAACTGAAACTTCGTCTACCGAGTATAGTAGCAATAAAAAGGTTATTAACATTACTGCAGATTATAAATCAATCTTCAACAGTGATAATTCTTATATAACAATTGATTATCCTCTTAGCGATGTTCTGATCCCAGAAGATGGAGTTATCATGACCATTTCTTATATGTCAATAGAAGACTATCAAAACAGCGGATCATGGGATGAATATGATAAATTTTATAATACCTCTGTTATAGCTAATAGCTTCAATGGAGGTTTAAGAGTTTCAGGAAATGCTGTTGGCAGTATTAATTTTGCGTATAATTCTTTTAACGCAGGATATAGTCTGAATGCCGGTATAGGATTCCCTAAATTCGGTAATGGATTTGTGTTAAATATATCTGAATCTGTGGTAGTGACAGAGAACATACTTAGTTATAAATCAGGATTTAAAACATCATTATATTATGAAAATGAATATGGCATATATCGTTCTTTGAACGATTTAGGATATTTTGATACTATATCTGATATATATTATATATTATACTGTGATAACAATGGAGGACAAAAGAAATTCAAAAGGACAGGCGAATTAGTTAAATCAATATCAAGTGATGGTAATACTATTATTGATTATATATACTCGAATATCAACAACAAATTATCTATATACCAAATTAAAATAAATGGGTATGCAACTTATGATTTTTCTTATGATTCCACTGGAAGGTTAATATCAATAATTAATCAATTTACAAAACAAAAGGTTACATTTGTGTATGGGTATTATACTACCGGAATAACGACGGGAAGTACTGATTACATAAGAGAAGTAAAATATTATAACAATTCTCTTTTTGTATCAACAGTTAAATATGATTATACCCAATCAGGTAAAATAGCGAAAATAACTGATTCTGCAAACGAACTTTGTCATGGTATAATAGAGTTGTAACAGCTTACCCTAATATAGTATAATAACTATAAAGGGAGAAATACAATGGAACAAAACAAAAAGAAACATTACGAAGACGAGTTCAAAAAGAGGATAGTACGC
>JAQWDK010000050.1 GCA_028705495.1 Eubacteriales bacterium
TTATAAGCTTTTCGCGCCATTCGGGGGTAACAGCAGGTCTGAAAGTGCGTTCGGGCTCAAATTTATCACTAAGCTCTGCCGGGCTTTTGTAGTAACCGATTGTGAGCCCTGCAAGGTAGGATGCTCCCATTGCTGTCGTTTCGATACAGGCGGGGCGATCAACTCGTACATTAGAAATGTCGGCCTGCATCTGCATGAGAAGGTTGTTCGCCGATGCACCGCCATCAACCCTGAGTGTGGAAATCTTGATGTTGGATTCGCTTTGCATCTGCTTGATAACGTCGTTTGATTGAAGAGCAATCGCTTCGAGAGCGGCTCTGACGATATGCTCGCGTTTGATGCTGCGGGTTATTCCGACTATTGTCCCTCTTACGTATGGGTCCCAATATGGAGCTCCCAGCCCTACAAATGCAGGTACAAGGTAGATTCCGCCGCTGTCGGGTACCTTCTCGGCAACTCTCTCGGAAGCTGCTGCTGTTGGTATCATTTTCAGGTCGTCACGCAGCCACTGCACAAGAGAACCGGATGTGAAAACAGAACCTTCAAGAGCATAATTTACATCCCCATTCGTTCCGCACGCAATCGTTGTTATGAGCCCATTTTTCGAGCGGCAAGCGACACGCCCGGTGTTCATAAGCAAAAATGCGCCTGTTCCGTAAGTGTTTTTTGTGTCTCCCATATTGAAACAAAGCTGACCGAACATCGCAGACTGCTGGTCTCCGGCAACTCCGGCAATAGGTATTGGCGAGCCGAGGAAGCTGGTCTCCCCATATATATGGCATGAGGGGCAGACTTTGGGGAGCATGATTTCGGGGATATCGAACAATTCGAGTAGCTCCCTGTCCCATTCGAGTGTATGTATATTATACATCATTGTACGGGAAGCATTCGTGTAATCGGTTGCAAATGTTTTACCCTTTGTCAAATTCCAAATTAGCCAGGTATCAATTGTCCCGAAAAGAAGTTCGCCGTTTTTAGCGCGCTCTCTTGCGCCGGGAATAGTGTCAAGAACCCATTTGAGCTTTGTCGCGGAAAAATAAGAATCGATCGGTAGTCCGGTTTTGTCGCGGATAACGCTTTCGAAGCCCTCGGCTTTCAATTTATCGCAATAGTCTGCTGTGCGGCGACATTGCCAAACTATCGCGTTGTATATAGGCTTACCACTTAATTTTTCCCACACAACAACCGTTTCGCGCTGATTTGTGATGCCAATGGCAGAAATATCATTTGTCTTTACCTTAGCCAATGACATAACTTCAGTCGCACATTTAATTTGATTGTTATAAATCTCGACCGGGTTATGTTCTACCCAGCCATTCATAGGATAAATTTGTTCGTGGGGCATTGAATAAGTCGCGACAGGTTCGCTTTTTCTGAACAGGATGCACCTGGATGATGTTGAGCCTTGATCGAATGCGAGGAGATATTTCATTTTTTAATATTCCGCCGTTCGCGTTTTTAATCCGTAAGAGTTAAAAAACTGCTCTCGGAAGCGTAACGTTCTTATGTCCTTTCAATTGGGTTTATACGAATGTTATACAAATTATAATCTAATGATTAAAACTTTAGTTTAGTATAGCAAAAACTTATATTAAAAACAATAGTAAATCAGCTTTAATAGCACAATTACAAGAAAAATTCTGCTGTTTTTGCGGAAAAACAACAATATCTCTTGTCAAAAATATTTAGCTGTGATATAATCAAGTAAACACATTTATACACGGATAATTATCAGAACCCGTGTAAGAAAATGATCCGCATTAACTGCGGATTACCGAATAACAGGAGGCTGTCATAATGGCAAAGACCAAGGTCGCGATTATCGGATGCGGTACAATCGCTAACAGCGCACACATTCCGAGCTACATGAACAATAAGGATGTAGAAATTAAATATTTCTGCGACATCATCCCCGAAAGAGCAAAAGCTGCCGTTGAAAAATATGGCTGCGGTACAGCTATCACAGATTATAAGGAAATACTCGCTGATCCCGAAGTTGAAGCAATTTCCGTCTGTACACCTAACAAGATGCACTCGATCATATCGATCGACTGCCTCAAGGCTGGCAAGAACGTTCTTTGCGAAAAGCCTGCAGCTCGTATCTACTCTGAAGCAGTAGAGATGAAAAAGGCTCAGAACGAAACAGGTAAAGTCCTTAACATCGGCGTTGTCAACAGATTCAACGGCGCAGTTAACAAGATTCGCGAAATGATCGCTAACGGTGATCTCGGCGAAGTTTACCATGTTTATGTATCTTTCCGCGCCCACAGATCCATCCCGGGTCTCGGCGGTGCATTCACAACAAAAGAAATCGCTGGTGGCGGCGTTCTCATTGACTGGGGCGTACACTACCTCGACATTGTTATGTTCTGCACAAACGATCCTACACCTAAAACAGTTTCAGCTAAAGCATTCTCGAAGCTCGGCGTTGACATGGAAAACTATGTTTACGAAGGCATGTGGGCTGAAAACACAAAGGACCTGAACGGCACTTATGACGTTGATGACTTTGTTACAGGTTTCGTAAGAACAGAAGGACCGACAATCACATTCAATGGCGCATGGGCTCAGAACATCGGTATCGCAGAAGGCTATATCGACTTCATCGGCACAAAAGCAGGCATCCGTCTCAACTATGGCGGAGACTTCACCGTTTGGGGAACCGAAGACGGTAAACTCACAAACTGCAAGCCTGAATTCGAACACAACAACGCATTCCAGACCGAAATTGACTCGTTCATCCGCTGCATAAAGACAGGCGAAAAGCTTCCTTCACACATCGACACTGTTGCAGTAACAGCGAAGATGATGCAGGCTATGTACGATTCCTCCGAAACCGGCAAGGAAATTGTTCTCTAAGAAAACGTAAAACATCAGGACGAGTAGCAAATGCTACCCGTCCTGATGTTTTTTATTTGAGATGCGATATTTTCCATTCTTTGAGAAGCCATTCGTTTCTTTTTATAAGCCAAGTACGAAGATATTCGTAATTTTCTTCGAATGTCTGAAAGGGTATTCTCTCAAAAAGAACGTCTTTACTGTTTACCGGCCACTTTGTAAAGTTTTTTGAAAAGCTCTCACTGTATTTGATAAGCAGGATATCCATCTGATTTTTTCCGAGTGAATTGTCTGTTGTAAGATTTTCTATTATCGGCTGAAGCTCAATGTAACGTGCTTTTACCTTTTCAACGAACCAAGGGCATTTAAAGAAATGTTTGTACCAAAGACCGCGGCAGTAAAACTTTTCTGTACTGTCTCCGGTAGTAGTTGCATTGTTATATTCGCGATAATAATCAAAGTCAGCATTTCCGGTGGAAAGGTCTAAATCCCAAATCGGGCCACCGTAAATTTTACCTCTTTGGATATAGAAACGTGTTGAGCTTGTCTGGAAGTCAACATTCTTAAACAGCTCGTTGGCAATGTAGAAATCAACCATAGAAGGTATATCAAAATATTTTTCTATATCCGATTGTTCCTTTGATTCCAAAGCCTTCTCAGCTTTAGAGAAAAAGTCAATTAAAAACATCTTTTGCTGGCTGTCCGGAAATTCGGGAGCGTTGAAACCGAATAAAATATTGTATACGGGAGTGCGGATATTGGATGGGTTTTTGTAGTTTTCCCGTGGCTCGTACTCAAGCAGAAATTCGTTCAGTCTTGGGTTTAAATTGACTCTTGTTTGGCCTATGTCAATAGCTTCCGAAAGAAGATAACTGCCGTTGTATGCGCCGTTGATATAGACATCGACGAATCTTGTGGACTGGGTGTACCTGAGCCCTATATTTGCAGCAAAGTCAAAGCTGAGCTTATTTCTTATAAGTGACTTGTCGTACATATTGGCAAGCAGTACCCACTTTTTAGCTTTACCAAGCCCGAGAAGATCCTGGCTTTCCGAGAATTTTATATTATATGGTTTTTTTGCACCGCTTGAGGTGGAGTTGCCTCTGATTCTAACCTCGCCTGAACTGTCGCTGATCTCAGCGTATTTACCGGAGGGATCGTTAACTTTAAGGGTTGCGGCTATAAAAGAATCTCGGTTTATATCAGCTGTACAGGTGATATAAATACGTGGTACAATCTCTGATTTTATCTCAGGCTCAGATTCGGCAGCAGAGCTGTCATCAGACGAAGTGTTGCTGCTTTCACTTTTTGAAGATGTATCAGTTTTGCTTGATTCATTTTTGCTTGTCTCGGTTTTGCTCGTTTCGACTTTGCTTACAGTCGATACAGTTTTAGATTCAACCTCGGAAACAGCAGCGGAGGAATCGGGAGATGACACCTCTGAAGAACTATCATCGGTTGACAAGGATGAGGATGTTCCGTCTATGGATGTTTCAGAAGAAGTATTATCTTTTTCAGACTGAGTGTCCGAGCTTGTAGTGTGTACTTTAGATGTAGCTGAGGAAACAGCATCAGTTTTTTCTGAAGTTACAGCTGATGAATCTTCAAAATCTGAGCTACATGCCGCCAAAATTAAGGTAAATGAAAGCATCAGGATTAGATAAAATAAAACTTTTTTCATTAATGTACTGCGATGACTCGCTAACCTCCTTAAAAGGGGATGGTTCGTAGACGCGCATTTTTTGAAATTTTTATCGTTGGCGCGTAAACGCAAGCGGCTTCAAAAGATAAGCCTTTGTGATTGTTCTCTTGCGGATATTATAACACACGAAGTATTTATACACAATAACAAAAAAACAGTGAAAATAACGATCAGAAGAAATTGACAACAAGGATGATTAATGTTAATATGGTATGTAATAAAATGTCGCTTATTGTAAGCGGCGGAATGGAGGATGGACATGCTTAACCGTGAAATCGTAGAACTGCTTAATGAGCAGATTAACAAAGAGCTGTTTTCAGCATATCTTTATCTTGGTATGGCGGATTACTACGCTGACCAGAACCTTGACGGATTCGAGAACTGGTTTTACGTCCAGGCACAAGAGGAGAGGGATCATGCTATGCTCTTCAGACGCTATCTTCAGAACAACGACGAAAAGGTAACGCTACTTGCAATAGAAGCGCCCTCAAACAGCTATGATGTGTATGAAGCACCCCTCGCTGCTTCTCTGAAGCACGAACAATTTGTAACCGCTTCAATCAACAATATCTATGCTGCGGCTTATAGAGATAAGGATTTTCGCACTATGGAATTTCTTAACTGGTTCATCAAAGAGCAGGGTGAGGAAGAAAAGAACGCGACCGACCTAATCAGAAAATTTGAGCTTTTCGGCAGCGATGCAAAAGGGCTGTATATGCTAAACCAAGAACTCCTCGGTAGAGTATATGCTCCACCTACCCTTGTGTTTAACTAAAATTAAATAGTATGGGTATAAGTCCGTGGTGAAATTTCGTTCACCACGGATATTTTTTGTGTAAAGTTAACAGAAACATCTTTAAATATTTGTGAAATATGAAGGTTGTTTTCTAACACTTTTGCAAGTATACTGGTGTTAGCAAGGTGTTAGAATAGTATTAGAATAAAGAGCGGTGATAAGTATGGCTGAAATCGAAAAAGAAAATCGTCTTTCTTCTATTATATTAGGAGATGATAAAGCTGGTGTGATTGTTGAGGGACCGAATCAGGGTTCTATAATAACTGAAAAAGTCTCCTACGGTTCGGGCAAAAGCACTGATGAAGATATTGATGCAATAAATTTTGAGCAGAAAAGAGCGACAGCTACTGAGCTAAGTTTTAAAATATTAGAGAAAGCTCTTAATGGTGTCGGAATAGAATTAGATAGTGAAGTCCAGAAAAAACTCGGGATAATAAAGAGTAAAAATGTATATACAAATTTCGGTGTATTGGTTTCTGACCAATGTTCCCATAGCATCAGGGTTAATATTTTTGAAGGCAACTCAAAAACACTTTTCCGAGAAAGACATGAATTTACAGGTTCCGTCCTCAAGCAGTTTGATGATGTATGCAATTTTATTGAAGCAAAGTACAGTAAACGCTTCCCCTATGAAGCGGTCAAAGCGGCTGTCAGCAATGCCATCATTCATAGAAATTATTCTTTTAGCGGAAGCATATTAGTTAATATATTTGTCGACCAGATAGAGATCCTTTCAATAGGGGGACTTATCTCACAAATAACAGTTGATGATATATTAGCAGGCATTTGTCAACCCCGCAACAAAAGACTTGCCGACCTTTTTTCTCTTGTCAATGCGACGGAATCCTATGGGGCAGGAATGCAGACGATTATTTCAAGCTATAGAAACATTGAAGCAAAACCGTCTATGAAAATAACCGACAACCTTTTTGTTATAAAGCTTCCGAATAGGAGCAGTAAAGCGGTCGAGCTTACAGAGCACGAGAAAAAAATAATGAATTATATCTTATCTAATACAAGCATCACAAGAAAAAAAGCGGAAGAAGTTTTAGGCGTTTCACAGACAATGGCAGGCAGAGTACTTAGGCAGCTTGTTGAGAAAGAGATGCTGCGTCAAATAGGAGGGAGTGTTAACCGAAAATACATTGTCAACGTTTAGGTTTTATGGCGCTATACAAAAATAAAAAAAGGAGACTGCAAGAGATGAAGATTAAGTTTAACCGATTCAAGTCCGCAGCTGCCGCTTTTCTTTTAGTTTCAGTACTGCTTACGCTATTTTCCTGTACTGTGGACTCTCCAGAAGACAGTTCCGCAGCAGAAATCAGTACTGTGGTTGAAGAAAGTGTTTATACACTGCCTGAAAAGGATCTTGGCGGTGCGGTTATTAAATTCGTTGTTCCCGACTCTACATACGCGTATTACGAATCCTTCGACATTTACGCCGATGAAACGGGGCACGGGCTCATAAACGACACTGTTTATGAGAGAAACATGGTTATCCAGGAAAAGTACAACTGCAAAATCGAAGAAGAAAAGATGGCTAACATTTCGCAGTATATGCTGCAGATGGTAAATGCTGGTGACGAAACAAACAATGTTTACATGCCGATGCTCAATGATGCAGTGCGCATTATACCCGACAATGTTATGCTTGATTTAACTCAGATTGAAAACCTTGCGCTCGATATGCCTTGGTGGGATCAAAACCTCAAAAGCGACCTTTCGATGGCGGGCAAACTTTACTTTGCTACAGGCGACATAAGCACTCTCGACAACGACTGCACGATGGTTATGTTTTTCAACAAGAAACTAATTAGAGATTACGAGCTTGAAAATCCTTATACTCTTGTTGAAAACAACGAATGGACTTTGGATAAAGTCTATACAATGAGCAAGGTCGGAACAATCTCAAATGGTGATGATGTTTGGGATAACAAAGATAAGTACGGGCTCCATGTGGCTTTCAACGCTCCCCACTCATTTTATTTCGGTTCAGGCGGTTCTCTTGCCTCTATAGACGATAGCGGAAATATAAATATTGGTCTAAAAAATGAGACTAATATAACAAAGCTTATGAAGGTGTTCGAGGTTTCTTACGCCCATGATGTTGTGACGAACAAAACAAGCGGATGCAATACCTTTGAAGCAATTTGCGAGATGTTTATGAACGATCAGATTATCTTTACAACCTTCGCTCTGATAGACATTAAACAGTTCAAAGAAAAAGAAGGATTTGAGTTCGGCATTCTGCCATATCCTCTTTATGACTCATCTCAGAAAAACTATTATAACTTCATCAGCACCTCCCTTGTACCCGTTATAACAATTCCACGAACCTGCCCTAATCCCGAAGACACGGCTCTTGTGGTAGAGGCTATGGCATATTATTCTATGGACACACTGACAAAGGCTTATTATGATGTCACATTGAAACACCGCGACCTTCAGGACAAGGAATCGGGAGCTATGCTTGATATTATTTTTGCAAGCCGTGTGTACGACCTCGGTTATATCTACAACTGGGGTGGTATAGGAATGCTGATTGAGAATATGAATTCGAGAAATTCTGAAAATATCGTCTCAGAATTTGAAGCTATTGAAACAGCAGTACAAGCGGCTATAAACGAAACCCTTGATTCACTTGACTTCTTAAATTAAACCTCAGGAAAGGTAAAAACCCAATGAAAAAGCTCGGCAATCAAGACAGAAAGAAAAACTATATCGAAAGCGTAGACAACTGCCTTTTATGGATTGAAAATCAGATGCTCTCCTACAACAGAGGAAGTGTCGGTGTTTATGAGCGTATAAGGATCGATGTAAACAGAAGAGTTTGCTGGACAAGACCGGACTGTAACAGCGAGGTTGCAAGAGTGCTCGCTAAGAGAGAAAACGACGACTACAAGGATGTTTACAGTAATATCGTCGATTGGCTGCTCTCCGTTCAGGACAACAACCCTCTCTCAGCATGGTTTGGTTCGTTCCCCTTCTATCTTTACAATGGCGAATACAGCGACTTGTCCGGTGAAGCGAGATTTCAAAACGATAACGGTAAAGTTTTAATAGCTCTGCTTGATATGTATGAAATAACAGCAGACAGCCGTCTGAAGGATGCAGCTGTTAAACTCGCTGACTACTGGCTCTCGATTCAAAGACCGGAAGGCTATTTCTTCAGATATGACAAGTACATAACTCAAGGTTTATACAAGGGACCATGCTTTGTATTTTGGTTAGCTGCTGGAATTGCTCAGTGCTATGGGTTGACAGGTGAGAAGAAATACCTCGAAAGCGCGGTAAAGGCTTTTGATTACCTACTTCCTCTGCAGCTGGAAAGCGGGAGATTCGCCACTACATACGAGATGCTCAAACACGAAG
>JAQWDK010000021.1 GCA_028705495.1 Eubacteriales bacterium
GAACTCGCTCACATGGAGATTGTTTCAGCAATCGTTTATCAGCTTACAAGAAACATTAAAGCTGAGGACCTCGTAGGCACAGGCTTTGAGCCTTACTTTGTCGATCACACAACGGGTATCTATCCCGTGGCTGCATCGGGCACTCCTTTCTCAGCGGAGACCTTCCAATCAACAGGAGATGTAATAGCTGACCTTAATGAAGACCTCGCTGCTGAACAGAAGGCAAGACTCACCTATGACAATATCCTGCGTTTTGCGGATGATCCGGATGTCAGAGATGCGATAAAGTTCCTTCGTGCTCGTGAAATCGTACACTACCAGCGTTTCGGCGAAGCTCTGCGCATTGTTGCCGACAAGCTTGACAGCAAGAATTTCTACGCTTTCAACCCTGCATTCGACAAAAAGGCTGAGTAATAGAAAATAAGAAAAAATTAAAGCGTCGTATTCCGACGCTTTAATTTATTTACCGTTTCTTTTTTGTGCTTCTTTAACATAGTCACTCGGTTTGATGCCTGTACGCTTCTTGAACAATCTACTAAAATAAAGGGGGTCGTCATAACCCACTGATTCAGCTACTTCTCGAAGTGACATATTGCCGTCTATAATAAGCTCCTTCGCTTTGTTAATGCGAAGTCTAATGATATAGTCAAGAGGTGCGCTTCCCATTCGCTCTTTGAAAATCGTCCTATATCTGCTAACACTGAGGCCTGCAAGATCTGACAGCATTTCAAGCGAGATATCACCGGAGTAATGATCATGGATAAAGTCAAGCGAAAGCGCAATTTTGCTACCATTTTCTGAAGATGAATCAGCTTTTTCTGTTTTTGCAAGAGCTGTTTTATCAAACCTATTTCCACACAAAGCTACTATTATTGTTGTAAGCCTTGCAGCGGCGGATATTCTGAAACAGTATTCGGTATGAACTGATTCTTTTATCATGATCATAAACTCATTAACAGCGTTTTCATACACTCTTGTGTTAACGGGAGTAGAGTTCGGGAGATGGCATACATTGAGGATTGATTCAGCACCGAAACCTGTGAAACGCGCCCAGTATAGCGTTAGCGCCATCCCAGGGTCGGGTATCAGTGAAAGCGGTGTTCTGGGTTTGATTAGAGCCGCTTGAGATGTAACCATTATTTTTCCGTTAAGGTTTACAGAGCCGTCGTCAAGGTATAAGAAAAGATAGTCCTCGAAGCCGCCCGAACGGAGACTGTCGGAGGAGCTTATCATACCAGCAGCGTTGACAAGCTGGTATTCGTTCTTATTCGCGGCATAAGGTTTCAGTATTGCCGGTTCGCTTGGATTTGTCAGTGTAATCACCTCGACAGTTGAAAAGTCCATAAAATTAGTTGTTTTGTATATTGTAAAAAATCCTTATTTATTATACACTTTCACATAGTGCGCGTCAATCATAATTTAGAGGTACCGCGTAAATAAAGGAAAACCAGTAACCCCATGAACGGAATTGAAATGAAAAAATACGGAATATTGCTGATTGGCTGCGGTCATATCGGCACACAGCACATCGAAGGCATCTACTACAGAGACAACATTAATGTTTACGCTGTTGTTGACACTAATTTAGAAAAGGCTAAGCTTACAGCGAAAAAGTACAACGCAAAACATTTCGGTACTGATTACCATGAATTTATAAGCAGTCCAGAAGTTGATATCGTTATCATAGCTACCTATACATCAACCCATTTGCTGATTTTGAAGGATTCTCTTGCAAACGGCAAGCATGTACTTTGTGAAAAGCCAATAGCCGGAAATCTTGAGGATGGTATAGAATTTCGCGATCTTGTTAAAAACACAAAGCAGAAGGTTCTCGTAGCCCTTGTCCTCAGGCACAACACATCCTATAATACGATGAAAAAGCTTATAGACGATGGTGAAATTGGCGAATTGAAGATCGTAAGGGTTTCACATAGTCATCATTCAACCGACTGGGAGAGGGATAAAGCGCTGCTTGCCGACTGCTCACCAGTTGTTGACTGCGGTGTTCACTACTTCGATGTTATGCAGTGGTTCACCGGCTCGAAAATTGTCGAAGTTAGCGGTTTCGGTAACAAAACTGAAGCAGATGCTCCGAGAAACAACTACACTTTTTCTACGGTTAAGCTTGATAATGGATGTATCGGATTTTTTGAAGCTGGTTGGGGCAACACAATCGCCACCCTTAATGTAAAAGAGTTCATCGGCACAAAGGGTAGAATAACGCTGACAATGCGGGATAACCGTGTTTCAGACCGTGAGGAAGGCGACCTTATCTCGATTTACTACCATGAGGGCAGGGAGTATAGAACACTCAATGTCGACTCTGAATATAAGAACATGTACGGTCAGATAGAAACCCTTATTGATATGATCGAAAATGACAGCCCCGGTTCTCCAACTATGGATGAAGTATTCGAAGCGTTCTATGTGACGATCAAGGCTGACGAGGCTATTAACAACTCTACAGTAATAAAGCTGTAAAACCGTACTTTTTCCGGACGAAAAGATGGAAATAGAATGCTATAATGTAATCGTAATAAAACATCCGCACCCGATAAAAGGTGCGGATGTTTTGATTTTTGTTAAGATTTTTTAAGTGCTTCGTCTATTTCTGCTGCAGCGTCTCTTCCTGCGCCCATCGCAAGGATTACTGTCGCAGCACCTGTAACAACGTCGCCGCCTGCGAAAACCATATCGCGGGTGGTCTGGGTTGAGCCCTCACGTACGACAAGGCAACCGTATTTATTAGTATCAAGACCCTCCGTTGTAGAGCGAATAAGCGGGTTGGGTGTTGTTCCAACAGCGATTATTGCGGTGTCAACATCAAGTGTGAATTCACTGCCTGCTTTTTCGACCGGCCGTCTTCTTCCGCTTGCATCAGGTTCACCAAGCTCCATCTCGACGCATTCTGCACCGACTAAGCTACCTTTTTCGTCACCTATGAAACGCTTCGGGTTGCAAAGCAGTTTGAAGGTGATGCCTTCTTCTTTTGCGTGTTCGATTTCCTCACGCCTTGCAGGCATTTCTTCTTCGCTTCTTCTATAAACTATGTAAACATTCTCTGCACCGAGTCTTTTAGCGCAGCGGGCTGCATCCATAGCCACGTTACCACCGCCTATAACAGCGACAGCTTTTGAACGGCGAATCGGTGTTACATAATTTTCATCATAGGCTTTCATCAAGTTTACACGAGTAAGGAATTCGTTTGCGGAGTAAACGCCGACAAGGTCCTCACCATCAATACCCATAAAGTTTGGAAGACCTGCGCCGCTACCGATAAATATAGCGGAATAACCCATTTCGAATAGGTCATCTACAAGGAATGTTCTTCCGACAACTGCGTTTGTGCGTATCTCAACGCCGAGCTCTTTAAGTTCGTCAATCTCACGCTGAACGATGTCTTTAGGTAGTCTGAATTCGGGAATACCGTATACGAGAACACCACCAGCTTTGTGGAAAGCTTCGAATATTGTGACAGAATAGCCGCGTTTTGCAAGCTCGCCCGCACAGCTGAGTCCAGCAGGTCCGCTACCTACAACTGCGACACGCTTTGCATTTTTGGAAACGATTTTCTTTTCTTTTTCAGCGTTTTCTTTAGCTTTAGCTGCATAATCAGCGGCAAAGCGCTCAAGCCTTCCGATTGCAACGCTTTCGCCCTTTATGCCACGTACGCATTTTCCTTCGCACTGGGTTTCCTGGGGGCAGACTCTTCCGCATACTGACGGCAGGGCGTTTGTTTCTTTGATTTTCTCAGCGGATTCTATGTATTTACCTTCTGAGATAAGTTTTATAAATTCGGGTATCTGTACGCTTACCGGGCAGCCGTTCACACAAGGACGATGCTTGCAATGTAAACATCTCGATGCTTCAGCGATTGCTTCTTCCTCTGTGTAACCGAGGGATACTTCCTCAAAACTTGCCGCTCTTTCTTTCGGGTCAAGGAGTGGCATAGGAACTTTTTTTGTTTTATCTATCATATGAATCTACCTTCTATTGTTATTGTTTGGACTGATCAGGTACTTTGTCAAACAGTTTGCAATTTTCCTCGCGGCTGCGTTCCTCGCCGAAATAAGCGCGGTTGCGCCTCATCAGTTCGTCGAAATCAACCTCGTGACCGTCAAAATCAGGACCGTCAACACAAGCAAACTTAATTTTACCACCGATTTTAACACGGCATCCGCCGCACATACCCGTTCCGTCTATCATTATCGGATTAAGGCTGACGACTGTTTTTATATTATACTGTTTTGTGAGCAAACAGACAAATTTCATCATTATAGGCGGTCCGATTGCGATAACAAGGTCATACTCCGCGCCTTCTTCTATGCGCTGTTTGAGTGTATCGGTGACAAGCGCTTTATTGCCGTTTGAACCGTCGTCAGTGCAGATGATGAGTTTATCGGATACGGCCTTCATCTCATCTTCAAGAATAATTAAATCTTTATTGCGGAATCCTGCGATTACATCGACTCGGCAGTTAAGTTCATGGAGAGCTTTAGCCTGAGGATATGCTATCGCACAACCAAGACCGCCGCCGATAACGGCGACTTTTATACCGCTCTCAAGTTCAGACGGTTTTCCGAGAGGTCCGACAAGGTCGGCGATAAATTCACCTTCATTTTTTGAAGCGAGCATTTTTGTAGAATAGCCCACAGTCTGAGCGATAACAGTAATAGTTCCTTTTTCGCGGTCGTATCCTGCGATTGTAAGCGGTATGCGTTCGCCCTCCTCGTCGACACGAAAAATAATGAATTGTCCCGGCTGCGCTTTTTTTGCGATATCCGGAGCGTCAAAAACAACTTCGACAATCGAGTCGTTTAAGAAGCGCTTTTTTAGAATCTTTGTCATTTTGTTCTCCGATCTGCCGATTTGCAATTTCAGACGGCATAGTTATATTTTTTTACAGGATGTTATTTTTCAAGTGCTTCCTTAAGCACGGGGAAGATGTGTTCAGCCATCATCCTAAAACCGAGGTCGGTTGGATGCAGACCATCAACAGTGTAATCGGCGGGGTTGTACTTACCGAAGAATTTACTGCCATCAACAAAGTAAACATTTTCATCGCCTGCTGCTTTTGCTTTTTCGTAATTCTTGATTATCAGAAGTCGGCATTTAACATCATTTGTGTTAGCTACATTGTAATTGCAGCGGGAAACAAATATAATCGGTATATCGGGATGAGCAGCACGAACGATTTCATAGAACGGATAATGGGTTTCACCGAGCTTTTCGGGAGTGTCCGCATTGTAGTCGTAATCAAAGACAAAAGCGGAGATATCAACGGATGCAATGTATTCAGCTATTGCAGTTTCACCTAAAGCTGAACCGGAAAATCCGAGGTTTAGTGTGTTAGCGTCAAGCGCACGGCCGAGGATGTTGAAATATGTTGTTCCTGGACGGGAAGAACAACCGCCTTGGGTTATGGATGAGCCGTAAAAAGCAATAGGCTTTTCATAAGTAAAGGGAAGAGGTTCGGCGACCTTTGAATTGTCGGGGAAACCTATCGACATCGACTTAACTCCTGAGTAAGTCGGAAGATTGATCATTACTTCTTTAACACCGGGTTGGAGATAGACTATACCGGAATAGGTTGGTTCTGAGGTGGGTTGAATAGTTGTGACATAAGTTCTTGCAGTTCCTGTTCCTACATAAACATCGATACCTAAAGCTCCAGTATCTGCGAAATGCTTCATTCCGGAGTTTGCTTTTTGGAGGGTGATACTAATGTTAAGTGTTGTAGCGTCGGTGCGGAATCTAACTTTACCGCCCGCCGTACTCCAAGCAAGCCAGTCGTTAGCGGAGGTGTATTTTGTCTTATCCGAAAGCCTTAGTCGGTAAAGCTGTCCGCCGTTTTCTTCAAGGCTGGGAAATCCGGTAATAGATATTTCCGGGCTGAAAATATTAAGGTAGGTGTTACCGCCGTTCTTTTTCACTATGTATTTTTCGTCAAAGTCTTTTACCGGTACATAGTTACCTGAATTAACATTAAGTTTCGATGATACAGGCTTTCCGAAGACATATTCATCTTCTTTTTCGCTTGTTTCACTGACAGCCTGACTGACAAGACTGCTCTCCGCACTGCTTATATCTGATATATCGGAGCCGTCAGGATTCTGAGTGCATGAGGAGATTGCGAGCGACAGGACTAAAATAGACGAGAAGAAAAGAGCGAGTTGACGTTTTAACATTAAAAAAGTCCTCCGATGTAAAATATTAAAGACGATTCTTTCGTTTTTGTGTTATAATGTCTTCGATAAGAATATACACAAAAACTTATCAATTGGCAAGATGAAACACAATGGCTCCAAGGAGTGGACCACTGTATTTTGATTATATATTTAGCCTAGGTTATTATACACTCTAACATATAGAAAATCAAGACGATAGCTTTTATATTTTAGCCTTCTAATAACAATATACAATGAATAGGATAGAGGAAAGTGATTAAAAAATTTGTCGAATAAAGGGTGACTATTGCTGTTTCGGCGCATATATTGGTATTAGCTGTATAAAACTCCGTAAAGTAGATGTTTTCAAAGCGAAGACGGAAAAAAGACAGCAAAAATACAGCGGGAGAAAAATAATAATTCCCGAGCCGAAAGGATTGTTTTATAAATTGGAAAACATATACAGCCTGTCCTCTTACCCGACCACTCAAGTTCCACAGCACCCTACTCCCTGTACTCCCAAATGCCCTCCTCCCTGTCCGCCAAAAACAGAATGTCCTGCACTTGGTGTACAGAATGCTCTAGTCAGTGTACCGGTTACTATAGTGCCTTTCGCTAATAAAGGTCCTGTAAAGGTTACCTGCTGCGGCGCTCCTGTTATCAACTATAACACCGACCATTGCTGCGGTAAAGTAAACGAAGTTTGCAGATTTATCATCACTCAGCAGCTCAAGGTCGAAGTGCCTGTTGATTTTGGTGCAGATGTCTGCGTTGGCGATTCCTATGTCTGCTGTGAAGGCGCTGAAACAGTAACTCCGGGCGATCATTGCGGTTACTAATTATTAGTGGTCGGTAATATTACTGCAAACGGTGTTTACGACACCGTTTGCAGGTACCTTATAATTCAGGAGAAAGCCATGAATAATTTTATTTGTCCAGTATGCGGACAAGCTCTCGAAGATAATGGAAAGACACTTTTTTGCATAAATAAACATTCATTTGATAAAGCGAAAAGCGGTTATATAAACCTGCTTTTATCCTCCAGTCAAGGCAACCACGGCGATAGTGCAGAGATGATAAAAGCAAGAAGGAACTTTCTTGAAGCGGATTACTACCTGCCTTTAGCTAAGCTTTTATCAACAGTTGTCGCACATCATACTCCACAAAACTGTGTAATTGTTGATGCCGGATGCGGAGAAGGTTATTATACCGAGAAAATCACAAACCATCTTGTGGAACAAGGTAAAACCCCTGAGGTTTTCGGAGTTGATGTATCAAAACACGCAGCTGATTTTGCAGCAAAGAAGCATAAAAATATAAACTTTGCCGTCGCAAGCGTTGCCGATATGCCTTTCGCTGATGATTTTGCCGATGCGGTTATATCTGTTTTCGCACCTTTCGCTGCTGATGAATTTTTGAGAATTTTGAAACCGGAAGGTGTTGTAATCAGAGCTTTCCCGCTTGAACGACATCTATTTTCACTCAAAAAACTGCTTTATGAAAACCCTTATGAGAATGAAGTCGATGATATCCCACCGGAGTGCTTTGAGAAACTTGAAATGCGTGAACACAAAAGTGAAATAACAGTCGTTGGCAAAGAAATGATTTCCGCACTGTTTTCCATGACACCCTATTTCCACCGGACAAGCCTTGAAGACAAGGAAAAGTTAACAGAAATCGAGAATTTGAAAACTGAGATATGCTTTGGAATAGATATCTATAAGAGAAAGGTGGCCGAAAATGAACTTAAAAAACGGTAGGGTGCTCGGTAGTGATTTTGTTTTTCGCCAAAAAGATTTGTGTTTTGAAGACGGGAAAATAATAGGAAACCAAACTGACGGAGAGGTTTTTGATGCTTCAGGTATGTATGTTATTCCTGGTTTTATCGACACACATATCCATGGAGCGGCAGGATTTAGGTTCTCTGACGAAAACCCTGATATTGATGCTATAACAATGTACGAAGCAAGTCAGGGGGTTACGGCGATTGCAGCAACGACAGCTTCTTCAGATATTTCAAGTTTGATAAAACAGTTATCCGCAATAAAAAAAGCTGCCGAAACAGGAACAAATGGTGCTCGTATAGAAGGAATCCATGCAGAAGGGCCATTTTTAAACAAAAAATACAAGGGTGCGATGACTGAGCAAAATATAATTGTACCTGACGAAGAAACATGCGAAATGCTCCTTGAGGCTGCGGGAGGATACTTAAAAATAATAACTGTTGCTCCGGAAACAGAAAAAGTCTCTGAAGCGATAAAATTCTTTGTCTCCCGTGGTGTAGTTGTTTCGGTGGGACACACAAACGCCACCTACGACGAAGCGCAGGCGGCGGTAGAACTTGGTGCTTCACAGTCAACCCATACTTTCAATGCAATGCGTGCCTTAGCCCATCGTGAACCGGGAGTTGTCGGAGTCGCGCTGACAAACGAAGCGGTTAAATGTGAGGTGATATGCGACTTTGTGCATCTTCATCCGGCGGTGGTGAAACTCATATACAACGCTAAAGGAGCGGGGCTCATAAATATTATAAGCGATACCGGTCATGCAGCAGGAGCGGGGCTGACTGAATTTATGGTGGATGGTGTTATGAGATATGTAAAAGACGGCGTTGTGCGCCTTGCTGATGGGACGATTGCAGGCAGTGCGATAAGTCTTTTGGGAGGGGTTAAAAACCTTTATAGTCTGGGAATACCACTTGAGGAAATTTCCCGCATGGCATCACTCAACCCAGCTCGCACTCTTGGTATAGAAAACAGAACCGGAAGCCTTGAGGTTGGAAAAGAAGCTGATATAGTTGTGCTTGATAAAAACTTAGATGTTGTTATGACAATCGTAAAGGGAAAAGTTGTATATAAGAGATAGGTAACTTTAAATTAAATTCCTCCGCAGGCGGTTAACTCCTCGCGGAGTTTTTTTATTATCTTCTTTTCAAGCCTTGAAATATAGGACTGAGAAATCCCGAGCATATCTGCAACCTCTTTTTGGGTAAGCTCCCTGCCCTTGGGATCGTTGAGTCCGAAGCGCAGTTCAATGATTTCGCGATCCCTTCCGCATAGCTTGGAGAGTGCACGACGAATGAGCAGCTTTTCTTCTTCTTCTTCAAGGGGGAGCGAAACATAGTCAGTATCAGTGCCAAGAAGGTCTGAAAGAGACAGCTCGTTTCCGTCCCAATCGATACTAAGAGGTTCATCAATTGACATCTCATGTTTCTGGTTGGAGTTTTTTCGGATGAACATCAAAATCTCGTTTTCGATGCAGCGTGAGGCATATGTTGCAAGCTTTATCTGCTTGTCTATTTTGAAGCTGCTAATCGCTTTCATAAGTCCGATTGTGCCGATACTGACAAGGTCCTCTATTCCAATACCGGTGTTCTCAAACTTTTTAGCAATATAAACGACAAGACGGAGGTTTCTTTCAACGAGCTTGTTCCGTGCTGAAACATCGCCGTCAAGCCTTTCGAGAAGGTACTGCTCTTCCTCCTTGTCCAGCGGCGGAGGGAGTGTTTGAGGACCGTTTATGTAGTATAGTTCGTCCTCTCTGCCTGTTATGCTAAGAAACAGTCTCCTAACTATAAGCTTAAATTCGTTTAATGTCATAACAATCTCCTTCTGCCGCGAAGCGGCCGCTCAAAAAATTTCAGATGGAATATTAGCATTGTATCCGCAGTAGGTTCCTGCGCTATCATCGACAGCGATTATTATCCGCTTCACTGACGGTTTTCCTATAAATGTTTTAAATTCAGCTATATCGGGCCGAAAACCTCTGAGCACCTTGCTGCCTGCTGCGGTCATCATAGGGATGTACCTAATTCCTACATCTGTGTCCCCCGGCACAGGTATCGACGAAAGCGCACCGCTTTTAACCAGCACAACATTATCACCGCTGACAGGGTCGCAGAGTTTGTTACCGCTGTCTATAAAGCCAGTAACAGACACCTCTGCGCCTTTGTAGGATAGCTTTATTTTCGCAGTTCGAACCGAAGCGCGTTTTTTTAGTAGTCTGCCATAGATGTATGATATAAGCGCAGCTGCTGGTAGTGCTGCTAAGATCACAGTACCGTTTGCGGATGCATGTATGTAAAGCGATGTAAAAAGCCCGCCGGTAAGCAGCGCTGTTAGTATAAACAAAAACCAAAATTTCAAATAGGTGAAAATATCTGCTTTAACGGCGATAACACAAATTAGAAAAGCGGCAGCCAAATGAACGATTATATTGCTAAAATAAAATGCCGATAAGGCATAAAGTGCGCCGAAAAAAGAAGCGGCGGTTAATCTAAAAGCTTTTCTTTCTAACTTTAGAACGGAAGCGGATATATATATGCAGGTGAAGTCAACACAAAAGTTAATAATCAAGAAAATATCGGCATATATTACTGTGTCTGTTGTTTCCAAAGCAGATACCTCCGTGTCTTGTTCCGTAATTATTGTAATACTGAATGTGCGGAAAATTTGTCAATTCAGCGGTCAAAAGAATAGGAAATATGCTCGGTTTTTGAAAGTAGAAGGCAAGTATTGCGGTTATTGCAATACAATGCCGAAAATGAAAAATATATTATTGTACTTTTTTAGAAAGGAACAAATTTCAATTATGAAAAAATACTTTTTTGTTTCCATGCCTAAACCACTTTCATTTATCATAACTATTGTGCTGATGGTTATTATAATAATCACAATCGGGAACTACATAGCAGAGAACCCAATTCCTGTCGGAGGCGGAACGGTAAATGTCAACGCCACTCTTGAGGATTTGGCAGAAAAGTTCTATGAAGACATGAATAGATAAAAGGTTGATTTTGAAAGGGGGCGGACGTTATATATATCGTCCTTGCGGCGGGGAAGCTGCGAATTAATATTTTTACGCTTTGCGCTTTGATTTTGATTTTTTATCTTGAAAGTTATGTCAGTGCGGTTTTACTTATCGCTGCAGCGGTAGTCCACGAACTCGGGCATTTTATAGCTATGAAATGCTCAGGTTGCGGTTTTAAGCGAATTGACATCGAGCCTTTCGGAGCGACAATCGTCTATGACTCAGCAAAAGCTGGGTACCGCGCTGAATTTTTGACTGCAATCGGAGGACCTCTCGCAGGAATTACCACCGCTGCTTCAGGTTGGTTTTGCTTTTTGTATTTTCCTTCCCCACTTCTTTTAATGTTCATTCTCGCGAGCCTTGTATTTGCGGTAGTTAATCTATTGCCGCTTAGTACCCTTGACGGGGGAGTTGCACTTCGGTCACTTCTGCTTCAAAAGGTGGAACCCGAAAGAGCAGAGTATATGCTAAAAACTATATCGCTTGTAACCGCGTCACTGCTCTGTGTGTTGTCGGTGATGCTGCTACAATTCACAGGTTATAATATTTCTCTAATGGCTTTGACAGCGTTTCAAATGGTCTTGATTTGCTCTGAACTTATAAGCGGTTCACGACCGAAGAAAATTCCTGTATGAAGAAAAAAGCGTTGAAAAACAGCGAAATTTCAGGGCAAAAACTTTTTTTGTCGGTTTTCGTGCTTCGACATAATGTTGCGAAAAGCGGTGTTATAGTACTACCATAAAATGGCATACAAGACTGGAACGAGGCGAAAGGACGACAAATCAGATGAAAAAACAAAAAATTATTTTTATTGAAACCTGCGATATTGCGCCCGGAGCTTTGCAGCCGAGGACGGAATTCGACAATGCGAAAATCGACGAGCTCGCCGAGAGCATCAGACTGCACGGAGTTATGCAACCTGTAACAGTGAGAAAACGCAAAGATGTGCGAGTAATTGAGCTTAACGGTATTTCGATTAAAAGCGAAAAATATGAGCTTGTCGCTGGAGAAAGAAGATGGAGAGCAGCCAAGAAACTCGGTGTGAATAAAATCCCCTGCATTGTTTCCGATGCAGATGATAAATATGCTGCGCTGATGTCACTTGTGGAAAACCTGCAGAGGGAAGACCTTGAGTTTTTTGACTGCGCAGAAGCTCTCAAGAAGGTTCAGGATCAGTTCGGAATTCCCCAACATGAGCTTGCAAGAAAGCTCTCGATGTCACAGTCAAATCTCGCAAACAAGCTCAGACTGCTTAGGCTTTGCGGTGAGGAGAGGGCGATAATAAGAGAAGCAGGACTGAGCGAGAGGCATGCGAGAGAGTTTTTGCGCGTTGAAGACGATGAGCTGCGTCTTCTGCTACTAAAAAAAGCGGCGGCTGACAAATTGCCGGTCAGCTCATGCTGTGCGATGATTGATGCCGCTATTGCTCCGAAGAACGAAGAAGAGCAGTCGAAAAAGAGAGGTCACGGAATTAAGTATGCGTTTATGATTAAAGATATACGCTTTTTTATAAATTCCGTCGATCGATCTATAAAACTTCTATCCCAAGCCGGTGTTCCAGTGGAAAGACAGCAACAAGAAGATGGAGATTTTCTTGAGATAAGGCTTAGAATTCCCAAAACATCAGTTGCAGCAAGATTTTAAAATATAACTGAATAAGTTCAGATGCGCTTTGAAACAGATAATTTCTGTTACAAAGCGCACTTTTTATGCTTTGATTTTTGAAAAACAAGGGTAAATTCACAACTAATATTAAGATTGCATATAAGAATAACAGGTCGGAAGAAAGGGATGGTTATATATGAAAACAGCAATAGGAAAGGGAATTGACGTTTCAAGATGGCAGGGAGATGTGGACTGGAAAAAGGTTGCGGCGACGGGTGTTGACTATGCGATGATTAAAGCGACTCAAGGTGAACTGCTAAGCTCAAGGGATGGTAAGATGATTACCGACTCAAAATTTGCATCAAATATTAACGGAGCACACAATGCCGGTTTACGTTGCGGTGTTTATCACTACGCTTGCTTCACCTCCGGCTCGGCAGCTCTCTCGGAATACACTTATTTCTTTAACACCATAAAACCGCACAAAGACAAGATCACAATGTACGCCGCACTTGATTTTGAGGATTCGGTTTTTCAGGATGCAACGAGAAAAAAGGCAAACACTGACCTTGTACTTCTATTCAAAGCGAGGGCAAAAACAAACGGTTATGTTCCAGCGCTATATACCAACAGGAATTTTCTCACCTATTACCTTGAAAAAGACAGGCTCGGTGATCTTGCAATCTGGCAGGCTCACTATTATACTCCCCGCAAGAACAGCCCCGTCCCTGAAGACAGTGCCAATCTTGTGATGTGGCAGTGGTCGGAGCAGGGTAAAGTGAATGGTATTAGCACTGATGTTGACTTGAACGAAATTTTTGCTCTACCTTATATTGACACAGGCGGCACGGGTACTCCGGGAACAGGTGGAAAGGTCTGTATCGAAAAAGCAAAGATAGACAGTGTAATCAAGAAGACTGAACAGCTGCTTGCGGATCTAAAAAAATTGTTATGAATAAGTTTACTCAGCCGGCGAAAGCCGGCTTTTTTTGTGCTAAAAATAAAAAACATATATTAGTGAAAACATTTTACCCTTAATGAGCCTAATTCCTTGACAATGCTGCTCTGATTGTGATAGAATTTAATGAAATCAAAAGGAAAAATCTAAGGAGAACAAGCGTGAAGTTTAACTCAGATGGATTCCACTGTAATGCATTCACGCCTCGAAATTCAATAAATTGAATTTCATGAATTTTTTATATAGCCGCTTCGCGGCAGAATGGAGATTTTTATGACACTTGTTATTCTCGCTGCGGGTATGGGCAGCAGGTTCGGAGGTCTAAAACAAATCGAACCGGTCGGAGCTGAAGGTGAATTTATAATCGACTATTCGGTATATGATGCAAAGCGCGCAGGATTCGATAAAGTAGTTTTCATCATTAAAAGAGAATTCTTCGAATCCTTTAAAAATACAATCGGCGCAAGAATTTCCGGTATAGAAGTTGATTATGTTTTTCAAGATATGGACAATCTTCCGACAAAAGCGGGCAAAGATGTTGTCAGAGAAAAACCCTGGGGAACAGCTCATGCACTTTACTGCTGTAAAGATGCCGTTAAAGAAAACTTTGCAGTCATAAACGCTGACGATTTCTACGGAAGACGCTCCTATGAACTTATGGCAAACTATCTTAAGAACATAAAGAGCGGCGACAAGAAGGACCATTATTCAATGGTCGGTTATATGCTGCGCAACACACTTACCGAAAACGGCCATGTGGCGCGCGGACTTTGCGTAGTAGAAAACAGTTATTTAAAAGCTATTGACGAACGTACGAAAATACAGCGCAACAACGGTGTTATCCAGTACTTCGAAGATGAAACAGGCTGGACTAATGTCGCTGAAGACACAGTCGCATCAATGAATTTCTGGGGATTTACTCCATCTATATTCGAACATATCGCAAAAGGCTGGGACAGCTTTATAAAAGAAAGTTCTGCTAACCCGACAAAGGCTGAATATTACATTCCCGTTCTTGTAAAAAACCTGCTTGCTTCGGATAAATGCGATGTAAAGGTGATTGAAACACCTGATAAATGGCAAGGCGTTACATATGCGAGTGACAAACATGGTGTCGTTGAGTATATAAAAACTCTTACCGTAAACGGTGAATATCCGGTCGGCCTTTGGAGTTAGGCGTTAAATTTAATTAACGGGAATAGGTGTTGTTATGAAAAAGGATAAAGTAAATATCGGTTTTATCGGACTTGGTTCAAGAGGTTACGGATATCTCGGTCTTCTTCTTTCGATGCCGGATGTTGAGGTTCTCGGTGTCTGTGATCTTTACGAAGACAGAGCAGAAGCAGGCAGAAAGCTCGTTCAGGAAAGAAAGGGCAACAATCCTGTTTGTACTTTGGATTACAAGGAGCTTCTCGAAATTGAGGAGATTGATGCGATCATTACCCCCTCATCTTGGACTGCACATGGTGAGATCTGTATCAATTCGATGCTTGCCGGTAAATATGTCGGCACGGAAGTGGGCGGCGCTACTTCGATTCAACAGTGCTGGGATATAGTAAAAACCTCAGAATTGACCGGTATGCCCTGTATGATGCTCGAAAACTGCTGTTATGGTAGGGAAGAGATGACCATCCTAAATATGGTAAAGCAAGGTCTGTTCGGTGAGCTTGTCCACGCCGAAGGCGGATACAGGCATGACCTTCGTGACGAGGTCGCTCTCGGCCGCGAAAAACGCCATTACAGACAGCTCAACTACCTTAACCGCAACGGTGAGGTTTACCCGACACATGAAATCGGTCCTATCGCAAAGTATCTTAATCTCGGAAGAGGCAACAGAATGCTTTCGCTCACCTCAACTTCTTCAAAATCCGTCGGCATAAACGACTGGATAAAAAAGAACAAAGGTAAGGATTACGATCTTTATGAAAAGAAATTTGCTCTCGGCGATGTTGTAACAACAGTTATCAAATGCGCTCATGGTGAGACGATTGTGCTGTTCCACGACACATCACTGCCACGCCCCTATTCCCGCGGCAACTTGCTTCAGGGAACAAACGGTATCTGGAGCGAAGACAAAGCGGCAGTTAGCATAGAAGGCATCACACCTGTGAAAAATACATGGGACCACCATGCATGGCAACCGCTTGAAGAGCTCTATCCTGAATATGAGCATCCGCTTTGGAAACAATATCGTGAAGCTGGAGTCAAAGCCGGACACGGCGGCATGGACTATCTTGTTATAAGAGCCTTTATAACAGCGGTTAAGAACGGCACGGACACTCCTATCAATGTTTATGACACAGCCGCTTGGATGGCGATTACGACACTCAGCGAAGACTCCATCGCAATGGGTAGCATGCCTGTGGCAATACCGGATTTCACCAACGGAAGATGGATTGATCCGAAACCCGCGATCAAAGGCAGATATTGCCTTGACGAGGTAAGCGGTGAATCCATGGATGAAGAATGGTAAAAGGAAGGGTCCTATATAATGGCGAATAATTATCTTTTAGATATAGCAAATAAGTTTTCTCTTATCGGAAATGCAGCCAGTGCCGAAAGCTATGGTTTCGGTCATATAAACGATACATATCTTGTTGTTGCGGACAGCGGAACAAGATACATCATGCAGCGTATCAACAACAAAGTTTTCCCGAATGTCGTCGGACTGATGAAAAACATAGAAGCTGTGACAAATTTTCTCTCAAAGAAAGTCTCCAACCCCGATGAATGCTTAAGGCTTGTACCGCTTAAAAGCGGTGGGGTGTTTCACCAAGATGAAAGCGGATATTATAGGGTATACTATTTTATTGAAGATGCAATGACTTATCAAAAGGTTGAAGAACCAATTCATTTCTACTTCTCCGGTGTTGCATTTGGCCGCTTCCAAAATCAGCTCTCAGACTTTCCGGCAGAAACACTCTGCGAGGTAATTCCGAATTTTCACAACACCGAAAGCCGCTTTGCTGACTTCAAAAAGGCCGTAGAGCTCGACGTTATGGGTAGAGCTGCATCAGTTAAAGAAGAGATTGAATTTGCGCTTGCTCGTGAAAAGGATGTATCGGTGCTTGTCAATATGCAAAAGCGTGGTGAGCTTCCGCTACGTGTTACCCACAACGACACAAAGCTCAACAATGTCATGCTTGACGCAAAAACAGGTAAGCCGAAATGCGTTATAGACCTTGACACCGTAATGCCGGGTCTGTCACTATACGATTTTGGCGACAGCATTCGCTTTGGTTCAAACCCTGCAGCTGAGGATGAAAAAGACCTCTCAAAAGTTTTCTGCGATCTCGATCTATTTGAACTATATACGAAGGGCTTCCTTAGTGAATGCAGAGAACAGCTTACCGGAAACGAAATAAAAATGCTGCCGTTCTCTGCGAAGATGATGACTTATGAATGCGGTATTCGCTTTCTTGCCGACCATCTCTCGGGCGACACATATTTTAAAATACATCGTGAAAATCACAATCTTGACCGCTGCAGAACCCAGTTTAAGCTTGTAGAAGACATGGAACTGAAGATGGATAAAATGGCTGAGATAGTTGATAGACACTCAAAAAAAGGGAACTAGATTGAAAGATAAAACTTTCAACAAAGAAAGGTAAGGTACAAAAATGAAAACAGAAGTAAAACTTTACACAAACGGGAAGGATAAAAATATCCGTGTATATGTTTGCAAGGATTATGAAACTCTCAGCAAGAAAGCAGCTACAATTTTTGCTTCCCAAGTAAATTTAAAGCCTGAATCGGTGCTTGGACTTGCTACAGGCTCCTCGCCAATTGGTATGTATAAAGAGCTTATCAAGATGAACAAAGCTGGTGAGGTTGATTTTTCAAAAGTCAGCTCTTTCAACCTTGATGAATACTATCCGCTTGAAGAGACAAACGAACAGAGTTACCGCTATTTTATGAATCAGAACCTTTTTAAGGATATCAACATCGACATCAGCCGAACTCATGTTCCAAACGGAAACGCAGCTGATATCGAAAAAGAAGCTGCAGATTACGACAAAGCAGTCGCTGATGCGGGCGGCATTGACCTTCAGGTTCTCGGTATAGGAGGAAACGGTCATATTGGATTTAATGAACCTGACAGCACTTTTGTACTTCCCACTCATGTTGTCAACCTCAAAGAGGACACAATAAAAGCTAACTCAAGATTCTTCGCAACGATTGATGATGTTCCTAAGCGTGCAATCAGTATGGGTATAGGCACAATTTTCGCCGCTCGTTCGATTCTTCTTGTCGCTTCGGGTAAAGGTAAAGCTGAAGCTATCAAAGCAACCCTTGAAGGCAACCCCGATCCTATGGTGCCTGCTTCCGTTCTCAAGCTGCATTCAAATGTTTATTTTGTAATCGACGAAGAAGCTGCATCCCTGCTTGAAGAATATAAACCCGAATAAGATTGAAAGATATGGTTATAAAAATGAAAAAACAAACTTATGAAAGCTTTCGCCAGTATTACAAGGATAAGCTCCTTGAGGATAGCATTCCTTTTTGGCTACAAAGCGATCTAATAGATAAAAAGTACGGCGGTTATATTTCTTCAGTAGACAGATATGGTAAAAGCTACAACGACGATAAATCCGTCTGGTTCCAGGGCAGATGCCTTTGGACTTTCTCCGCTCTTTGCAACAGATACGGTAAAACAGATGAGTGGATGAAGGCTGCTGAAGCTGGTGTTGATTTTCTTGAAGAAAAGTGTATTGATACCGATGGCAGGATGTTCTTTCAAGTAACAAGAGAAGGAAAACCACTCAGAAAACGCCGCTATATGTTTTCTGAGAGCTTCTATGTTGTTTCCATGGCTGAGTATGCATTGATGACGGGTAAGAAAGAATATCTGAAAAAAGCTGAAGAATGCTTTGAGCTTATGCTGAGGATGTTCTACGACTCTTCGAGCGACCCTTATAAAATAACACCAAAATCATATGCTGAAACACGCTCAGAACGTGCGGCTTCCGTTCCGATGGTGCTTATTAGCAGTGCGCAAGTGCTTCGCCGCTGTGACCCCGACAAGGCTGAGTATTATAGCAAAGTAGCCGATGAAATGGCTGAAGTTATAATTAATTGCCACTATAAACCCGAGCTCCAGTGCGTTCTCGAAACTGTCGCACAGGATGGAAGCAAAATCGACACACCCGCGGGAAGAACCGTCAATCCCGGACATTCTATGGAAAACGCTTGGTTCCTTATGAATCATGTAATCCATACTGGCAACAAAGAGCTCCTCCAAAAAGCACTTAACATCCTTGACTGGTCGCTTGAACTTGGTTGGGATGATATGTTCGGTGGTTTCGTCTACTTCATCGATATCGACGGAAAGCCTTGCGAACAGCTTGAACATGATATGAAGCTCTGGTGGGTTCATAATGAAGCGCTTATTGCGACACTTATGGCACACCTTCTCACAGGTGAGAAAAAATACTGGGATTGGTTTGTCAGAATTCATGACTATTCCTTCGGACATTTTCAGGACAACGAATACGGTGACTGGTACGGATATCTTCACAGAGACGGAACAGTTTCCCATACACAGAAAGGCTCAATGTGGAAGGGTCCTTTCCACCATCCGCGTTGTTTGATGATCTGTGAGGAACTGCTCGGTATGCTCTCAGAGGGTAAGAAACCTTCGGTAGTTTTATAAAGTTTAAGGAAAAATAAAAAAGATGAAGATCAAAAAAATAACAGCAACATTTCTTGCTGTCCTCGCTCTCGCTTTGATTCCTCCGCTTTCAACATTTGCGGCAGAAAAAGAATATGTTTATATAACAGTCGAAAAATTTACTCTCGGACAGGGGTTTATCCTTGAGCCGACTCGTTTTGAGCTTGTTGAAGGAGAAACTGCCCAGAGCCTTTTGGAAAAGGCTATTGCATCGGATAAACTTGTGATTGTCAAAAGCCAGTACGGTGACTATATCGACGGTATCAAGGACGGAGATACAGCCGAAGCGGTTATTCCTCAGTATATTCTTGACGAAATAACGGGTGAGGAAGTGACTGGAAGAGCGGCTGAAGGTGTCCTGTCAGGGCTTGATTATACGAGCCAGGGCGGATGGCTTTACGCTGTCAACAACGAAGCGGCCGTAATAGCTATGGGCGAATGTGAGTTGAAAGCTAACGATGTTGTCAGATTCTTTTTCAGCGTTTACGGTTACGGAACAGATGTCGGATTTGGTTTTGACTTCGAAACGAACCAGAGCGACGCTTCTTATATAGATATGGCAAATCGTGATGAGCTTATAAAGATAGTTGCAGATAAGAAAGCAGAAGATGACTCCGCAGACTTTAGCGATGAGCTTGCGCTGCTTGCAAATCTCGAAGCAACTCAAGCAGAACTTGACGAAGCAGCCGATTCACTCAGTGGTGGGAATGTTATTACACCTCCTGCAACTGGGGATTGCCGTTTCTGCATTTTATTAATCACGCTTGCAGTAAGCGGGATTGGCGTTGTTGTTGCGGTTAAAAAGAAAGTAGTACGGTAGATATAAAACAGGCGCGCCCTTTGACGCGCCTTTTATATTATGATAATATATTTTTATGTGACGCGCCAGCTAACGATAAATTTTTATCAAGGTAAGTGCGCGTCTATGGTATTATGTTTTTATTGCTTACAAACAAAAAAGCGAAGCTTTTTGAGTGACGCGCCAGCTAACGATATATTTTTATCAAGGTAAGTGCGCGTCTATGGTATTATGTTTTTATTGCTTACAAACAAAAAAGCGAAGCTTTTTGAGTGACGCGCCAGCTAACGATATATTTTTATCAAGGTAAGTGCGCGTCTAAAACGCGGAATGTGAGGTTGTTAAAATGAACAGCAAAAGGCTATTCGGTATGATTGGCGACAGAGAGATTCACGCGTACGCCTTGCAATGCGGCAGGATGGAAGCGGAAGTCCTCGATTACGGAGCAATAATTCGCAGACTCAGTTTCAAAGGCAGAGATATTGTTTTTGGTTTTGACGACCTTGAGAGCTATATCAAGACCAACGACTACCATGGCGCAGTCGTAGGCAGGGTTGCCAACCGAATCAAGGGTGGTAGATTTATGCTGGGTGGTAGAGAAGTTATTCTCGACCGCAACGACGGAAATAACCATCTCCATGGCGGCATTAAAGGGCTTGACAAGGCTATATGGAGGAGCTTCGGTACGGATAAATACATATCACTCGAAAAATCCTCCGAGGATGGGGATCAGAAATACCCCGGTAATGTGGAGGTTACAGTCAACTACTTCCTCCAGTTCAATAGGCTCCTTTGCGTTATCGAAGCTGAAACCGATGAGGACACAGTATTCGGTCCTACACTCCACTGCTATTATAATCTTGCCGGTGTAAATAGCGGTGAAGATATCTTAAACCATAAGCTTACTTTGTATTGTGACAAATACAATGAAGTTGACGATGAGCTTATTCCAGTAGGAGAGGCTGCAGTTGTTGCTGGAACACCATTTGATTTCAGAGATGGAAGGCTGATCGGTGAGAGGATCGGCGAAGACAATCAGCAGCTAAAATACGGTTCGGGCTATGACCATAATTACCATATACGCAAGGATATCGAATCGTCCATTGAAATTTCGGGTATGACATGTTACCGTGCAGCAACGGCCGAGTACAGCGATATGACGATGGATTTATACACCAGCCAACCCTGTATGCAGTTTTATTCTGGCAACTTCATGAATAAACCATATAAGTTTTCGGGCGGTGCAGACCAGCGTCCGAGATTAGGCTTTTGTCTTGAACCACAATTTGTTCCCAACTCTCCCAACCTTCCAAACTGCGGTAGAACGCTGTTGAAGAAGAATAAACTCTTCCGCTATATGCAGGTTTTAGAATTTAGGTAAAGATTTAAAGATAAATTTTTCGATTATGAAAGGAATGCTCATCTTTATGGAATACAGAAAATTAGACAAACTTGGAGTATCTCTATCCCTTTTAGGCTTCGGGTGCATGAGACTTCCAACAAGACAGGACGGTAAAATTGATCGTGATGAAGCGACGAGATTAATTGACAAAGCATACAAAAACGGGGTCAATTATTACGATACCGCTTATACATATCATAACAGTGAAAGCGAATCGTTTATAGGTTCTGCGCTTTCTGCTTACGACCGCGGCAGCTTTTATATTGCTACAAAACTACCATCCTGGGAGGTGAACAGCCTTGCAGATGCGGAACGCATATTCGCAGAACAGCAGGGGCGGTTACAAGTTTCGTATGTTGATTTCTATCTTTTACATGCTTTGAGCAAAAAGAGATGGGACAAAATGGTGGAGCTTGGTATTCTTGAATTTGTCGATAAACTCAAGAAAGAAGGCAAGATAAAATATTTAGGTTTTTCCTTCCATGATGATTACCCTGTTTTTGAGGAAATCTTAAACAGCCGAGACTGGGATTTTTGTCAGATTCAGCTCAACTATATGGATGTTGACGAACAGGCAGGGATGAAAGGCTATGATTTAGCAACCGCAAAGGGCGTTCCGGTTTTTGTTATGGAACCGATAAAAGGCGGACTGTTAGCGCAACTTCCCGAGGAAATTTCCTCAGAATTTCACTGTATTGCTCCGGAACGTTCGATGGCATCATGGGCCTTCCGTTGGGTTGCAAGTCTGCCTAATGTCAAGCTGATTCTCAGTGGTATGTCAACTATGGAACAAGTCGAGGACAATCTTGAAACCTTTAGCGAAAAGAATGTATTTTCACCTGAAGAGGAAAAAGCAGTTTTAGATACAGCTGATGCTCTTAGAAATCGTGTATACAACGGCTGCACAGGTTGTAGCTACTGTATGCCTTGCCCTCACGGTGTAGACATACCGACGAATTTTTCGATCTGGAACAATTACGGTATTTACCGCAATATTAATACAACAAGATGGGAAATCGGAAGCTCGCTTAGCGAAGGCGAAAGAGCATCTAACTGCACGGAGTGCGGACTTTGTGAAAGTAGCTGCCCACAGAAAATAGAGATTAGACAAGATTTAAAACGAGTACATATTGATTTTGAGAAAATAACAGCTAAGGAATAAAATTTAAATGGTCTTGAATACAAGAACTCGAAAAATTGCAGTCGGTGGTTTAATGATTGCTTTAGCTCTGCTACTGCCGCAAGTTATACATCTAATCGGTGGATCCGATCTTGGTAAATACCTTCTACCTATGCACATACCGGTGCTTCTTGGTGGAATGCTGTTAGGTCCTGTGTATGGACTGGTTATCGGTCTTATATCACCGCTGCTCAGCTCGTTTCTAACACAAATGCCGCCAGTCTTAATTTTGCCATTTATGGTGATAGAGCTTGCCGCTTACGGTTTTATGGGAGGTTTATTATACAAAACCTTCAATTTAAGAAAACGTAAGGCAGGAGCGGTAATTTGTTTGGTGCTGTCGATGTTGTTCGGGCGGCTGAGCAATATGCTTGCGCTATTTATAGCAACCGACTTTTTAAAAATCTCAAAGCTTGGCGCAGTATATGCTGTTAATGCGACCGTTAGTGGAGTTGTCGGAATTTTAATACAGCTTCTGTTAATTCCGGCACTACTTTATGTTCTTGAAAAGACGGGAAAGCGTGAAATATAATGAGCGATTCACTCAAAAAAGCAAAAGAAGCCTTGGAAAGCGGCGGTCATTCATTGGTAATAATTCGTAATGGACATCCTTTTTACTCGTCACTCGACGGAATCCGTCCCTTGCTGACATTACTTGCAGAGGATCCTGCGGCATTTACAGGTGCTTTTGCTGCGGACAAGGTGATCGGCAAGGCAGCGGCAATGCTGTTCGTCTACGGCGGGGTTCGCGAGGTCTATGGCAGCATTGTCAGTGAACACGCAAAAGCGGTGCTGGAAAAAGCTGGAGTAGCCTGCGAATACGGTCAGCTCGTGCCATACATCGTTAACCGTGCAGGGGACGGTATGTGTCCGATGGAAAAGCGAGTAATTGAGATAAATGAACCCGAAGAGGCATACCTAGTGCTAACAGAAAGGAATATTATGAAACAAATAAAACCTTGGGAAGAGCGATTCGGTTGGTACCATTACAATCTGGAGAGCGTTTATAATTTCACTGAAAAGGATTATAATGCAGCTGCGAAGTCGTATTACGACTCTGGAATTACAAGTATAATTCTGTTCGGTGCGCATTTTCGCTTTTCATTTTGGGCATATTGGGACGATATTGTCAAGTTTATCACAAACTTTACAAAGGCCTGCCATCGCTACGGGATGAAGGTTATTGAGCACCATTCGAGCCATTTAACATACGAACCCTTAGAGGAGAGCGACTGGGACAAGGGACTTGCGTTGTCGGCAGTCGGCGGTGAGTTTATTGCTGATTTCCGCAAAACCTCACAGGAAAATCCAGACTTTGACGGTGACAGGCTTGATGACTTTGCTCAAATTGATGGAAGTACAGGCAAAAAAGCGCTTTCTTCTTATATACATACCGAAGGTAAAAATGTCGAATGGATTTTCAAGCATTATAGCGGCAACGCTCACTGCTTCAACCATCCAGCATTTGAGAGGGTTTACTGGGAACATATCAAAGCGATAATTGAAGAGGCAAAAGTAGACGGAATGATGAACGACGATGTTCAGTGGTTCGGCGGCGGACATGCTTGTGCTTGTGAATATTGCCGTTCAAAGTTCAAGGCGGAAACTGGATACGAGCTTCCGCACCCGGATAAATGGGCTGATTTTTATGAGAATTACGATAGAGAAGACTATATAGCTTGGAAAAAGTTTAAGAAAAAGTCGAGCGGTGACTTCCATCGCCGTATGGATGAATACTATTCAAGTATAGGCTTCCATCCAATGCGTCCGGCATATTGCGCTGAGGTTCTGCCGTTTGACACAACTTGTTACGGTTTTGAATCAGCGGCGGAACTTTGGGACTATATCTTCCAAGAATGCTGCGGCATAATACACTATTCTTATATTTGTTTCGCAGGTGAGGCTGTACACCGCTATGCGATGGCGAAGCGCAGGGGCGTTCCGGCAATGGCGCTGCTCTACCCTGCGACAAAAGATTCAATGTACGCTTCTTGGGCGCTGTGCCGCTCCTGGGGGCAGATGTATACTGGTACTGGTGGTCTGGGTTCGGAGCTGTTCGATAAACCATACCGTGACTTTGAAAAAACATACGGCATTTATCTTGATGCTTCAGATAAAAAACCTGATATATCGTTCTTCTTCTCGGAGACAACGAGGGATTATACCGATAAAGACGCTCCGAAGAAATATATGAAACCGCTTATGAGCTATTTGGAATCAGCTTATGTAAGCGGCTTGACATGCGACATGGTGTTCAGAGATGACAATGTGGAAGTTCTTTCAGAATCACCAGCGATAGCGGTTGTTTCAATTGTTATGATAAGTGACGAAGAAATAGCAAAGCTGCGTGAATATGCAAATTCTGGCGGACGGCTGCTTGTTATCGGCGATTTTGCATTGAAAGATGAAAACGGCGCAAAACGAAGGCTCGGAGAAGGACTTGAAAAGCTCGGACTACGATCCAATCTTGTAGAATGCGATTATAAAGGCGTGGAACATTTTAACTTTGAAGGCAAAAACCATAACTTTGAAAACGCAAAGAGCAAGTATAAAATTGATTCTCAAGGAATTGTCGTATCTCGTGGTAACGGCGGTGAGGTGCTTTGTGTCGCTGAAAAGGTCGGAAAGGGAATGGTAATACTACATCCCGGCGATGTTTCAGAAAATCCAATTCAGGCAGCTATCTGGCCGAGAGGTGAAACGCCTATTGACGCATCTGCTATCCCGGAGATGAAGTCGGGTAACGGTAAACTCCTGTCTCTTTGTATTTCAAACAAGAGCATTGAGCATGAAAAAGAAGACCTGCTGGCGACGGTGTATGAGGCTGGAGGTGCAACAACGATCCACCTTGTGAACACTGCCGGAATGCTACCTGAAAAGGATTCGGTCGGTACAACAAAAGACCCAATACCAGCTTTTTGTGATAATGCTGAAAAAGTCTCTGAGTTTGAGATAAAGCTAAACCGCTCATTTGGTAAAGAAGCGACAGCAGAGATTGTTTCACCGGAATTTGAGGGCAGTGTGTCTGTGCCCTGTCATTTCGACAGCGACTCACTTCTTCTGACAGTTCCTGGAGGAATTTTTTCGGGTTATGCACTGATAATAATTCGATAAAAACTAAAAACGCTGAACCATTTAGGTTCAGCGTTTTTTTGGTTACAATTAATCATATAATATCCATTCCTAAATAAAAAAGATGCCGTTCCGGCGCGTGTACAAACAAAAAAATCACGCACCATGAGGGTGCGCGAAATTGGGAGCGGGCACTGCCCATTGTAATCCCCTGACAAAAAAGATGTAGCGTATAACGCGTGTACAAACAAAAAAATCACGCACCATGAAGGTGCGCGAAATTGGGAGCGGGCACTGCCCGCTGGGGTGGATAACCGGACTCGAACCGGCGACCTTCAGGGCCACAACCTGACACTCTAACCACCTGAGCTATATCCACCATATGGCGTGCCTTGAGGGACTCGAACCCCCGACCTACTGCTTAGAAGGCAGTTGCTCTATCCTGCTGAGCTAAAAGCACATATTTTAACAAAATAAAAACCGCGGCAGTATTCACTATTCCGCGGAAACTGCGGTCACTGGAAGGGGACTATGAAAAAGATGTTGCCGCGCCGCGGGTAAAAAATAAAAATCATGCATCTGAAGATGCGCGATAATGTGTCCAGCATAAAACTGGTGGAGCGGGTGACGGGAATCGGACCCGCACGGCCAGCTTGGAAGGCTGGAATTCTACCATTGAACTACACCCGCATATATCGTTTAGAGCTCAACTATAATACCACATACCGGGATTTTTGTCAACACCAAAACAAACTTTATTTTCTTAGTTGCGAAAAAAAGCAACTCCTCTAAAGTTTTGTAAGCAGTGAATTTATCTTTTTAGCAATTCTGTCTCTTTCACGGTAAACCTCTGAAGGCTCAAATTCGACATTGAAGGTTTTACAGAACGAATAATAGAGGTTAAGTTTTTGGTAATAAGTTTCAAGACTCGATAAATTGAACACACCTGTTTCGGGCGGTTTTGGCCGTCCGTTTTTCTTTTTGAAAAAGTCTTCAACAACGCTGAGAAAATACGCAGCAATTTCAAGGTTTCCCGCATCAAACGGCAAGAGCATAAGCCTGTACTCCGTCTCCTCGGGTAGTGAAAAGCTCTTGATACTGTCGAGAATTAGGAGAAAGTCACGCACATCCATCTTCTTGTATATCGGTAGTTTTTCGCTTCTCATGCTCCACAACGCAAGTTTTTCTCTTAGCGGTAGCCCTTTGATACCCACAATAGCCTCACCGGGTCCAAGCGCTGCGCTTTCAAGGGGTGCATCGGGAACTTCAAGGTATTCGCTGATATATTCAGCTTCTTCCGTCATAGAGCCGACATAGCCGACATCGTAAATTCCTTTTCTACCCGCTCTACCGCCAATTTGTTTGACCTCTTGGGGTAATAGCAGTCTTGTTTCATCACCGTCAAATTTATGAAGACTTGTGAGTATAATACGTCTAATAGGGAGGTTCACACCCATACCAACCGCATCAGTTGTGACGAGGATTTTATTTTTACCGCTTAAAAAGGCGTGAAACTGCATCCGCCTAACTTCAGGTGGAAGGTCGCCGTAAATAACACTGTTTGGCATTCCCCTCTCCAGACAGAATTTAGACAACTCAAGCACTCTCCGTTTTGAAAAAGCGACAAGGGCATCACCTTTTTCAAGTTTGGATAGTGTAAATGGTTTGTTTAACACTTTTAGAGGTGTGTCGCGCTTGTATTCTATGACCTCGTACTCCTCTTCGCAGTCATCGAGTATAGCGCATACAAGTTCCTTGGCTGACAAGGCACCGCATAGGTGTACTTCAGCGCACCGCAAGCCAAGAACAGCCCTTGTCCATGCACTACCTCTGCGTGGGTCGGAGATCATCTGTATCTCATCTATTACAGCCACATCGAAGCTTTCCCCATATGGTAGCTTTTCGACCGTTGAACAGACATGAGAAGCACTGTCTGTTAAGAGCTCTTCTTCGCCCGTAATAAGATTGCAAGGAACACCATCACGGTTGAGCTTTTCATAGTTTTCAAGGGCAAGAATACGAAGCGGTGCAAGATAAATTCCGCGATCTGCCTTTTTGAGCTTCTCCACAGCAGAATAAGTCTTCCCGGTATTGGTATCGCCGAGATGAAGGAAAAACTTCCTCTTCATAGCTCTTGCACGGGGATATTCATCTTTTGGATTTTGCGGAAATACTCTTGAAAATTCTTTGGATACAAGCTTTGGTATATGGCTTGTAACCAAAACTGACATAACACCGGAAGAGAGATAGCTTTTTCTATTTTTTGCGACAATATCAGCAAATTTGTAGTCTGTACCGTTTTTATGGTTATAATAATTTATGATTCTCTCAGAAACATAGTCAAGCAGAGCAAGATAACCTTCGACCACAGAATCATAATCTGCAAATTCATGAAAATCATTATTTTTCAGAAATCGTAATTTTTTTCTGATACCGGATTCGTGGTTCCAAAGGTTTCCGTCTTTTGTGCTTTTAACGATATCCGACAGCCCTTTGAGTTGATCGCGCAGCTTTTTAAAGTCTCGCGCAGTTCTTTGCGCTTTTTTCATATATTTAACTCCCGCAAGCAATGTGGTTGTTGCGTATTTCGTTTTTTTATATTATAATTATTATTAACCGTATAAGAAAGGATATTGCGTGAAAACTAAAAACTTATTTTGGTAAATTCACGCTGGTAATGAAATGAGAAAAATCGCGTTTTTTGACACAAAACCTTACGACAGAACCTTTTTTGACATTTACGGAAAAAACTATGAAATTAAATATTTCGAAAACAAATTAAATGCCGATACGGCAACCCTTGCTGCTGGATTTGACGGAGTTGTCGCATTCGTGAATGACGATTTGTCAGGTGAGACAATAAACAAGCTCTATGAGGGTGGCGTTAGAGTCCTCGCTCTAAGGAGTGCGGGATTTAACAATGTCGACTTCAGAGCTGCATTTGAGAAGATCACCGTTGTACGTGTACCGGCTTACTCACCTCATGCGGTCGCAGAACACGCAATGGCGCTGCTCTTGGCGCTTAACCGCAAGATCCATAAGGCTTATAACAGGACAAGGGAATTCGACTTCAGACTCTCCGGGCTAACCGGTTTTGATCTTTACGGAAAGACAATCGGCATTATCGGAACGGGCAAGATCGGAAGGATATTCGCAGATATTTGCAAAGGCTTTTCTATGAAAATACTTGCCAGTGACCCGTATCCGGCGAAGGACAGCGGTCTTGAATATGTATCCGTCGATAGAATACTCGCCGAAAGCGATATTATCTCACTGCATTGTCCGCTTACGGAAGACACTTACCACCTTATAGACAGCGCAGCCGTTTTTGCTATGAAGAGCGGTGTTTATATTATTAACACATCGAGAGGGCAGCTAATAGACAGCGCCGCACTGCTCTCAGCTTTGAAAAGCGGAAAAATAGGCGGTGCAGCGCTTGACGTTTATGAAGAAGAAGCTGAATTCTTTTTCGAAGATTTCTCCCAGTCAATTGTCAAGGACGATGTGCTGTCGCTACTGGTTTCGATGCCGAATGTAATTGTGACATCCCATCAGGCATTCCTGACCCGTGAAGCACTTGATAGCATTGCTTCTACAACAATAAAAAACCTCGACGAATTTTTCAGCGGAGACAAGCTCACCAATGAAATCTGTTATCAGTGCAAAACAGGTGATGTAGGCACAAAGTGCGAAAAAAGAGCCGCCGGGGAGAGATGCTTTTGATTTATTATTCTAAAAGTTCTGAGTAATTAGTGATGTAATCGTCTGCGACTGCTCTAAGGGCGGCTTCGTCTTTCGCGCTTTGTTCGTCGTGGATTGCGACCACAGTGAATCCGGCGTTTTTAGCAGTTGTTGCAGCATAAAGTTGGTCTTCAAAAACAACAGTTTCGGAGACTTCAAGCCCTAAATTGTTCGCCGCTTCAAGATAAATATCGGGGTGTTGCTTGCTCTTCCCGACATCGTCGTTGCAGATGATGAATTCGATATATGGTGACAGACCCACTCGGTCAACGCAAGGACTGCAAACCGAAGACCTCGTAGCGGTAGCGATACAACATTTAATCCCAAGTTCGCTGAAGACTTGCAGCATGTCAAGAGAGTCGCGTTTTACGGGGATATGTTCTTTATACAATCCCCTCATCACATCGTAAACTTCTTCAAGTCCAACTTCACCCCACTTGAAACTCCGCCAGTGCATCATTGAATCTACAAGAGTGCCGTCAAGGTCGAAAATGAATCCCTTTTTTCCTTTTAAATATTCCTTACTTTTATTTAAACGCATTCTTATACCTTTCGCTTTTTAGTTATACTTACATTATAATATACAAAGTGATATTTTTCAATACTCAGTCATAGGTGTTAGATGACGGATTCGAAATTTCAAAACACCAAAATTGCAACATCGTCGGATGATTTTATTCAAATTTAGCGGTTTTTTACAAGAAAAAGTACTGTATAATGCAAATTTATACTATTTCACTATTGAAAAATGCAGGACAAAAGAATATAATATTCTTGTTTCCTGTAATCTTACCTTTATAAAGAGGAGTAAGCGGTTATGAGAAACGATGCCATAACAAAAATATCAGCAATTTACAAAAACACCTCGGACTTTGACGGAAGGGAAATAACTGTTTGCGGTTGGGTACGCAATATACGCGCATCAAACGCATTTGGCTTTGCGGAGCTTAACGACGGTTCGTACTTTAACGGTCTTCAAGTTGTTTTCGAGGACGCAAAAATCAGCAATTACAAAGAAATCGCTTCACAAAATGTTGGAGCGGCGCTCTGTGTAAAAGGTATACTTGTGCTGACACCCGAATCAAAGCAGCCATTTGAGTTAAAAGCAGAAGCCATTGAGGTTGAAGGAACATCCACACCGGATTATCCTCTCCAGCCAAAGCGCCATTCTATGGAATTTCTGCGTTCGATCGCTCACCTACGTTCAAGGACGAACACCTTCAGCGCAGTCTTCAGAATCAGATCTGCGGCAGCTCACGCAATTCATTCATTTTTTGCTGAGCGCGGATTTCTGTATGTGAATACCCCAATCATCACCGCCAGTGACTGTGAGGGAGCGGGGGAGATGTTCAGAGTAACAACGCTTGACGCTGACAATCCGCCAAAGGATAAAGCGGGGAAAGTCGATTTTTCAGAGGACTTCTTCGGGAAGCACACCGGACTTACCGTCTCCGGTCAGCTTGAAGCGGAATGCTTCGCGCTTGCTTTCGGGGGTGTTTACACCTTCGGACCGACTTTTAGAGCGGAAAACTCCAACACACCACGCCACGCAGCTGAATTTTGGATGATTGAACCTGAAATTGCATTCGCTGAGCTTAGCGACGATATGGCACTCGCAGAGGATATGATCAAGTATGTCGTAACCTATGTACTTGAGAGCTGTAAAGCGGACATCGAGTTTTTAAACAAATTCGTCGATAAAGAGCTTCTCGGTCGACTTGAAGCACTTATAAAATCCGAATTCGCTCATGTGACATATACTGAAGCAATTGAACTACTCGAAAAGAGCGGAGCAGCTTTTGAATATCCTGTTAAATGGGGAATTGACCTTCAGACAGAGCATGAGAGATGGCTTACAGAAAAGCATTTTGGAAGCCCCGTGTTTGTAACTGATTACCCAAAGGAAATCAAAGCGTTTTACATGCGTCAAAACGACGACGGAAAGACAGTCGCCGCTATGGATATGCTTGTTCCTGGTGTCGGTGAACTAATCGGCGGCTCTCAAAGAGAGGAACGGCTTGAGCTTCTCGAAAAAAGACTTGACGAGATGGAGCTTGAGAAGGAAGATTATTGGTGGTATCTTGAGCTTCGCAAATACGGTAGTGTAAAACATGCCGGATTCGGTCTTGGCTTTGAGAGACTTATTATGTACCTAACAGGAATAACAAACATCCGCGATGTCAGCGCGTTCCCAAGAACAGCAGGCAACGCAGAGTTTTAATAAACGGTTTTGCGGGAAGAATGAACGCAGAGCCGGTAAATCACAGATTTGGAGAAAACCGGAATGGGTTCAAAACTTAACCTTGCAGAATTAATAAAAGAATATGAGTCATATAAAGCGCTTGGGCTCAAGCTCGACATGTCGAGAGGAAAACCCGCACCTGAACAGCTTGGTCTGTCTGATGATGTGCTCGGCGCATTGAAAACAAGCGCGGATTGCTTTGCTTCCGACGGAACGGACTGCCGCAATTATGGCGGACTGAATGGCATTTCGGAAGCGAGACGCCTTTTCGCCCAAATGCTTGAAGTGCCGGAAGAATGTGTTATTATCGGAGGAAACTCTAGTCTTAACATGATGTTTGATACAGCTCTCAGAGCATATACACATGGTGTAAAAAAAGGTGCAAAACCTTGGTCAAAATACGATAAAGTTACCTTTCTTTGCCCAGCTCCAGGATATGACAGGCATTTTGCGATAACCGAATATCTCGGTATCAATATGATTGCAATCCCGATGACCGACGAGGGTCCCGATATGGATGTTGTCGAATCCTATGTTAAAAACGACGAAACAGTTAAAGGTTTTTGGTGCGTTCCACGTTATTCAAATCCTACGGGTATTACATACTCTGACAGAGTAGTAAAACGCTTAGCAGCACTTAAACCTAAAGCGGATGATTTCAGAGTGTTCTGGGATGACGCTTATGCTGTCCACACACTTGAGGACAAGAGAACAAAGCTCCTGAATGTGCTCGAGGAAGCGAAAAAACATGGCAATGAAGATTTATTCTATGTCTTCACTTCAACTTCAAAAATAACATTTGCAGGTGCAGGAATTGCGGCTCTTGCCTGCTCGCCGAACAATGTAGCAGCTGTACTTGACAGCTTAAAGTGGCAGACAATCGGATATGATAAGCTCAATCAGTTAAGACACGCTAAAGTTTTTCCTAATATGGAAGCCATTGAAACCCATATGAAAAAGCACGCAGCACTCATACGCCCGAAATTTGAAGCTGTACTCAAAGCGTTTAGCGAGAAGCTTACGGGGCTTGCTGAAGTCGAGTGGACGAAACCGACGGGTGGATATTTTATCAGCCTTGACGTTCCTACAGGATGTGCGAAGCGAGTAGTAATGATGGCTAAGGAAGCTGGTGTAACCCTCACACCGGCAGGCGCAACTTACCCCTATGGTAAAGACCCAGTGGATAGAAATATCCGTATCGCGCCTACCTATCCGAGCCTTGCTGAGCTTGAAAAAGCCCTTGATGTACTTTGCTGCTGTGTAAAGATAGTCGTAGCAGAGAAACAGTAATATAAAAACCAAATATTAATAAACAAAAAGCGGGAATATGCATTATGACCGCTTTTTTCGTTTTTGAATATACCTGAGTTGTAATAGCTCCCAAATTATTCAGACGCATCAATAAGAATTAATAACAAGAGGCAAATAACCGAAAATTTAATACACAATATGTTCAATTTTTTTATAAAACATATTGACATCTTAAAGTTTTAATGCTACAATCAAAACAGAAAATCGAAAGGGGATTTTTATTAATGAAAAAGTTTTTAGCGATCTTTCTTGCGGCTTTAATGCTTGTATCAGTATCTGTACTGATGGGCTCTGCAGCCGGTGAATTACTTGATCGTGTAAACGGAACAGACCTTGACGGCACAGCTCTTATGATTAAGGGCGACGATATTCACGCAGTAGCTGACGGTTCAAAACAACCTGTTTACATCAACAAGATGAACAAAGCAGGTGCGGCTGGTGACGCTGTTATTCTTACCGGCGACATCTTCTCACTTATCGGAGAAACCGACGAAGACTTCAAAGACTTCGCAGGTATCGTTGCTACTTACAACAGAACTCAGTACAGATATGTTGTCACTGAAGTTCTCGCTGGCGGTGCAGACAAGTCCGATGTTGAGATTCCCGCAGATGGCTTTGCTCTCCTCGTAAGCACAGGTGATTCTACTGTTGATACTTGGAAAACAAAAGCAGGCACAAACAAAACAAATATCGGTCAGTACAAAGCAAACGACACAGTTGCAGTCCAGGGTCTTCCTGTTGGCGACGTTAAGTTTGATTTCTACAAAACATCCACCGCTCCTACTCTTGACGGCATAATCGGCGTTAACGAATACGGCGATGCAGTTATGGAAATCAACGGTCAGAGCCAGTTCTGTGACTACAGACATTTCGAAGCAAATGACCAGTATGCAACAGGTAAATTCTACGCTACATACGACGCAGATTATATCTACCTCGGCTGGGAAATCGACTCTGAAAACCACTACTATCCTGTAGGTACAGAAGATAGTGGCATGTGGGCAGTTGACTGTGTTCAGATTAACATCTCCACAATCAATCCTCGCGCAATGGAAAACCTCGAGCATTTCGACCGCTGGGCTGATACATATGGCGATTCAAAGTATATGTATCAAATCGGTGTTGGCGTAAATGAAAACGGCGAAACCAAGAAAGTTACCTGGATCGGCGCAGCTGGCGAATGGGAAGGCAAAGCAACCCGTGACGACAACGCAGGCAAGACTATTTACGAAGCAAAGCTTCCTAAAGCTGCCTTCGCAGTTGAAGGTTATGAGCTTGACCTCACAGACGGCAACAAAATAGGTATATCCTTCACAATCAATACTCACGACGGCACAAAACAGAGAGTTATTCGTCTCCGTGACGGCGGCGGTATCTTCGGTTCAAACGACTATTCAAAACATCCTGAAGTAACACTTAAGGGAACATATGTTGAACCTGTTGAATCTGAAGAAGAAAGCAAAGACGGTACACCTATCACAAGCGATATGACAGTTACAGTTTTCTCTATAATTGCAGTTATCGCTATGGCGGGTACAGTTTTAGCTCTCAAGAGAGCTCGCTAATTAATTGATTCTAAATTCTCAGCTTAAATAGCTTGAGAGAAAATAGTAAAGAAGATGGCGGGATAATTTTATCCTGCCATCTTTCGTAAAGCGTGTATTTAGTCCAGCATCGTAGCGTTCAGAGTAAAAAAGGTGATTTTATGAAAAAGACTTTACTTTTTATTTTATGTATAACCGCAATTCTTTTTAGTATATACTCATGTGAAAGAGATAATGCTGATAGTTTGCCCGATGTTACCGATGAGACAGAGTTTAGGCTAAACGGTAATAATTACGTCTTTGTAAAGAACACAAATTTCAAAAAAGACTTTGATATAACCCTAAAACCAACCGAATTTGCAGAGCAAACAAAAACAAAAATAAATTCAAAACTAAAAAAAGTAGA
>JAQWDK010000022.1 GCA_028705495.1 Eubacteriales bacterium
GGTATTAGGTATTAGGTATTAGGTATTAGGTATTAGGTATTAGGTATTAGGTATTAGGTATTAGGTATTAGGTATTAGGTATTAGGTATTAGGTATTAGGTATTAGGTATTAGGTATTAGGTATTAGGTATTAGATATTAGATATAGGTATTAAGGAATAGAATAGGATAGAATAGAATAGAATAGAATAGAATAACGAGATTAATAATTAACTAATAAAATATTAAGACAATGAAAAAAGTTATCTTGACAATTGCGGCGATTATCGCGCTAAGTTTTACCCTGAATGCAGGGACAGTTACAAAGAGTTTTAACAACAAAGGATTTAAAGGGCTGGATGTGAGCTTTAGATTTGATGCTGAAGTAATTCAATCAGACAAATACAGTGTGGTCCTCGAATTTGAAGAGGAATATGCTAAATATTTGGTAGTTAAGCAATCAGGAGATGTACTTCATATTAAATTTGAAGATCTTCCACGCAAACTTCAATCAACAGATCAGCATGATGTCTTCAAGGCAACCATCAGCATGCCTGTACTTGAATATCTTTCAATGTCAGGAGCCTGCAAGTTTAATACAACGAGCAAATTTGACCTCGGCAGCAATCCTTTTACCGCAAAGATTAGCGGAGCAAGTCGTATCAACAATCTTGAAATGAGAGCCTCCGATGCAAGAATCTATTTAAGCGGAGCATCATCTATGACTATGGTCGGTGATTTTACCAATGTGAATATGGAGCTTTCAGGAGCGTGCCATGCAGATTTCGATGTCGTTGCCGATGAGTTGGATACAGAGGTGTCAGGTGCCAGCAAGGTTCAGATTAAAGCTAATGTCAATAAATTGGACGTTGAGTGTTCAGGTGCTTCAAAAGCACAGATTGAGGGGAAAACCAGAGAATTGGATATAGAATGTTCGGGTGCTTGTAGCGTAAATACAGAAAATTTAGTAGCAGAGGATGTATCTGTCGATTGCTCAGGTGCTTCTAAAGCAAGGGTACGCGTGTTGAAATCTCTCGATGTTGATCTTTCAGGTGCTTCAAGTTGCTATTATAATGCGGATAATGGCATTGATCTGACAATGGATATTTCACGCGGATCTTCTTTAAAAAGAGTGAAATAGTGAAACTTGAACAATTGCAATCGGAACAATTTATGGATAATTGTTCCGATTGTAATTGTAAATATGGACAATTGTCGTGGATAAATTGTGGAGGAGGGTGGTTACAATTGTCGAGGGAGAATGTATGAGGGCAGATTGCAACAATTATCATAAACGCCTGTGTTTTCTTGGTGTGGAATTGTTCTTGAACAGTGAATCAAGTTCATTATCAAGTGGAATGAATGAATGGTGGAAGGTTAAAGGTTAAAGTGTGGAAAGTGTGAATGGTGAAAATGAAAGTGGAAGGTTAAAGTGTGGAAAGTGTGAATGGTGAAAATGAAAGTGGAAGGTTAAAGTGTGGAAAGTGTGAATGGTGAAAGTGAAATTGGAAGTGTGAAGGTGTGGAATGGATGGTTTTGTAATTATTTGCAAAAAAAAACGTAAAGTGGTCAATTTCTCAGATAAGTGTGCAGTACCAAATGAAAAATTATATAACTGATAATCAGTAATATAGTGATTCATTTGGTACACTTCTTTAAAGCTGTGTTACATGGCTTTTATTTTTTTTATAACTTTGATGATTATTAATACCTGATACGAATATGATTTTTTTATTGGATTCTCATTGCGATTCTCCGCTGATGCTCGTTAAAGGGGCTGATTTTGGAAAGAAAGTTGAACAAGGTTATACTCCCGGCAAATTTCCGGTGACCCACACCGATTTTGCAAGGATGAAAAAAGGAGGAGTAAATGGCTCATTTTATGCTATTTATACTTCAAATGCCTTAGCTCCTGACGAGGCTACCCGCAGAGCTTTTGAATTGATTTCAAGAGTGTATGATACTGTAGAACAGAATGGTGACAAGGTTGCACTGACCACTACTGTCGCTCAGGCAAAGAGAAACTGCAAGAACGGACTGATTTCGATTTTCATGGGAATGGAAAACGGGTCACCGATTCAAAAAGACCTGTCGATGCTTAGGATGTTTTATAGGCTGGGTATCAGGTATATGACTCTGACTCATGCCGGAAATAACGAAATATGCGACAGTTGCGCTCCAAAGGAGAAACGATGGGGAGGGGTGAGTCCTTTCGGTCGCGATGTGATTGCAGAGATGAACCGCCTCGGCATGCTGATTGACGTTTCACACCTATCTGACAACTCATTTTGGGATGTCCTTAAATATTCCAAAGCTCCGGTAGTCGCTACCCATTCGTGCTGTCGCGCCCTCTCCGACCATCCGCGAAATATGACGGATGAGATGATCAAGGCTCTTGCCGAGAATGGCGGAGTGCTGCAGATTAATTTCTACCCTGCATTTTTAGATCAGGAGTATGCTGCGAAGTTCTGGGACAAGGCCGATGCGTTTGACATAGCAGATAAGGCTTGGATGAAAGATCAGAATAACAAGGAGTTACAGGATGCCCTGAAAATAGCTACCGAGGAGATGAATGCGATTCCGCGTCCTTCGTACAAAAAAATAGTGGATCATATCGACCATGTAGTCAGTCTGGTAGGGGTAAAGCATGTTGGGATTGGAAGTGATTTTGATGGTATAGAGACCTGTCCCGACGGGCTTGAAGACATCAGCAAGATGCAGAAGATTATAATAGAATTGCGTAAACGTGGTTATAAAGAGCATGAAATAAGGCTGATAGCCGGAGGTAATTTCCTGAGGGTAATGGATGCGGCTCAGAGATTGGGAGAGGAATAGCAGAGGTAATTGCCTGAGGCTGATTGTGGAAGGTGACGGCAGAAGATAACATCAGAAGGTGACGGCAGATGGTAAACGTATGGAAATCTATAGCCAATGTCATCGGCAGGGCCGTAAAGTGGAAGATTAGCGGTTGAATGTCATCGGCAGAGCCGTAAAGTGGAAGATTAGCGATTGAATGTTATCGGCAGAGCCGTAAAGTGGAATGTGAACGGCCAAGGTTAAGTGGCCTGAAGTGATTTGGAACTTTAATAATTATTATAAAATGAAATTTTTTATTGATACTGCCAATTTGGATCAGATTCGCGAAGCTCAAGAGCTTGGCATATTGGACGGAGTTACAACCAATCCATCTTTGATGGCAAAAGAAGGGATTAAGGGACATGATAATGTTATTGCTCACTATCGTCAGATATGTGACATAGTAGATGGTGACGTGAGCGCCGAAGTCTTTGCAATGGATTTTGAGGGAATGGTACGCGAAGGGACAGAGTTGGCGGCTATTCATCCGCAGATTACAGTCAAACTTCCGTGCACTAAAGATGGTATTCGTGCAGTAAAGTATTTTTCGACAAAAGGGATTAAGACGAACTGTACATTGGTATTTACCGTCGGTCAGGCGCTGCTTGCAGCCAAAGCCGGAGCTAAATACGTATCTCCGTTTGTTGGTCGTCTGGACGACATCTCAAGCGACGGTATCGAACTTGTACGCCAAATTGTTGACGTGTTCAGATATTACGGTTATAATACTCAGGTACTTGCCGCTTCAATAAGACACACTCAGCACATCATTCAATGCCTTCAGGTCGGCGCCGATGTTGCAACGTGCCCGCTGAAAGCCATTCTCGGACTGCTTAACCACCCACTTACAGATAAGGGTGTCGAGACATTTGTGGCTGACGCCAAAAAAATGTGTTAAAACCGAAAAGTGTCGAGACCGAAAGGTGTAATTATCAAAAGATACTGATACCGGAAAGTGTTAATATAGAAATATGCCGGTAAATATATAAAAGTGTCGAGACCGAAAGGTGTAATTATCAAAAGATACTGATACCGGAAGGTGTTAATATAGAAATATGCCGGTAACTACCGAAAAGTGTCGAGACCGAAAGGTCCGTATCGGAGTTTTGAGGTGTGTACATGTAAACTAATGAGGCGCTGATGGCTTTGGATATAAGGTGTTCTGCTGCATGAGCATATAATTAATGAGCATTCTGAATATCTCAATGGCACGCTTGTCGGCTTCGTTAGAGCTGCATGAGCATAAATTAATGAGCATTCTGAATATAGGGATGCTCATTTGTTTATAAAATGTGTATAATTTTTATCACATTCTGTTTAAATTTTTGACAAACATCTGTAATTTTGTATGCGGGCCATGAAATGCGTATGGTGTCGGTGTCGTATATTTTTCATGACCAGCTTATAAGAGAAACATGATAAAAGATTGATGAGTAGTGATTTGTGTGGGAGTGTGGGGTATTTGTTTCATGGCGTGAAGTGTCATACAGCGTGATACTTGAATGTTATTGGTAGCAGATTACGGTTGAATTGTGATTCACTATTGTGATGATTGCATTGTTTCCCAAAAGTGGAATTTAACCAAAAGTAATCTATATTCAACTATGAAACAAAACTTATTAATTACATCGTTGGCTATTGTACAGTCCGTAGTGATATTGTTGAATGTGACGATTAAGCTACACAGCAACAATCATTTCTATTCAAATTTATTTAAACATCGTCTGCCGATTAATGATATGCGGGATTCAAAAACACCTATGTCCTATTTGCAAAATGTTGATAATCTTGAATTTGTTAAGAAGCAACTTTTGGATTTGTTTGAAAAAAAGAAAGTTTATCTTGAACCGGACATAAGGATTGGAGACGTGGCAGGAATGCTTCTGACCAATAAGTCTTATCTGTCGAAAGTCATAAAATACAAAACCAACAAAAATTTCTGCCAATTAGTTCATTATTATAGAGTTAATGAGGCAATGCACCAATTTGAGGCCAATCCCGACCTGACAATATATGAATTGGGCAGACTTGTTGGCTATAAATCGATGGCGACATTCAACAATGCTTTCGGGAGAAATACAGGTTACTCTCCGGCAGAGTGGTGCAAATTGTATCTTAAAAAGAATATGATTATTTGTGAAAAGAACTCAATAAAATCAAAAACAAGACAGAAACTGCAGATCTGAAAATTAAAATGTAAATATTGCTGTAAGTATTTAATAATAAGCTAATTATACGGTTTTTGATGGGGGGGGGGTACTATTATTTGAATTTTTTGAAAAAAAAACATTTTTTCTTTGGATTTTTCCTTGATTTTTTAATAAATTTGCACAGATAATTTTGTTTGTAAAACGGCTTTTCGACCTGAATTAAATTTTGAAATAAAATACACATTTGCATTAAAGTCTGCCGCGTTGAGGACAGCTCTGTGCGCCGATGATTGGTTTTCAGAATTATTTAATTGATAGAAAAGTTGAAGCTTTTTCAATTATGTCAATTTTTTTGACTTTATTGCAAACCGCAAACCACACCGTTATCATACCTTACTGACTCATACAACGGCTTATCCGTATAACATGTGACTCAGGAGGCATTGCTGTAGGTCTCCACTATCTTTTTTAGATAATCTATTTTAGATAATACGAAAAAAGATATTATATTTGCTCAATGAAAAAGAATCCTTTTGTTTTGACTCCTTATGAGTCTAAAGAGTATTTCTGTGATAGAGAACAGGAATTGAGCATGCTGATGGATTTCGTTAGCAATGGAAGAAACGTGACACTGCTTTCTCCTCGAAGAATGGGGAAAACCGGTTTGATATTCAGGCTTTTCGATGAAATGAGCACCAAACAGAGTGATGTGCAGTGCATTTATCTTGATATTTTCGCCACTGACTCATTGGAATCCTTTGTAAAAGTTCTGGCGAGTGCTGTGTCTTCTGTATTTAGTCAAAATACTAAAATCGGCCGCCAATTTTTGGACTATTTAAAGCATCTCAGACCTCTAATCAGTTATGATCCGATATCCGGTGTACCGCAGATATCTGTTACTTATCAGACTGAAAATGAAAAAGAGCAGACTTTAAAAGGAATATTGGACTTTATCGATTCTCGAGGGGTGAAAGTCCTTCTGGCTATTGATGAATTTCAACAGATAAGAGAATATAAAAATGTCTGCTTTGAAGCCCTTTTAAGAGGATATATACAGATGATGAAGAATACTAACTTTATTTTCTGTGGAAGTAAGAGGAAGATGATGCTTGATATGTTTTCCAATCCAAGAAGCCCATTTTATTCAAGTACAGTTATTTTCCCTTTAGATTCCGTGAATAAAGAATCATATAAGAGTTTTATCACCGCTCTTTTTGCAAAAGATTCACGAACCATTGATGACGATGCTGTAGAGTACATTCTTGATTGGACAAGACTACACACTTTTTATACTCAATCATTATGTAATATGATATACAGCGAAGGTTCATCTCATATAACAATGAAAGAAGTCGACTCAGCTATCGCCATGATTTTGAAACTCAACGAACCCATTTTCTTTCAGTATAGAGAACTTCTCACTTCCGGCCAATGGCAATATCTCGAAGCAGTTGCGAAAGAAGGAGTCATAACACAGCCCACTGCCGGAAAGTTCTTGATGAAATACAAAATAGGCACCCCTGCCAACTCACGACGCCTTCTCTCATCATTACTTGATAAAGAATTAATCCTTAGCACCACCACCCAAGAAGGGACCTCATATCGAGTTTATGATGTGTTTATGGAGAAATGGATGGGAAGGTGAGTGAATATTATGCATAAAATAAAAAAAGAGTTTTATTCTACATATTTGTCGAATCCTTGTGTGGAGGAAATAGTAATAGTTAATTCGGTTTATTGTCATTAAAATATATTTATGAAAGACTTATTGTTAAAAAAAATTGAGAATCGTGAGATTGTTGCCGGGGTCATAGGTCTTGGCTACGTGGGATTGCCACTTGCAGTGGAAAAGGCCAAGGCGGGTTTTAAAACTATCGGATTTGATGTTCAGCAGGAAAAGGTTGACCTTGTAAATGCCGGACAGAACTATATAGGGGACGTGGTTGATGCCGATCTTTTAAAATTGGTTAAAGACGGGCGCCTGTCGGCAACAAGTGATTTCAGTTTTATCAAAGATGTGGATTTTGTGGCTATTTGTGTTCCGACTCCGCTTGATGAACACCAGCAGCCGGATATCAGCTATGTCGAGAGTTCTGCTAAATCTGTAGCGAAGTTTCTCCACAAAAACATGATGGTGGTTCTTGAATCAACCACATATCCCGGTACGACAGAGGAGCTTATCAAACCTATTCTCGAAAGTTCCGGACTTAAATGCGGAGAAGACTTTTATCTTGGTTTTTCACCGGAAAGGGTTGATCCGGGAAATATCATCTACAAGACTAAAAATACACCGAAAGTGGTCGGCGGTCTCGGAAAAGATGCAAGTGAAGTTATTTCAGCCATGTATGAGGCAGTTCTGCAAAATAAGGTATTCAGAGCATCTTCTCCCGCAGTGGCAGAAATGACTAAAATTCTGGAAAATACATACAGAAACGTGAACATCGGCCTTATCAATGAGCTGGCTATCCTTTGCAACAGAATGAATATCAACCTTTGGGAGGTGATTGATGCTGCAAAGACAAAGCCGTTCGGCTTTACTCCGTTCTATCCGGGTCCGGGCCTCGGCGGCCATTGTATTCCTCTTGATCCGTACTATTTAAGCTGGAAAGCGAGAGAGTATGGATTCCATACATCGATGATTGAGTCATCAATGATGGTAAATGACAGAATGCCGGAATATTGTGTGAGCCGTGCGGGTGATATTCTGAACAGATTCAAAAAATCTTTGAACGGATCCAAAGTACTTGTACTTGGCGTTTCATACAAACAGGATATTGACGATTACAGGGAATCTCCGGCAATACGAGTGATAAATGCTCTTATCAAGGAAGGTGCAGATGTTGTTTATTATGATCCTTTTGTATCTCAATATAAAGATAAGGGGAAGGTATTTGTTTCGGAAAAAGAGCTTACTGCTCAGTTGATTGAACAATCAGACATAGTCATAATCACAGCGGCTCATACGACCATTGACTATTCGTTTGTCCAGAAACACGCCAAAGCCATATTCGATACTAAAAATGTCACCAAGTCATTGACTGATCGTGACAATATCGAGGTTCTTTAATATGTCTGACAATTATTTTGTGCATCAGTCAAGTTTCGTTGATGATGGAGTGACAATAGGTGAGGGGACTAAAATATGGCACTTCTGCCATGTTCAGAAAGGTGCCGTCATCGGCAAGAACTGCTCATTGGGACAAAATGTGAACATAGGCAACAATGTCCATGTCGGCAATGGTGTCCGTATTCAGAATAATGTCTCTGTATATGAGGGGGTTGAAATAGAAGATAACGTATTTTGCGGACCTTCGTGCGTGTTTACCAATGTCACGACACCGCGGGCGCATTTTCCCGTACACGGCATTTATGCAAAGACTATTATCAGAGAGGGGGCCTCTCTCGGAGCCAATTGTACCATTGTCTGCGGACACACAGTAGGTAAGAGCGCATTGATTGCCGCCGGTGCAGTAGTTACCAAAAATGTAAAGGACTATGCACTTATGGCCGGTGTACCTGCCGTACAGATCGGATGGGTGTGCGAATGTGGCGAGCGTCTCGGAAAAGATTTATGCTGTAAGTGCGGACGAGAATATCAATTGTCCGGAGAAGATTTAGTGAAGAAATAGAATATAATTGTATGCAGTTCAGAGATTTGAAACATCAGTACGAAGTGCTGAAACAAGAGATGGACACGGCGATGACCCAAGTTGCCGCGTCAAGTGCCTTTATCATGGGCAGGCAGGTGAAGGAACTTGAATCACAATTGGCTGAATATGTGGGAGTAAAACATTGCATTACATGTGCCAACGGCACAGATGCCTTGACTATTGCGCTGAAAATATGGGGAATAGGTCCAGGAGATGCGGTATTTGTCCCGGACTTTACATTTTTTGCTTCAGCTGAAATTGTTTCGCTGGAAGGAGCAACTCCGATATTTGTGGATGTTGACAAGGATACTTTCAATATTGATTCAGAAAGCCTGGAAACAGCTATAAAAAAGGTCATTGAAGAAGGACTATATACTCCGAAAGTGATAATTGCCGTTGACCTTTTCGGACTTCCCGCCAATTACCCGGAGATAAGAAAGATTGCCGACAAATACAATCTTTTCATTCTCGAAGATGGCGCTCAGGGATTTGGAGGGGCGATAAACGGACAGAGAAATTGCAGCTTCGGAGATATTTCCACAACCTCGTTTTTCCCGGCCAAACCTTTAGGATGTTATGGTGACGGAGGGGCTGTATTTACAGATAATGATGAATGGGCTTCACTTGCCGATTCGTACAGAGTACATGGAAAAGGCTCTTTCAAATATGACAATGTCCGTATTGGACTCAATTCAAGGCTTGATACATTACAGGCGGCGATATTGCTTGTCAAGTTAAAAGCCTTTAAGGATTACGAACTTACAGATGTCAACAAGGCCGCGGAATCATACACGGGGATTTTGTCGGATAAGGTGAAAACTCCTGTGATTCCACAAGGTTATTATTCAAGCTGGGCACAATACACTATACAATTGGACAGCAGAGAACAACGTGACAGAATCCAGGCTTCCTTAAAAGAGGCAGGTATTCCTACCATGGTTTACTACCCGATCGGAATGCACGCTCAGACGGCTTTTGCTCCAATGAGAGATCGACAGAGCAAGTGTCTTAATACCGAACATCTGTGCGATGTGGTACTTTCACTTCCGATACATCCGTATATCACGGAAGAAGATGTGATAAAAGTTTGTAAGGTTCTGATTTCCAATCTGTAATTTTAAGCAGGATATGTTTTCCGGTATAAGAAAAGTGTTGATGGTATGTCTGTCGGATCTGCTGTGGGTATTACTTATCCTTTTTGTGTTCCGGTGGATAGTTCCTCTGCCAAAGTGGTATTATCTCGTGGCGACTGCTTTTCTGTGGGTATTTATAGGGATAATCACATACAAATTGCGTTTTGACGAATATCGCAAGACTTATTCCGCCCTTTTCGCAATATTGTTAGTCGATGCCGTATCAAGTGCCTTGATTTTTTATCTTTTCCAAAGGTTATTTCCCGATAAAAATATAGGTTGGACATATATTTTTATACCTATAGCCATCCTTTGCGGTGAATTGATATTGTTTACTCTCTATAAAAGGATAGTACTCGACAAGATATCGTACTTTTACGAATCCGTGACACCGGAATCGACAGTCGAAGATGGATGGCATGAATCTCTTAAGTGTAACCTAAACTCACTTCCGCCTGATTTGGAGATGCTTGTAAACAATATCAGAAATATGAAGGGTAATCAGGCAAGGCAGTGGATTGTCGAAAACAAAGATAAATTTTCCGAAGGAACATATATTTTGGAGAGCACAGATCCGAAACAGCTGTATAAATATGCTGATAAACAGGTGAAAATATTGATTTTGGTCAACTCTTTAGGTTCGATATGGCATCTGAACACATTTTTGGCAAATGCCAATATGTTGCTGTGCAGCGGCGGATACATTGCAGGACACTGTCTTACTTCCGGCTTGAAAAGAGATATGATCAGACAAAGCAATCCTCCCATTATCAGTCATATAATGATATTTGCAGATTATTTGTGGCATAGAGTGATACCCAAACTGTCGCTTACAAAGCAAATCTATTTTTTTATGACAAAAGGGAGAAACAGAGAGTTTTCGAGGGTGGAAATACTCGGTCGTGTATGTATGGCGGGCTTCGATATTATAGATGACGATGTACGGCAGGGAAATTTCTTTGTGACGGCCCGGAAAACGGGAATACCTGTGTCCGCAAAACCAAATACCGGGCCGCTTATAAGATTGAAACGTATCGGAAAGGGGGGTAAACTCATAGGAGTCTATAAATTTCGCACCATGCACGCCTATTCGGAATATCTGCAGGGTTATGTCTATAATCATTGCGGACTTCAGAGCGGAGGCAAGATGAATCACGATTACAGAGTTACGACTATCGGACGTATTTTCAGAAAATACTGGATAGACGAACTGCCGATGCTTATCAACTGGATAAAGGGAGAGATGAAACTTGTGGGAGTAAGACCGTTGAGCGAGCACTATTTCAGCCTTTACACACCAGAAATGCAAGATCTGAGAATCAAAACAAAACCCGGACTTATCCCTCCGTTCTATGCTGAAAAAGCAATCCCGGTATCGTTGTCAGACGTACAGGCAAACGAGCGCAGATACCTCGAACAATACCTCAAACATCCAGTCAAGACAGATTGGAAATACTTCCGGGGCGCAATGAAAAACATAGTGTTCAAAGGAGCAAAAAGTAGATAGAGAAGATGATTATACAAATTGTCAGGTATGGACGAGAACTGATAGTTGATGTTACTCCTAAAGGAGAACAAGGGCATGCCATATCGGCCAAATGTCACATCAAAAATCAGCCAAATGTCACATCTGTGCTGTGTGAAAAATTTGATTTACAAAATAGTATGTCTATCTTGCGTCATTGTTTATAATGTTGTGTCTTATGAAGGATTATAAGAAAAGAATAGCTGACGATATTTTGAATGACAAACTTGAAGCTATGGGAGCTGTTTTGGTTGAGGGTCCAAAATATTGTGGTAAGACCACTTTGGCTTGCCAACATTCTAATAGTGCGCTTTATATGTCTGATCCTGACACCAAAAACCAAAACATATTATTGGCTCAAACAAACGTACGGCGGCTTTTACAAGGTGATACTCCAAGGTTGATTGAATACATAAAAGAAAACATCATCATAGACAAATATCTGAATTAAGAGTGGAAAATATCTTTCCTGTCAATGACACCGCAATCGAGATGAATCGCGCCGGCGACCACGGAATACCCGTCCCGGACTACACAGAAGAAAACGTGTCAACAAAGGTGGTGAAAATTATACAATCCTATACGGGGATTGTAGATAAGATGGTTTGGAGGAAATAATAATAAATCATGTCCTATACATCATTTGAGTTCTTAATATTCTTTCCGGTAGTTTTTTTAGTTTACTGGCTCCTATGCAGGAAAAGCAAGACACTGCAGAACGTGTGGATTGTGTGTGCAAGTCTGTTTTTCTATGGATGGTGTGATTGGAGGTTTATGGGACTGCTATTGGTGAGTGCTTTTTCTACGTATCTGGCAGGTTTATGGATGGAAAAGGAGGATACTAATGATAAAAAGAGGTGGTTAATATCTTTTGGTTCGATAGTGTTGAATTTAGGGATACTTTTTTTCTTCAAGTATTATAACTTCTTCGTTCAGGCTTTCGCTGACGCTTTTACTCTCTTCGGAAAAGAATTGTCGGTATCAACTCTTAATATAATTCTTCCTATAGGAATCAGTTTTTATACATTTTCGGCATTAAGTTATTCAATAGATGTTTACAGGAGGAGGGTCAATACTACAAAAGATATTCTGGCGTATCTGGCATACGTACTCTTTTTCCCGTCATTACTAAGTGGGCCCATCAGCAGAGCTGCGAAACAACTTCCTCAATACTTAGAAAAGAGGGAGTTTAGGTATGCGGAGGCAGTAAATGCTTGTAAAATAATTTTATGGGGGGGTGCTTAAATTATGCGTAGCGGATCGTTTGGGAATTTATGTAGATGCTGTTTACGGAAATATTGCACAGCACAACGGAACGACTCTATTTCTGTCACAAGTATTATACACGATTCAGATATATGCAGATTTCGCAGGGTATTCATTAATGGCGATAGGTTGTGGAAAACTTTTAGGAATAGAATTACAGACTAACTTCATAAGACCATATTTATCAAAGACAGTAACAGAATTTTGGAGAAGATGGCATATATCACTCACCACATGGTTCAGAGATTACATCTACTTCCCATTGGGAGGAAACAGAGTAAAAAAGATGAGATGGATTATGAATATTATGATAGTTTTCATAATCAGTGGTCTTTGGCACGGTGCAGCATATACTTTCCTGATATGGGGCGCACTGCACGGAATATGTATGATTCTCGAAAGACTTCTTTACAGAGATAAAATGAAACAAATAAGCGATAGAATAACTTTTCCCAATGTAATAAGAATCTTTATAACTTTCAATATCGTTTCTCTCGCTTGGATATTCTTCAGGACAGCCAACATAAGCGATGCTTTCGAAATTATAGGGAAGATATTTACTTCCACCGGAAAGATATTTTTAGATGCAGATTCTATGGTTTATGGTTTCGCTTTTGTCGCACTGCTTTTCTTAAAGGATTTCATGGATGAATTCTTCCCCGGGAAGGTACTGCTATTCAATAATAAGCATTTAGTGGTCAGATGGATTAGTTATGTGGCAGTTGTGTGCCTGATTCTGCTTTTTGGTGTGTTGGACGGAGGGTCATTTATTTATTTCCAATTTTAGAGGGTGATGAATAAGACATTAAAGACATTTCTTGTAAAGGTGTTGATTATTATGGCTGTCTTGGTCGTAGTGGATCAGGGAGTAGGGGTGGCTTATAAATGGTTGAGAGGGGAGGCGTTGGAAAGGAATCCGTATAAGGAAAATCAGAAATTAGCTTTTATGGCAGAGAAAATCAATACGGACGTGGTGATAGTGGGAGCGTCTGATGCTTCGCATCATTACATCTCTAAGATGATTGAAGACAGTATAGGGATGAGCGTTTATAACTGCGGTCAAGACGGATGTTTTTTTATCTACCAGAATTGTGCAATTAATTTGATGATTGAGCGCTATTCACCAAAAGTTATTATTTGGGAGATGATGGAAGATTGCCTTTCGGGTGACATAACATCTAATCATGAGTACCAAAGCATAAACCTTCTTTATCCTTATTATTCAAATGACTATTGTCACAAGGTAATAAATGAGAAAGATAAATATCAGAGATATAGAATGCTGTCAATGATGTATAGAAATAACTCTTACTTGAGAAGATACATTTTTTCTCTAATTAAATCAAAGTCTTCAAATGATTCGGCTGGATATGAACCTCTTTTTTCGGCTGTGGATAATTATCCATCAATGCTGATTGAAAAGGATATTCATCAAGATATTAATGAGAATAAAGTGAAAATGCTTACTAAGACCATTGAAAATTGTCGGAATAAAGGAGTGAAACTCGTTTTAGCTTCTTCACCGGGTTTTACAGATGGGACTGTATTTAGTTCGCTTCAATTCAAGAAGTTAGAGGAAGTGGCAGCTGATTATCAATTGCCTTTCATTGAATACTATAAAAGACAGGACTTATTCAGAGACTCAACACTTTTTAAGGATGTAAGTCACTTAAATGATAAGGGGGCGAGGGTTTGGATGGACTACTTTATACTCAAAATGAAAGAAGTTATTTAGAACAGAAGATAATTGAACAAAAATATTCACTTCAGATTATGACAGATATTTTTAGGAATAAAACCCTCTTAATTACAGGCGGTACAGGTTCATTTGGAAATGCCGTACTTAAAAGATTTCTTAATTCGGATATTGGAGAAATACGTATCTTCTCACGTGACGAGAAGAAACAGGACGACATGCGGCATGCGCTGCAGAATCCAAAAGTAAAGTTCTATATCGGCGATGTTCGTGACCGTCAGTCAGTTGACGGAGTTATGGCCGGAGTTGACTATATATTTTCAGCAGCAGCCCTGAAACAGGTACCGAGTTGCGAGTTTTTTCCGATGCAGGCGGTCCAGACCAATGTGATCGGGACCAATAATGTGATTGAATCTGCTATTGCTCACGGAGTTAAGAAGATGGTTGTGCTCTCCACCGATAAGGCTGCATATCCTATCAATGCTATGGGTATAAGCAAGGCGATGATGGAGAAGGTGGCAATCGCCAAAGGACGGTCGCTTGGCAAAGATGCGGCGACAACTATCTGCTGCACTCGTTACGGCAATGTGATGGCTTCACGCGGAAGTGTGATTCCTTTGTGGGTTGAACAGATGATGGCAGGAAATCCGATTACTATCACAGACCCGAATATGACAAGGTTTATGATGACACTCGATGATGCAGTGGATCTGGTGATTTACGCATGGGAGCACGGCGAGAACGGAGATCTGTTTGTGCAGAAAGCACCTGCGGCTACATTGATGACACTTGCCACGGCACTCAAAGAGCTTTATTCTCAGATTGATCCGAAGTATGCCCAGACAGAGATAAAGGTCATAGGTACCCGCCACGGCGAGAAATTATATGAAACACTGGTCACACGTGAAGAGATGGCCAAGTCAATCGATGTGGGTAACTATTTCAGAATTCCGTGCGATCAGCGGGATTTGAATTATGACAAATTCTTTGTGGAAGGTAGTGAAAAAGCGTCAAAAGTAGATGATTATAACTCACATAACACACGAAGACTCGATATCGATGGGATGAAGCAGCTCCTTCTGAAGCTCCGTTTTGTACGTGAAGACCTTGGGCTTGATACAAAAGCAAAAACATCAGAAATCAGAAGCGAATAATGAATATCTTAGTTACAGGGGCGAAGGGATTTGTCGGGATAAATCTTTGTGAGCAGTTGCGAAATGTCAGAGATGGCAAGGCGCGCTGTTATGGAGATCTGAAGGTCGATGAAGTCTTTGAATACGATATTGACAGCACAGGAGAGGAGCTTGAAGAGTTCTGTGCGAAAGCAGATTTCGTATTCAATCTTTCCGGAGTGAATCGCCCGAAGGATCGGAGTGAGTTCATGAGCGGCAACTTCGGATTTGCTTCGACACTCATCAACACATTACGCAGACACGGTAATACGTGCCCTGTAATGCTTTCGAGTTCGCAGCAGGCTTCCCTGACGGGGCGTTTCGGCAACAGCGACTATGGCAAAAGCAAAAAGGCAGGAGAAAATCTGTTTTTGGAATACAGCAGGGGAACAGGGGCTAAAGTACTTGTCTATAGATTTCCCAACCTGTTCGGAAAATGGTGCAGGCCCAATTACAATAGTGCGGTGGCCACTTTCTGCAATAACATTGCAAACGATCTGCCGATACAGGTGAATGACCCTGCAGTGGAGCTGGAACTCCTTTATATTGACGACCTTGTGGAGGAGATGATATGTGCGCTGAAAGGGGAGGAGCACAGATGTGAATTCCAAGGACTTGAAGTGTTGCCTGATGCAAAGGGGCAGTACTGCTATGTCCCTACTACTCATAAAGTTACACTCGGAAGGATAGTTGAGCTGATCAGACAGTTCGACTCGCAGCGCACTACTTTGATGATGCCGGAGATTCCCGACAATTCGTTTGAAAAGAAACTCTATTCAACATTCCTTTCATATCTACCAGAAAATAAGGCGATTTTCCCTCTGAAAATGAATATCGACCAGAGAGGGAGCTTCACCGAGCTGCTTAAAACTGAGAAATGCGGGCAGTTCAGTGTAAATATCTCAAAACCCGGAATAACAAAAGGACAGCACTGGCACAACAGCAAATGGGAGTTCTTCATTGTTGTCTCCGGCAAAGCGCTGATTCAGGAGAGAAAGATAGGAGGAACAGAAGTATTGAATTTCCTGGTGAGCGGAGAAAAGATCGAGGCGGTCCACATGCTGCCGGGATATACGCACAACATTATCAATCTCTCTGATACTCAGGATCTGGTGACAGTCATGTGGGCAAACGAACCATTCAACCCCGAAAGACCGGATACATATTTTGAGGAAGTGCAATAATACGATATGAACATGAAAACAGATTATAGCGATATAAAGTTTGCCGACAACGGCAAGTTGAAACTGCTTATCATTGTGGGGACAAGACCGGAGATTATACGACTTGCGGCAGTGATAAACAAATGCAGAAAATATTTTGACTGCATCCTCGCACATACGGGGCAGAACTATGACTACAACTTGAACGGAGTATTTTTCAAAGACTTGAAACTTGCTGCCCCTGAGGTATATATGGATGCAGTAGGAGATGACCTTGGAGCCACTGTCGGAAACATCATCAACTGCAGCTACAAGCTGATGGTTGCATGCCGTCCAGACGCAATACTTATTCTTGGCGATACAAACAGCTGTTTATCAGCTATTTCTGCAAAGAGGCTACATATTCCGATATTCCACATGGAAGCAGGAAACCGATGCAAGGACGAATGCCTCCCTGAAGAGACCAACCGCAGAATTGTCGATATTATCTCGGATGTAAATATGGCATACAGCGAACACGCCCGCAGATACCTTGCAGAATGCGGTCTGCCAAAAGAGAGAACTTACGTCACAGGGTCACCGATGGCAGAAGTGCTTCATGCAAACCTTAAAGAGATAGAATCAAGCGACATACATCAGCGCCTGGGGCTGACAAAAGGGAAATACATCCTGCTTTCGGCTCACAGAGAAGAGAACATCGACACAGAACGCAACTTCCTGTCACTGTTCAGTGCAATCAACGCGATGGCAGCAAAATACGATATGCCGATACTTTACAGTTGCCATCCTCGCTCCCGCAAACGTCTGGAATCATCCGGGTTTGTCCTCGACAAGAGAGTCATCCAACACGAACCGCTCGGTTTTCATGACTATAACTGTCTGCAGATGAACGCGGTAGCCGTCGTATCCGACAGCGGCACACTACCTGAGGAAAGCAGTTTCTTTACATCAGTAGGCCATCCGTTCCCCGCCATCTGCATTCGCACATCCACAGAGAGACCGGAAGCGCTGGACAAAGCCTGCTTCTTCATCGCCGGAATTGACGAAGCATCACTCCTTCAGACAGTTGACACCGCAATCGAGATGAACCGCGCCGGCGACCACGGAATACCCGTCCCTGACTACACAGAAGAAAACGTGTCAACAAAGGTGGTGAAGATTATACAATCCTATACGGGGATTGTGGATAAGATGGTTTGGAGGAAATAAAGGTGCGAAGTGTTACTTTGACTCCAACTAACTGAATGAAAAATCTATATTTAACCGAATAAAATCGCCTCAACTAACCGAAAAATGTAATTTATTTTGTAATTTTGCATCGGTAAAGTAACTGTAACCTTTTATGGCAGAGTATAGAAAAAGAATAGTTGATAAGGAGCTTTCCCTTCAGTTGGAAGGAAGTGGCGCTGTGCTGATTGAAGGTCCTAAATGGTGTGGTAAAACCACAACAGCAGAACAACAGGCTCGTAGTATTTTGTATATGGATAGCCCATCTGAGATGGAGCAGAATCTGAGATTGGCAAGCATCAATCCTCAGAGGCTCCTGAATGGTGAGACTCCGAGACTTATTGATGAATGGCAGTTGGCTCCTCAGTTATGGGATACCATCAGGTTTACTGTAGATCATAAAGAGGGGTTTGGGCAGTTTATTTTAACGGGTAGTTCTGTGCCGGCAGATAATTCAAAAATAAAGCATACCGGTACGGGACGTTTTGCCAGGCTCAGGATGCGCCCAATGAGCTTGTGGGAAAGCGGAGATTCCACAGGAGAAGTCAGCCTTAAAAATTTGTTTTCAACACCTGCGGCGATTGATGGAAACAGCACCCATTATATAGATACAATAGCATATCTGATTTGCAGGGGAGGATGGCCACAGTCCTTGAAAATGCGAGAAGAGGTAGCACTTAGGCAAGCTGATAATTACGTTGATGCTATAATCAATAATGATATTTCCAGAGTTGACGGGATGAATCGAAGCGCACAGCGGGCCATGAGAATAATGCGCTCTTTTGCGAGATTTCAAGCTTCACAGACGCCTATCACAAATATAAGAAAGGATATTATTGCAAACGAGGTGGAAACCATTGATGATGACACGGTGTATTCATACATTGATGCATTGAAAAAAATATTTGTCATAGAAGATGCTCCGGCATGGAATCCGAACCTAAGAAGTAAAGCTGCAATAAGAACTTCTGACACAAGATATTATATTGATCCATCCATAGCGACCGCTTCCCTTGGGGCAGGACCTGATGATTTGGTGAACGATCTCGCTACCATGGGTTTGATGTTTGAAACTCTTTGTGTGCGTGATTTGAGAGTGTATGCTCAGTCGCTAGGTGGCGAACTTTATCACTATCGTGACAGTAACGGACTAGAATGTGATGCTGTTATTCATCTGAGAAACGGTCAGTATGGGCTAGTTGAGATAAAACTTGGAGGTGATGACCTTGTTAATGAAGGTATAGCCAATCTGAACTCAATGGTCAAGGTAATAGACACCACAAAGATGAAACATCCCTCGTTCAGAATGGTGCTTGTTGGAGTTGGCTCTTTCGCTTACCGTGCCGAAGACGGCACATACATTGTCCCAGTAGGTTGCTTGAGAGACTAAGGTGCCTATGTCTGGATGGGGTACTTTACACCGCAGCTGAAGAAAGCAAGATAGAAAACCATTATATATGTTCCACAAAGACCCATTTATATCCCAAAACATCACTTTCCGCGGGGAGAGTATGTTCCTGCCGGACATAGAGGCCAATAAGGAAAGACTTCTTTACAGAGATAAAATGAAACAAATAAGCGATAGAATAACTTTTCCCAATGTAATAAGAATCTTTATAACTTTCAATATCGTTTCTCTCGCTTGGATATTCTTCAGGACAGCCAACATAAGCGATGCTTTCGAAATTATAGGGAAGATATTTACTTCCACCGGAAAGATATTTTTAGATGCAGATTCTATGGTTTATGGTTTCGCTTTTGTCGCACTGCTTTTCTTAAAGGATTTCATGGATGAATTCTTCCCCGGGAAGGTACTGCTATTCAATAATAAGCATTTAGTGGTCAGATGGATTAGTTATGTGGCAGTTGTGTGCCTGATTCTGCTTTTTGGTGTGTTGGACGGAGGGTCATTTATTTATTTCCAATTTTAGAGGGTGATGAATAAGACATTAAAGACATTTCTTGTAAAGGTGTTGATTATTATGGCTGTCTTGGTCGTAGTGGATCAGGGAGTAGGGGTGGCTTATAAATGGTTGAGAGGGGAGGCGTTGGAAAGGAATCCGTATAAGGAAAATCAGAAATTAGCTTTTATGGCAGAGAAAATCAATACGGACGTGGTGATAGTGGGAGCGTCTGATGCTTCGCATCATTACATCTCTAAGATGATTGAAGACAGTATAGGGATGAGCGTTTATAACTGCGGTCAAGACGGATGTTTTTTTATCTACCAGAATTGTGCAATTAATTTGATGATTGAGCGCTATTCACCAAAAGTTATTATTTGGGAGATGATGGAAGATTGCCTTTCGGGTGACATAACATCTAATCATGAGTACCAAAGCATAAACCTTCTTTATCCTTATTATTCAAATGACTATTGTCACAAGGTAATAAATGAGAAAGATAAATATCAGAGATATAGAATGCTGTCAATGATGTATAGAAATAACTCTTACTTGAGAAGATACATTTTTTCTCTAATTAAATCAAAGTCTTCAAATGATTCGGCTGGATATGAACCTCTTTTTTCGGCTGTGGATAATTATCCATCAATGCTGATTGAAAAGGATATTCATCAAGATATTAATGAGAATAAAGTGAAAATGCTTACTAAGACCATTGAAAATTGTCGGAATAAAGGAGTGAAACTCGTTTTAGCTTCTTCACCGGGTTTTACAGATGGGACTGTATTTAGTTCGCTTCAATTCAAGAAGTTAGAGGAAGTGGCAGCAGATTATCAATTGCCTTTCATTGAATACTATAAAAGACAGGACTTATTCAGAGACTCAACACTTTTTAAGGATGTAAGTCACTTAAATGATAAGGGGGCGAGGGTTTGGATGTCGTATTTTATTCCGGAGTTAAAAGGGACGCTTTAAGTATGTTCAATCTAAATAAATTCATATCAAGGAATGTTACTTTCCGAAAGGAGAGTATATTTATGTTTTTTGGTTGACTTAATTATATATATATGAAAACTGCACTTATTACAGGTATTACTGGTCAAGATGGTTCGTATTTGGCTGAACTACTTCTGGAAAAGGGGTATGAAGTCTATGGAATAATACGAAGGTCTTCAGTATTTACATCTAAAAGGTTAAGACCCGAAATATGGAACCATGAAAATATTCATACTTTTCATGGCGATTTGACAGATTCGAGTAACCTTCATAACGTTCTATTGAAATCGCAGCCGGATGAAATATACAACCTTGGTGCTCAATCTCATGTTAAGGTCTCTTTTGATGTTCCGGAGTATACTGGAGATGTGGATGCAATGGGAACTCTAAGATTGTTGTCTGCTATTAACGATATTTGTCCGAATTCACGCTATTATCAAGCATCAACTTCGGAACTTTTCGGAGGAATTCCAGAGACTGCTCCTCAGAGTGAAATGACACCGTTTTATCCCAAATCACCTTATGGGGCAGCAAAACTATATGCGTATTGGATTACGGTCAACTATCGTGAATCATATAATATGTATGCTTGTAATGGCATTCTTTTTAATCATGAATCTCCTCGCCGTGGAGAGACATTTGTAACAAAGAAAATAACCAAAGCAGTAGCAGGTATAATTAAAGGAAAAATAGATAAAATATCTTTAGGTAATCTTGACGCCAAACGTGATTGGGGATATGCAAAAGATTATGTGGAGGCCATGTGGCTTATCCTGCAACAAGATAAACCAGAAGATTTTGTGATAGCTTCCGGAGAAACTCATACTGTTCGTGAATTTGTCGAGCTGGCATTTAAAGAAGTGGAAATAGAGATTATTTGGGAAGGTAAGGGTGTAGAAGAAAAGGGGAGAGACAAGAAGACTGGAAAAGTATTAGTTGATGTTAATCCGGTTTATTTCAGACCTGCAGAAGTAGATCTTCTCTGGGGTGATCCTACCAAAGCTAAAGAGAAATTAGGATGGATTTCAAAGACTTCCTTGAAAGAACTCGTTCATAAGATGGTCAAATATGACTTGGAATATGATGATTACGGAGGAAATGAATTATAAATTTTTAAATTATCAATATGGATGTACGAGATTTTGAGATTTGGAAATCTGAAATAATACCCGATGTAGTATTGTTTCGCACACAAAAATTCTCTGATTTAAGAGGTAGCTTATATACTACATTTTATAAAGATGTAATGGAGAATTATCTCCCGGATAATTTGTATTTTAAACATGATAAATTTGCGATGACATTCCATAATTGTCTCCGTGGCATTCATGGTGATACTAAGTCTTGGAAACTTGTTACCAGTGTTTTTGGAGAGGTATATGAGGTTTTTGTTGATCTTAGACCTGACTCTTCTACATACAAAAAGTGGGATAAAGTTCTGATTAATCAGGATAACCAGATATCAGTGTTGCTTCCTCCTGGATTAGGCAATTCGTTTTATGTTACTAGTGAAATTGCAATGTATCACTACAAATTGGCTTATAATGGAGAATATTTTGATGCAAAAGATCAGTTCTCTCTAAAATGGAATGATCCCGAGATAGGAATAGAGTGGCCATCCAAATCTCCAATGCTGTCTGATCGGGATAAATAATTTAATGATATGCAAAAAATTGAACACGATGGCTACTTGGTAGCCGTTATTTACAGAGACTCAGATTGGATAGAGGGTTTAAACTTTGTAACTCCAAATAATCTGTTTGTCCAAGTTGGCTCATGGTGGTATAAAGCCGGTAAAAAATTAGCTTCACATATCCATAATGATTTTGAGCGAGTTGCTTCACGTACTCAAGAGATGACGTATGTCAAAAAAGGTTCGATGAAAGTCCTTCTCTATGATGAACAGCGAAATTCTATAGGAGATTTCATCCTTTATGAAGGGGACTTGGCAGTATTTGCATATGGGGGACACGGTTATGAAATTTTGGAAGATGATACTAAAATCATTGAGGCCAAGAATGGCCCTTTTATTGATGTTGACACAGATAAAACAAAATTCTAATGAATACAGATAACATATTCTTTGATGTGTCAAAGTTGAAATATTGTGGTAATAATGTTATTATTGGTAAAACTGTTAGGATTCGTTATCCGGAATTTGTAGAGATTGGAGATAATGTCATTATCGACGATTTTACTTATATCTCCACAAAATTAAAGTTACACAACAATGTTCATATAGCTTCTGGCTGTAAAATAATAGGTGGAAAAGATGCATTTGTTGAGATGTTTAATTTCTCTACTTTAGCTCCAAATGTTGTTTTGGCTGCAGGGAGTGATGATTATATAAGTGGAATAGCAACACCAACTGTACCAATAGAGTATAAAGGCAATGTGGCGATTGGAAAAATCATTATTAATAAACACTGTATCATTGGTAGTAATTCTGTTGTATTGCCAAATGTCATATTCCAAGAAGGAGCTTGTTTAGGAGCTCTTTCCTTAGCAAATAAAGATTTGGAGAAATATAAGTTGTACGCGGGAATTCCTGCTGTATTGCTTAAGGAACGAGATAAAAATACTATTCAAAAATTGGAAGATGAATACTATGGAGCAACAAAGTTGGAGAATAGCTGAATTGCCAAAAGTTAATAATCGGTTTAATAATTTGATCGTCAAGATGAACCGATATGGAAATTTGCCATTCAACGGTATGGCTGACTTGTATAGAAGAAAAGCTATAAGTATGTTGACATCCATGCAACATGTGCGGTTTGATTACGGCTTTTATTGTTTATTCGGAAATTTAAAAGGGATAAGAGATGGATGCGGAGGTGTTTGGTTTACAAATACATATATATTAGATTATGCTCCGGTTTATTTTGGAAATCATATAACTATTGGCCCGGATGTGAAACTAATTACAAGTTGGCACGAGACTTCTAACTTTAATATAGTAAATGCGAAGCCGATTGTAATTGAGGATAATGTGTGGATTACTATGAACGCCATAATAATGCCTGGCGTTACTATCGGAGAAAATTCTATTGTGGCTGCTGGTTCCGTTGTGACAAAGGATGTTCCACCAAATTCTTTAGTAGCAGGAAATCCGGCAGTGGTTAAGCATCAAATAGAACGTTTGTATCCATATTGGACTGATTTACAGAGAGATGTAGTGTATGGGGGGGGTAAAAACATATTCTAAAAAAATAATGAGGATACCTATACGAATTATTAATGCGATTATTTATAGATTAATATGATACTTCAAATGGAACCTTGGTTTGCCGAAGAAGAGAGGCAGGCCATAAACGATTATATGGCAGAAGGCGGTTGGCTGACTGAATTCAAACGCACTGCCGAATTTGAACATAGAATAGCCGACTATACAGGTGCAAAACATTGTATTGTTGTCAATAATGGCACTATCAGTTTGACATTGATGGCTTTGGCCGCTGGAATTAAGGCAGGAGACGAGGTGATTGTTCCAAATTATACAATGATTGCAACACCAAATTCTGTAAAAATGTTTGGCGCTGTTCCCGTATTTGTTGATGTTGAACGAGATACTCTTTGTATGGATATTGAATGTGCAAAAATGGCGATAACTCCGAAGACGAAAGCTATAATGTTAGTTTTGGCAAATGGGCGTTATCCAAAGAGCGGCATTGAGGCTTTTCAGAAGTTATGCTCCAAATACGGGCTTATTTTGCTGGAGGATTCTGCCCAATCACTGGGATCTAAGTATCCGGACGGAAAGCACCAAGGAACTGTCGGACTTGCCGGAAGTTTCTCTTTTTCAGCTCCTAAGGTAATATCTACAGGACAGGGAGGTGCCATTGTTACAGATGATGACAAATTGGCTGATAAAGTAAGGAAATTAAAGGATTTTGGGAGGAGTGGAGGTGGAAATGATATACACGACAGTATTGGATTTAATTTTAAATTTACTGAATTACAGGCAGTTATAGGTAATGAACAAATGAAAAAACTTCCATGGAGAGTTGAAAGAAAAAAAGAAATCTACAAAAGGTATATGAATAACTTGTCAAATGTCAATGAAGTTTCTTTATTTAAACAGGATTTGATATGTACTACACCTTGGTTTATTGATATATTAGCAATAAACAGAGATAAACTTCAACTTTTTCTGAAAGAAAAAGGCATTGGTACTAGAGTAATGTATCCTCCGATTAATAAGCAAGAAGCATATAGAGTAACAGGAGAACATCCCATATCTAATAAAGTTGGAGAAAATGGCCTTTGGCTTCCGTCTGCGAGTCAATTAAAGGATGAAGAGATAGACTATGTAACAGATGCAATCATCGGTTTTTATAGACGATAAGAAATGGTGAAAGTTATCAGCCGGATATCTGATTTTTTTACAATAGGTGACAAAAGAACACTTAATGCAAAAAAAAATATATCTGTAGCTTTTATTTGCAAAGGTGTTTCAATAATTGTTAGTTTTTTAATAGTTCCTCTGACTTTAGGTTATGTCGGGAAAGTAGAGTATGGAATATGGATGATAATATCTTCAATTATTCATTGGTTTTCTTTTTTCGATATAGGATTAGGTAATGGATTGAGGAATAAATTAGCTGAAGCATTAGCTCTGAATGATAAGGAACAAGCCAAAATATATGTCAGTTCTGTCTTTGCCCTTATTCTCCTTATTTCGACAGTAATGTTTGTTGCCTTTTTTATTGCAGCAAATTTTATTTCATGGAATAAGGTGCTTAATACCGATTTGGTGGCGAACAATGAATTGCTTCTGATAGTCGTAATGGTTTTTTTCTTTTTCTGTATAGAATTTGTCTTAAAAGTAGTGTCCTCGGTTTTGCAGGCAATGCAGAAATACGCAGTTAATGATATAATAGGATTATCGTCACAGATATTAGGGTTACTTGCAATTTACATTCTGGTCAAAACTACAGATGGCTCTTTATTTAATCTTTGTTTGGTTTATGGAGGTAAATCAGCAGTCGTATGGCTAATTGCTACTGTCGTCTTATTTTTTACAATTCTCAAGGAATTACGACCTTCGATACAATTTGTGAAAATAAAACAAGCACTCCCTCTGCTTAATCTCGGTGTCAGGTTTTTTATTGCTCAGATTTTATATATAATTCTCACTCAAAGCTCTGTTATTATAATTGCTCAATTCTTTGGACCTTCGGATGTAACGACTTACAATCTGTCGGTGCGATATATGACGATACCGAGTATGGTTTATATGATGGTCTTAACTCCTTTTTTATCAGCCTTTACTGAAGCATATACGAAAAAGGAAGATGATTGGATAAAAAAAACTCTTTCTAAAATCAATAAAGTATGGTTAATTACTACTCTTGTAACAGTGTTGTTTGTAGTGTTCTATAAATTATTTTTCAAATTGTGGGTCGGAAATGAAGTAGTAGTGCCGTTTTATTTAATAGCTTGTCTATGTGTCTTTAGTCTGTTTAGTTCATGGTCATCGACATACACATTATTTTTAAATGGAGTAGGAAAAATAAAATTACAAATATATGTAATGACAGTTCAAGCTTGTTTGTTTATACCTCTTTCTTACTTGTTTTTTAAATGTGGATTCGAATTGGCCTCGATAGTGGTTGTACAGATAATTTTTTATGCAATAAGTAGTCTTGTCTTTACACTTCAGTACAAGAAAATAGTGAATAGTACAGCTATTGGTATATGGAATAAATAATATGATAGTCGTAAAAATCAAAGGTGGATTGGGAAATCAACTTTTTCAATATGCTGCGGCACTACAGTTAAACAAGTTATATGGAAACCCTATTGTTCTTGACTTGTCTTTTTTTGAAGAAGAAAAGTTTAAAGGCATATTTAGGTTGGATAAATTTCCAATCAGTTATTCTGTTTCCAATCATGTGTTTCGGAATAAACGAAAAAACCTTATCCGCAGTATAAGAAATAAACTGTTTTATTATTCAAAATTGATTATGGGGAGACCTTATGGCAATGTCATTTCGGGGGATGATCTGGGAAGTAATTATTATTTCAAATTGAAAGAGTGTGCTATCAGTTCAGATGTTTATCTTCTTGATGGTTGGTTGCAAAGTTTCTTTTATTTCTCTCATGTGCGAAATCTGCTGAGTGAATATTTGATGCCATCAGAGATTGATAATACGTTAGTGGATCTTGAGCACCAAATACAAACAGCAAGTTCTGTTTCTGTTCATATTAGGCGAGGGGATATGGAATCGAATAGTTTTTTCAAGGTTCTTGGTGAAGACTATTATAAGGAAGCCGTAGCATATATTTTGAGTAAAGTAGAGAATCCGACATTTTTTGTTTTCTCTGATGAACCTGAAAAGGCTGAGTATCTGTTATCATTCATTAAATGTGCTGCTATTTTTATACAAGAAAACTCCCAACGCTTGGGTTACTATAGTACGATGAATGATTTTATTGACTTCAATTTAATGAGACTATGTAAGCACCATATAATTGCTAACAGCACGTTTAGTTGGTGGCCTGCATATCTTAATAATAGTGCTAATCATATTGTTGTTGCTCCTATTGTATGGAATCAGTTAGGAGGCCCTTCAAGTTTGCTTTATCAAGATTGGCATTTAATTCACAATAAATAGACAAAATGGATAAAATTACTGTAACATCACCTCTCCTTCCTGATTTGGGCGAGTTTGATGAATTATTGAAGGATATTTGGTCCAAGAAATGGATTACGAACAATGGCACTTATCACCAACAGTTAGAAAAAGCGCTGTGTGATTATTTAAAAGTACCATATCTAAGCCTTTTTACTAATGGAACGCTTCCACTTATCACAGCGCTTCAAGCACTCCGTATCACTGGAGAAGTGATAACTACTCCATATAGTTTCGTGGCAACAACACACTCACTTTGGTGGAACGGAATCAAGCCAGTATTCGTAGATATCAACCCTGTCACATGTAATATGGATCCTGACAAGATAGAGGCTGCCATCACCCCAAAGACCACTGCCATTATGCCGGTTCACTGCTACGGGATGCCTTGTGATGTGGAAAGGATAGAGGCCATAGCAGACAAATATGGACTAAAAGTCATCTACGATGCAGCGCATGCATTCGGAGTGGAAATCAACGGAAAATCCATACTGGAAAACGGAGACATGTCTACTCTGAGCTTCCATGCGACAAAGGTTTACAACACACTTGAAGGTGGTGCATTAATAGTAAATGATGATAAGACCAAGAAACGCATAGATTACCTCAAAAACTTCGGATTTGCTGGAGAGACTGAGATTGTTGCTCCTGGAATCAATGCCAAGATGGACGAGGTCAGGGCTGCTTATGGATTACTCAACCTAAAGCAAGTGGATGAAGCAATAGCCGCTAGAAAGGTTGTTGCTGAATGCTATCGGGATTCTCTCAAAGATGTAAAGGGAATACGTTTCATGAATGATATATCTGGTGTAAGACACAACTATTCATATTTCCCTATATTCATCAATGCAGAAGAATACGGAATGACTCGTGATGAGCTATACTTCAAAATGAAGGATGCGAATGTCCTCGGTAGACGTTATTTCTACCCTCTAATCAGTACGTTCTCTACATATCGGAGTCTTGAATCTGCTAATCCTTCAAATTTGCCTATTGCCACTCGATTGGCAGAGGAAGTGATTTGTTTGCCGATGTATTCCTCTCTTTCAATGGAACAAGTAAATAGAGTTTTATTTGAAATTGTTAAATGATTTTATTATGAACCAAATATTGATTATTGGAGCAAGGGGAATGGGAAGAACCATTTTTGACTATGTTTGTGAATTACCAGATTATAATCACAATTATGTCATAAAAGGTTATTTGGATGACAAGTCGAATGCATTAGATGGTTTCTCAGGATATCCCCCTATCATTTCTTCTGTGGAAGATTATTCTATACAACAGGGAGATTTGTTCATTTGTTCTTTGGGTGACATTCATTACAAAAAGTATTATTCACAGATTATCATAAATAAAGGAGGACATTTCTTCACTTTGATTCATCCTCAGGCCAAAGTGGCACGTAATGTAAAGATAGGAGAAGGTGCTATTATTGCACCATTTTCGGTTATTGGAAATGATGTTATTATTGGACGGTTTTGTCTAATTCAAACATTTTCTCTTATCGGTCACGATGTATGTATTGGTGAGTGGTCAAGAATTGATGCACATGCTGTTTGTACCGGAGGTGTAGTAGTTGGAAATTCTGTCACTATCCATACTGGAGCGATAATTAATCAGAAGGTGAGGGTGGAAGATGAAAGTTGTGTCGGTGCTGGGAGTTTTGTTATTCGTCGCGTCAAGAAAGGAACTACTGTATATGGAAATCCTGCTATCGAATTAACACTATGAAAGCATTTATTTTTCCCGGCCAAGGTTGCCAGAAAGAAGGGATGGGAAAAGAATTGTATGATTCTTTTCCGGAAGCCAAAGAACTATTTGAAAGAGCCAATGAATACTTTGGCCGTCGAATAACCGATTTCATGTTTTACGGCAATGAACTTGACTTGATGGAGACCAAGAATACACAACCTTCGGTATTTCTTTTTGAAGTGGTTGCTGCCATGACACAGAAAGAGATTATTCCCGATGTTGTTGCCGGACATTCGCTTGGAGAATTTGCAGCTTTAGTTGTAAATGGATGTTTGTCTTTTGAAGACGGGTTAAATCTTGTTTTAAACCGAGCAATTATTGGTCAAAAAATCTGTGAAAAATATGATACCGCCATGGGTGCAGTGATAGGCTTTTCTGATGATTACATTAAAAAACGTATTGCAGAAATAGTGGAAGAGATTGGTGAACCAATATATTTTGCAAATTATAATGGTCCGGGACAAGTCGTTTTGACTGGCTCACGTAAAGGTATTCGTACTGCATGTAAGATATTTAAGAAAGAAGGAGCAAAAAAAGCTGTTCCTTTGGCACACAGATTAAACCAATAAAAAGAATTGACAGAAACGGGTTGTGTGATATACTGAATTCTAATACAGTCGCACCTATTTTATTGACATCATTACTGATAAAAAACAAAAAATTTTCAAAGCTGTCTTCTATAGTTTTTATTTCTTCTATGGCTGGTCCTCATATTGTAAATGCAGGAGAAGCGACCTATTCAACTTCCAAAGGAGCAATTACTGCATTCGCAAAAGTAGCAGCATTAGAATTAGCTGCTCAAAATATCAGGGTCAATTGTATTAGTCCCGGAGTAGTAGAAACACCGCTTTTGAATGTATCAAATAATCTTTTTTCTGAAGATCAATTAAAAGATACAATGCTTGGACGTTACCCGTTAAAAAGATTTGGCAAGCCAGAAGATATAGCTTTTGCTGTAATATACTTGCTTTCAGAAGCCTCGTCTTGGGTGACAGGAAGTGATTTAGTTATTGATGGAGGATATACATTATCATAAATTATCATGAAAACATTTATACAAGGAATATCATATTATGTCCCGGAAAAAGTCCTTACAAACGAAGAATTTGTTAAGGATTTTCCGGAATGGACTGTCGAAAAGATTACCAATAAATTAGGTATCAAGGAACGCCATATTACAACAGAAGATGAAACTGCATCGGATTTAGCAGTCAAGGCTGCCGAAAAACTTTTTGAAGAATATCAAATAGATAAAAACAGTATCGATTTCCTGATTTTCTGTACACAAAGTGCCGATTACATACTGCCAACGACAGCTTGTGTTATTCAAAACAGGTTGGGATTGGATGTTACAATTGGTGCATTGGATATTAATCTTGGATGTTCAGGATTTGTGACAAGTTTATCGGTAGCTAAAGGTCTGATAGTAAGTGGAAGTGCAAAAAGAGTTTTGTTGTTAACCGCTGAGACTTATTCTAAATATATGCATCCAAGAGACAAGGGGAACAGAACGATATTTGGAGATGGAGCGGCTGCAACATTAATCGGTACCGAAGGTATTGCTGAAATTGGCAACTTTACTTTTGGAACCGATGGAACCGGTGCTGAAAACCTGATTGTCAAAACAGGTGGCGCACGACATAGAAAACCAATGAACGATCTTGTTTTCGACGATTTCGGAAATCCTCATTCATCAGATTACATTTATATGAATGGAACTGAGATTCTTAACTATACGTTGGACAGAATACCTAATCTTGCATATAAAGTCTTGGAATCAAACGGCTTGACAATAGATGATATTGATCTGCACGTGTTTCATCAAGCGAATAAATACATTGCAAATTTACAACGAAGAAAACTGAAAATACCCGAGGAAAAGTATTATTGTTGTTTCGAGAATTTCGGTAATACGGTGTCATCAACAATACCGATAGCCTTAAAAGAAGCCATCACTGATGGTTCTATTAAGAAAGAATTCAAAGTATTATCTGTAGCACAAGGATTGGGCTATACATGGGGTGGAGTTGTATTGTTTTTTTAGGTTTGTTTTCATGAGTGTCCAATTTATCTAGACACTCATGGATGTGGTTTTACAATAAAGTCAAAAAACAAAAATGAATAATATGAAATATGATAAAAGCAAGGTATTGGTTAGTATTAGTTGTACTGCGTATAATCACGAACCATACATAGCTCAGTGTTTAGAGGGTTTTGTGATGCAGAAGACGAATTTTAAGTTTGAGGCTATCGTGCACGATGATGCTTCTACGGATAAGACAGCAGAGATTATTCGGGAGTATGCGGAAAAATATCCCGATATAATCAAACCTATCTATGAGGCGGAAAATCAGTATTCGAAATATGATGGGTCGATAAGAAGAATTATGAATGCACAGATGCGAGGGAAGTATATTGCTATGTGTGAGGGAGATGATTACTGGATAGATCCTATGAAATTGCAAAAACAAGTGGACTTTTTGGATAACAATCCCAACTATTCATTGTGCTGTCACGATGCTTTTAGATATTATGAGGGGAAAGTTAATCAAGCATCGTATTTCAATGATTATATAGTTGATTGTGAATTATGTATAACTGATATTCTAAATCAATGGGTAATACCTACTGCAAGTATGCTTTATAGACAATCCATTATGGAAGGAAATGAAGTGTTTTGCACAAAATATAAACCTATTACTGGGGACTTAATTATTCAACTAATATGTGCCGCAAAAGGGAATATTTGGTATATCAACCAACCAATGTCGGTATATCGCGTCAATTTGAAAGGAGATAGTATGACCGCCCGTTCTAAAGGCAGGGAAGAATATTTGTTTCACAAACAGATGCAGATGTATAGAGATTTTTCTACTTATACAGATGGGAAATTTGAGGAGGTGATTCAGAATGCTATCAATTTTAAAACTATTCAATTCAAAATATCTCAACAAAAACGAAAACAAGGTTTTGTAATTTATTATTTAACGCATCCTATCGCTTTAATCAAAAGGATAAAGTCATACGTTCATGGGCACAAAAGATAAATTAAGTTGGCGCGAAATAAAATACTATTTTTTTGCGTTTTTTATAGTATCGTTTACTTTTCAGAATTTTTTTAGGAATCCTGATTATAAATTGTATATCATGCTTTTGTTTCTTGGTATTTTTATTCTATCAGTAAAAAAAATACCATATCGGCTAATATATGTATGGATAGTATTGAGTTTGATTATAATTGTACAGGGTCTGAGATTCGATTATTCACCGGTGTCACATATTACAAATTTATTTATCAACACATTTATTCCATTTGTTCTTTTGCTGATAATGCCATACAATTATCATAAGTATGTCATTAAGGTTATATTATTCTTGTCTATTTGTTCTTTTGTTTTATGGATTGGAGTAAATATTTCTCCTTCTTTTCATAATACTATTAAATGGTTAGCTCTCAATTTGCCATTAGATTATATAGATTCATCTAACCCCTTGTCCGGCAATAAAGAACAAATTATTATCTTTACGTATGAGGCAGACACTTCTATTGGCGGAATTATTAGAAATGCCGGATTCTGTCATGAACCTGGAGCATATTCAGTAGCATTAATATATGCTATGGTTTTTAATTTATTTCTTACACGTAAACTATTATCTAAAACGAATGTTTTTTTTATTATATGCATATTAACCACCTTTTCTACGGCCGGGTACATATCTTTCCTTCTTTTAATCTTTGTTTATCTGTTAAATAGTACTCTATCTCGCAAACTTGTTTACATACCGATTTTGATACTTGCAGGGTTGTTTGTTTTTAGTTTAGACTTTATGGGAGATAAAATTTCAGAACAAGTGGATTATCAAACGAATGTTTCTTTAGATGAACCAACTTCAGGAAGAATATTAGGTGCAAGGAAGGCTTTGTATGTTTTATCTAAATATCCTTTAACAGGAAGGGGGTACTTAAGTATATCTAAAGAGTCAGATTTAACGTCAGCCGAAGCTGCTGGTTATGGATTTATGTATTACATGGCACAAGTGGGATTTGTAGTTTTCTTTATTACTATCTTCCTTTTCAATAAAACAATGACATACTGGAGTCGTGGTGTCAGAAGGAAGAAACGAGGTCTTTCATTTATTTATAATTATTCTATAGTCTTTATTCCAATATTGTTTGCACAAGTATTTATTCCCAGCACATTGTTTTGTATGCTCATTTTTGACTATTATTACAGAAATATTCCATATAAGAGAATAAATTATTGTCTAGAAAATAATTATGATAACTGTTACTATCCTAATCAAATCCATAGTGTCTAATTCGGCTTCTTTTCAGAGAATAATGGAATATTCGAAGGGTTTAGTGTTTAATAGGCAAGATGTGGAAGTCCATTTTATTTCACTGGATTATTGTACTTCTATAGAAGAATCTCAATTTCTTGATTATGACAATATTCATATAGAAACACCTTCAACGAATAGAAAATCGAGAAACCCTATTTATGGACTTTATTATAGATTGAAAAAATTTAACTGCATAATAAAGTCACTACATAGTGATTGTCGGAATATTTTTATTCTGTATGCGCCTTTTGATTCAGCTATTGAAGAATGTTATTTCATAGCGTATTTAAAAAAGAAAAAAATCAGGGTATTGTCGGAGAGAAATGAACGCGCCTTGGGAATGGCTATTGCACAAGGGTTTATGAGTCGTTCTATTGTGAAAACATTATTTTCATTAGGCACTAAACTTTATTGCATCTTTAGTTCATTTATTAAAGATAGATTAGTCTGTTTCTATGATGGAAACATTGTTATTTCTAAAAGTTTCCTTAAATGGATTACTCAGTATAATTCAAATAATCTATTAATACCTACGTTGTGTGATTGTTACAAGACAAAAAATGTAATAATAACTAATGATGTCTTTCAAATAGGATACTTTGGCTCCATCAATAAAGATAGGGGCATTTATCAATTGTTGGATTGCGCTTATCTTCTCAAACAGAAAGCAATTAACCATTTTGTCATAAACATTTATGGTAGCTGCTCATATGTGATGAAGCAAAAGATTATGAAGAGAATAGAGATATTAAAAATAGATGATGTTGTTTCTTTTTATGGAGAGGTTGACCATGTTTATTCACTGTTATTACAGCAAAAACAAGATTGCTTACTTCTTATAAACAAATCTACGCTTCAAACAGAATATGGCTTTTCTACTAAATTTGCTGAATATATGTACTCCGGCAAAGTAGTGATAACAACTGCGATTAGTGATAACTACAAGTATATTTCTGATGGTGAGAATGGCTTTTTAACCAAATTTGATAGCACGTCACTAGCTATGGTTATAGAAAAATGTATGTTTTTGCCTGAATCAGAGAAAGATGCTATTGGTCTCGCTGCCCATAACACTGCAGCAAAATATTTTAATATACGCAATTATGCTGCTGAATTTCAGCAATTTGTATTTAACGAATAATGATAAAAATTAAACG
>JAQWDK010000023.1 GCA_028705495.1 Eubacteriales bacterium
ATATTTCTAAGAGCTTCAAAGCTTCTTGAAACGGCTCCTGTCGACTGCGTTGTTCTTGAAGATTCTTTCAATGGAATTAGAGGCGCACATGCGGCAGGTATGATTCCAATAATGATTCCTGACATCAAGAAGCCAACACCTGAAATAAAACAACTAACCTATGCAATTTATGATAGCTTAAGTGATGCACACGAGCTCCTTGTCACTCTAAGAGAAAACAGATTCTAATGTAAAAACCGTCCGGACAAGTGCAGCGCATCGCAGCTCATCCGGACATCCCATACGTTCGACTTTATTTATATATGATATATATTGACTATCCGACCGATCCGGTCAGCCTATTAAATACACGATGTCACTTTAAGGCTTCTAAAAACCCTACATAAAGAATCAGCCGAAAACCGTCTGACCTCCGATAGCTGCCGTCTCATTGCCGCTCAGTCCAAAACTGACGGATATAGCTTCATTCACCTGTTGCATAACATTTTCATCAAGGTGTCCCATTTTTTCCTTCAGCCGGTGTTTGTCAATCGTACGTACTTGCTCAAGCAAAATAACTGAATCCTTCGCCAAACCATAGTTATCGGCGTAGACTTCAATATGTGTCGGAAGCCTTGATTTTCCGGTTTGACTTGTTATCGCCGCCGCAATTACAGTTGGACTGTATTTGTTGCCGACATCATTTTGGACAATTAACACCGGTCTGACCCCGCCTTGTTCCGAGCCGATTACCGGGCTTAAATCCGCATAATAAATATCACCGCGTCTTATCAACATCCTGTGACCATTCCTTTCTGTTTTTTTCTTTTACACATACCTTTTTCGGCCGTAAGGCAAAAAACCGTCCGAAATTTTAAGATTTACGATTTATTTCGCAAATCAACTAATGCGCTTATCTGTTACAATCATATTTTTGCCTTTGTTATATATTTTATTCCGATGTGATAAACTTTGACAATTTTCGATACTGTAACCTCAAAACACAAAAAAGTTATGTAATCACCTCACAAAACCACTCTTTCAGGAGAAAAAATATGCAATTATCGAAGCTTCTTAAAAAAATAAATTCTGGTGATTTTGATAAAGCTTTTTCAAAGCTTTATCAAAATACTGACGAAGCAAGGAAAAGATACATAAAAGCTATCAATAGCTTCTCCGCTCTTTACGGCGATAATGATGTCGAGCTTTTTTCCGTACCCGGCAGAAGCGAAATCAGCGGCAACCACACCGACCATAATCACGGTAAAGTCATTGCTGCTGCAATCGACCTTGATATAATCGCGGTTGTAGCAAAAAAACCAGAGCCTTCTATCAGAATTACCTCCGAAGGATACCGAGAGGATTATGTCAACATCAATGTTCTTGATTCAGTCAAATATAAAAAAGGCAGTTCAACTGCCCTTGCTGCAGGTATGTGTGCTTTTTTCAAAGAAAACGGATATAATATAGGCGGTTTTGACGCGTTTACGACATCACAAGTGCTTTCCGGCAGTGGCTTGTCATCTTCTGCAGCTTTCGAGGTAATGGTTGGCAACATCCTCAACTATCTTTACAACAATGGTAAAGTTTCAGCAGTTTCTATTGCAAAAATTGCCCAGAAATCCGAAAATGTGTTCTTTGGTAAACCCTGTGGCCTGATGGATCAGACGGCTTGTGCTGTCGGTGGTTTTGTAGCGATTGATTTCAAAGACCCTGCTAAACCTGTTGTTGAAAAGATTGACAAAAGCCTGTCCGACTACGGCTATTCATTATGCATCACCGACACAGGCGGAAACCATGCCGACTTAACAGAAGACTATGCTTCCGTCCCTGCTGAAATGAAATCTGTTGCCGCAGTTTTTGGTGTTAAAACTCTTCGCGATGTAGATGAAAGCAAATTCTATAAAACGATCCCAAGCTTGAGAGAAAAGTGTGGAGACCGTGCTGTTCTTAGAGCAATACATTTTTTCAATGAAAATAAGCGTGTTACAAAACAAACCGCTGCCCTTTCAAGCGGTGATATCGATACTTTTCTTAAACTTGCTTCCGAAAGTGGAGATTCGTCTTTTAAATATCTTCAAAATGTTTATACTAATAAAAACGTAACGGAACAAGGGCTCTCCCTCGCACTTGCTCTCAGCTCCGACTATAGAAGCAGAGTTCATGGTGGAGGTTTTGCTGGAACGATACAAGCTTTTGTACCATTTGATGAAACTGAAAAATACAGAAATATCATTGATGAAGTTTTCGGTTCAGGAAGGTGCAAAGTTCTATCAGTAAGAAATTACGGAGCGATAAAAATCGACGAGAATATGATTTTTTCTCCGCCAACCGAAAAAGATGATAAAGGAACAGCGATATGCTAAAACCTGAACAAAAACTCATGCTTACACTTATAGGCTGGACTCTTCTAAGCGGTGGCATTTATTTTGCTATGATATATGCCAAGATACTTTGGGGACCGATGCTTTATGCTTTAATCGCCGGAGGACTTATCATCGCCTTCGTTGTTTTAAATAAGGGTATGAAACTCGAAAAACCAATCGAAGGAGATTCCGAGAGTGAAAAAAGATATGTGCGTTCAAAATATCTGATTTTACTTGCGTTTCCACTTATGTTATTCGTGATGCTTGATTTGATTTTACTTTCGTTCAACCTTAACATAGCTAATTTGTTTAAGTTTGACTAACTATCATTTTCCTACCGAAAGGACTGCTCTATAAAATGCGAAAAGTTGAAGCATATACGCTTTTTTCTGGATCAGGCGGCAATGCCGCATACATAAAAAGCGGAAGCGACGAATTTTTGATCGATGCGGGTGTTTCTTGCAGAGCGCTTGAACGCGCTCTTTGTGATTTAGGCACATCTCTTTCTAATATTCGTGCGATATTTATAACCCATGAACACGGCGATCATGTTAGAGGGCTTGAAATAATTGCAAAAAAACATAAATTACCCATATTCGTCAACTCCAAAAGCGCTTCTGTGCTTAAAGCTCAGTGTCGATATGTGGAAGACCTAATTACTATCAAAATGCCAGGCGACAAAGTTTATCTTGCCGACACAATGATCGAATCAGGGGACACACCCCACGATTCAGCAGCATGCTCCTGTTACCGTATCACGCTTGCCGACGGAACAAAGTTGGGTTATGCGACAGATATCGGTTATCTGAATAGTGGAGTTTCTGAAATTTTAAGCGGTTGTGATTACATAGTTGTAGAGTCGAATCACGATTTAGATATGCTCAGAAAAGGGCCTTATCCGGATTACCTTAAACGCCGTATATTGTCAGACAGCGGTCACCTTTCAAATAAAACCTGCGCTGCTTTTCTACCTTCTTTGGTAAATTTCGGTGCAAAAAGTATTGTACTTGCGCATTTGAGTAAAGAGAACAACGAACCGAGCGTTGCGTTTACTGAAAGTAGAATAGCTTTGAATTCAAGCGGAATTCGTATCGGTATAGATGATGTTTTAGGGGATGTTGCGCTTTGCGTAGCGGAAGTTTGCTCCCCGGTTAAGGTTATAGTTTAAATTAATATTGATGTAAACATGGGAGAAATTATGAAAAAGCTCACTACAGATGTAAGGCTTAGTGCTGGTAGTTTATCCGCCGCCTTGCGAAAGAGTGACTCTGGTATCACTCTTTGTTCTATCAGAGACACAAAACTCGAAAGAAGGTTATTATCTGCAGAACGATCTTTGTTTTCGATTAAAGCCAAAAACCTTAAAACTAACGAAGTTTTTGACGCAGATTCTACATCAAATTGGGGATTTACTCAAATAACAAAAACTTCGACGGAAAAGTTTCTTATAGTCCTATCCGACAACTCTTTAATGCCTGGAATAACCGTTACAATTTATGCTTCTACATCCTCAGACCGTATCACATGGAAAACTTCAATTCAAAATGACAGTAAAGAGCTGTCTGTAAGTCAATGCGACTACCCTGCTCTTTCATTTGATGCGAAGGAGAATGTTAAGTTTTTCTCACCATATGGTTGTGGTGAAATTTACTCTTCGACTAAGAAAGGTGGATATTCTTCAGAGCAGAATTATCCTTCATACGGTGCTTCAATGCAGTATCTCGCTTTTTGGGACACTGAGAAAAGAAGAGGCATATACTGTGGCGCACATGATCCTGCACCCGCATACAAGAAAATTTATTTCTCGAAAAAAGACGATGAAAAGCAGATGACGATCAAAATAGTTCTTCCCCTAACAGAAACAACGACAGTCGGAAACTCACAAGAACTATGTGGAAAGATTGTATGGCAGATATTTGACGGCGACTGGTATGATGCTGCTCTCATTTACCGTGATTGGGTATTTTCCGAAGCGAGCTGGTCGATAAAAGGTAAAGAGATTCCCGAGTGGCTTAAGAAAACAAATCACTGGTGGCTCGTTCATAATCTTGACGGTTTCAAAGCAGAAGACATTGCTGCATTGAATAAGGATCTTGGTGTAGACAGTGCAACTCATATATATTACTGGCACGAAATTCCTTTTGACAACGATTATCCCCACTACTTCCCTATAAAACAAAAATATCTTGAAGAGATAAAGAAGCTTAAGGATATGGGTATCCGTACAATGCCTTATATAAACGGCAGACTTTGGGATACAAGGGATAAAGGCACGGAAGATTGGCAGTTCTCCTCTAAAGCAAGACCCTACGCGACAAAAGACAAAGACGGAAAGCCCTTTATCGAAACATATAACGCAAGAGAAGCTGACGGCAGTAAAGTTGAACTTGCAATAATGTGCCCCTCAACCGCAGTATGGCAGGAGAAGGTAAAGGAAATAACGAGCAGACTCTTTGGTGAGGTTGGCGTTGATGCGGTATATATCGATCAAATTGCAGCAGCAAAACCAAATCTTTGCGAGGACAAAACACATAACCACCCTGCCGGTGGTGGAACTTGGTGGTGCTCAAGCTACGCTAATCTCCTTGAACATGTTTGCAGATCTATGTCTGACGAGAACGCTTTGACTACCGAATGCACAGCTGATCCTTTTATGAGATACATGGATGCATATCTATCCTGGCTTTGGGTTAAAAATGATCAGGTTCCAGCGTTTCCTGCAATTTATTCGGACTACATACCCTACTTCGGTCTTAGTTACGGCTCCTTTAAAGAAAATGACGATGTCTGCTATCGTGTATTTACTTCACAAGCACTCCTTTATGGTGAGCAGATGGGTTGGATTAGACCTCAGCAGTATGAAGTTATGCAGAGCAAAGACTTTTATAAGAAGCTTGTCAGAACTCGAGCTAAGCTTGTAGACTTCTTTTGCGACGGAAGGATGCTTCGTCCACCGTTCATCACCGACGATGCGCCAAGAATGGAGAGCGACAAAGCAGGTGAAGCGTATGGTGGAATCATAGACTACGCTGCAGTTCAAGGCGCTCTCTGGCAGAACACTAAATCGGGTGAAAAGCTCTTGATACTTGTCAATACCTCTTATGAAAAAGCAAACGCAAATATTAAAACAGATGCCGAAGACGGTGTATATAAAGCCTATGGTGATGTTTCGGGTAACATAAAAATTGAAAATGGAAGCTCCTCAGTTGAACTTTCTCCCTCATCAGTCGTCTACTGCATAATACCTTAAAACTCAGTAATAACAAATATTCCGCCACTCTCATATACTTAAGATATGGGGGTGGCGGAATGGCTTTATATAAAATTTTAAGCATTGACGGAGGCGGTATGAACGCTCTTGTCTGTGCTGTCGTACTCGCAAAACTCGAGGAGCTTTTAATAGAATATAGCGGTAAAAAAGATGCTTCACTGTGTGACTTCTTTGATTTCTTCACAGGTACAAGTGCTGGAGGAATTTTGACTGGATCTTATTTGTGTCCCTTAGCGGAAGGGTCAACAAGACCGCTATTCACTGCAAAAAATGTCATAGATGAATACATAAAAATAGGTAAAAAAATATTTAAGCGACCTGTTTTCCGAACAATTTACTCTCTCGGCGGGCTAACTGACTCAAAATACCCTTCAAGTAGGTTAACAAAAGCTTTCATTCCGATTTTTGGTGATACAAAACTCAGTGAATGTCTAAAACCCTGCTTAATTCCTGCATACAACATTGCCAGCGGGAAATGTATTTTCTATGACCGAGAAAACGCAAAAGCTTATACCGAGCGCGACTATTATCTGCGCGATGTGCTAAGGGCGACTTCATCAGCTCCATCATACTTCCCGCCAGCGGTTATATCTGCTATGTCAGGCAAGGAAAGCTGTATGATAGATGGTGGTGTGTTTGCAAACAACCCCTCGATGTGTGGGCTTGTAGAGCTTGACAAAATGACAGGTTGCGGCGCTGTTTGCGGTAAAAATGTCTCGGTTGTTTCGGTGGGACTTGGTATTAGAACTGATAGCATTAACTGTTCAACAGCGATGGGGTGGGGTAAAGTCGGTTGGGCGCTGCCAGTACTCAGTATTCTAATGAATGCTGTATCACAGACGACGGATTATCAACTCCGTAAAATATTTGCGTCTGATTTTACCGCTGACGCAAAGTATATGCGAATTGACGGTGCCGGAATGGATAACCTACCTTGTCTTGGTTCAATGGATGATGCAAGTGATAAAAATATTGATAGCTGCATACGATATGGCGAAATTTTAGCGGAAGCTTACTGCGATCGAATGCAAAGCTTTGCTAAAATGCTGGTGGCAAACTGAAACTGACTACATATTATATATTAGCATGAAATTTGCTTAGATGGAATCCCGCTGTGAAGTGTTCACACTACAAACGCTTCGCGGCAGAATGATATTATTATGAACACCGGAGGTATGGCAAATGCCATCTGTTTATTTAAGCCCTTCTGCACAAGAATATAACCCCGCATACGGAGGCGGGACAGAAGAATATTACATGAATTTGATCGCCGACGCAATAGAACCTTACTTAACGGCGAGCGGTATAACATTTTCACGCAATACTCCCGATATGACCGCTTCTCAATCGGCTTCACAATCAAATCAGGGTAACTATAATCTTCACTTTGCAATACATTCAAATGCTTCACCTGTAAATTTAGCTGGTAGGCAAAGAGGTGCTGATTTCTACTTCTACACAACGAGTGCTCGTGGCAAGCAAGCTGCCGATATAATGGTTGCAAATTACAAAAAAATTTATCCGAATCCCGATAGAGTAAAAGCTTTAGGCAACACAACCTTCGCTGAACTACGCAGGACACGTGCCCCAGCAGTGTTAGCGGAGCTTGTTTACCATGACAATGCTGCTGACATGGACTGGCTTAGAAACAATATACCGGCTATCGGAAGAAATCTTGCACAGTCTATCGCGCAGTTCCTTGGTGTCCAGTTTGTTGATCCCAATGCAACCGCCAGTACTAACTGCAAAACAAACACATGTTCCAATATGGGGACGGTCTCAACTCAAGGTGGTAGGCTAAATATTCGAAACGCACCCTTACTTGAAGGTGAAGTTTTAGGACAAATACCGAATGGATCATCCGTAATGATAAACGGACGCGATGGCAACTGGTTCCGTGTGTCCTACAATGGCATCAACGGTTATGTTTTCAGTGAGTTTATTGTGCTAAATTAAATCCATACAAAAACGGAGAGTGTCACAACTCTCCGTTTACCTTTTAAAGCATTAACAAAAGACTTAGTGCCATAACTGCCATCCCGCTGAGCATTCCATAGATAGACAAGTGATGTTCACCGTATTCTCTCGCTGAAGGTAGAAGTTCGTCGAGAGATATGAATACCATTATTCCAGCAACGAATCCAAAAACAAGACCGAAAGTATGGTCATTTAAGAACGGCATCAAAATCAAATATCCGATTATTGCGCCAAGCGGTTCTGATAACCCTGAAAGAAATGAGTAGGTAAATGCCTTCTTTCTACTCCCTGTCGCATAATAAATCGGAACCGATACCGCAATTCCTTCCGGTATATTATGTATCGCTATAGCAATTGCGATAGGAATAGCCAATTTTGGGTCTTGCTTTGCGGATATAAATGTTGCAAGTCCTTCCGGGAAGTTGTGTATCGCTACAGCAAGAGCAGTGAAAACACCGGTACGCATGAGCTTATTCTTTGGTTGTGTCCGAACATCCTCCTGTAGTGACTCGACTTTTCTCACTTCGTGAGGATTTTCCTTGTTTGGTATCAATTTATCAATTAAGCCGATGAAAAGCATTCCCGCAAAAAATGAACCGACTGTTATCCATGTGCCGAGTTTTTCACCGTGATAAGCTGTCAGAGCTGTTTTAGCGTTTTGAAATATCTCTATCATAGAAACATATATCATTACACCGGCTGAAAAGCCTAATGCAATAGACAGAAACTTTGTGTTAGTCTTTTTTGTAAGTAATCCAATTGCGCTTCCTATGCCTGTGGACAAGCCCGCAAATAGGGTTATCATAAAAGCCCAGAATGTGCTCATTTAATTGCTACTCCTTATTATTAAAACTTATATATATAATAATCGGTAGCAAGCATTTTGTCAAACATAATTAGGTTTTGTGGTTATTTGTAAACCTTTCACATAGCTCCTTGAGTACCGCAGCACAATCATCAGCGTTAAGAGCGCTTGCATTTATGGTAAGGTCGTAGTTAGATGCTTCCCCCCAGACCTTCCCTGTGTAAAAGCTGTAATAAGAAGCTCTCTTTTTATCGCTCTTCTTAACAAGTGTTTCTGCATGGGACTTTGAAAGCGTATATTCTAATTCAGTTACCGCAACCCTATCATCGAATGGCGCATGGATAAAAATTTTTACTGGTTCATACCTCTCGGCAAGTATATAATCTGCACAGCGACCGACAAAAACACCGTCAGCTTCAGCAGCAGCTTCAAGTATAACCGTTGATTGGAGATCGAAGAACCTGTCACCCATCATCAAATCTTCCAGACCACCGGGAATATGTCCGTTTATACTCGTAACTGCAAGTGAATAAAGAAAACTGTTTGTAGTTCTTTCGTCGTACCTTTCAAAAGTATCGTTTTCAATCCCCTTTACCTTCATACGCTCTTTGATGACATTCCTGTCAATTAGAGGAATATCCATCAACTTTGAGAGCTTTGCGGCAATCTCGTCACCGCCCGAATTAAATTGCCTTGAAATCGTTATTATTTTACGTTTCATTTGGATACCTCCACTTTATAATATTTGAGCTCAATATATATTATCACATATTTCCGTATTTATCAACACTTTATACAATTTATTAAATATTCTATTCAAAATCTCAGGGTGAAATCAGTATAAAAATATCTATTTTGGTTATTGTATATTCTCTTCGTATGGTTTATAATACCAATATACAAAAAAATTATACTTTGAAAGGATTGCAATATGCTTCAAATAAAGAATCTGACAAAAAAGTATGGCAAAAAGCTTGCTGTAGATGACCTGACCCTACATGTAAATTCTGGTGATATATATGGCTTCATAGGCCACAACGGTGCCGGAAAAACAACAACAATCAAAGCAGCGACAGGTGTTATTCCTTTTGATGAAGGTGAAATTTCTATTAATGGTATTTCACTCAAGAGCGACCCCGTTAAAGCGAAGATGCAGTTTGCTTTCATTCCTGACAGCCCCGACCTCTACGATAATATGACAGGCATTAAATTCTTAAATTTTATATGCGATATCTATGAGGTAGATGCTGTTACAAAATCCGAAAATATAAAAAAGTACGGTGATGTTTTTGAGCTTACTTCTGTGCTTGGTTCACCAATCTCCTCTTATTCTCACGGTATGAAACAAAAGTTAGCTATTATAGCAGCCCTTTCTCATAATCCAAAGCTGCTCGTACTCGATGAACCTTTTGTTGGGCTTGACCCAAAAGCTTCATTTACATTAAAAGAGATCATGAAAGACCTCTGCAACAACGGAGGTGCTGTATTCTTCTCGACGCATGTACTTGAAGTTGCTGAAAAGCTTTGCACAAGGATTGCAATAATCAAGAATGGTAAATTAGTACGCGAAGGTGAAACTTCTGTTGTTGTCGGCGATAGCTCACTTGAGCATATCTTTCTTGAACTAATAAAAGAATAAAACAACGAAAGGATAAAACAAGGATGAAGAAGACCCTTTTGTTAATTAAAGCCGCAATAAATGCGGCGCTCTCAAACACTCAAGTTTCTGAGTCTCCAAAGAAAAAATACCTTTATATTGGTTTGTATATATTTTTAGCCCTTTATATGGGTGCGATTTCTTTTAGCATGTCAATAATGATGTTCGAACAAATGGCTGTATTACCTAATTTAGAAGCTATTATGGGCTTTTCCTCAGTAATAATGCTATTTGTTACTTCTGTCTTAATTTTTTCTACCTCGCTTTTCTCAGCTTCGAATATGCTGTTTAAAGCGAAGGACCTTGAAATGCAGCTTGCAATGCCGCTCACTCATTTCAACATTGTATTAGCGAAGTTTATGGGCGTGTATTTCATGAACCTACTTTTTTCACTGGTGATAATGCTACCTAACTGTGTGCTGTATTTTATCTACACAGAATTCAACGCCGGTGTCTTTGTAATGTTCTTATTGTCGATATTGTTAATACCCCTTATCCCTTGTATATTCGGTTCGGCGCTGTCTGCTCTAATAACATATGGTTTGAGAAAGTTTCGATATAAAAATTTCTTGACCCTTATATTCTCATTCGCCTTTTTCTTTCTGTATTTTAAATTCTTTGGTAACATAGAGGGTTATATCAACTACATCGCCAACTCAGCAGATGAATTGTTTTCAAATATCACCTCCTTTTACCTGCCTGCCCTTCTATTTTCGAAAACTCTATCCGGTGATTTTCTATATTTTCTGTTATATATCGCACTGTCCATACTGCCTGTTCTACTCCTTCTTTGGGCGCTTACACCTTTCTATTCAAAACTTGTTGCTGCTGCAAACCAGACATTTGTTAAATCAGATTTCAAATTTAAGGTTCAGAAAGCTGGTAGTCGTACAACAGCGATGTTGAAAAAAGAAATCTCAATGTTTTTCTCATCCGCTATTTATGTTATGAACACCATTTTCATGCTCGTTCTCTTGACAGGCTTTTCTGTTTATGTTATCATCTCAAAAGACAAATTTTTAACGAGTCTCGAAATGTTTCCCGAGCTCGGAGATTTAAGTAGTCTTATATTTCCGTTCGCATTAGCTGCGCTTATGGCTACTGCTGCGATGTCGGCAACTACCGCATCCTCCATCTCCCTCGAAGGCAAGAAGCTTTGGATTTACAAATCTTCACCTGTTACAACAGCTGAGATATTCAACGCAAAAATTCTTGTCACCATGGTTGTCGCTGTACCTCTTATTGTTATAAATGCTGTAATGTATACCTTCGCATTTAGCTTTGATGTGGTTCAGCTTCTGCTTCTAATTTTTGTTCCGTCTGTTGCAATTTATGTTGCAGCACAGCTTGGACTGATCTTCAACCTGCTGTTCCCAAAGCTTGAGTGGAAGAACGAAGCGATGGTTGTCAAGAACAGCACATCAGCGATTCTTTCATTGTTAACTGCGATGCTTATTGCAGTGCTTTTGATTTATGTCGGGTACAATATCTTAGTCGTTTCAACAGATACAATCGCAGCCGCATCCGTACTTGCAATTTTATGTGTGTTTTTGTTTGCGTTCTACATGATCTTAAAAACTTTCGGAACCAAAAAGTTCGATAACTTGACAGCAAATTCATAAAAAAACCGACCGGATTTCCGGTCGGTATATCCGCTCTTAGCTCAGCTGGATAGAGCAGCAGATTCCGATTCTGCAGGTCGGGGGTTCGAATCCCTTAGGGCGGGCCACGAAAGAAACCTCTTTTGTCTACCAAGACAAGAGAGGTTTTTCTAGTTCATACCGCCCTCGGCAGCCAAAACGGTTGTCGGTGGCGTTTTTTTTATTCGGTTGAATAATTCATAGTTTTGTTGTATAATCAGTTCGATAAATAAGAATTTGACGAGGAATTATTATGAGATTGGTTAGAGCAAATGTAAGTGATTGTGAAAAAATATGGAGAATGCAAATAGAGGCGTTTGCCGATTTGTTGGCTAAATATCAAGATTATGAAACAAGCCCTGGCAACGAGCCGAAAGAATATATTCATGCAAAACTCCTGGACGAGTTTACTTTTTTCTACTTCATTTATCACGAAGACGAAATAGCGGGAGCTGTAAGAGTAGTTGACAGAAAAGATGGTGATAGAAAAAGAATTGCACCTATTTTCATTATGAAAAAATTTCGCAACAGAGGTTTGGCACAAAAGACATTTGAGGAAATCGAAAGAATCCACGGAATTAATCATTGGATGCTTGACACCATTCTTCAGGAAGAAGGCAACTGTTATCTTTATGAAAAATTAGGGTACAAAAGAACAGGTATAATTGAACACATCAATGAACGAATGGATATTGTTTATTACGAAAAGAATTAAACAAATTCCAATTTGTCGAACGGATAGATGCCATACTTTTAGTCGTTTTTACCCCCATTTACACTACTTTTAGTCGTTCTTACGCAGAAAAAAAACGACTTGCTTCGGCAAGTCGTTTTTTTCAACTAAGTGTGCCTTTCGGCACGATAAGTGTCCTTCGGACGTGAAGTTTGCCTGCGGCAAGTGAAGTGCCTACGGGCGTTAGTGGCACACTTAACTTCACTTTGCGGCGGATAGCCGCAATACTTCACAGCAGACGAAGTCTGCTGCTTCACGCCAACAATGGAGGCACTTCACTTTCTTTGGCATTAACTATAGACTTGCACTTTACTTCTTGATAGAGTTATTAAAAACTGTAATTCATATTTTAATGATTAGGTATAATCATAACCGCATATCAATAAACAAACATATCACGCATCCTCATAAGGTGCGTGATATGTCTGTTTCAGCTTGCCGTTGTGATTCACTGAAGAAAAAATGATTGTAAAATCACGGGATTTAAAAGAAAAATCACGCACTTATTACAGTGCGCGATATTATGTCCAGCTTTAAGCTGGTGGCACGCCGTAAGGGATTCGAACCCCTGACCCTTTGGTTCGTAGCCAAATACTCTATCCAGCTGAGCTAACGGCGCATATTGCTCACGGTGTAAACCGCTTGCATTATTAAATTAAACAAGCCTTGATAACAAGGCCTTTCGTTTTGGTGACCCATCGGAGAATCGAACTCCGGACACCATGATTAAAAGTCATGTGCTCTACCAGCTGAGCTAATAGGTCAAATCGCAGTTTTCAACTTCAGACATTCTAAAAAAGCACGTCCGCGTCAACGCAAGGCATAGGATACCATAACTGTCGCACTTTGTCAAGCATATTTTGAAATTTTACCTTATAGAATTTTTCCAACATATTTTTCCATAAACAGTCTAAAACTTTGAATAACAAAATAATTCGTTAAAAATGCTGAAATTTACGGCAGAATATTGAATTCGTCATAATTATATGTTAGAATAAATAATCAAAGCAACTGTTCAAGAAAGGATCTACCTAATGAAAGCAGTTATAACAGTTACGGGCAAGGATAATGTCGGAATTATTGCTAAAGTAAGCAATGAGTGCTTTAAGTTCGGAGCAAATATACTGGACATCACTCAAAGTGTATTACAAGAATATTTTGCGATGATTATGATTGTCGATATAAAAGAAATTGAGGTTGATTTCGGTCACTTCGTCGACTCCATGTCCGAACTCGGCAAGCAGAACAATCTCAGTATTCAGACAATGCATGAGGATATTTTCAACTCCATGCACAGGATTTAACCATTAAACTTTAAGGAAGCATTATGCTCAATACAAACGATATTTTAGAAACTATAAAGATGATCCGCGAGGATGCGTTTGATATTCGTACAATTACAATGGGTATTTCCCTTCTAGATTGTGTGTCTGACGACGCGGATAGGCTTTGTGCGAATATATACGAGAAAATTACTACAAAAGCAAAAGACCTCGTCTCTACTGGTTTAGCCATAGAAAAAAAGTACGGGATCCCGATAATAAATAAACGTGTTTCTGTTACCCCGATTTCACTTATTGGCGGGAGACACGGAGTCGAAACTTATATAAAGATCGCGAAAACCCTTGATGAAGCTGCTAAAACGCTCGGTATTAACTTTATAGGCGGTTTTTCGGCACTTGTCCACAAGCATTTTACTATCGCTGATAGAAACCTCATAGAGTCTATACCCGAAGCTCTTTCGGTGACAGAACGAGTTTGTTCATCCGTGAACCTTGCTACGACAAAAGCTGGAATAAACATGGATGCTGTAAAACTCATGGGTGAGGTAGTAAAGAAAACAGCTCAACTAACCGCTGATCGTAATTCTATTGGTTGCGCTAAGTTCGTCGTCTTTGCCAATGCTCCGGAGGACAACCCTTTTATGGCAGGAGCTTTCCACGGTGTTGGTGAAGGTGAATCGGTTATCAATGTCGGTGTTTCCGGCCCCGGTGTTGTCAGACATGCAATAGAACGCGCCGGTGATCTTGATATGACTGGCATTGCTGAAGTAATCAAACGTACAGCGTTCAAAATAACAAGAGTCGGTCAGCTCGTTGCAAGAGAAGCCTCGGAGAGGCTCGGCGTACCCTTTGGTATTGTCGACCTATCCCTCGCTCCTACACCGGAAGTAGGCGATTCCGTCGCGCATATACTCGAAGCAATCGGCCTTGAAAAATGCGGTGCTCATGGAACAACTGCAGCTTTAGCTATGCTAAACGATGCCGTCAAAAAGGGCGGTGTAATGGCATCCTCCCATGTCGGTGGTCTTTCAGGTTCCTTTATACCGGTTTCCGAAGATCAAGGTATGATTGATGCGGTAAATGCAGGTGCTCTCACGCTCGAAAAACTCGAAGCAATGACCTGCGTCTGCTCAGTGGGACTTGATATGATTGTCATACCCGGTGACACAAGCTCAGCGATTATTTCTGCTATTATAGCAGATGAAGCTGCTATTGGTATGGTAAATAACAAAACAACTGCAGTTAGAATAATACCCGCAGTCGGGAAAAAGGTCGGCGACTTTGTTGAGTTTGGTGGGCTTTTAGGTTATGCACCTGTTATGGCAGTCAACAGCTTCTCGCCGGAAAAGATGATAAACAGAGGCGGAAGACTTCCCTCTCCGATTCATTCACTGCGCAATTAATCAAAGGAGTCATTAGCGTGAAAACTAATAAAAACACTATATATGACATCGCAATAATCGGCGCAGGCGTAAGCGGATGTATGATAGCGCGCGAAATGTCTATGTTCGATTTAAATATATGCGTTCTCGACAAGGCGTATGATGTTTCCTCTGGCGCAAGCAAAGCAAATTCTGCGATTGTTCACGCGGGTTATGATCCAATACCCGGAACGCTAAAGTCAAAGCTCAACGCTCGTGGCGCGAAGCTTATGAAAACAGCTGTTAAGGAACTTGAGGTTGAATATAAAGTACTGCCTTCGTTAGTTCTGGCTTATGATGAGGAACAGATGAACACCGTTCTCGCTCTTAAAGAAAGAGCTGATGATAATGGAGTTAGCGTAAAAACCATAAGCCGCGAAGAGGTTTTAACCATCGAACCGATGCTGAATCCCGATGTAGTCGGCGCTTTATATGCCGACAGCGCAATTGTATGCCCTTATGGCCTTACAATTGCAGCTGCCGAAAACGCAGCCAAAAACGGTGTCGAGTTTAAATTAGGCTATGAAGTCAGCCGTATAGAAACACACGAAAGCCTTTTTATTATAAACGATGATATAAAAACTAAATACATAATCAACGCTGCAGGTGTTAACTCTGCAGAAATCGCAAGCCTTATCGGCGACCTCTCTTTTTCCATAACACCAAGACGCGGCGAATACATGATTTACGATAAGCAAAACCTCTGCGTTAATAGCGTCCTTTTCACCGTACCAACAAAACTCGGTAAAGGGGTTTTAATAACGCCATCGGTCTCAGGGAATATGCTTGTTGGACCAAATGCGCAAGTCGTTCAAAGCGAATGTGATATTCAAACAACTTCTGAAGGTCAAAATTTTGTTTTCGAAAATGCGAAGCGTATTATACCTTCTCTTACAAAACGAGGTATTATTCGTGAGTTTGCAGGAATCAGAGCAACGCCATCAGGCGATGATTTTATTATTCGTTTTTCAGAGATTAGTTCAAAATTTCTTCATGTCGCAGGAATTGAATCACCCGGTCTCGCATCTTCTCCAGCAGTTGCTGAATATGTGCTCGAACTTCTGAAAAACTCCGGATTAAGAACAATTCCAAAAAAGAGTTCTACGAGGTACAGAAAACAAATTAGAAAAATTTCTGAAGCAACAGCCGAAGAAGCTGCGGAAATGATAGCTGAAAATCCCCTTTATTCTCATGTTATTTGTCGTTGTGAAACAATTTCAGAAGCAGAGATAGTTGAGGCAATTCACAGACCTATTGGCGCGCGTTCGGTAGATGCAGTCAAATTCCGCACAAGAGCTGGTATGGGTCGGTGTCAGGGTGGATTTTGTTCACCCAAAGTAGCCGAAATATTATCGAGAGAACTTAATATACCACTATCAGAAGTCACACAGTTCGGTGGAAATTCAAAAATACTATGTAAGAAACAATAATACTATGAATTTAAATAAAAGCCTCGTCGTTGTTGGTGGCGGTCCCGCTGGACTTGCAGCTGCCATAGCGGCAAAAGAAAATGGAATAAACGATGTTATAATCCTCGAGCGTGGTTCTTGCCTTGGCGGCATTCTAAACCAGTGCATACACTCAGGGTTTGGACTCCATGCATTTGGAGAAGAGCTTACCGGACCTGAATATGCGGGCAGATACGAAGAAAAGGCAGAAAAGCTAAAGGTTGATTACTTGACAGACACTATGGTGTTATCGGTTAGTCACGATAAAACCGTCATAGCCGTATCAAAAGAAAAAGGTCTTCTGATTATAAAAGCTGAAGCTGTCGTTCTTGCAACTGGATGCCGTGAGCGGACAAGAGGTGCCATTAATATCCCGGGTACGCGCCCTGCAGGTGTCTTCACAGCGGGTACAGCACAGTATTATATTAATATGATTGGTAACCATGTCGGTAAAAAAGCTGTTATTTTAGGCTCAGGTGACATTGGTCTTATAATGGCAAGAAGGTTAATGCTTGAAGGCGCTAAAGTTGAAATGGTGCTTGAGCTACTTCCCTATTCTAACGGACTCGGAAGAAACATCGCACAGTGCCTTGAAGACTTCGACATTCCCCTAATGCTATCCCATACTGTTATCGGTGTCAGCGGTAAAGAAAGACTTGAAGGTGTCACGATAGCGAAGGTTGATGATAGACTCTTACCAATACCTGGTACAGAACAATTTATCGAATGCGACACACTCCTCCTCTCCGTAGGACTTATCCCAGAAAACGAGATTGCTACCGGAGCAGGTGTTGAACTCAGCCCGATAACTGGTGGTGCGGTCGTCAACGAAAACTTAGAGACAAATATCGAAGGTGTTTTTGCTTGCGGAAATGCTCTTCATGTTCACGACTTAGTGGACTATGTTTCCGATGAAGCCGCGAGGGCAGGAAAAAGTGCAGCAGCTTATTTGAATGGTGATAAAAAAGAATCAAGTCAATACAAAACTATCATAACTAAAAACGGTGTTAGGTACTGTGTTCCTCAAAAGATAGGTACATTGACGCCTGAAATACCTTTGTTCTTCAGGGTTGCTACACCATCTCAAGGAAGCACTATTTTAATATACGCTGATGGTAATGTTGTTTATAAAAAGAGAGAAGCATATCTTACCCCCAGCGAAATGCAGATGGTGAAGTTATCTGACGAAACCTGCAAGAAACTAAATGAGGCAAAAGAAATTACAGTTGAGCTTAACACAAAATAATAACATATATTGGACAGTAAAATGAATGAAAAAATGATGACCTGCATCGTTTGTCCCAGAGGGTGCAGGATGAAGGTCACCTTCGAAGGTGATAAAATGTTGTCTTGTACGGGAAACTTTTGTAAGCGAGGTGCTGACTATGCAAGAGCTGAAATAGCTTTTCCTGTTCGTGTACTTACTTCAACGGTTACTATTAACTCTTATGAAGTACCCCGGTTACCCGTAAAAACATCAGCTCCGATTCCTAAAGACAAGCTTTTTGAAGCGATGGAAAAATTAAAGACGCTTAAAGTATCCGTACCCGTGAAACATAGTGATATAATTTTTTCTGATTTTATCTCAAAAGGTGTCAATCTAATTAGCTGCCGTTCAGTAAATTCTTAAAAAGCCTTTTTTAAGCTCGTTTGTTATAAAACAGGAATCCGTATTTTTTTTAGGAGAGGAATGCGTTTATGTACAGAAACAGAAAAAGCAACTACCCCGAATATGAAGTACCAGAAGTAAAAACTCTGCGTGAAATGATCGATCTAAATGCAGAGCGTTTCGCTGACAAAATCTCCGTCAGCTACAAGAAAGACGGTCAAGTCATCGATGTAACTTTCGCTGAAATGAAAGATATAATCGATAACTTTGGCACTGCACTTTTTCGCTTAGGTCTTGGCGACAAGCACATTGCAATCATTGGCGAGAATTGTTTCGGTTGGTTTTACAGCTACATTACCGTGTTGAATACGAAAGGTGTTGTTGTTCCAATCGACAAAGAGCTAACTGAATTAGAAACAGCGAATATACTTAAAGCCGCAGAATGTACAGCAATTATTTTTACCCCAGCATACGAAGAAAAGGTGCTAAATATCCGTAAGGAAGTTCCTGCACTACAAACTTTTATATGTCTTGGAGAAAGAAAAACAAAAGAAGAAAACATCTATAATGTTGACGACCTTATAGAAGCAGGTAAACAGTTTTTTGAGGAAGGTGTTACTGCTTTTGTTGCATTAGAAACCGATGTAAACGAGTTAAAGCAGCTTATGTTTACCTCAGGCACGACAGGTAAACCTAAAGGAGTTATGCACACTCAGAAAAACCTTTTAGCCATAATCAACAATTCTCAAAAATATATGAATATCACCGAACGAGCTCTTGCTGTGCTGCCCTATCATCACTCTTATGAAGCTTCTTGTGGTATATTGACGATGTTCCACCATGGAATGAGAATCTGCATAAACGAAACTCTCAGAACATTTCTTCCCAATCTTGCTTTGTACAAACCGACTGAGATCTTGCTTGTGCCGTTGTTTGTTGAAAATATCTACAACAGAATTTGGGCTCAAGCTGAAGAAAAAGGCAAAGCGAAGGCTCTTAAATTGCTGATAAAATTTAGTAATAACATGCTAAAACTCGGCATTGACCTTCGTGGGAAATTATTCGCTACAATCCGTGCAGCGTTTGGCGGCGAACTTCTTATCGCAGTTTGCGGTGGTGCTCCACTTAAATCCGAGCATTACAAATTTTTCTACAGTATTGGTATAACCCTTCTAAATGGTTATGGTATCACCGAATGCTCGCCGATTGTTGCAGTAAATAGGAACGAATATCACCGTGCAGGTGCTGTTGGACTACCAATTCCCTGCAATGAAGTGAAAATTGATAATCCTGACGAAAATGGTGAGGGTGAAATCCTTGTACGTGGCGACAACGTAATGATCGGTTATTATCACGATCCTGAAGCTACTGAAGCCGCTTTCAAAGACGGTTGGTTCAAGACTGGGGATGTGGGACGCCTTGATGAAGACGGTTTCCTTTATATTACAGGTAGAGTCAAGAATATGATCGTTCTCAAGAGCGGTAAGAACATCTATCCCGAAGAAATTGAAGAAGCCCTCAGCTATATTCCCCTAATTGGAGAAGTTATAGTTTCTGCCACTAAAGACGATGATGACAGCGAAGTCTCACTTTGCGCGGAAATCTTCCCGAATGCAGATAAAACCGCTGAACTGGGTAAGTCTGTTATCGAAGAGCAGATCCGCAATGAAATTTCGAAGTTCAACGAAAAGCAAACGAATGCCAAACTCATTAAGCATATCATTTTCCGCGATACAGAGTTTGAAAAAACTACATCAAAGAAGATCAAGCGTAAATATTAATGCTTTAACGGTCAAATTGGCAGTCAGGCTCGTTTGAGTCTGACTGCCGTATAATATTATGATATACTGTATTAAGTCACATTCTTTCTGCGAATAATAATACTGCTAAATATTTTTCGGAGAAAACCGCTATGAATAAATTTAAGTTTACTTCTCTCTTTCTCTCTGTTTTATTCTTAATAACACTCACAGTATCATCCTGCGCAGACAAGAACACAAGCAGCGCAGCAAATAATTCATATGATACCTCAAAAAATAGTTCATCGGGGTTATTTGAATCCTCAGAATCGCATTCAAACACTTCTTCTGCTATATCAGTTGAAGAAAGTGATACATTTGCTGAAAGAAAGATACGCTATGTTGCCTTTGGCGATTCGATTGCAAGGGGAGCAAGACTTAACGAGCCTGAAACACAGTGCTATCCTTACATGCTTGTTGGAAGTCTTGACAATATACCGGGTGTTAATGGCGTAGATTATGTAAACCTCGCTGTCGATGGACAAACGTCGGAACAACTCTTAAAACAGCTCACCACAAATACAAATTCAGTTATTGATGCTGATCTTATTACAATATCAACCGGAGCGAACAATATTCTCGGAGTTATGGTTGATAAAACAATTTCGATATTAAAAGCCAACGGTTTTTCGACAAACTCTTTAGGAAACGCCGCCGATATTTTTGAGGAGCTTTTCTCAGGTAATGCTGATGTATCGATGTATCAAAATGTTTTAACTGCTTTTTCACAAATTAACACTTATATTAGCAGCGAAGAATTTAGTGCGGAAATTGATACTGCAGCAGAAAAACTCAGAAATGACCTTCCTGAAATCATAAAACTTATCAGAAAATACAATAAAAATGCTGTTATTTCAGTAAATACAATATATAACCCCTATAAAAATTTAGCAATTGCCGCAGGTATCACCCCCCTGTTCATGCCTTCTCAAATTACAGAAACCGCAGTGATGAAACTCAATGATGTGATTGATGAACTCTCTAATGAGCTCGGATATATTGTTGCCCATGTGCATGATGAGTTTAATAGCTACAGCGGTGATGAACGACTTGAAAATGCCTTCTTCAGCATACAATCTCCTGGCATTACCGACATTGATGTACACCCGACTGAAAACGGACATAAAATTATTGCCGAAGTTGTATACGATGCAATTAAGAATCCTTTAAAAGACAAATTAAAATCAGAGGCGGGTGTTACGAACTCATGATTTAAAATATTTGAAAGATGATAATTATTAATGACAAAAAGTTACTCCGTCGGTATTGACATAGGCTCGACAACTGCAAAAATTGTCGTATTATGTAACAATACTATTGTTTTTAAAAAATACGAACGCCACTTTTCACAAGTGCGAAAGAAAGCTCTTGAACTTATTTCTGAAGCTAAAGATTATTTATCTAGAATCGATTTTACTGTTGCTATATCTGGTTCTGCAGGAATAGGTCTTGCAGAAGCATCTGGCATTCCCTTTGTCCAAGAAGTTTTCGCAACTAGAGAAGTAATAAAAAAGATTGAACCGGACGCCAGTGCTGTAATTGAACTTGGCGGTGAGGATGCAAAAATTATATTTTACGATGGGACACCTGATGAGCGTATGAACGGTTCATGTGCTGGAGGTACCGGTGCTTTCATTGACCAGATGGCGACATTGCTCGCTGTTACTCCGGACGAACTTGATGAGCTCAGCCAACACTCAGAACGTCTTTATACAATAGCTTCAAGATGCGGTGTTTTTGCGAAAACTGATATACAAGCACTTCTTAACCAGGGAGCTGGTAAAGCTGATATTGCAGCAAGCATATACCGTTCAGTGGTGAATCAAACAATTGCCGGACTTGCACAGGGAAGAAAAATTACAGGAAAGGTCGTTTTTCTTGGCGGCCCGCTCTATTATTGTAAGGGTCTCAGAACTTCCTTTAAAGAAGCTTTAAATCTTGATGATGAAAACGTTGTTTTCCCTGATTATGCGCTCTACTCTGTCGCTTTGGGAGCTGCTCTATACTCACAGAGCTGTGGAAAACAATATACATATTCCTCTCTTGTAAGTTCAATAACCGAAAACATTGATACAGTGGAATCAGCAGACAGGCTTGAAGGTCTATTTACCGATAAAGATGAGTACTTTGCATTTATTCAAAGACATTCGAAAGCTACTGTCAGCTTTATAGATATTTCTACATATTCGGGTAATGCATACCTTGGTATCGACTGCGGAAGCACAACGACAAAGCTTGTCCTTATAAACGACAATTTTGATATTATATATCAGTATTACGGTCCTAATAAGGGAAATCCTATCGAAATCATTAAAGAGCAGCTTATAAAAATCTATGATTTAGCATCTAATAGAATACATATAAAAGGAAGTACAGTAGTAGGTTACGGTGAAGAGCTCATAAAAAACGCCTTCGGTGTTGATAAAGGTATTGTTGAAACTCTTGCTCATTACAAGGCGGCAAAACATTTCCAGCCTGAAGTTGATTTTATAATCGACATAGGCGGACAAGATATGAAATGCTTCAAAATAAAAAACGGAGCTATTGATGGCATTATGCTAAATGAAGCATGCTCATCGGGATGCGGTTCTTTTATTGAGACATTCGCACATTCAATGGGTTATACCGCTGCTGAGTTTGCAGAAAAAGGGTTGCACTCCACCGCTCCGGTCAATCTTGGAAGTAGATGCACGGTTTTTATGAACTCATCTGTCAAACAATCGCAGAAAGATGGTGCGACGGTTGAAGACATATCTGCAGGACTTGCTATTAGTGTTGTAAAGAACGCTATTTATAAGGTTATCAGAGCGAGCAGCCCTGAGGACCTTGGTAAGCATATCGTTGTTCAGGGCGGTACTTTTAAAAGCGATACTGTTCTTCGCGCTTTTGAAAAGGAGCTTGTGCGAGAAGTCGTAAGACCGCAAATTGCAGAGCTTATGGGTGCATATGGCGCAGCACTACACGCAATGCATATCAAAGAAACAACACTTATTTCCTCCGAAGCTCTTAAAGATTTTTCTCATACAGTTTCATCTGCACAATGCCAGCTTTGTACAAATAACTGTCGATTGACGATTAATAAATTCCCGGATGGCAGAAGCTTTATCTCAGGAAACCAATGTGAAAAAGGTCTCGGAAAGGCTAAATCAAATTCAAGTGGTATAAATTTATTTGAATTTAAACGCCAATACTTGCAAAACATCCCTTCCGTTAAAGGCAGTAGAGGTAGAATTGGCTTACCTCTTGCTCTTGGAATATATGAGTTACTTCCACTTTGGCACGGTATTTTTACCGACCTTGGATATGAAGTAGTATTATCGGGTATGTCAACTCGAAAAATTTACGAAGCGGGACAGTTCACAATTCCCTCCGATACAATCTGTTATCCAGCAAAAATTATGCACGGTCATGTTGAAATTTTGATAAAAAAAGGTGTGGATGCGATTTTTTATCCATGCCTTACGTATAATTTTGCCGAAAAAGATACGGACAACCATTATAACTGTCCGATTGTCGCTTATTACTCAGAGCTACTCAACGCAAATATGGATGACCTTCGCTATACAAAATTTCTCTATCCATTTCTTAATATAAACAACAAAAAAGTTCTTGCTAAAGGACTTTTTGACTCTTTATCAGCCATATCGCCTGATATCACATTAAAACAAATTCGTTCTGCAATAAATAACGGGTACAGTAAATATCATGAATATATGGACGAGGTAAAAAAGCAGGGTGAGCTTGCTTTGGCTAAAGCGAGAGCTGATAACCGCAGGGTAATGATACTTGCAGGTAGACCTTATCATATTGACCTCGAAATCGGGCATGGTATCGACAAGCTTGCCGACTCCCTCGGTTTTGCGGTGATCAGTGAGGACAGTATTTATCACCTAGCACAAAAGCAACCTGTCAATGTTCTAAATCAGTGGACCTATCATTCAAGGCTTTACAAAGCAGCAAGATTCGCCGCTGATAATCCTGATGTCGAGCTAGTACAGCTTGTATCTTTCGGTTGCGGTGTGGATGCTATTACATCTGATGAGGTTTCCGATATACTTACCGACTCCGGGAAACTATACACACAGATAAAAATTGATGAGATAACAAATCTTGGGGCAGTCAAAATCAGGCTCCGTAGTCTTCTTGGAGTTTTAGAAGAAAGAGGTGAAGCCGCTAATGCATGATAAAAAAGGTTATGTGAAATTTACAAAACAGATGAAGTCCGATTATGTCATCCTTGCTCCTGATATGCTGCCGATGCATTTTAAGCTGATCTTATGTGTTTTACAAAATGAAGGGTACAATATAGAGCTTCTTGAAAATAATGATTCATCAATCCCCGAAACAGGGCTGAGATATGTTCATAACGATACATGTTATCCTGCGATACTCGTAATCGGCCAATTCCTTGAAGCTATAAAGTCGGGTAAATATGATCCGAATAAAACAGCCTTGATTATGTTCCAAACAGGCGGAGGATGCCGTGCTTCAAATTACATATCGCTCATCCGAAAAGCGCTTGCAAAAGCAGGTTATGAAAATATTCCGGTTATATCCTTCAGCCTTATGGGACTTGAGAAACACCCGGGTTGGAAACTCTCACTCCCCCTCTTAAGAAAACTTTTATATGCTGTGTTTTACGCTGATTTAATTAAGTTATTAATGAATCAGTGTATTCCCTATGAGATAACTCCAGGCGACAGCGTTAAAAAATCAGATGAGCTAATGAAATATCTCACAAACGGAATCGCAGATAGATCACTGATTTCCTACCGAGAGATTAAGAAAAACTTTATTTACATAATAAAAGAATTCGCTTCAGTTCCACTGAAGCGAGAAAAGAAAATTAAAGTAGGAATTGTTGGTGAAATCTTTGTTAAATACTCTCCCCTTGCAAACAACAACCTTGAAGACTTCCTTCTTCGAGAAGGTGCTGAAGTTGTTCTACCTGGATTTGTAGATTTTTGTATCTACAGCGTATACAACGGCATTGTTGATAATGAATTGTACGGTATTAATGGTTTTTTAAAACCGGCGCAGAAATTCGCATTTGATTTTCTTGTAAATAAACAGAAAGATGTTATCAGCTTAATCAAGGAACATTCAGATTTCGATCCTCCCACACCGTTCGATCAAGTTATATCGCTTTGCGATGGCGTTATCGGCAAAGGCGTAAAAATGGGTGAAGGTTGGCTCCTTACTGCCGAAATGCTTGAACTTAACGAACAGAATGTCAAAAATATCGTTTGTACTCAACCCTTCGGATGCCTTCCTAATCATATCTGCGGTAAGGGAATGATGAAACCTCTCAAAGAAAGCCATCCTGATATAAATATTGTAGCAATTGATTATGACGCAAGTGCATCAAAAGTCAATCAAGAGAACCGAATAAAACTTATGCTGTCCAATGCGAGACAGGCATCTGGTATTAAAGCAATAACTGAAACCGATAATGAAGAAATCAAAAATAGAGAAGAAGCTTTGTCATTCGGGTGAAACTACATGAATTGATCGCCTGTACCTTTAAGGGAATATTTACATTTTTATTACAGCCTTAAAATTTATTTTTGGTTGCAATAAACTCTTGCATATAGTATAATCAGTTAATATTACAAAACAAATCCTAATTTAATAAAATCTCACAAGGTTGTTTTGAAAGGAATATCACCGATGAATAAAACCTTTACAAAGAAATCAATTGCAGCGATTTTCTTAACGCTGCTGATAATATTTCAAGCTCTACCATATGCAGCAATGGCAGAAACCTCAAACGGAACTGTCAATAACTTCACAGAGCTTACAGCAGCTATAGCGGAAGGAAAAACTGATATTACCATTACTTCCGACATTATCTGTAATTCGGTAATTGATTTGGCTGAAAACATCAGTATAACCATAAATGGTGACTACAAGCTTCTCAATCCCTCTTTTTCGGGTTCGGGTTCTGTCACCCTTAACGTTGCTGTATCCGTACTCGATGTAGGTGGCAGCGTTATACTGGTCGCAAACAAGGCTCTTACATCAGAAACCAATGGTTTTGCTTTGAAAGCTTCCTCTAGTGCTTCTGTAACAGTTAATGCTGCTGTTACAGGTTCTAACGGTGGTATTGGTGTTGAAGTTTCCGGCTCAGCCAATGTAACCATTAACGGTGATGTAAAAGGTGGCGACTCCTCTTCAAAGGGAGGAGCTGGTGCCGTCCTATCAAGCGGTAAACTTACTATAAAGGGCAATATCTCAGGCGGTTCAGGTGATACAGAAGGCGGTATCGGAGCATCAATTGACAAAGGTATCTTCTCGGTAACAGGTAATGTTCTTGGTGGTGCTTCTTCTGGCGGCAACGGTGGTATAGCCCTTCTTTACAAAGGCGTAAATCCAAACGAAATCAGTGCATCGGTTACAGGAAATGTCACCGGTGGAGCTGGTAAAAATGGGGGAACTGCAATTACCTGTTCTACTTCACGCTTCGCTCTCGCTGTTTCAGGTACTGTAACTGGTGGTACAGGTTCTGAGTCAGGCGGAAACGGCATTGAGCTTTTCTATGGTAGTCAAGTCCTCACAGGTGCTAGCGTTAAAGGTGGTACAGGTTCCACAAAAAATGGTGCTGATTTTGTAGACAAGACAAGCACCGATGTTTTCGGTGAATTTTCAGAAAACACCATAATCAACCTTCCTACATACAGTGGTTCTCTTCTAAAGCTCATCAGCGGTAAAAAATCCAACGCAAGCCTTCGCAATCTTGTTTTTAATGTATATGAATTTAATATAAAAGGTAAATTTGGCTCTGACGGTACTTTTAGAGTTCAAAAATTAGCTGATAACGGAGGCATAAACTGGAACATAAGCGCAAATGAGGCTGTTGATGAATATTATAAATTTACGCTCACTGACGCTACTGTTTCAGCAATCTATAAAAATTCCGCTCTTGTTGGAAAATCAGTAATAATTCTCGTTTCAGTAAATAGCATTGTTTCGCAAGCTTGGTCGGGCACTTTGACTGCTGACGGTGTAACACTAAACACACTCACTAATGATTCCGTCTATGCTGTAGTTATACCAAAAGAAATCGTTACATGCAAAATCACAACGAGTGCTGGCCCAAATGGCAAAATAACTCCCCTCGGTGAAACAATGGTTGAAGCAGGTTCTTCTTTCTCCTTCACTATTGCACCTGATACGGGATATCAAATCGATAAGCTTATAGTAAACAATATCGAACAGACTATAACAAACTCGAATAAATATTCCATCCCAGATATTAATACCAACATTACAATCAGCGTATCCTTTAAGAAGTCGTCAGATGTTAAAGTTACCGTCAATGTATCTGCTGGAACCGGAGGTACTATAAGTCCGACCGGAGAACAGCAGGTTGCATCTGGTAGTTCACTTACTTTTACTATTAAACCGAGTGCAGGCTATATTGTAGATAAATTTACTATTAACAATACCGATGTTGCCATAACAAACAATACTTTTACTCTTGCCAATATTACTGCTGCAACTACTGTTCGTGTCACTTTCAAGCGAACAGACGAGCAGTTTACCATCACAGTGAAGTCCGGTGAAGGTGGTTCTGTAACACCAAGCGGAGATCAGAAGGTTACATATGGCGGAAGCATTACTTTAAAGATCGAACCTGATATGGGTTACATAATTAACAAACTATATGTTAATAACGTTCTTGTTCAAGCTAACAACAACGAGCTAACCCTCACAAATGTAACTTCAAACACTACTGTTGATGTAACATTCGTTCTCGAAGATTCGGGAGAAGGAATGATTAAACCAGAGGATGTTGACTGGGCAACAAGCCCCATAAGAATTAGCTTGACCGATTTCACGCGTGTTTCCGCGGAAGTGATTGATACACTTGTTGACTCCTACGCTTCAAAGGATGTTGTTTTCCATTCGGCTAAATACGAAATCGGTTTCTCAGCAAGAACCCTTTCGAAAATAGCAGATAGTTATATAGACTTCGGTCTTATAATTGATAACTCTGTTAATACCGGAAAACTCGCCGAGATAGGTTCTGGCAAATTTGTCAAAGTCTTCTCCTTTGCGAACTCCGTCACCTATTTTCCTGCTGAAGCTACAGTGAAAATATACCTTGGTAACCAGTATATCGGCAGAGATGTTACTGTTTATAAATATGAATCCTCATCTGGTCAGTTCGTACAACAGTTTATAATATCCGTTGATGTCGGTGGTTATGCCTCTATTAAAACAAGCACACCTTCTGAATTTGCGTTAGTAACAGAGATAGTTGAAGCAAGCTTTACAATAGAAGCGACATCCGGAGAAGGCGGTTCGATAACCCCTTCCGGCAACAACAGTTACACAAATGGCATGTCAGCAACATTCACCTTCTCACCGGATTATGGGTATGAGATAGATTCTTTGAAAATCGACAATGAGACAGTTGAGTTGAACGGCAATTCCTATACCTTTGAAAGTATCAATGCTAATCATACCATAGCTGTATCTTTCAAAAAGGTAGAAAACACATCAATAACTGAGCCTGCGCAGCCTAAAAACACAGCAATGGTCGTTCTTATTGTTTTTCTTGTAATTGTACTTCTCTGCGCTGTTGCATTCGTTGTACTTTATAAGATGGGTATAATCAAGCTTAAAAATCTGAAATTTTAAAGCTTAAGACATTCCGTTTATGAAAGACAAGATTGAAAGAATAGTTTGTTTAGTTAGATAACAAGAAAGATGTGGTCATAACAATGGTTAATAAATTTTCGCTACTTCTCCTAATTCTTATTTTATGTTTTTCACTTGTTTCGTGCGACTTCGGTGGTAATCAAAATGAGAGTTCTATTGCCCCAGCGGAGTCTTCAGATGTATCAAGTGAAGTTTCGACCGATACAAGACCTGCATTAGAATGGCCATCTGACAATGCTTTTGTTGCGAACTTAATCCCTTTTACAGGTGGTAAGATCGTTGATGTCACTCCAAAAGCTACATCAGTTGTTATCACGATTGTTGAGGTTGAGGAAAGCGCTTTTGGACTTTATATTAATACTCTAAAACAGCTCTCCTACACTGATGTTATTTTTGAAAACGAAACAACATATTCCGCTTTCAAAACAGACAGCCCTTCATCTAAAAGCGAAGGTGTTACAATCAGCTACAATAGGAGCACATCAACTATGACGATTGATTCGTCTGTTGAGACAAACTAACTTCATAAAAAAACAGGAATGAGGGTTTTTAATCCTCATTCCTGTTTTTATTTAAGTGGATACGCTAAATCATTACCAAATCTGTCAAGCATCGAGATTGGATAGAAGAGCAAACCGTTATGAGCCCTTCTACCGCTTTTTATAAAATCTACAAAGTTTCGTTTTAGAGTTGTGCTCTTACCAGCAGTATCAAGGTTGAACTCCTTAGTCTTAAAAACAAAAGTATAAAACCCGCTTTCGTCCGATGGTACAGGACACAAATAGACTTTTCTATTGAAGCTATTTATACCGCTGTCGTATGGCAAAATCTCAGATAACTGTGGACTATAAAGCCAAGAATAGCAGCTGAAACAAGAAAAGACGAGGTCAGGAAAAATGTTGTTATAAAATTCAAGAGCTTCACCGAACGACTTCCCTATCTGCTCAGCGTTATATCCTTCCCCCGAAGGGATATGCATTGACAAAGCCATGCCGCCGTCAATCTCTTTATACCATTCGTCCTGTGACAATGTAACCATTTCTTTCAATATTTTACCGCCCGGATGAATTGGATTGGCTGTTATAGTGTTATCGGATTCGCTAAACGACGTTCTGAATTCGGCAGTTGCACCATCACGGCAAAATTGACCGTATTCGTCAATATCCGACTCCCCTCTGAAAACAAAAAGTAATGCTCCGTCTGATTTACGTCTGAGTCCTAAGTAGTTTTCGCTAATTGCCGTCGGTTCATATTTGATTCGGCCTATTTGGTACATCATCCCCATAGCAGAAGTCATATGCCAATGAAAGATATTTCTCATCTCCCATCTATCACCTCTGTCATGGGTGGCATATGAAAACACCCCTTTTAACTGAGAAACATATTCTTCGGAGATACCGTTGTTTCTTGCGTTTGCAATTCCCTTTTCGAGCGTCTTTAACATAAGTATAAGCGGAAAAATGTACTTGTCGTCACCGAGCGCTGGCGGTGCAGGTGTTTCATAGAGCTGTGTTTGCCAAGGTTTCATCTTTTCACACATAACGTAAAAGAGAAGTTTAATTGAGTAATCAAGAGCCTTATCAGAAGAGAGCTTATCTAAAACCCTGTAAATATCTACTTTGGCTTCGGCTTTAACAAAACCTTCACTTATAAGCTTTTCAAGGGACTCTGATGAAAGGAATACCTTGTCTTTCCTATTTTCGTACAGAGTTTCAAAATCCTCGGAAAAGCTGCCGAAGTAATCCGGCAGCTTTAACCCGATAGAATTATTTATATCCTCTATTTTCAATTAGAATTTTACCTCAGGGTTCTTAGTATCTTGTTCCGAAACCTCAAAGAACGGCCTCTCAGTGAATTTGAACATAGACGCTATGATATTTGATGGAAAAGTAACGATGTTTTTGTTATATCTCATAACTGTGTCGTTGTAGAACTGCCTGAAATCGGCGATTTTCTTTTCTAAACCGCTCAACTGTCTTTGCAAATCCATAAAGTTTTCGTTTGCCTTAAGTTCCGGATATGCTTCAGCGACAGCAAAGAGCCTGCCGATCGCATTTGAAAGCTCACCTGCAGCTTTTATACCATCTTCGGGATTGCTTGCAGATATGCTTCTGTTCCTTGCTTCAGATATTTTTATAAATATCTCTTTTTCATGACTGGCATAACCGGAAACTGTGTTTACTACATTCGGAATCAGATCAGCTCTTTGCTTCAAAACAATGTTTATCTGACTCCACTGATTATCAACTTTTAATCTCTCGCTTACGAGTTTGTTATATGTACTTATTACATAAACAATTATAATAAGCACAATACCACCTGCAATTATATACGGCATAGTTTAAATCCCCTTTTCCTTTTTTATTTTTTTAATACAGCGTTACCCGCAATATTTTGTTTTACGAATCAGTCGTTTCCGACTCCTCCGCCGCCACCACCGAATCCACCTCCAAAAGAAGACGAACCACCGAAACCACTTCCACCCGAGCCTGAGCTGTTATCGTAGTTGGCTGCTGCCTTTGTGGAATTTTCAAAAACATTTAGAGCACCAAACAGATCCCCGCCTTTGCTGTCGAACAAACGGTTGTTACCAGAGTTAAGCATCAAATATAGAAAGGCAGTCTGATTTAAATCTGTGCTGTTTATTTCTGGATATGCGAGAGGAAGCTTCTTAAGAACTTTTTTACTAACACCCGCTGCCGTAGCGTAGACAAGGTATTTTTCCCATATAACCAGTTCAGGAAGTTCCCTATCTTTAAACATTGTAAACTCTTCTAAAAAGTTTACAAAAGCATCCCATAATGCACCTTCATCTTCTGCTTTCTGGGAGAGATACTTTTTATCTTTACGGCTTCTATATAGTCCAAAAATAATAGTTATAATCACAAGTCCGCCTATAGCCAACCATATAATCTCTGTAAAAAGGCTTGCTAACAACAACCCTGCACTTATTAGAATAAGAAGTAAATTCATTTTAAAAATGCTTTTTTCTTCTATATCAGCAAAAAAGTTTCTGTAAATCTTTGAATGGTTCTCGTATACATAAAAATCTCTGCCTGTTAATCCATACTCAACCTCATTATCGAATTCACGTAGCTTCTTCTGCATCTCTTCAGCGTTATTTCTTATGTACTTCGACATATCCGTAACTCTAACGGTTCTTGTATCACGGTCACCGTTATACCAAACCGAGTCATAGATGATATTATAAAGTATTTTTTCATGACCTTGCAGCTTCTCAATGTCCACATTTTCAGGAAGCCCAATAATTATTTTCTTTTTTTCCTGCGTGAAGGTCAAGTATCCTTTAAGGCTCAAATCAAGCATCGTAGCACTATACCCGTTTGCGGTGCTACCTTGCAGTTTGCCGATAAACCTCATCAGTAATGCCATTTCAGCGGGTGTTATATCCGATGGAAGCTCTCTGTAAAATTCGGGAGCAAGAGAAGGTTGATAATGTCTCTTAACAACGAGAGTTGACTTACCAGTATTCTTTTTTGATAGTTTCTTCAGTCCCAATAATAACGCACCCGGAAGAATAATTGAAATACCTAAAACACCAAAAGAGACATAATCCTTATCGATATCTAAAGCTTCGGCGATAATTTCAAAATCCGTTTCAGGGAAATAACCACTGTAAGATGTGTCATCTGAAAATTTTTGTTCTTCTTCTAAAATGCTCTCGAAAGCAGATTTACTTGTTTTGTTCTCCGATTTAGGGAACAATTCCGTAGGCAGAAGAAGTCTCAACTCGGTGTGATAATTTGTTGGAACATCTTCGCTGTAGAACGAAACCATGGTCGAGCTGTCAATTGCTGTTTCGCCTCTAACACCGGAATGTGCCCAGATTCTAACACCATCACCTACAGCTTCAGATGGGAAAGTGATAGATGCTTGAACTACACCTATTGGACCGATGTCGTTAACACCATCGTATATCTTATAGTAAAATTCAGCTGTATCTTTATGTAGGATTACGATATTATGAACCGTATATTTAACAATAAAAGTCCTGCTTGCATTTCTGGTACGGTGATAAGCTTCGATTTTTATCTCTTCGTTTTCATCTTTAAAAGCAAAGCTACCTTCAGGACGGTTGCTATTAAAGCTACTTATCTCGTTGTATTTATTCCCGTCCTTATCCATAACTGAAATATCATCAATATATGTCCAATCTGCATATAAGAGTGAGCGAGTGAAACGAGAATAGTCGTTGTTAGGATAATCGAATGTCCAGCTCTCTGTAATGACAGCACTGCCATCATCCATAAGCTCAATAGCGAAAAGAAGCTCATTACAATCAACAGTAGCAGCGCTTACATTAAAGGGAAAAATAGATATAACAATGAACGCTATAATAGATAGCTTAAAAAACCTGTTCTTCAAGTGCTTCCCTCCACTCAGTGTTTTTTCTCATGTTAAAAGATTGGCATTTTTTGTGTTCAATTATGCAATATTATAATCTAACCATCACAAAATCGAAGACTTTGACGGGTCGTGCTGATTAGTGGTAGTTTTTAGGTTATAGTAAATGCACGACTATTATACCATACTATAAATCTAACTTTCACAAAATCGAAGATTTTGACGTGTCGTGCTGATTAGTGGTAGTTTTTTAGATTATAGTAAATGCACGACTATTATACCATATATTATTATTCTTATCAATAAATTACCACAAAATATCCACTGTTTTATACAGAGTTTGATCCTACACACTTAGTTTGACTTTCTGCTTTTGAAGTGACTTCATAAACGAAAGCGTTTCTTATTTTAGAATGCTGTTTAACTAATCCTAATATCTTCAAAAGATTAATTGTCATATATGAGGTTTTATTGTTTCGCGAACAGCATTTAGCAAAATCTACAACTGTAAAATGTTCGGGAAGTGAATCCGGTAAAAAGCGCATATAGTCTTCCGATGAAGAAAAAACAACTTCATGTGAAAATCCTACCGGGAATCGTTCTGCACGTGTTGACCCTCGTTTTTTATCGTGGCTCCAACCATTTAACCGTCTATATTCTTCCATATCAAAAAATACAAGTCTCAGTTCAAAATTCGGATGCCCAATATAATTTCTTATAGTGTAAAGCTCTCTTACAGCATCGTAGATGCTGCCGGTTTTAGGACTTTTTCTTTTTTTTGATGCTTCACCTGTTTCTTCGTCCAACCAAATAAGCCATTTTAACGCGGGAATCGGATATACTACCGTAACTTTGCATTCCGGTAAAAATATATCGAGTTTATCTTTTAATCTGTAGAAAGCGCTTGTTTGTATTTCGGTCACGCCATCATTGTTTTTAATATCGGTAACATAGCCTAAAAAAGGTATCTCGTGATATTGACCGTCAGGTTCATAGCAGTGTTTCAAAATACCATGCAGAGTCTTTTCAAAATATGTACCTATTGATTTTCTGCCATCATAACCAGAATAATAAGTTTCTGCTGCTTTGAGAAATTTTTCAGAATTCATTTTAATATCCGTTCAAAAGATTTCTTTTATTATACCAATCGAAGATTTTGATGGTCGTGCCGATTGGTGGTAAATAAAAAGACCATGGTGAATGCACGACTATTATACCATCAAGAAGCGCTTTTTACAATTACTTCGTCGTGTATAGTGTATAATGATATGGTCTAAAAAAAGAAGAAGCTAAGCCCGAACTGTGGTAAAATGGTAAGTGCCAACGAACCATTCACAGAAAGGGCAAGCTTCTATGAAAAGTATAACACAAAGAGCA
>JAQWDK010000024.1 GCA_028705495.1 Eubacteriales bacterium
TGTCTTGGCAGTAATAGTGTAGCACAGTGTCGTTTGCAACAGCGGCGGAAAGGTAGATATCAGGTCTTACAGTTTCACAAAGCTCTTTGATATCGGCAACATAAGAGGTTACGATATCGGCTTTGAACTGAACCCAATCATTCCACATGCTGTGTGATTTAAGCTCGGTGGCGATTTCATCTACAACGCTTTTGTCAGCATTGAACTTCTCTGCAAAGAGATTTTTTGTTATATCGTCATATCCGTAATCGATGCCCCACATTGCGCCTGGATAACGGATATAATCAAGCTGCAGTCCGTCAATCTCGTAATTTTCAAGAAGGAACTTTATGAATTTGAGTATGTACTCACGGTATTCTTCAGATGCGGGATTGAAGAAATTGACGGATTCGTCATCTACATCCTTAGCACCATTGGATTTTGTAAGCCATTGAGGGAATTTTGTGTTAGCGCCTGCATCGTTGTAAAATATTGGTAGGGTTATAAAAAGCTCAATACCTGCTTCTTTACACTCATCAACATAAAACTGAAGTATATCAGCACCTTTAAGAGAGCTTTTTTGTTTGAACGGAAAATCAGACGACAGAGGTATAATTGTATCATAACTGCCTGAAATACCTAGGTTCAGCTGATTTACTCCTGCTTTTTTGAGATCATCAACAACCTTTTCAACTTCTGCCGCATTTTTTTCGATCGATTTATGCCAAATACCACGCAGCTCAACCGATGGTGTTTCGCTTATCGCATAAAAGCAAGCTTCAATTTTTGCAGTCAGCTCGTTGCGCTCCTTGACTGTCATTTCGCCTATTTCTGTTTCTTTTAGTGCTTTTATCTGTGCTTCAAGCTCGTCATACGGAAGATTGTAAAAGTTTTCTTTTGCGTAGTTTAACTTTTCTTCCACTTCCGTTATTTTCATTTCAATTTCTGTTTTGAGCGTTTCTTTGTCGTATGTTAAGGTAAGTGTTTTTCGGTCACTGCTGATTTCAGCTTTAGCACCGGGAACTGCATACATTTTAATAAATTCTCTATCAACCTTTTCAGTAGCAGAGATAACATATCCACCTTCAGGTATCAGATTATTATTACCGCCAACTGATATAACTACACCATCACTGCTGACAACCGCTTCAAGTCCGTAGATATTCGTTTCAGTTGTTTTGCCTGCTTTGTCGTAAATTATAAATGTATTGCTATAACGAATTTGATTAAAGCCTGTTATTGCATGGCTCTCGCTATAATACGGTGAAAAATCGTTATCTTTTGATATTAGAACTCTCGACGAAACGCTGTCGAAACTGACAAAGTCTCCGACTTCTACGTTGTCTTCAAGCCATTTCGCTTTTGAACTGGTAGCGGAAACAACCATACCCTTATCAGGTATCGGTAAATTTTTACCCTTTATGTCGCCGCCTTTGATGATTTCTGTAACCTTTCCGGCTGAATCTACAACAACGTTGACTCCCCATTCGTTTTGCTCCGTCGTCGCTCTGTTTCTATAAACAACCGAAGTCTCTTCCCATCTTGTGACGTTAATACCGTCGATGAAAAAGGTCTTATCCTCTTCAGCAGCTACCGATGTAAATAGTACTATCGGCAGCATTAAAAGGACAGCAAGAAATAATGCGATAGATTTTTTTATCACGTATTTGAACCTCCAAAATATAAAAATATAACTTATTTTATCATTATCAGTTTATATAATCAACAATAAAATAATGTTGTCTTGTTTCATTTATGTAAACAATGTCAAAAACGAAACCGCGTAGCCTAGTGCTACGCGGTTTAATTATTCAGATTGATTTTTTAATACAGATAACCCTCTTTAAAGAGAAGCTCAGCTATTAAAACTGCACCGCCTGCTGCACCGCGGAGTGTGTTATGGGACAGACCGATAAATTTATAATCGTATATGCTATCTTCTCTAAGTCTGCCTGCAGAAATAGCCATACCGTTTTCAAGCTCCCGATCAAGCTTTGTCTGCGGGCGGTTGTCTTCCTCAAAATAGTGGATGAACTGCTTAGGAGCGGATGGTAAATCAACACCTTTGAAATTCTTCCAGCTTTCTTTTATCTCATCAGCACTCGGCTTTTTATCAAACTTGACAAACACCGCCGCAAGGTGACCGTCAGAAACGGGAACTCTTATGCACTGTGCTGTGATTGCAGGAGATTGACCGGGTACAATTTCACCGTTTTTAAGCTCGCCCCAAATTTTGAGCGGTTCTTTTTCGCTCTTCTCTTCTTCTCCGCCGATATAGGGGATGACATTATCAAGGATTTCAGGAAATTCGTTAAAAGTTTTGCCTGCACCGGATATTGCCTGATAGGTACAAACCGCAACTTCTCTAACACCAAAGCCAAAAAGCGGTGTTAAAAGCGGTACATAGCTCTGTATTGAACAATTAGGCTTTACGGCTATAAAACCCTTACTTGTTCCAAGGCGTGCTTTTTGAGCTTCTATGACTCCTAAGTGAGAAGGGTTGATTTCAGGGATTACCATCGGTACATCCTTTGTCCAGCGATTGGCAGAGTTATTCGAAACAACGGGAATCTCAGCTTTTGCGTATGCTTCTTCGAGATTTTTAATTTCATCTTTCTTCATATCAACCGCGCAGAAAACGAAGTCACACGCAGCTTTAGCCGTTTCGAGATCGCTTGCGTCGTAGACCTTCATTGATTTGACCGATTCGGGGATGGGACTTGTCATCTTCCATCTTCCCCCGATTGATTCCTCATAACTTTTTCCTGCACTGCGAGCGCTCGCAGCAAGAAAGCTCAGTTCAAAATATGGATGGTTCTGTAACAGCAAAATAAAACGCTGTCCTACCATACCTGTTGCACCGACAATACCGGCTCTTATTTTTTTCATATATAATCATTCCTTTATTGTTAGATAAGTTCTTTGTATATTCCGGGAGAGCTATTTTCGATAACAACTGCGCCGCAGACCTTTTTGTAATATTCAACCGGTCCGGCGGAACCAATTATCGCATACCCATAACCTTCGTCGCGCATAGCTTCAAAACAGCGAAGTAGCAGAGCGCTTCCGATACCTTTATTCCTGTAGTTTGGATCAACTCCAGTCGGGCCGAAAAAGTCCTTGAATGTGCAGTCATATCCTGCGAAACCGACTATTTTCTTTTCATTGTCATCATATGCGATAAAGCATGAAACGGGGAATCGGGTGAAGGCTGTTTCTATCTCATCTGCCCAACCGTCAGAAAATGTTTTTCTTACAAAATCGCTGACTTTGGTTTTGTTCGGTGTCATCGGTCTTATGATTCTGATTCCCTCATCGGCAAGCTTTTTATAAATATCGCTATAGTCACCTAAATCATAAAGCTTAACAAGCATATCCGGCATGGTGTTTTCCGCCTCTCGGTAATTTTTTATTCAATTAACGGGGATGGCTTAATCTGCCACCCCCGCTTTTGTAGGTATCCTTGCGAGAACTTATTATGATCTGCGGTTTTTGTTGAGCATCTCGATGAGTGCGTTAATATCATCTTCGCCTTGATCGGAGGTAGCCTTTTCGCCTTCGGGCTTCTTCTCGTCAGTCTTAGCGGTTGATGGCTGTCTCTTAATCTCGTTGTTACGCTTATCAATATCAAATCCGGTAGCGATAACGGTGATATGCATCTCGTCTTCGAGTTTGTTATCAAAGGTCGCGCCGAAGATGAAGTTAGCATCAGGATGAGATTCGTTAGAAATCATATTCGCGGCAGCGTCGATTTCTTCAAGTCCAACATCGGGTGATGCTGTGATGTTTACAACAATACCCTTCGCTCCTGTGATATTGGTTTCAAGCAGCGGGCTTGACATTGCGAGCTTAGCTGCCATTTCGGCTTTATCCTTGCCCTTAGCGCTGCCTACGCCCATGTGAGCAAGGCCAGCATCCTTCATTACAGCAGTGATGTCAGCAAAGTCGAGGTTTATGTAACCGTCAACAGTGATAAGTTCGCAGATACTCTGAACACCGCGGCGAAGCACTTCGTCAGCTTCAAGGAAAGCATTAAGGAAAGTTATTTTTTTATCAGTAAGGAGCTTTAGACGCTCGTTAGGTATAACGAGAAGCGAGTCAACATATTCGCTGAGCTTTCTAATTCCCTCCTCTGCTTGGATAGCACGTTTTTTGCCCTCAAAAGCGAAAGGCTTTGTAACAACTGCTACTGTAAGTATACCGAGGTCGCGAGTTATTTTTGCAATAACTGGAGCTGCTCCTGTACCTGTTCCACCACCCATACCGGCAGTAAGGAAGACCATATCTGCACCTTTTAGTGCAGAGGTAATTTCATCCTCAGATTCGATCGCTGCTCTTTCACCGAGTTCAGGGTTGCTTCCGGCTCCATGACCCTTCGTGAGTCTCTCGCCAATCTGAATTTTCGATTCGATAGTAGACCTCTGAAGAATGGCCTTGTCTGTGTTTACAATAATAAATTCGACACCTTGTAGATTTGAGTCAAGCATCCTATTGACTGCGTTGCCGCCGCCTCCGCCCACGCCTACAACTTTGATATTAACGGTCATTCCCGAACCGTTTCCAAATTCCATTGGCATTTATATTTCCTCCCGCACAAAATGTGTTTATTTTACACAAAATTTAATCGGCGATAAAGCTGCCGTGATACATCATCCCTGAAGATAGGGATATAAGTATAGATGCACAATATTACTTACTATATATAATAGTATTTTTTTTTACTAATTGCAAGGGCTTTTCGAATAATTTTCGTCATTTTTCGCTTTTTTAGTGTTTTTTTGCCATAATTTTAAGATTTCATGTGGTTTTGACTAGTTCGCCTTCTTTAAATGCACCTCTTGCGACATTAGAAATATCGATTCGTCCTTTTTTGTCTAACTCAATCTGAGCGATTATCTTCTTTAAGAACTTCATTTTCAGCTCGCAGTTTTCAGAGTTGCCTACAAATACAGTAAATCTGTCGGTGTACTTAAGCCAAATATCAAACCTGGAGCTCATGTCAATTTCCGTTATCTCACCGTTAGTGAACTGACTGTCAATACCTGCGGTAATAGAACCGAGTGTTTCAAATGAAGATGAGTCTCTAAAATCGATATGTTCACCGACAATACACCTTTTGAGATTACCAGGAATCAGCTTAGTAAGGCCTTCTGTTTTTGATTCATCATTCGTCAACTCAAGGACAAGCAAATCGGACGATAAGATGAAAATCTCATCATTTATACTCATATACATATACGCTTTCTTTTCTTCGACAGAAAGCTCAAGTGTCGATGGGAGTTTTCTTTTTATTTTAACTTCAGAAATATACGGTAAGGCTGTTTTAACCTCATCTGCTAAATTGTCAGCATCGAAGTTATACATATTCTCACCGACGGAAACTGTTATCGCGCTGAGTATCTCATCGGTAGTGTATCGGTTGTTACCCTCTACATTTATGTTCCGAACTTTTAGAAGGACAATAAACGCTACTGCGACAAAAACAGCAGTAATCATTACGAACAAGAATACATAAAAAGCATTGCGGCGAAACTTTTTCCGCATTTGTTGCTGTTTTACTATCTGATTCGACACAAGACGCCTTTTGTACTTTAGGCGGTCCGCCATGCGAAACACCCCTTCCGTTATTTCTTTTGTTATTTCTTGTTTCTTTTCCTTAAAGCAGCCTCTGTTACCACTCTGCGTAGCTTATCATCAGCATCGGGAGATGCGAACTTTCTTATATTTTTTCCGATCGACATTCTCTTTTCTGTATCTCTCATAAGTTCGTTGACTGCAAGTGTCAGCCTATCAGCATCACACTCATCTTCCCTAAACACAACAGCAGCACCCGCGTCCTGCAAAACTTTCGCATTTTTATACTGGTGATCGTCGGTAACATTCGGAGAAGGAATCAAAATTGCTACTTTCCCGAGATATGCGAGTTCCGCAAGTGTTATCGCACCTGCACGGGAGATAACAAGGTCAGCAGCTGCCATCTTCAGTGGCATATCATAGATATATTCGCATATTTCAACATCGGTTCTGACGCTGAGTCCTTTTTCATCAGCAAGGGATTTATATTTTTCCCAGCCTATGCTGCCAGTCGCATGGATGAATCTTCCGCCGGAACTCTGTGGCATGCGCTCCATAAGACCAAGGCAGTATCTGTTTAAAACGTCCGCTCCCATACTTCCACCGTAGGAAAGAATGACGAAAGTACCGGTTGGAATACCAAGGAGCTTTTTTGCCTCTTCTTTGGAATAGATGAATTTATTCGTTTTAACCGGATTTCCTGTGTAGATTATTCTTTCGCTAAGTGACTTGTCAAAATATTTTCTGCTCTCCTCAAAGCTGATACAGATTTTCTCTGCGTATTTTGAGAGCATCCTTGTTGTCACTCCGGGATAAGCGTTCTGCTCATGTATGACAACGGGTATTTTTAACTTTGCAGCGCCTTTTATTGCAGCCCAGCTGACAAATCCACCAGTGCCGAATGCTACATCCGGCGTAAATGCCTTGATATACTTCTTTGCCGTCATTACAGATGTTACGGCTTTTATTGCTGCATCTATATTCTTTATACTGAGCTTTCTTTGGAAGCCTCGTACCTTGACAAATTTTATTTCATATCCTTCCTCAGGAACAAGTTTTGCTTCAATTCTGTCTTTTGTTCCGATAAAAAGGACTTTTGCATTTTTATCCGCCCCTGTAATTTTATTTGCTACAGCTAAGGCAGGGTTTACATGGCCGCCAGTACCGCCACCGCTAATCAATACCTTCAATTTCAGATAGTCCTTTCGTTTTATTTGCTGAGGTAAGAATATCTTGAAGCGGACAGCACCATTCCCATCTGGAACAACAGTATCCAAAGAGAAGTACCTCCATAGCTGAAGAACGGCAATGTTATGCCTGTACTTGGGATTGTATTTGTAACAACCGCAATATTCAGCACTACATGAAGCGCGATATTCATCATAATACCAATGACCATCAGAGAAGCAAATCGTGAGCTTGCTTTTCTTGCAATAACAAGACCTCTCCATATAAGAAGCGCAAAAAGCACGATTACTGCAACCGCTCCTACAAAGCCAAGTTCTTCGCACACAATCGCAAAGATGTAATCATTATGAGGTTCGGGCAGAAAGTTTTGCTTTTCGTTGCTGCGACCGAGTCCCACACCCCAAAAACCACCTGAGGTTATAGCGTAAAGCGAATGAGAAGGCTGCCAACCGATTCCGCCTTCTTTGTACATGTATTCAAACGGATCTAGCCAGACCTTCAGCCTATTTTGCGCATGCTCGAATTGTGTAGCCAAAATTGCTGCCGCACCTGCTCCAAGCAGACCCAATCCACCGAGCCAGATTTTGCTTGACCCACTGATGAACATCATAACCAGAACGAGTGCGACAAGAATTATCATGCCGGAAAGGTGGGACTGCATACCCATAATACCAGCGATTGCAAGTATCATTACGCCAAAGGGTAAAATGCCGTACTTGAATGTCTTCATTCGAGCTTGATATACGGATGCGTATCTTGCTATTAAGAGAACCACCGAAAGTTTCAGAAGTTCCGAAGGCTGGAAGTTGATAGGCCCTAAGGAGAACTGCCTTGACGCACCTTTGGCTTCAACGGAAAGCATCGGGAGAACAATAATAATTAAATTAAAAAATAAGGCGACAAAAACAAAAGGGATAGTTAACTTTTTAACTAAGTTGTAATCCGCTAACTTTGCTGTTAACGCAAGGATAAGCATACCGCCAACAATCCAACCTAATTGCCTTCTTGCAAAATAGTAGCTGTCTCCGAAGTTTGCCATAGCGTAAGCATAACTTGCTGAAAATATCATAACAGAGCCGAAACAGACAAGCACGATTACAAGAATCAAAAATGGTCTGTCAACCTCTCCGATAAAGCGGACTATATCTCGCGGAGATTGCTTTGTCTGGCTTTTTACCCTTTTGCGAGCCGCTGTCGTCTTACGGACTGATTCTCCCGTATCACGCACAGCAGCTGATTTATTTATTTCAGTCTTCTTAACACTACTTTTGTTCATACCCATCCCGTTCCATCCAGCTTGAAGCTGGACACAATTTCGCGCACTATCCGTTTCAAGTACCGTTTTGTTTATTGTCAGTACCAAATTGTTGTATAAAGATAATAACCTAATGCGCAAAACAGTGCTGTGATAAATGTGAATACACCGACGATTTTTACTTCTCCCCAACCGCATTTCTCGAAATGATGATGTATCGGACTCATCTTAAATATACGCTTACCAGTCGTTTTATATGATATAACCTGTAGAATTACCGATAAACCTTCAATGATATAAATTGCTGAAATCGGTATTATTAGAAGAGGCATATTAAACATAAATGTCATAGCAACTGCTAAAGCTCCAAGGAAAAGAGAGCCTGTGTCACCCATAAAAATTCTTGCCGGGTGGAAGTTAAAAACCAAAAAACCTAACAGAGCTCCTACAGCAGCACCTGCGAGCACTGCAGCAGTGTCGCTGTCCGCAAGGAGTTTTTGTGCTGTTAAATTGTCGGGAACAATGAGTGATAGAAGTACAAAAAGAACCATTATAATAAGCGAAACACTTCCGGCAAGTCCATCTATTCCATCAGTCAAATTCGCACAATTGATGATGTAGACGATCAGCAAGAGCATTATCACATAGTACATTATCCCAAGTTCAATATATACATCGATACCCGGTACATAAAGCTGAGTTGTGTTCAACCCCATTACACCTAAAGCTGCAAGAAATCCTGCTGTAACAGCGAATTGAAGGACGAGCTTCGCCGCTGCCGAAAGTCCCTTATTGCGTTTTTTAAACATCTTTATATAGTCATCTATAAAGCCTATGGTTGAGTGAAGAAAGATAAAAGCAAGGCATATAAGCAGCTTTTTCTGAGTGCCTAAGAGTATGTCGGAAAGGAGCACAACGACGGTTGAGAGGATTATGGCAAATCCGAAAAATATGCCTCCCATCAAAGGAGTACCCTCTTTGGATTTATGCCAATTGGGGCCGATCTCGAGAATTCTCTGTCCAAGCTTCGCTTTGACGAGCAAAGGTCTGAACGCCCAAATCAAAAATATTGTTATAAAGAAGGCGATTGCGCCTGCTACAGGTATTCTCATAAAAATCACCATTTCAATTTATTACGGGTATTTCTTTTATCAGACTGGAAAAATCAAGCCTATTACTTGCCTTAAAAAGCACAGTATCACCGGGTTTTAGTATAGATGAAACATACTCCACCGCTTTGGTTCTTTCCCCAAGACCGAATGTTCTGCAGCCCCCATATCCTATACTTAGCTGCTCTGCGAAATCTCCTAAAGCGATGACCTCATCAGCACCGTGCCTTTTAGCATTTGCACCCGTTTCAATATGCAACTGCGCGGATTTGTCACCTAACTCTAACATATCACCTAACACCGCGATCTTCCTGCCCTTTGCAAGGGAAAGCACTGTTAGCGCTGCGTTCATCGATTCGGGAGAGGCATTGTAACAGTCCGCAATGACGGTTATATTATTTATAGTATAAATGCGTTGTCTGTTTCCGGTCTGGCTGAATGACTTAAGTCCGCTTATTATATCATCTCTCGGAACCCCAAGAATGTCTGCTGCTGTAAAAGCAGCGAGAGCGTTTTGCACATTGTGTTCACCCATTGCGGGTATGACGACATCTGTTGAATATCCACTTGAGGGATGGTTAAGCTTAAAAAGACTCACCCCGTCATTATATGCAAGCCTTGTGGCGGTGTAGTCCGCTTTGTTGCCACCACTTGAATAAAACAATGTCCTTTTATATCTGCCAGCACAAGAGGCAAGCATTTTGTCGTCTCCGTTGAGTATCAGAGTACCGCCGATTTTTAATCCAGTCACAGCCGAAAATTTTTCTTCTAATATGGTTTCAATGCTGCCCAGAAATTCTATATGGGAGTTGCCAATATTTGTGATTATAACCACGTCGGGTTTCGAAAAATTCGAGAGTTTTGCGATTTCATTTTTATTACTCATTCCAGCTTCGAGCACCATTATTTCAGCGTCGTCCGGAGTATCGAGAACCGTCAGTGGCAGTCCAATAAGACTGTTTCTATTGCCTTCCGTTTTATAGACCTTCTTTGAAGAAAAAGCTGCCGCTGTCATTTCTTTTGTTGTGGTTTTACCAACGCTGCCTGTAATAAGAACAAGTTTTTTCTCTCTGAGGTAATTCGTTCGGTAGTAAGCTGACAACCTACCCAAAGCCTGTTTTGAATCTTTTACAAGAAGGGTTCCGGGGAGAGCATATTCATCTCTTTCTACAATAGCGTTTCCCCCTGCTGCTATTATTTCTTTTATAAACTTGTGACCATCCGTGCGTTCTCCTTTAATGGCTACAAAAAGAACTCCCGATGCGCTTCCCGTACTGCTGTAAGCTTCTCTGCTATCGGTTACAACTCTCGTTATTTTTTTATCTTCGCCGTTTTGCCATGCACCGACGGCGTCAGCAATTTCAGACAACCGAATATTCATTAATCCGTGACCTCGTAGTTTTTAAATTCAACCTCAATGACTGCACCTTCCGCAACCGCAGAGCCTGCTGTTATGTTTTGGCTTACAGCCTTTGAGCCGCTGCCGCTGTCATAAGCGCCGACAGCTTTTATATTAAGTCCGGCTTTTATCAGCTTTTGTGCTGCTTTTTCCGGGTCAAGACCTATTACATTTGGAACTGAGATTCCTTCTGGAGCATTTTTGCTCGTGTAAAGAATCACTTTACCACCTTCGGAAATTGTCTCCCCTGCTAACGGCAGTTGACTTAGAACAATATCGCCGTCTCCGACAACCTTATATTCAAGCTTTTTAGCCTTTAGCAGTTTTTGAGCTTCTTCTACTGTTTTCCCTCGAAGATCGTCAACTGTTACCATAAATTTATTTTCTATTACCTCAGTTTTCGGGACCTTCATATAGGACAGAACCTCAGAAAGAACCTTTGAGATAACCGGTGCTGCAACAAGACCGCCGTAAAACTCATGCGACTGACCTTTCGGCTCGTCAATTGCGATAAAAATAACTATCTGCGGGTCGTCTGCTGGAGCATAAGCGATACATGAGCTAACATAGGGCGTGAAACTACCATCACTCTGCTGGTCCCTCTTTTGTGATGTTCCAGTTTTTGCAGATATTTTATAACCTTCAACACTTGCGTTCTTAGTTGAGCCATGTGTTATACCGCCGTACATAATTTCAAGAATCTGTTTGCTCGTTGCTTCTGATATAACCCTGCGTGTAACGCCATAGTCCAGCGTTTCTTTGATTTTCCCATTGCTGTCAGCGTATGCCTTGACAAGATGCGGAGTGACCAAATTGCCGCCGTTGGCAGCTGCTGCAAGGGCTCTGATATGGGCGATCGGTGTTACCTTAAAGGTTTGACCGAAGCCGGATACTGCAAGCTCAAGCTCGTTAAACTTTTTATGCCATATTGTCGATGCTTCTCCTGCATAATCGATTCCTGTCTTTTCAAAAAAGCCGAATCTACCCATATATTTTACGAAATTGTTCGTACCGATTCTTAGAGCGATGTTGACAAAGGAAGGGTTGCATGAGTTTTGTAACGCTTCAACAAATGTCTGCGTTCCGTGACCGCCATGCTTGTGGCAGTGAATATTCGCTCCACCAACTACAATTCCAGCCGAAGAGCAGTGAAAGGTGTCGGTGAGCTTTACAGAGTTCGTATCAAGAGCCATCGACGAAGTCAAAACCTTGAAGGTTGAACCGGTTTCATAAGGCTCTGAAACAACCTTGTTGTTCCACATTCTATTTAAAAGTTCTATCTTGTATTTTGATTTATCCTCCTCGCTGCCGACAAATGCATCAAGGAGAGCCTGACTTTTTTCATCAAGAACATAGGGATCGTTTAGGTTGAAGTCCGGTAAAACCGACAATGCAAGTATCTCGCCGGTGTTTACATCCATGATAACACCCATAGCACGGTTTTGCGGGTTATGTTCTATATATGCTTCTTTGAGATATTTTTCGAGGATGCTTTGGATTGTCATATCGATTGTCAGCACAAGTGAAGTACCATCAACCGGACTGACATAGCTCTCAAGCCTTATGCTCAAGTCGTTTCCTCGTCCGTCCTTACCTCTGAGAACCTTACCGTCGATACCCTTTAACTTTTTATCATAAAAGGATTCAAGTCCGATAAGCCCCTGATTGTCCGCGCCTGAAAAGCCTATAACATGGGATGCAAGGGTGTCATATAGATAAACTCTTTTTGAGCTTTCTTCAAGATGAACGCATTTCTGAAGCTCATTGCCGAGTATGAAACGACGAATCTCGTCAGCTTGTTCAAGCTCAATGTTTCGCTTTATAATTTGATACTGAGTACCCTTTTTCTTTGTTTTCTCAAGTATCGATTCTTTGTCTATTGAAAGGATATTAGAAAGCCCTTCCGCAATCAGTTCAGCTTCTGCTTCTCCGTCAATATGAGGTGGTGATATAAACACCGTTTCAACTGTAACACTGTCGGCTAATACATCGAGATTGCGGTCGAATATTACTCCCCTATCAGCAGGTATCTTGTATTCTGTTGTGTACACATCAAGCGCATCTTCTCGATAATCTGCATAAACGATTAGCTGGAGATAGGCAAGTCTGCCTATCAATAACCCGAGAAGCACAACGACAGTCACAACTCCACTCAAAGATCTGTAATTTAAGGAGCGTCTTGTCAGTATCTCGCTTTTCTTAAGTTTGTTTTTTTCGGTTTTCGAAATTTTTGAGAGAAAATTTTTCAAGCTCTCACCCCATATGGTATTTTATATTTAAATAATATACCGTTCGGAGCTTTTATATGTCACGCTTGTCAATTTTTAGTCTATTCCCTCGTAGTACTTGAATTCAACTTCAATTACCGTACCATCGGGAACTCTCTCTCCCGCCTTAACACTTTGGATGGAAGCCTTTGAACCGCTTCCTGCTTTATATGAACCTGTCGCTTTGATATTAAGACCAACAGATTTCAGCATATCTGTTGCTGCGCTAAGACTGTAACCTCTGAGGTTCGGAACAGTAACCGTATCTTGTAATACAGTACCGTCTGTTATCAGAACTACTCTTCCACCCCCAGCAACGATAGATCCTGCTTCAGGATACTGGGAAACAACGGTCGTTCCCTCCCCAATGACTTTCGGTTTGAGTTTAAGATCGGTTATAGCTGTTTTGGCAGCATCTATATTTTGACCTGTTACATTTGTAACTGAGATGTTGTAAGAGTCGTTTTCACCAGATGTGTTCTTAGGGATTTTCATATACGGAAGAACTTCTGTCAGCACCTTAGATATAACTGGTGCTGCAATAACACCGCCGTAGTAGTCTCCATTGGGGCCGTCCGGTTCGTCTATCGCAATGAGTATGACAATTTGTGGGTCCTCAGCAGGTGCGTATGCTATACATGATGCGACATAAGGGGTATAGTTTTCTTCAACAGGTTTATCTTTAATCTGTGATGTTCCCGTCTTTGCTGCTATATTATAGCCTTCTACATAGACATTCTTTGTTGAACCGGTAAAAGTGCCGTCCTTTAATATCTCAACGATTTTTTCACCGCTCTTCGCCGATATTACCTGCCTTGCATATCCGTAATCAAATGATTTAAGTATCTTGCCATCAGAATCAGTAAGCTCCTTGACAAGATGAGGAGTTACAACATAACCGCCGTTTGCGATTGCAGCAAGTGCTCGTACATGGGATAGGGCTGTGACTTTAAAAGTTTGTCCGAATGACGAAACAGCAAGCTCAACTTCGTTGAAGTTTTTATGCCAAATAGCTGAAGCTTCGTCTATTGTATCAATACCTGTGGATTCAAAATAACCGAATTGATCGACATATTTATAAAATGTGCTTCTACCTAACTGCTGTGCTATCTGCACATATGATGGGTTGCAGGAGTTTTGGAGAGCTTGAGTAAAGTTTTGGATTCCATGACCTTGTTTTACGTGACAAGGAATTGCAATACCACCAACAACAATACCATTATATTGGCATACAAAAGACGCATTTATGATGTTTTCGTTTTCTTCAAGTGCCATTGCAGCAGTTATTACTTTGAAAGTCGAACCCGTTTCAAATGGCTCCGAAACAAGTTTATTTGCCCACATTTTATAAAGCAAATCAGCTTTGTACTTGTTCTTTTCCTCATCTGTGCCGATAAAGGCGTCATAAAGTGCCTGACTCTTTGTGTCGAGTGTATATGGATCGTTAAGATTGTAATCTGGCATAACCGACATTGCAAGTATCTCACCATTGCTAACGTCCATTATTATGCCCATCGCGCGGTTGCGGGGATTGTTGTGGTCGTATGATTCTTTAAGGTATTTATCAAGGATTGTTTGTATATTCCAGTCAATAGTCAAAACGAGGTTTGAGCCGTCAATCGCTTCTACTGTGTTTTCATATTTTATGTCGAGATAGTTTCCGCGCCCGTCTTTTCCTCTTATAACTCTGCCGTCTATTCCACGAAGTGTTTCGTCGTAATATGATTCAAGCCCGTATAAGCCTTTGTTTTCATCATTGACAAATCCAAGTGTGTGTGATGCGAGGTTGCCATAAATATACGATCTTTTTGAGGATTCCTCAAGATGAATGACGTCAGTGAGTTTGTTTTCCTTAGCGAATTCCATCACCTTGTCAGCAGTCAGGATATCGACATTCTTTTTTATGATTTGGTACTGGCTTTGAGATCTGGTTGTTTTCTCTAATATTTCTGCACGGTCAACACCTAAAAGTTCAGAGAGCCCGTCAGCCACTTTTATAGATTGTTCCATATCTTTTATATTAAATGGAGATATAAAAACCGTTTCAACAATGACACTCTTGGCGAGTACATTCATATTTCTATCGTAGATTGAGCCGCGTTTTGCCGCAAGTTTGTATTCTGAAGTGTAATTTGCATGCGCTGCAATTCTGTATTCATCGTCTACGGCCATCTGAAGGTATGCAAGCCTACCGATTAATCCTGCAAGAAGTATAAAAACAACTATTACCGCCACGATACCGCGGCGGTTGATCTCAATTGATTTTATTTTATTTGCCTTTACAGGCAGTCGGTTGTTCGCTCTGACAATTTTCAATTTTCTACTCCGTCAGCAACCATTACTCTTAATCGAAGAAGCCTTCAAACAGCTCTCTTATACCTGAGAGCATAAAGCCAAATCCGCTTTTTCCGCCTTCAAGTTCAATTATTTCAGTTTTGTCGTCATTTGTAAGGTTTATGTACTGATGCTCCAACAAATCTGACTTAACCATACCCATCTCGGCAGCGCGCTTTTTTATCATATCGATATCATCACGAGCCTCAAGCTTTTCGCTCAGCTTGCGTTCGCTATTTTCGAGAGCGGTTATCTGTTTATTGAGTTTCGTCATCTGGTTGCTTAAATTATCTATTTCAGCGAAATACACCATGACCATTAAAAGCAGTGAGGTTAAAACTACGCATGTGAAAACAATGCCAACAGGGAAAGGTGTCTTTGCTTTTTTCTTCACCGTGACAATATTGGGTTTGCGCGACGGCATTCTACCATTAGGGCATTTGCGTATGTCTCTGTTTCGTATGTTTGGTTGTTCCGAACGGTTATTAACCGAACTGTTGCGAGCCAAGGACCGTCTGTTTGAACCGTATGCATTGTTCACGATGTTTTCTCCTTTATATTGTAGGTGTTTTCACATATTATTTCATCATCAAATTGAGTACTGTTTCTAAATTTTTATTACAGCTTTAAAGCAGCTCTGAGTTTTGCACTTGCTGAACGGCTGTTTTCTGATAATTCGGTTTCGGATGGTAAAACTGGTTTTTTTGTTAATATCTCAATCTCAGGTTTTTTCCCGCAAACACAAACAGGAAAATCTTTAGGACAGGTACATCCTTTTGCAAGTGATACAAAGGTCTTTTTAACAATCGCATCTTCGAGTGAATGAAAACTTATTATCGCGATTCTACCGCCGAGCCCGAGCTTGTCCACAGCCGTTCTTATCGTAGGTTCAATCTGCCTTAGTTCGTTGTTGACTTCAATACGAATTGCCTGGAAACAACGTTTCGCCGGATGACCACCTTTTTCATAAGCTGGTACTTTTGAGGTGATTATTTGAGAAAGCTGTCCTGTTGTTTTAATCGGCGCTGCTTCTCTCTCTTTTACAATAGCAGCAGCAATTCTTCTTGAATGGCGTTCTTCACCATAGGTAAAAAATATATCCGTCAGTTTTTCTTCGCTGTATCCATTGACTACATCATAAGCTGAGAAAGACACAGTGTCGTCCATTCTCATATCGAGTGGTGCGTCCGTCATATACGAAAAACCTCTGTCGGGGTTGTCTATCTGATATGATGAAACACCAAGGTCCATCATTATTCCGTCTATCTTCTCTATGTTTAATGTCTCAAGTATTTCACCAAGCTCGTCAAAGCTACTGTGAATAGCCGTGAAGTTGTCCGCATCGGAAAAAATTCTTTTTGCGTTATCTATTGCCGCAAGGTCTCTATCTATTGAAATCAGTCTTCCAGTCTTCTCAAGTCGTTTCAGAACTTCCCCGCTATGACCGCCACCACCAAGGGTGCAGTCAACATAAATGCCGCCTTTTTTAACATTGAGGAAATCGACTGTTTCTTTGAGCATTACCGGATAATGTTTAAATTTCATGTCGCCACCCTTAAAAGCCGAGGCTTATGAGCGTTGAAACAAGCTCATCATTATTGACAGCTGATTGTTCTTCACGCCACTTTTCGGGATTCCATATCTCGAGTCTGTTGGAGTTGCCGATTATTGTAGCTTCACCTTCGAGTTTGGCAAAATCACGGTAAGATTCATTTAGAACAATTCTACCCTGAGAATCTGTGTTCATTTCGCTGGCACTGGCAAAGAAAAATCTTCTAACTCGTCTTGATTCTATTTCAGAAAGCGAATCGAGTTTCTTGTTGAATGCTGCCCAGTCTTCTTCCGGATACACCCAAAGACAGCCGTCAATGCCTTTACAGAGGATAAAATTGTCTCCAAGGGAAGCACGCATTTTTGCCGGCAAGAAAATTCTTCCCTTGCTATCGATCGTATGCGTAAATTCACCGACAAGCATGTTCCCCACCCCTTTCAGGCATTTCTGTGAGTTTTTAACCCACTTTAATCCACTGCGCACCACTTATGTGTTAATTATATAGAATGTTGAAAGGAAATGCAATACCTTTTGGAGAAAAAAATCAAAAATATTAATTATTATTTTGCATTATGTAAACGAAATCGTTTTTTGAAAGAGTTTGAGTATCAATGCTTTTTTGTTTTTTGCTATTTATTTCCATTTTTATTATGTAAACAAACAATCGTTCTTTTTATTACATTTTTTAACACATTTCAATACGCTAAAACCGCACTAAACACGACATCTTGTATTTATTTCAAACATATTTGCATAATTCCGCAACATATTGTGCTAAAACTCGATATTTTTACGCAAAAATAAAGAAGCGAAAGTTTGTCAAAACCTTCGCTTCTTATTTGACTGATGTAATCAGGCTTAAAATAAGAGACCTGCTGTCAACATTTATTCGTCTATGACTTCAAAGTCTTCCTTACCTGCGGAGCATATGGGGCAAACCCAATCATCTGGAATTTCTTCAAAGGGCGTGCCGGGAGCGATTCCACCATCTTCATCGCCATCGACTGGATCATAAACATATCCGCAAACAATGCATCTGTATTTTTTCATCACAAAAACCGTCCTTTCTTTTTTGGATTCGAATTCAAAAATAGAACTCGAATTTCCCTTTTTGTTATTATAAATGTAAATAGAGATTTTTGCAAGTACTATAACAAAGTTTTTGAAAAATTAAGCAATGTTTTTATATACAACGCTAAGCAGTCCGATCTTTTCGTTATCTGATGTGAGATTAATGGCAGGCTTGTCCGCTTGTGGGTCTACAATCCCGACACAAAGTCTGATATTTTTGTTATCATACTCAGAAAATTTAAAATCGGTAGTTGTGACATAATCGATTCCGGGTTTTAATTTTGTCAAATCCAACTCAATCTTGACTCTATCGATTACTTCACCAGCGCTGTCGGTAACATAAAGGTATACAGGCCAGTCAAAGTATATGGGAGCAACTCCGCTGTTTCTCCATGTAAGCTCAAGCCGTGCAGTGTCATTAATAAGGGATTTCTCAAGTACTGACTTTGTTATATTGAACCTATAACCCATTCTTAAAAGAACCTCATCAATAGATTCCAAAAAATCAGGGTCAGGTGTTTCATCGTCTTTAACCTTTGGAAATTTCGGTCCGAGGAATGTTGTATGGGATTCTTCAAGCATCTTTTTTGTTTCTTCGAAGTTGTCAATAAGAATCCAGCTCATCTCATAAGAATCAGTGAACTCACCACCGATAGGCGCAGTTTTCCAGGCTTCTTCCATTGGTACGAGTTGATCATTTTCCTCTGCTTGGTTGTAATCTCCTCCAACGCTCAGCCATTCCTTCCATGATTCAATGCTATCAGGGTTGCCGAACATATCGTTAAAGAGCCCATAATTGTTTTCTTTAGCAACGATAAACGGCCTTCGCATCATTAGAATTGCGTTCGGGAATGCCTCAGTATACGGGTCTATGTATTTTTGTCTTACATTGCTCTTAGGCATGCGTATAATCCCGTCGCTATAGCTCACATGCCACTCACCCCAGTGACCTAAACTTCCTAACTCGATATAGCTGATAAAGTTATCTCCGGCAAAGTATTCGCCAAGAGCTTTTATTGCTTTCGCGTGGTATTCAATAAACACAGGATTATTGTAATCCGGCGAATAACCCTTCCTGCCGTCTGAGAATTCATATGATGTCCCATCACCAGTTAGCTCATACAACCAGTCGGGTATGTCCATATGTTCTTCGTCTCGCGGAATATCACATACAAAACGAAGAACAGCGTGTTTGCCTGCACTTTTCCAGCGTTCGATGTAATTTTCTTCGACAATTGTTTCAAAATCGAACACTCCCTGCTCCGGCTCAAGCTCTCTAAAAGTAATATCGATATAAACAAGTGAATTGTCGCCAACATTACTCCTGCTTGTAGCGGATGCGGCAAAACCCATGAGGGGATTTTTATATACTGCATCAGTAACATTATAGGTTGTGGAAGTCTTTTTACTGAACGCCAGTGCAAAGTCGGTGTTAAAGATAAAAAGCATAGTGAAAGTCGCAAGTATTATGATGACAAGGCTGAGGGAGACGATTAAGACGATTAGCTTTTTTCTATTTTTGTTATTATCCATAATATTCACCGTCATATTGAATGACTGTCACATCGCTGACACCGCTGATTTCATTGATTTTCTCAGTAAAACCAAGTGTGTTGTTGTCTTTGATATATAACTCAAGTGCAAGCTCATACGAATCTTTTCTTGTTGTCTTAGACTTCAAGCGATATTTTTGCCTGCCGAGAGCAATTTTAATTTTATCAATAGTAAGCTCTCCCGTGTAGTGAATTATAGCTATGTAAACCTTACCCTTAAATGAGGTCTTTGACATGATAAGAATGATCAAAAACATAATTATAAAAGATATAATTGCAAGAGGATACATTTTTGCTCCCGAGATAATACCTGTTGTGATTGCCCAAAACAAGTAGAGAAGGTCGAGAGGGTCTTTTACTGCTGTTCTGAAACGCACAATACTGAGCGCACCGACCATACCGAGAGAAATAACTATGTTTGTGCTGATTGCAAGTGTTACTGCCGCAGTAATTACCGTAATTCCGACAACAGTTATTGACATCGCGCGGTTATAAACGACTCCTCGGTAGAATTTTTTATATACTAAGTTTATAAAAAACCCGAGTATAAGTGCGGTAAGCATAACAAGAACAACTGTTATTGCATAATCTACTGTAAATGTGTTGGCGAAATTTTCGAGTTCGAGGAACGATTTTTTTATAATATCCTTTGCGCTCATCTCTTGTTCTCCTAATTAAAATGTTTATCAGTACATATTGCTGCGAAGCTCGGTGTTAAACGATGCAGTACGCTCGCAGCAATAAGTGTATTTTGAAAAAGCTTGGTATTCGGTCGGTTGTGCGGGTAGCAGCTGTTTTATCAGCTTTGGCAGAAATTCTGTGAATTTTACTTCCAGTATAAGCTTTCCGGGTTCGAGGACATATATAGACGGTAGATCGGGGTTGAACACATCCTTGGTTAAAAGCGCTGTCGCTCGTACATCGTTATCAAAAGTGACGCGGACATCGCCATCTTCGAATATGTATGGTTCCCTCTCGTAGTCGACAATGCATTTTGGACGAAGGACTCTGCTCACACACTGGTAATAAAATTCGTGACATAGCCGTTCTTCTCGTTTAAGCAGAAAGTCAAAGCTCCCGTTTAATAACGCTTCCGTCTGTTCCCTGTTTAAAGGAGTATCGATTTTATTTATAAAGCTTGCGTTTTTTATTTTACACTCAAGCCTTATTACCTTGTCGCTGTCATCGTAAAATCTGATACGGTATTTTTTACGATGCTGAACACCGCTTAGCTTGTCAGTGTACGCTCTATTCCAGTAATCATCAAAGTAGATACTTCTAATTTTATATGAACCGTTTTTAGCGTTTTTGTCGAGGTCCATATAGTCTTTGATGCGATATCGTAGAAGCTCTTTGTCGCCCAAGTTTATTAGATACTTCAGCTCATGCCTGAAAGATTGTTTTTCAGCCATATGGTTACCTCCTTTTTTAAGTTATTGATCAAGCCAGATATCGTCACCGTCAACAAAAAATGAAATTATACCGTAATTCTTAATATAATCCTTATCTACATAGTAGTCAAACGCAGCTTGCGAATAACCGGATTGATTAGTCGCTACTACACGGTAAAAATACTGTCCTTTTGCGAGGGTAATCGGTACATCAATTTCTGGTAATAGTAGATTGTCTGATTCAAAAATTATTTTGTCAAAAAGATAGCTATCAGATATTTGGAGTTTATAATAAATTTTTTCTTCGTTAAAATCGTATGATGTATCCCATCTAAATGAAACTTTACCCTTTTCGATTATTTCCGGAGTCCCAAGGAAGAATGGCATCGGTCGCTTTAAGCTCTCGGTATACATTTTATAGTTTACCTCGATAAGTTTTGGCATTTTATTTAATGTTTCATTTAAAGTATCTTCAGCTTCACGCGCATAAGCAATATCCGGCATACTATAAATGAAAGGCTTTACCACTTTGCTATATGCGTCAATTCTTTCCTTCAACATCTCTTCTGTTAATATTTCTCTAAGCTCATTAATTTTATCATCAAGTTTTTTTCGGTACTCCGGCTGTTTTAGAACTCTCTGATGAAGTACAACTCCCCAATAGTTCGAAATCCCATATTCATGTCCAAAAGCTTCAATAGGCTCTGTCATCCTATCAACATCCCATGCGCCATCATTATCCCATGAGATAAAATACCATTTTTCGCTGTTTAACGGACTATAAATGAAAAAATTTCTGCTTGTTGTATCTGCGTTTCCGATTAATATCTGAAAAGCAAGCCATGTAAAATAGTTCTCTTCGTCAAAATATTTTGTGAAAACTGTGTTTATAGGTAAAAGAGTATTGTTTACATCATCAAGCATCTTTAAGAACTTTGTATGGTCAGCATTACCTTTGATTTCAATGATATCCTCAAAAGCTTTTTGGTCATATGTGGGATCCGATGATAATTTTAAAGTATCTTCATATCTATAAAATTCAAACATTTCTGCTTTATAAAAGCTACCGTTATTATCAAAAGCATGATTGCGCAGATAACGACCATTGAACTGTTCAACATTGGTGAAAAGCCCATAATCTACGAATTGACCACCAGTTGTATTGCTCGATGTATCATCTTTTACATATAGGTGTACAAACTGCGTTCTTGCACTAATTGCTCCCGGTATATCACGGAGAAGGTCATAAGTTAATTTGTTCCTTATACGTGTCGGATCCCACACATGCTTATTTAAAATTATCGTTCGCTGTTCTCGCCACATCCCTTTTCCTTGATCTAATTCAATTTTAAATGATTTCTGTGGTGAGGTTGATGTTGTATTACCTCTAACATTAACCCTTGCATTGGGTGCTAATGCATCAAAACCAAGCATACCCGCAACAGGTCCGTTTTCGTCGCCAACCTGAAGCAGACCTTCAACTGCATATCTATCGATACCTAAGTCATCATAATAAAAGATAGAGTAAGAGTTAACTTCCTGCCAGGTGTGGTTAGTATTGTCTCCTCTGTTTCCCTCGGAAACAGTGAGATACATTGTTACTACCGAATAATCGTCAGATTTATCATACCAAAGCTCTTTATCAACCACTGTTAGCTCATCATTGTCAATTTTTGTGGCATCCGAATTTGTTTCGAAGGTAGATGAGTTGTCGTTAGACTCGTTTAAGATATCATTTATATAATCACAGCCTGATAAAACCAGCAGCGTCATAAGAATGATAATAATGATTTTAAATTTTTTGTTCATGCTCTGCCTCCGAATTTATATTTTTGTTTTCTATTTCTTCCATCTTGTCATCGTAGTATTTCCTGCGACTCTTTTGTATGCGTGCAGCTCTTGCTTCAAGCACTTCGCACATTCCTGAAATGAAACCTTCTTTTGCTCTCGCAAAGATAGGTTGTTCGCTGAGGGTGTGATACTTTAACTTTTTTACATACACCGCAAGTCGCCAAAATGTTACTATACAGAATGCTATACCACCAATAACGAAACCAAAACCGTAGAAGGTCGGGTAATCGTCCTTCAAGAGCCATGTTGAGACATTTGTAAACACACAGAAGAAAGCTGAGGACATAAGTGCGCCTTTGTTGTCTGAGAAATACAATAATATAAGCATTGTACTGTTCCCGATAGCATAAAATGCGTATCCGACACATAGCACACGGTATATTCCGAGCATATCTTCTGTAAAGCCGAGGTTGAAATGCTGTATAATAATCGTTCCGATAACAATAAATAGTATTGTCGAAAAAAGCTGTTTCTGTCCGAGATAGCTAAGTTCATCACGGAGTACCTTCAACATACTGTTCTCAGCGGTATCTATATCGTTTATACTTCCGCGTTCGTTGAAGAGCGCGTAATAGCTTTTATATCTCGGATAAAACCTAACCTCGACCGATGTTACAAAGTTTACGGTTGTGACAAGTATAGAGAAAAAGGCAAAAAGAGCAGGAACATCATATTGCGGTGCACCGTAGAACAAGCCCCTAACTTGAACCCCAAGCGGACTGGTCCACATAATTACAAGGTGACCGAAAAGCCCTATTGTAACAAAAGCACCGACAAACACAAGAGAAGGATATTTTTCGACCCATCGCAGAAATGTTGATGATGAACCAAAACCCTCGGGAAAGTATTTGTATATAAGACAGAAATACCACGTCGCAAGTACACTGTAACCGACTATAACCGCAATCATAAGAGCGTTGACAGGGTTCATATCTGTAAATGCAACGAGTGTAAATCCAAGTGCAAAAACAATAATCAGCGAAACGACGAAGGCTATAAGTATACTTCTATAATCTTTAACAGCTGTAAGATAGGTTGTTTCTGTCCATGTCACTATAAGCACAAGGAACAAAAACCACGAAAGTACTTGATAGGAAAACTGAACACCTGAGAAGTATAGAAATATCCCATAAGCAGTACCACCGGTTACAAGCATCATTCCTAAACTTCCGAAAAACGAAGGCATGATTGCATGCCGTGTATCGCTGTAGAGCATATCGGCTGTGTACCGTGTCGTTATCATTGTGTAAAAGCTTGTTACCGTCAGTGAAGTAAGGAGAGCATAAGTGACCATTGAAAGTAAAAGCTCTCGATCATTCTGCATAGCGTTCCCATAGTACATGATGAGGGTCAACCCAAGCAGCAGCACGACACCCAAAAGCATGGGGCCTGTTGTGACAATGCCTGCATAGCCATAAGCTCTGACTGTTGCCATGAGTCCGCGTTTAGAAAAAAGCTTTTTTAGCTCAAAGCCGATGCCTGCCACTTGTCAACTACCTCCTTGTAGTTTTGCAGATAGTTATTTATCATATCCTCATGTAAAAAAGATTGATAAATTCTTCGCTGGCCAACATCACCCATCCGTAAACGCTCAGATTCATTTTTGCAGAGAAATTCCATAGCGCTTGCAATTGCCTGCGAATGCATAGGAGGAACACAAATCCCGGCACGACCCATGTGGTCATAACCTGTACCGTCAAGCAGGTCTCTGCAGCATCCGACATCAGTCGTTACACAGGGTCTTTTTGCTGCAAGGGATTCCAAAACAGAAAGGGGCTGCCCTTCGGATATACTCGTTAGTATCGTAAAGTCGATTTGTTCAAGGTATTTAAGAACATTTGTGTTACCAACGATTAAAATGTCCTGGATGTTCAGCTGAGAAATAAGGTCCTCACACTCATCGCGGTACTGTTCATCGTCCGTATCGCCAAGAATATGGAGTCTTGCATTAGAAACACGCTGTTTTAGTTCATAAAACGAATATATCATCGTTTTAATGTCTTTAATCGGGTGAAAGCGAACGATCGCTGCTATATCTATGTAACCGTTATTTATTTTTGCGGGAACAAGCTCAAATGCGCGGTAGTTGATTCCGTTGCCGATAACTTTTTGCTTATAGAACGGGCATCCTATTTTTTCCTGAATATGCATTGCTCGTGTAAACAGCGCTGTTACGCTCGTTGCCTGTGAATAGGCACATTTTGAAAGCATATAGAAAAGCGATATCCAGCTATCCTGGAAATAAGGTTTTACCCAATCAGAACGGAGTATCTCCTCTTCCCTCTCCCTTGTGTAAATACCGTGTTCCGTAACGACCAGTGGTTTGCTTTTTACAGCACTTGCCATTGAACCAAGCAGACCGCCATATCCTGTAGATGTTGAGTGGTATATATCAGCATCAGGAATTTTCTGCTTCATCAAAAACAGCATAGGAAGGAGCATAGAGCGCTGAGTGTGAAAAAATTCGGCAAAGGAAATGTATTTGTATTTTTCGCGGCTTATCTCTATAAGTATTTCAAGAAAAAACTCGCTCATTAGAAAAGACATGATACTGACTTGTTTTGTGTTATACAACCTATAAAGCACATTCCAGTCGGGTTCTTCACTGTGAATGAGTTTCCTATGTGCTTCAATTTCAGTTTCTGAAAAATGCAGTTGTTTCTTTCCCTTGGTGCTGAGATTCATCGCTTCATCAAGGAAGACTTCATGAATTTCTTCAACATTTGAAGGGAGTTCGTATTTGAATTTTCCTCTGTTTTTAGCTTCAGCACCGATAACCCAAAGCAAAAATTTGTGTTGAGGCATAGCTTGCATATAGCTGTGAATCCAAGATGAAACTCCACCACGGACATAAGGATAACATCCCTCAAGGATAACGCAGATTCGCAAGACAAACACCTCTTTTCTTTGTTAGTTTTTAAATGTGATTTCTACGATATTGTCGGTCGCGTTTACAAGGTAAAGCTCCCCGGCGATATGTGTCAAAGCTCCACCTTTTACAGAGTAGCTATCACTTCCTCTAAGTCGGATTATATAAAATGCTTGATCGTAGTAGTTACCTGTTTTAATTGTGTACTTTTTCTCCTCAAGAGTGCGTTCCGTCCAGATTGTATCATACCGCTCGACAGCTTTTGCTGTATCAGAAGATGAAAGGTTTCTGAGCGACGGGGCGGTCTGTTGAAGCCATTTGATATAATCTTCGAGGTTTTTGTACATTGTCTTCCAACCTTTATCCGCTCCCCTGTCTATATCAAGGGCATCGTCGGGGTGAATAAAATAGGTGTTGATAAAGTGGAAATTAAGCTCATTCATTAAAAGCCATTTTGAATAAGAATCAAAAGTTGTGCCGTATACTATTCGTGGAACATTAATTTTACCATATTTGTCTATGCAAAATTCCTGCTCATATTCGTAGTTTGTTTTTGTGTAGGTTCCGCAAACAACATTTATATGCGGGAATTCATCGACAAGAAGTTTTAAGCCTTCGTCCGAAAGTATATTAGAAGGGGCTACATATACTTCATATTTGTAGTTAGGATAAAGTATATCTGCGAAGTTGACAAGCTCACCGAATGAATCCCTTGCCGCTTGGTATGATGGCCAAGGTTGGTAATCAACCAGTCCCATGTAGTCAAAGTTTTCGAAAACTATCGGCTGGTGATTGTAGCCATGATACCCAAGTTGACCGCCGTTGTTTAACAGCATATTCCCAAAATATTTGAAGTTTGTCAGATCACCATACCTGTCAAAAGGAGGCTTCGTTATGTCGGTATACTGTTCGATTATCAGTCCGGTATATTTAAGATTGTACTTTCGAGAAAGTCGGAGCATATCCGGCCACCAAATATTTCTATAAAAACTTTCGATTGTTCGATTATAATCTCTTAAGACATATTCGTTATACCCATCCGGCACAGGTGCTGGAAAGTCGTCTATAAAAAAAGTTGAGGCGTTAATGACTGGATAGGCAAAAACATCCTGTAAGAGTGAATATGCAGCTAAAGTGTAACCCCTAGTCGCTTTATTGGCAACCGGCCAAGTATTGACAACAAATCTTCCTTTTCCATATTCTCTTTCCCAAAGAACAGGTGTACCTTCACCAGTTGTTACATGAGTGCGTGCGTTTGACACAAGACCGATATTTAATATCGGCATATCATCTTCCCAATCGAAGACGAAATCTTTAGATCCGATCATAAAATCCGTCAGAATATTTATATTCTTTGCCATTACATAGCTGTTTGCACCTTCATCTATACCAATCCAGTTAGAGATTACATTCAGTTCCGGTGATGGTGTGAGAGGGTTAAGAAAGAAAACACGTCCACCGTCTTCGACCCAGTCTGTCAGAGCAAACACATCAGTCCCGTATATGCTGGTGTCTCCTATGACATTGACAACAGTTTGGTATTTATCAAGCCCGACAATGCCATCTTTTGAATAGTCTCGAACATCATAACCGACAGATGCTGAATCAAGCACAAATTTAATTTGTTTGAGGAATATTTCTGAGTATTCATCCTTATCGGAGGTGATAATTAGACATTCTTTTTTTAATTCAGGTTTGTTTTCTGCTCTTTCACGGTATTCTTGTGGTAGGTAGTCAAGAATGAAACCCTCAACCTTCACCTCCATACCGTTTCTTTCTATCATCAAAAAGGCAGCAATTACCGTAAGTAATATAAGAGGATAAACAACTCTACCAAGACTGATTTTTTTACCCATAACATCATCCATTCTGCCGCGAAGCGGCTATATAAAACATTCTTGAAATTCAATTTATTGAATTTCGCGGGCGTGAATGCTTCATAGTTGGATTTCATCTAAGTTATATTTCACGCTATTTGCCTTTCAAGTTATTTTAGCTAATCCAGTATTCAAGTGATGCCTGAGCGGAAGGTGAAAAATAAATTGAGCTCTTTTTAAGCTTCGTTATAGTTTCTTCGAGATTTTTTCTATCACCAGTTAAATGAATATATTTTACTCTGATAAGCCAGAGTTCCTCGTTGGTCGGCCACTTTTTCAAAGCCGTTTCGATAAGAAGGCTCGCTCTCTGGTATATCTCCATTTCAAGTAGATTGTCGATTGCGTCGTGGTATATCTTCATATCAGCCCCAGGCATTTCAAGCCTTTTGGAGAGTATCGAGTCATATTTTTGTCTTTGAAGATAAAGAACGCTGTCCTGAATAAGTCCGCTGTTGACATATTCACGGACTGCCATACGGTAACTGTCAATAGCATCGAGGTTATCAGGGTTTCGCTTATACTCGTTTTCGCGGTCTTTAACATGCAGCTCGTATTCACGCTGAATTTCCATTATAGCCGTTGAAGCGTAATGAGCAACTTCGACATCGTCGTTTTCTCTTGCGCTTTGAAGGAGTTTTACATACTGTTTCGGGTCGTGTTTAAGGACGTCTATCATCAGCTGCCGCCTTGTTTCGCTATCGTTTATCAAAATCGCCTCTTCAAGGGGTACGACGGAGTCATCAGTTTCCTCTACGGCAAGTGTAAGACTTCGGTAATCGTCCGGGTCCATTATCAGCTTTTCAAGTTCAATCTCACGACTTCCCGTCTTGTTCTTTCGTAAATAGTAATCAGCCTTAAGTGTCATAAAAACACCCCAAAACGGCAAGAACGTTATTAGCGGGTACAGCTGCATGGATATTTTTAGTACATCAAGTTTAATTAGAAGCAGCATAATAAGGCATACCATGACATGGAAGAAAAGGAAAACAATAAAAAATATATCGAACAAGCAGTTTTCCCCCTTTTTTAGTATTGCTGTACTCGAACTTATAAATCGTCACTTGGTTTACCGTTAATGAGATTTTCATCAGATACTTGGCTAAACGATAAACCTGCTTTTTCGAGCCTTGAAAGGATATAAGGTATATCGCTTTCGTTTGCTTGGGAGAGGATGATATATAACTGATTTCCGTCACCCTCACCGATTATATCGCTCTCACGCAGATACTTCTGCAGTCTTTCGCCTACTTCGATTATATTATCCCTTGAAGCAGCAACGCTGAGAAGCGAATATTCAGAAATCGCAACTTCTTCCATCTGTGCCTTAACACGAAGTACATCTCTAAAGGCATCGCGCTTGAGAATTTTTGTGCCTTGTATATAGAATTCATCCGAAAACCTCTCGTTATAGTTCTTAGCCCTGAGAAGCGCTTCTTGAATAAGACTGCATACGATCTTTAAAAGATTCTCAAAGTACATCGCCATCTGTTCATGTGTTACTTTGTTGACAATAACAAGCAGTGCTAAAGTACCCTCTTCGCTATATATCGGATAAACATAATCGGGATAACTGGGTATCATTTCTGTATTTTTCCAAACTTGTTCAGCTCTCAACTCCTCAACAAGTTTGTCGTGTTTTATTAGATCGAATGATTTTGGCGCAGTGTTTAAAATTTTCTTAGAACTTACGCGAAGCCGTCCGAACTTGCTATTTTCTACAACAGAATAGATGCTGATAGTTTGATTTTCCAGTATGTCTTCAAGTGCCAAAAGCGCTTCTTTAAAAATCGCTTCGGGGAGCACTGTGTTAAGCCTCTTTGTGATTTCAAAGATACGGCCAAAGCTATCGCGGTAGCTGATAATCTGTTTTTTGAACTGTTTCTTATTCTGCAAACTGCTATTGTACACTTCGTTGAGGAATTTATATCTTGTGTCAAGATCGATCCATTCCTCTTTAAGATAAGTGTAGTCGTTTGCTTTTTTATCACATGTGTAGCCTGTTATCGCACCTGTAATAAGATAGGCAGCATAAGGCAGCCAATTGTCAACATTATAAATTAGCATTGTCCAGTCCGCTCCATCGTTCATAAATCCGAGCGTCAGGGATATCGATGCAAGAACTGCCGCTGCGATACCAACATTCAAACCATGGAGGGTTCCGAGGAGCACAACGAACAAGAGTCTGAAATCTACAAAAATAAATTGAGATGTGGTTGATGTCAAGCGGTTTAAGAGCTCCATTAGTAGGTAGCCGATAACCAGCTCTATCACCATGATAATATTGTTTTTGGTGCCGAAGTAATCGTAAATTTTCTTTTTCAGCTTCTGAAAAGTCGACATTTTGTGAGAGCCGATATTTTTTATGATATCAGTTATGTCGTCTTCGATGCTTATTACCGGACTCCATTCAAAAATCTTTCTTGCTATACCCGAACTCACGGGTGGATAAATAAGAGCGCTTTTCTCGCTAAAACTTATTCTTGTAGCAGGAACGATTTGTTTAAGAACATTCCCAAGCTCTTGGAGCGTAATCTGTTTCGCACCAGGGATGTTTATATTTGTTAAATCGGACGGCCATTCGAGCATGATGCGTTTCAAAAGTTCTGCTAAATCATCCTGGGATAAAAAGTCCACATGCTGATTTGGTAGACCATTTATATGAGCAAATTTTTTCGTCTCAATTTGTTTTGCAATATTGCCAATAAAGGATTCTTCTTCATACATACCGAATAGCACAGGAACTCTCAATATAAGAACCTTAAGAGCGTTGTTTTCTCTGTATGCATCACACAATTTCTCGAGTGAGTACAAGAGGACGCTTGAGGCATCGTTTGGAACAGGTTGCGTTTCTTCGTCCGGCTCGGTTAAACCCGAATATACATAGGTTGAAGAAACGACGATAACATGTTCAACATCATGATCAGAACAAGCCTTCAGAGTTGCTTCTAGCCCTTTCATATCATCGAAAACACATTTTTCGTCCGGTCTTCCGCAAAAATATATTACTGTATTAAAGGAATATGTTGTGAAAAGCTTATTAAAGCCCTGCGAACCTATTGGTTCACTGAAGCTCTTGCTTTTTTCTCCGATAATTGTTCTATTAAAATCCTCAGAGGCAAGCACGACTTGATATGATGATGCAAGACGGTCAACGAGCGAGGTTGATATTGATTTTAACCGCCCTGTAATAAAGATATCCACAAACGCACCTCCGATGTCTTGTTGATTGTACTGTTTATTTTTCACGCGTTTTGTTGTAAATACTACTTATATCATCTTTAGATTTCTTAAAAGATTCGATAAACACCGGCGAAAAATAAGTTCCGGCATGATTTAAAATATAGTTAAAGCCATCATTAAAGCTCCACGCTTTTTTATATTTGCGTTCCGAAGTGATAGCGTCGAAGACATCGGCTATGCAGGTAATCTGGGCGAACTCATTTATTTCTTCACCTTTTATGCCGAAATATCCGTTGCCGTCATATCTTTCATGGTGCTGACGCGCGATGGTCGCTCCTGTTTTCATTAATTCGCTACTTCCTGAAGACAGAATCTCGTAACCATATTGGGTATGCTTTTTCATTTCTTCAAATTCTTCAGATGTTAATGTATCAAATTTATTTCTAATCGAATTCGGAACCATCAGCTTTCCGATATCGTGTAGAAGTGAAGCTTTTGCTGTCTTTTTACATTCATCTACCGTATATCCATGGTGGTAACATATTGCATAAACGTAATATGAAACATTTCGGACATGGGCATAGTTATGCGGTACGCTTAAAATAAGCTCAAACAACTCTCCGACCGAGCCGAGTTCTTTCATAAGATCGTAGGGATTAAAGTTAAACATAACTCCATCTGTTTCAGCAACGGTTTTTTCAGTTTTGGCTTTCTTCCCCTTTTTGAACGAAAAGATATAATTAATAAAACATGCTATCGTATGAATGATATAAAAAGCCAGAGCAACAATAACCAAATGATAGCTTGTATTAATTGAAAAGCTAATCCAAAAGCTGACAACGGAAAGCGAAAGAGCAATAAAAGATGTTATGTATATCCAGCTGTTTAACTTTGGTTTTTGCCTTATATGAACAATAGTTGTTGCAATATAAAAAGCTAAGAGATAAAAGATGTAATTTTTCAGAAGGAATATAAAGAACTCTTCTCTCGAAGAGAGCGCAAACACAGTTATATACAAAATACCGACTGCCGAAAAAAACTGCATTACGGTGGTTCCAGAAGCCGCAAGTCTTGATGAATAGTAAGCTTGAATGAAAGACGCAGTCATTGCAAGAGCAAAGCATACCCGGAATAAGACTAAACTATTTATGTTGGTGTAAAACATCAATGTATAAATGAACGAAAAGACAAAAAATAAAAAGCCGGATATACCAACACCAATGAGTTTTGTTTTGAATCTTTCTTTTGTACTGAGTATGCCAACAGCGACAGCAATCAATGATAATATTCCGGTTATAGCAGATAACACTGTAGTCTTGACTAAAACATTTGATAAGCTTAGTGAAGTGCTTTTTGAACCGAGAGCAAAAATATCAATTTTAGGTGTAAAAGCAGCTCTGACAGTAACAACAATCTCGATGTCGTCGGACGACTTAGGTACTTCAACATTTATATACAACTCAGTGGCAAATTTCGTAAGGGAATCTATACTATTGTAAACTAAACCGCCGTTTATTTCAACATTTATTTGATTAAAATAGGTGTTTATATTTAAATACCCGATTTTATCTTTAGAATCTACTTTCTTTTTAAGCCTTATGAAATCATAGTTAGTTGAAGTTTTTATTTCGCTTAGTGACTTTACTTTTTTGTAAGCGATGGATGAGTTATTTATATCAACAATACTATAACCGGTGGTATATTCCCAGTCATCAATGATTTCCCCATCACCTAAAACTATATAATCGTTATGTATTAAATTAATGTAAACAGCAAGTATTCCAAGCATAAGAAGAAGAGCTAAAGTAAAACAGACAACTAGTTTCAGGTTTTGTGAAATTCCTGTTGCATCACTGCCACTTACAGGATTTCGTTCAACGCTGTTATACATGCCTCTCTCCTTTCAAGCTCGGAATGTTTTTTACTTTAAACCAAACACATCTATTGGTTTAATTTTAGTGTTTATTTTTAAGGTTTCAGGCTTTTTAGGAACTATCAGCTCATCGTCTAACCCTATATCAGTTTTATCATTTTTAGCCTCTTGTATTTCAGCAGTCTCTTCTTTAGCAGAAGACAGTTCCTCTGATTCTGCTCTATAGTCAGGGTTAAACTTTGACATAAGTTCATCGCGTCTTTTATCAGAGATCGCGGAACCTCGAAAAATTTCTGGTCGGATTTTCGGCATTTTACCGGTGCCAGCGGCTGATTCATCACACATCTCATCGATACGCTGTTTTAGATTAACAGAGATGCTTTTTGTCGAGATCAAATCTTTCTCAACTCGCTCGTTATATGCATCCATTACCCAGAGCGCTTCAAAGACCTTGTTTACTGACTTTGCCAGATCGTCAGATACCGCATTATATTCCGCTCTAAGCTCTGAAACGATTGCTTTTAGCTGATTGTTAGACTCTTCTAATGCTGCAACATACTCGTCGACATTGTTTATCATGTCTTCACGAGCAGCTTTCCTAATCCTCTCCATCTCATCGAAGGCACGTTCTCTTGATGCTGCCAGTATGAAATCGTTGCGTACGAAATCGGTACGGCTTTTTTCTTCATCCGATTTTTTAGAGACTTGCTCTTCAAGCTTTTTGATTTTCATCACAAGCTTTTCGTTTTCTTCCATTAAGATTGCAATTTTTTTATTTTTTTCATCACGAAGCTGTGCGTATTTTTCTATTAATCCGTTATTTTCTTTTGTTACTTCCTGTATTTTCTTTTCAAGAGTTTCATTTGTATCCGACAGCTCTTTCGGTGATTTTGACTTTTCTCTGAGATAGCTCAGCTCATCATTAGCTGAGTTCAAATCCATAGACATAGCAGTTAATTTTGATGTCAGTATATCTACCTGACTCTCAAGAGAACTTATGTAATCGTCCGTGAGTTTCGGATCATAACCCCAAAATGTCTTCTTCTTCATACCCGAGACCTACCTTTCCGCTGTATTTTACTGTATAATTGAAGCTTTTAATAAAAAAACGACTGCAATTAGTGATTGTTTTCAATCACATCGTTGCAGCCAGTCAATCATAATAACCGTTGTATCACGGCTTATTTTAGACACTCGGCTTTGCGTCGTCAGCTTTCGCTGATTTTGCCAAATATTTTATATTTACAATCATCTCATTACACTAATTGATTAATATAATTTATTATATTATTTATAAAAGATTTTGTCAACTGCAATTTTATTTTTTTTACACATTTGCATTCTGTGGTTGTCAAACATATGGTCTATTTTTAATTTAAGAAGAATGTGGATAGGTAAGTTCTATCGGGTATTCGGCTTTTCGGAGTGGAGCGTAGCGGAACGGAGAAAAGCCGAATACCCGATGG